>CAYFMP010000037.1:0-34382 GCA_964344215.1 uncultured Thalassospiraceae bacterium | reverse complement strand
TCCGATGGCCCCGCATCGCTGCGCGAGCCGCTCCTTGCCAGGAGACCGGAGAGCGCGTCTCAGCGATTCCATATCAACGTGAACCGCTCTAGAAACGCCGGAGCAGGCGGTCGATGTACTCGAGCTCGGGACGCGGACGTTGGTGCTCGCCGGAGCGGCGGCGCAACTCGTCCAGGATTTCGCGGGCGCGCAACATCTCCATTCGGGTCGGCACGCGGACGTCGCCGTCGTCGATCGAAGCCCCGAAGGCGCCGCCCTGACGGCGGCCGAACGGATCGCGCCCCGGACCCGGCCGCTGGCCCGGTCGGCCGGGCATCAGTCCCATGGCCGGCCCCATGCGCCTGGCCAGTTGTTCGGACAGCCCTTCCATTGCCTGGCGGAGTTTGTCGACGGCGTCCGTCTGTTGCGGCACGGCGCCGCCGAGATCGCCTTTCCTGAGCGAGCGCGAAGCTCCGCGCATGGAGCGTTCGGCCTGCCCCAGGGGCTGCGGGATGGAGCCCAGCATTTCATCCATCTGCAACATCAGCTTTCCCAAGTCGCGGCGCAGACCTTCCTGGGAATTGGCGCGGCCTTGTCCCTGTAGCTGCTGGTCGTCCGGTCGGGGTTGTCCCTGCCGGCCCTGTTGTTGCTGGCCCTGTTGGCCGGGCTGCTGCATGGCGCCGGGCTGCTCGCCCTGCGGCGGCTGCTGGAGGCCGCGCTGTTGCATGTCGCGGAACGTCTGGTCAAGCAATTGCTGCTGGCGCCGGGTCAGCTCGCGCAGGCCTTGCATCAACTTGCGGGCCTGGTTCATCTGCCGGTTGGGACGAGCCATCCGTGCCCCCTCGCGGAGGTTGTCGAGCATCCGGTTGAGATCGGCCAGCATGCGCCGCGCCGCTTCCACAGCGCCGGTTCGCGCCAATTCGCGGGCCTGTTCGATCATCCGCTGCAAATCGCCGCTTTCCATGACCCGTGCCGCTGGATTCATCGGCAGCTCCGTCATACCGTCGCGCTCCAGGCGCTCGGCCAGGGCGGCCAGGAACTTATCCAGCGCGGCCTGCAATTCGTCCATCAGCCGCTCCAGTTCCTCCGACGATGCGCCGTCGCGCATTGCCGCCGCCAGACGTTCCTGAATCTCGCGCAAATCCCTTTCGGCAATGGCGAAATCGCCGTCCTCGATTCTCAGCGCCGTTTCCCAAAGCAGTTTCTGGACGGCGACGATGCCGGCCGGCGAATCGTCATAGGCCAAGCGCCCGCGAGCGAAGGCCATGGCCAGATAGATCACCGTATCGTCATAGAAATGCTTCGGCCGGCTGGCCAGATCGTCGAGCGCGCTGATGACGCCGGCGACGACGGGCTCGGTCGGATTGTTCAGCATCTTGCGCGCCTGAACCAGGGCGCGGGCCACCGGGTGGTTGAAGATGCGTTCGGGTAGGACCATCGGAAAGACATCGCTGTCGCCGATTTGTCCACGCGCGTCCTCGGCCCGCATTTGAAGCAGGACCGGCGTTCCCGCCCACGGATGCGCGGTCAAGTCCTGGATGGTGTTGCCTTTGGCCCGGGGAGACCCCATGCCCTGGGCCGCCACCTCGATCTCCACCGAATCGCCGCCGCCCGGAACCGGCAACCCTTCGGCATGACGAATGATGATCCTGATACCGCTCAAGGCGTAATCGTCGGTCGCCTCGTAATCGATCCTGAGGTGGGAGCGTCCGGTCCGTTTCGGGGGTTCGGTGAACTCGACCTGCGGCGGCGTGTCGGCAACGACGACGATCGGCCAGCGGGCAAGGCTGCGGCCGCCGACCTCGACGCCGAGGCCTTCGGCTTCGGTGTCTTCATCGTCGATCGTCGTCTCGACCCGGTATCCGCCGGGCTCGTCTTCGGTGCCGAGCACCTCGAAATCGACCGTTCGTTCGCCGAGTCGCACCTGCGGCGTCTTCGAAAAGGCGCCGGCCTGTGCCAACAGCGTACTGCCGACCGGTACGGTGACACGGGGCGGCGGCGCGGCGTCCGGCGGCGTCGTTTCCAGGAACATCGGCGCCAGCCCCGTGTAGGCCGGTGGGTTTATCCAGACATCCAAGGCCAGGGCCCCGTTCGGACCGGCTCCGAACTGCGGCACCAGCGCCCGTTCGAGACGGGCGACGGCGTCGGCACCGCCGGCGGCCAGGCCGACCACCAGCATCAACAGCGCCGCCGCGCGGAATCCATAGGGATCGAAACGGGCCAACCCCGGCGACGGCAGGCGCACGCGAAGGCGGGCCAGTGCCTCGGCCACGCGCACCCGATGGGCGCGCCACAGCACTTCCGAATCTCGGTCACGGCGGCCGGTCGCCAGCCGGTCCTCGAGCGCCGTCAGGGGGCGATGGTCGAGGCCGCTGTCCCTCTCGACGCGGTGCCGGGCGGCGGCCGTCGAAATGCGTGTATCGACACGCGTGACGCCGCGCAGGGCAAATCCGAAAGCGCCGGCGAACCCGATCAGAGCCAGCGCATGCAGCCAGGCGGGAAGCTGCGGCAGGAGATCGAGCAGGGCGACGGCGACGAACACCGCGGCGACGGCGATGGCCGGCCACAGGCAAGGCCACAACCGCTCCCACAGGACGGCGGCGCGGGCCAGGCCGAGCAGCAGCCCGTAGCCCGGCCTCAGACGCCCGGGCTGTCCCACCCGGTTCATTCGCCGGCCCCCCGGGCGGCGGCCGCCTCCGGGCCGAGCCAACCGGGCAACGATTCGTGGGCCATCATCTCGTCGACGCCGATGCGCTCGCGAACGACGGCGAATTCGCCGCCGCGGACCATCACTTCGGGCGCCAGCGGCCGGCTGTTGTAGGCCGAAGACATGACGGCGGCATAGGCACCGGCCGTCCGCACCGCCAGCAGGTCGCCGCTTCGAACCGGCGCCAAGGCGCGCGAGCGGGCGAGGAAATCGCCCGATTCGCATATCGGCCCGACCACGTCCATCTCGCTCAACTCGGTGTTGGCGGCGGCTTCGCGAAGCGGCACGATCTGGTGATCCGCGTTGTAGAGCGTCGGCCGGATAAGGTCGTTCATGGCGCCGTCGACGATACAGAACCGGCGGCTGGCGCCTTCCTTGACGGCGATCACCCGGGTCACCAGGACGCCGGCGTTGCCGGCGATCACCCGGCCCGGCTCGAAGGTGACGCGGCAGTTCAACGGACCGACGATCGCCGTGGTCATGTCGCCGTATTCCTTTGGGCTCGGCGCCTGTTCGTCGGTATAGGTGATGCCGAGCCCGCCGCCCATGTCGAGCTCCTCGATGGCGTGGCCGTCCTGGCGCAGGGTTTCGACGAACTCGACCAGGCGCGAATAAGCTTCGCGGTAGGGCGCCAGGTCGGTGAGTTGCGAGCCGATATGTACGGCGACGCCGACGACCCGAACACCGGGCAGCGAAGCGGCCCGGCGATAGACGTCGCGAGCGACGGCGATGTCGATGCCGAACTTGTTCTCAGCCTTGCCGGTGGTGATTTTCTCGTGGGTCAGCGCATCGACGTCCGGGTTGACGCGGACCGCCAGCGCCGCCTCGATGCCCAGACTGCTGGCCGTCTCCGATAACATCTCGAGCTCCGGCTCGGATTCGACGTTGATCCGCAATACGCCGCTGGACAGCGCCTCGGCGATCTCGTCGACGGTCTTACCGACGCCGGAGAATACGATCCGCCCGGCCGGCACGCCGGCCGCCAGCGCGCGGCGCAACTCGCCGATCGAAACGACGTCGGCGCCGGCGCCCAACCCGGCCAGGGTGGCGACGACGGCGATGTTGGAATTGGCCTTGATGGCATAGCAGACGGTCGAATCGAGGCCGCTGACCGCATCCTCGAAGACCCGGTAGTGGCGCTCCAGCGTGGCCGTCGAATAGCAAAAGAACGGCGTCCCGACCGCCGCCGCGATGCGGCGCAGCGGAACGTCTTCGGCATGCAGTTCGCCGTTACGGTATTCGAAGTGGTCCATGCTTCGTCCTAAGCGAACTCCGACGGCCGCCTCTCGACGGGATGCGACGGCCGGCTCCGGTCACATGTTTTCGCCGCCCGGGGATCGGGTCAAATCAAGTCTGCTCGATTGTTGGGCCTTGGTCTTATCCTTTTTTGGATAATGCCTTGGATAGGTCGATCCCGGCGGAAAATCGGGCGCCGACTTGACGCCGCAGCCGACCAGCCCCGTCACCGCAATGGCGACGACGAGAAGGGCCGGCGCGTTGGCCGGCCGGACCCCTGACATCTTTTGCTTGCGGGCAATCCGCATGGTCCGTCCTCCGCCCGACAGTCTAACCCAAAAAACGCCGTCGCGCTTCCGTAATGGCTTCGCGCACCCGTTCCGGCGCGGTACCGCCGAGGCTGGTGCGGCTTCGAACGGAACTATCGACGCTCAACGCCTGGAAAACCTGATCCGTGATCCCGGGCTCGACGCCCTGCATCTCCTCCAGCGTCAAGCCGTCGAGCGCCGTCCCCTTGCGCTCGGCCATCCCGACCATTTCACCGGTGATGTGGTGGGCACGGCGGAACGGCAGGTCCAACTCCCGGACCAGCCAATCGGCCAGATCGGTCGCCGTCGAATAGCCGGCGCCGGCATCGGCCGCCATCCGTTCGGTATCGAAGGCGGCATCCCCGACCATACCGGTCATGGCGGCCAGACAGAGCGCCATCGTGTCGTGGGCGTCGAACACCGGCTCCTTGTCTTCCTGCATATCCTTGCCGTAGGTCATCGGCAGTCCCTTCAGCGCGATCAGCAGCCCGTTGAGCGCGCCGATCACCCGGCCGGCCTTGCCACGGACCAGTTCGGCGGCATCCGGGTTGCGTTTCTGCGGCATGATCGAACTGCCGGTCGAAAACGAATCTCCGAGTCTCAGATAGCCGAACTGGGGGGTCGCCCACAGGACGATCTCCTCGGCCAGCCGCGACAGATGGACGGCGGCGATCGACGCCGTGCTCAGGTATTCGAGCGCGAAATCGCGATCGGCGACGGCATCCATCGAATTGGCCGACGGCCGCTCGAATCCGAGCGCCTCGGCGGTCGCTTGGCGGTCGATGGCGAACGAGGTGCCGGCCAGCGCTCCGGCGCCCAGCGGACACTCGTTCAGACGCCGGCGGCAATCGGCGGCGCGGCCGCGGTCGCGGCCCAGCATCTCGACATAGGCCAGAAGATGGTGTCCCAGCGTCACCGGTTGCGCCGTTTGCAGGTGGGTGAAGCCGGGCATGAGGCTGGCCGCGTGGGTCTCGGCCTGGTCGAGCAGCGCCGCCTGCAAGGCTTCGAGGCCGGTGTCCAATTGATCGAGGGCGTCGCGCACCCACAGCCTGAAGTCGGTCGCCACCTGATCGTTTCGGGAGCGCGCCGTATGCAGGCGCCCGGCCGTCTCGCCGATCAATTCGGCCAGGCGCGCCTCGACGTTCATGTGGATGTCCTCGAGCGTCCGCTTGAAATCGAAACCGCCGTCCTCGATCTCCCTGAGAATGGCGTCGAGGCCGTCGACGATCTCCCGGCCGTCGGCTTCGGAGATGATGCCGCGGCCGGCCAGCATCTCGGCGTGGGCTTTGGAGGCGGCGATGTCCTGGGCGAACAGGCGCCTGTCGAAACCGATGGAGGCGTTGATCTCTTCCATCACCGCATCGGGTCCGGCTGAAAAACGTCCGCCCCAGATGGCGCTTGCATCCGGCTTGTTTTTCGGTCTGTCTTCGGTCATCGTTCCCGCCGTCCGCGCGGCCTGTCGGCTGGAGTCGCAACCCCAATGATCGAAACAAGAAATCGCCGCAGTTCCCACCGATCGGTCCTCGTTGCGGCGCTCGTTTCGGTGATTTTCGCCATATCGCCGTCCTATGCAAGCGCGCAAGACCCGAAATGCCGGCCGCCGCAGGACCGGCTCGGTATGTTCACGCCGTCGTCGCCGCCGAAGCCGGTTCCGGCAACGCCGTTCATCGGCCCCGACGGAGCCGCCGTCAGCCTCGCCGATTTTCGCGGCCGCGGCGTCGTGCTGAACTTCTGGGCGACGTGGTGCGCGCCATGCGTCCGCGAGATGCCGCAATTGAACCGGCTGAAGACGCTGCTCGCCGAGCACGGTATCGACGTGCTTGCCGTTTCCGAAGACCGCGCCGGCGCCGCCGTCGTCGACAAGTTCTACAAGGTCAACAAGCTCGACGCCCTCGACATCTACATCGACGAGGGCATGAAACTGCTGCGCGCGCTGAAGGTGCGCGGCCTGCCGACGACGGTGTTGATCGACCGCTCCGGCCACGAAGTCGGTCGGACGCTCGGCATCGCCGAGTGGGATGCGCCCGAGGTTTCCGCCTTCGTCAGGCGCTGTCTCGGGAAAGACGGTTAGGAAGCCGCGACGGGCTCCTCATTCGCACCAGCTTTGGCGCCGACCGCCGCCGTAGGCGCGGCCGTGACCGCTTTCGACGAGCAGGGCGGCGAGGTCGCCCGATCCGGTCAATACGTCGGCGACGACCCGGCCGGCGTATTTGCCGTCCTCGATGTTGGCGAGCCGGACACTGTCGCCGACCACCGTCTCGGCGAAGGTCTTGGCCTCGAGCGCCTGCTGGCGTTCGGCTTCACAAGCTCCTCGCAGTTCCGGCGTATCGACGCCACGCAGGCGCACGTCCCGGACGACCAGATGACCCGGCCAAACGCGGGCGCGCACGGCGATGGTGTCGCCGTCGCGCACGGCCACCACCTCGGCCTCGACCGGACCGGCGACGAGGGTCGGATCGCCGGCCGCGGCCGGCGTAATCATGAGAAGAAATGTAATAATACTTTTTCTCATAATACGATACTACCTAATCGAACCTCACCAATGTGTTAACGCAAGCCCGGTATCCGCCGCGCCGACGATATCCTTGATCGGGCGGGCGGTTGCCCTACCATGGATTTCATGATTCGGGTTGCCCTCATCGTGGTCCTGTGCGTCGGCCTCGCCGCCTGCGCCGAGCGCCCGGCCAAATGGGAGAAACCGGGCGCCACCTCCGACCAATGGTCGGTCGACCTGGCCAATTGCCGCAGCAAGGCCAAACGCCTGGCCGAGAAGGAGTTCGCGGTGCGGGCGCCGGCCGGTTCGGATGGCGGGGTCGATACCGGCGCCGGATACGAAGCCCTGATGGGCCGGTTCGAGGCCGGCCGCAACGAGCGCCGCCTTCTTCACCGTTGTCTGGAAAGATTGGGCTACCGACCGGTCGCCAAGGACGCCCAACAATAGGGCGGCGCCGGCCGGAAATCATTCCGGCGTGTCGGAAAGAAAGAACGGCCCCCTTCGTCAAGAGGGCCGTTTCTCGATGAGGAGAGCGACCGCGTCTCGTCGCGATCGCGGATGTCTCAGGCGGCGATCCTGTGGTCGTCCGGTTCGCCCGCTTTCGTCGGCGCCGACCGGCCGAGAAGAAACTCGACGTTGAGGGGCACGGCATCGAGCGGGCTGCGGATCAACTCGCCGCCGGCCACCGACGCAATCTGATGGCGCTCGATTCCGATATCGGCTAGCAACCGATCGTCCAACGCATAGAGTTCCCGAACGGCCCGGCGATTTTTCTGCCACTCGACGAACTTGCGTCCGATCCAGGCCAGCCCCTTGATGAGGAGCCTCATGGTCTCTTCCTGGCTCGCGTACCGGGCCATGATCTCACGGCTCAACGAATCGATCGGCTGTCCGTCACGGGGAGTCGGATAAACGGCGCGCACCCGATCGTCAGTCATGGCGTTCCACATTTTCTTGGTGTTCCTTCGTGTTTCGTGGGTTGTGATTCGTCTTCTGCGGCTCATATAAGGCCAACCACAACGACGAAGAAGCGCCAATGCTGCAGTGCAGCAATTCGACAAACGCATAGCGCGGCGGGCGGCGACGCTTTGCCGCTTGCCAGCCGACGCCGCCCAACCTAGCTTTGGCCCCATGCCCAAGTCGAAGCCCGAGAACGACGAGAAAAAAGCGGCTGGGCCGCCCGGTCCCGGCCGATCTCCGCCCGCCCGCCTCACGGCACTGCGCTCGGAGCTTGCCGAGCGCGACCTCGACGGGTTCATCGTTCCGCATGCGGACGAACATCAAAACGAATACCTGGCGCCGAGCTCGGAGCGCCTGGCCTGGATCAGCGGCTTCACCGGTTCGGCCGGAACCGCCGTCGTCCTCGCCGACCGCGCCGCCTTCTTCACCGACGGCCGCTATACATTGCAGGCCGAAGCGGAGGTCGATGGCGCCCTGTTCGAACGCCGTCACGCCACCGACCAGCCGGCCACCGACTGGATCGCCGACAACCTCGGCGGCGGCCGGCTCGGTTACGACCCCTGGCTTCACACTCCGAACCAGCTGGCCGCCATCGAAAAGGCCTGCCGCAAGGCCGGCGGCGGGCTGGTGGCGACCGAGGGTAACCCCGTCGATTCGGTATGGCGCGAGCGGCCGCCGCCGCCGGCCGCCCCGATCGTCGCCCACGACGAGGCGTTCGCCGGCGAATCGTCGGCCGACAAGAGGCGCCGCGTGGCGGCCGAGCTGACCGCCGACGGCGTCGACGCGGTCGTGTTGTCGGCGCCCGATTCGATCGCCTGGCTGTTGAACGTGCGCGGCGCCGACGTCCCGTATTCGCCGCTGCCGCTGTCGTTTGCCATCCTCTATGGCGACGGCGGTGTCGATTGGCTCGTCGACCCCGCCAAACCGGCGGCCGCCCTCGACGAGCATCTCGGCCCGCAGATCCGCAGCCACCCGCCCGAGCGCCTGGGTGTGCTGCTCGACCGGCTCGGCAACGAGGCCAAGACCGTCAGGCTCGATCCGGCGACGTCGCCGGCCTGGCTGTTCGAGCGGCTGGCCGCGGCCGGTGCCGCCGTCGACAGGGGCGACGACCCCTGTCAGCTGCCGAAGGCCAGGAAGTCGGCCGCCGAGCTCGACGGTTGCCGGGCCGCCCACAGACGCGACGGGGCGGCGCTCGTCGGTTTCCTGGCGTGGCTCGCCGAGACCGCGCCGAACGGTGGGGTGACAGAGATGAGCGCCGCCGACGAGCTCGAATCCCGCCGCCGCGGCGACAACCGTTTCATGGGCTCGAGCTTCACCACCATTTCCGGGTTCGGACCGAACGGCGCCATCGTCCACTATCGGGTCAGCCCCGAAACCGACCGCGAGCTGGAACCAGGCTCGCTCTACCTCGTCGATTCGGGCGCTCAGTACCTGGACGGCACCACCGACGTCACCCGCACCGTTGCCATCGGCCGGCCGTCGGACGAGATGCGGCGCAACTTCACGCTGGTGCTGAAGGGCCATATCGCGCTGGCCACCGCCCGCTTTCCGGCCGGCACCACGGGCAGCCAGCTCGACCTCTTGGGCCGCCGGGCGCTGTGGGACCAGGGGCTCGACTACGATCATGGAACCGGTCATGGAGTCGGCAGCTATCTCGGCGTCCACGAAGGGCCGCACCGGATCTCCAAGACACCGAGCCGGGTCGCCCTCGAGCCCGGCATGGTGGTGTCCAACGAACCCGGTTACTACAAGAGCGGCGAGTACGGGATCCGTATCGAAAATCTGATCACGGTCGTCGAACTGGAGCCCGAACGGGACGGCGCCAAGGCGCAACTCGGCTTCGAAACCCTGACCCTGGCGCCGATCGACCGCAACCTGATCGAAACGGTGTTGCTGAGCGACAAAGAGCTGGCCTGGGTCGACGCCTACCACCGGCGGGTCCGCGACGTCCTCACCCCCGACCTCGAAGCCGACACATCGGCCTGGCTGGCGGCGGCGACGGCGCCGCTCGGCTAGAGCAATATCCGATTGGCTTGAACCAATAAGGCTCAAGCCAATCGGATTCACTTGCTCTATTTTTCAATGAATTAGAGCGCTGTAATCCGATCGGATGGAACCGTTCGCCGGTTCCAACCGATCGGAAGCCGCTCCAGAGGACGGGTTCGCTTCCAAGGATCGCTTCGATCCTCGGACGACGTGGCCCTAGAGCGGGTCACGTCGATATGGAAGCGGCTGAGATCGGTGTTGCAGCCTGCCGGCTAGGAGGGGATGCGAAGGCGATGTGGTGCATCGGCGAGCCTCCTCGACGACGCCGGAAGGTCGAAAAACCGACCGCAGGCGCGTTCTCCGGCCCCCCGGACGGCGTCGCGGCCCGCTTCCGATGGCCCCGCATCGCTACGCGAACCGCTCCTTGCCAGGAGACCGGAGAGCGCGTCTCGGCGATTCCATATCGACGTGAACCGCTCTAGCGCGACGGCGGACTGGTTTCGTAGAGGTAGACCTTGGAGGCGTACTGGTCGGGCGCGCTGACTTCGTCGACCGGGCGCCAGTCGCGGATCGCGAACGTATTCGACAGCACCAGGGCGCCCGGAGAAAGTTCGCTCTCGAACTTGGCCGTCAGCTCCTGCATGGCGCCGGGAAACAGGTAGCACACGACCAGAGCCGCCTCACCGAGATCGGCGCCGCGGTAATCCATCCACACCAACGACAGGTTGGGCTGCGGTCTGACCAAGAGCCGGAGCCGGGAGAACGCCCACGGCAACAGCGACACCTCGCAACCGATCACCGGATGGTCCGGGTAGCGCCGGGCCAGCGCCAGCGCCATGCCGCCCCAGCCCGACCCGAGCTCGTAGATCGGCGCCCCGGCCTTTCCCGGCAATCTGTCGGGCAGGACGCTCATCATGGTTCGGCGCACGCGGGGCGATGTCGGCACCGGGGAGATGCCGGTGATCAGGGTCGAGGCGAAGATCAACGCGATCGCCAACAGCGAAACGACAAGGGCGATGTATTCTAAGGTCATGGTTTGGGTTGCCCCGTTGTTGCCGCCGCCACAAATATAGATAAAATCGCTCAACGTTGAACCGCCGTCTTTGCGGCGGCGAAAAAGGGGGAAGGGAACTTACGACGCCATGGCGCTGTTCGGGGACAAGAAAGTCGATCTTTCGAAGAGCCCGCCGGCGGACCCGCGCTGGGTGCAGGGCGAGGGCGGCCGCTTTCCCAGGTTTCTCGACCTCGACCCCGAAGCGGCCGGGCTCGAAGGGCGCTCGGGAGTATTCGCCATCTGGCACACCGGGGTCCATCCCGGCTGGGTCTACGTCGGCGCCAGTTCGGACCTCGCCAGAACCTTTTACGAACTGGGCGAACACGAGGGAATCCTGGAATACGCCGAACGCGGCACGTTGCATGTTTCGTGGTGCCTGATCCGCGAGGAGTTTCAGCCCGGCGCCGTCGCCTACCTGACGCTGGCCACCAAGCCGTCCGTCGCCAACCCCGACGCGCCGAGCCCGGAGTCGGTCAGCCTGGTCCCCGTCTACCCGCCCGGCATGGTGCCGAAGAACGACGACGCCAAAGAAGCGGCCGAGACGGAGAAGTCCGCCGCCGAAGCGGACAAGGCGCCGGCAACGGACGCCGCGCCGCAGCCGGGCGGCGAAGCGGCGGCCGCGGCCGAACATGCGGAGCCGGCCGCCGAAGGCGAGGAGGCGATCGTCGAATCGCCGTCGGAACTGGGCGGCAGTCCGTTTACGCCGAGCTTCCTCGAGGAAGAGGAATTGGCCGAGGAAGAGGATTTGGCCGAGGAAGAGGAAGAAGCGCCCGAGGAAACGGCCGGCCAGGAAACCGGCGGCGAGGAAACCCCACCGGAAAAGCCGGAAAGCGCTGTTTAGGCGGCGTCGCGGGCGACCGCCTCGACGACACCGACGACATCCTCGATAACGGCATTGAGGTCGAAGTCCTTCGGCGTGAAGACGCGCGCCACTCCGGCCTCGATCAAACTATCGGCGTCGGCCGCCGGAACGATGCCGCCGACGACCACCGGCACATCACCCAAACCGGCCTCCCGCATCCTCGCGAGCACGTCCATGACCAGCGGCACGTGGGAGCCCGACAGCACCGACAGGCCGACGATGTGGACGCCCTCCTCCAGCGCCGCGGCGACGATCTCCGCCGGCGTCAGCCTGATACCCTCGTAGACCACCTCGATGCCGGCGTCGCGGGCCCTGACGGCGATCTGTTCGGCGCCGTTGGAATGGCCGTCCAGCCCCGGCTTGCCGACCAACATCTTGAGGCGGCGGCCCAAGGCGGCCGAAACGGCGTCGACCCGGGCCCGCAATTCGGTGACGGCACCGGTGTCGGCCGGCCGCGCACCGCCAACCCCGGTCGGCGCCCGGTACTCGCCGTAGATACCGCGCAGCGCATCCGCCCATTCGCCGGTGGTGACGCCGGCATGCGCGCAGACGATGGAAGCCGGCATCACGTTGCCGCCGTCGCCGGCGGTCCGCGTCAATTCGGCCACCGCCTCCTCGACGGCCGCCGGATCGCGCTCTCCCCGCCAAGCCTCGAGGCCGGCGATCTGCTGATCCTCGGCCACCGGGTCGAGGGCGAGGAAGGCTTCCTGACCGCTTTCGAGCGGCGAGGGCTCGGCCTCGGTGAAGGCGTTGACGCCGACCACGCATTGCTCGCCGCTTTCGATCGCCGCTAGGCGCTCGGCGTTGCTTTCGACCAGCTTGCGCTTCATGTAGCCGGTCTCGACCGCCGCCACCGCTCCGCCCATGTCCTCGATCGCCGCCAGCTCCCCGAGCGCCGCCGCCTTCAGCGCCGAGACACGCTCGGCGATCACATGCGAGCCTTCGAAGATATCGTCGAATTCCAGGAGGTCGGTCTCGTGGGCGACGATCTGCTGTAGGCGCAACGACCACTGCTGGTCCCAGGCCCGGGGCAGACCCATCGCCTCGTTCCAGGCCGGCAGTTGCACGGCGCGGGCGCGGGCATCCTTGCTGAGCGTAACCGCCAGCATCTCCAGCAATATCCGATAGACGTTGTTCTCCGGCTGCTGCTCGGTAAGCCCCAACGAGTTGACCTGGACGCCGTAGCGGAAGCGCCTGAGCTTCGCATCCTCGACGCCGTAGCGCTCGAGCGTGATCTCGTCCCACAGCTCGGCGAACGCCCGCATCTTGCACATCTCGGTGACGAACCGGATGCCGGCGTTGACGAAGAAGCTGACGCGGCCGACGACGGCCGCGAACTCGGCCGCCGGCACTCGGCCGGCGTCGCGGATGCGATCGAGCACGCAGAGCGCGATGGCAAGCGCGTAGGCCAGTTCCTGGACCGGCGTCGCGCCGGCTTCCTGCAGGTGATACGAGCATACGTTGATCGGGTTCCATTTCGGCATTTCCCGGCAGGTGAACTCGATGACGTCGGTGGTCAGCTTGAGGCTGGGGTCTGGCGGAAAGATATAGGTGCCGCGCGACAGGTACTCCTTGACGACGTCGTTCTGGGTGGTGCCGGCGAGGTCCTTGCGGTCGGCCCCTCGGCGCTCGGCGGCGGCGATATAGAGCGCCAGCATCCATGCCGCCGGCGCGTTGATGGTCATCGACGTGTTCATTTCCGAATACGGAATGCCGTCGAACAGCGCCTCCATGTCGCCCAGGTGGCAGACCGGAACACCGACCTTGCCGACCTCGCCGCGGGCCAGCGGGTGGTCGGAATCGTAGCCGGTCTGGGTCGGCAGGTCGAAAGCCACCGACAGCCCGGTCTGGCCGCGGGCCAGGTTGGTGCGGTAAAGCGCGTTTGAGTCCCTGGCCGAACTGTGCCCCGAATAGGTGCGGAACAGCCACGGACGGTCGCGGTCGCGCCGATCGTTCTTTGTTGCGTCTGCGAATTTGTCAGCCATTCCGCCTCGCGTCGTCTTCGCCGAATTTACCCAGCCGGCCCTTAAGCCGATGAAATACCGCGAAATTTTATTTCATTTCATCGCGGACATACGAAATCTAGCAAATTGTGCGTTGCGAAGAAAAGGACAAAGGTCTATGAGGGATCGACGGCGGCTTCGGCCCGTTCGGGAGCGCCGCCTTGGCTTTGTTTGGAGGACCGCAGCATGACCGAACCGGCCGAAGTTATCGAACTGCATCCCGACCTTCCCGTTAAGGATCTCTACGAGATCGGCGAGATACCGCCGCTGGGCCACGTGCCGAAGAGCATGTACGCCTGGGCCATCCGCCGCGAGCGTCACGGCGAACCCGACATCGCCATGCAGGTCGAGGTCGTTGACGTGCCCGAACTCGACAGCCATGAGGTGCTGATCATGGTGATGGCGGCCGGCGTCAATTACAACGGCGTGTGGGCGGCCCTCGGCAAACCGATTTCGCCGTTCGATTACCATAAGGCGGAATACCATATCGCCGGTTCCGACGCTTCCGGCATCGTCTGGGCGGTCGGCTCCAAGGTCAAGCGCTTCCGTGTCGGCGACGAGGTCGTCGTCCATTGCAACCAGGACGACGGCGACGACGAGGAGTGCAACGGCGGCGACCCGATGTTCTCGCCGTCGCAGCGGATCTGGGGATACGAGACGCCGGACGGCTCGTTCGCCCAGTTCACCCGGGTCCAGGCCCAGCAGTGCATGCCCAGGCCCAAGCACCTGACCTGGGAGGAGAGCGCGTGCTACACGCTGACGCTGGCCACCGCCTATCGGATGCTGTTCGGGCACCGGCCGCACATCCTCAGGCCCGGCCACAACGTGCTGGTGTGGGGCGCTTCCGGCGGCCTCGGCTCGATGGCCGTTCAGCTCATCGCCACCGCCGGCGCCAATGTCGCTGGGCGCCAAGGGCGTCATCAACCGCCGTGACTTCGATTGCTGGGGGCGGCTGCCGGAGGTCAACGACGCCGGCGGCTACGGCGAGTACATGAAGGAGTGCCGCAAGTTCGGCAAGGCGATCTGGGAGTTCACCGGCAAGGGCAAGGACGTCGATTTCGTCTTCGAGCACCCCGGCGAGGCGACCTTCCCGGTCAGTTGCTTCGTCGTCAAGCGCGGCGGCATGGTGGTGTTCTGCGCCGGCACCACCGGCTACAACCTGACGATGGACGCGCGCTTCGTGTGGATGCGCCAGAAACGCATCCAGGGCAGCCATTTCGCCAACCTCAAGCAGGCCGCCCAGGCCAACCACCTGGTCGTCGAGCGCCGCATCGATCCGTGCATGTCGGAAGTGTTCGGTTGGGATGACATCCCGGCCGCCCACATGAAGATGATGGCGAACGAGCACAAGCCGGGCAACATGGCGGTCCTGGTCCAGGCGAAAAGGCCCGGGCGCCGCACCGTCGAGGACTGCATCGAGGGGTAAGAGTTTCCTGGCTTTTTACTATTATCACGCTTAACGTAAGAAAAATTACGTTAAGCGTGATCGGGCGCTAACTATGCAAAAAACATGGGGTTTTTACGGTCGCAATAGCGAGTTGACGGAGATTGAGCGCATCATTTCCGCCAACCGCTGGTTTTTTTGCGCAATTTCCGGAAGGCGCCGTATCGGCAAGACAACGCTAATCCAACGTGCTCTGCGGAGTTCCTGGGGTAATTCGCATTTCTATTTTCAGGTTCCGGACAGCGACGAGAGAGGTGTCGTCCAGGCTTTTCAAGATGCCCTCGAAGATTTTGGCCATCCCGTGAAGGCTATTCAGGAGGTTCGAACCTTTAAGGATATGGCGACCTTGGTTTACGCCATGTGTGATGTCGAAATGATTGTCATCATCGACGAGTTTCAATACTTCCATCGGAAATCTCTATCGGAATTCACCTCGCACCTTCAACTCCGCGTGGACCAACTAAGGAACTCGAAACGGGGCGGATTGTTCGTTCTCGGATCGATTCACACGGAAATGACGGCGATCTTGGAAGACCATGCCTCGCCCTTGTTCAACCGGGTAACGGATCGAATTGACCTTGATCATCTGGACTTTGAAACCCTGTTCGAAATGTTTGATGTTCATGACGTCACTGATCCTGCTCATTGGCTATTTCTCTGGACGATGTTTGAGGGCGTGCCGAAATTCTATCGCGACTGTTTCGACCAGGGAGTCTTTTCTCTCAAAGACGATTTCAGAAGGACGAGCCTCCTTAGGTTGTTTTTTGAGGGTTCCAGTCCGCTTCGCGACGAAGCCACAAACTGGTTTCTACGAGAGCTGAGAGGACGCTACGACAGCGTACTGAAGATATTGGCGAACAAGGGCCCATGCTCGCTCAGTCAACTCAAAGCCGAATATGACCGGACGGGTACAGGTGGTGAAAAGCAATTGGGCGGGTATCTAGCAACCCTGACGGATCGGTATCAAATGGTCGAAAAACTCCAACCCGTTTTCGCAACCCAAAAATCACGAAAAGCGCGTTATGTCATTACCGACAACTTCCTATCGGCCTGGCTCAACGCCATCGCTCGAAACGTGCAGAACGCACGAATCCAACCGGTTGATAAGCCCTTGGACCGGACCGACAAAATGCTACAAGTCCACGAGGGATTTGCTTTCGAAAAGATGATCCGCCAATTGACCGAAGAGGCTTCTCGTAAAGGCGTCGGCGATTTCGCGCTGACTGATTTCGTCCATGGTTATTGGAACAAGGCGGACGGCTCCGATATTGAAATCGACCTGATCGCCGTCAATGAAGAAGACAAGATTTTGCGTATCGGTTCGTGCAAGAGGAACCCGGAAGCTCATGATTCTAAAGCGTTAAAGAAATTCGAGGGACATATCTCGCGGTTCTCAAAAACCAAGGAAGGCCTGCAATTTGCAGGCTGGAACATTGAAAAAGCGCTGTACTCGCCAAGATTCGAAAAAGCTCGACGAAATCAATTACAAAAGGACGGCTACATCTGTCTTGATCTCGTTGACTTCAGAGGCTGGCTTTACGGGTAAATTAGGAAAGCCATGAAATTGGACGCCACTGGCCCCTCCGATAGCCCAATCCTCGACGACCTGATCGACGCCTGCGCCTTGGCGCTGGATGAGGCCGACGCGCTGCTGGCGGCGGCCGGCCGGGCGCTACAGGCGCGGGTCGCGGCGGGTGGCGAGGGAGGCGGCAAGGTCGACCCGAAGGCCCTCGAGGCCGAGCAGTTCGCCGCCCACGGGTTTGCCTGGATGGCGACCTACGTCGAGGGCTTGCGCCAGATGCTGGCCTGGGCGCGCCGCCTCGAGGCTGCCGGACGCTTGGGTGAGCTGGAGAGCCTTCTCCTGCAGTCCGCCTTCGGCGAGTACCTGGCGCAGATCTGCGGCGGCATCACCATGAGCCAGACGGAAGTGGTGCGGCCGGCCGACATCGGCCTCGATCCGGCAGTCGTTCGCGCGCTCTCCGATGGCCCGGCCGCCGAGTTGATCGCGCGCGGAAATTCCGACGCGGTCAGGATGCGGATTGCGGCGCTGATCGAGGACGGCCGATTCGGCGACCTCGGCCTCGACGACGAGACGCTCGATATGGTGCGCGACCAGTTCCGCCGCTTCACCGAGGAACAGGTGATGCCGCACGCGCACGGCTGGCACCTGGCCGACCAACTGATCCCCGACGAGGTCATCGAACAGATGTCGGAGTTGGGCGTGTTCGGCCTCACCGTACCGGAAGAAGGCGGCGGCCTGGGGCTGGGCAAGACCGCCATGTGCGTCGTCACCGAGGAGCTGTCGCGCGGCTACATCGGCGTCGGCTCGTTGGGCACGCGCTCGGAGATCGCCGCCGAACTGATCCGCTTGGGCGGCACCGAGGCGCAGAAGGAGAAATACCTGCCCGGCATCGCTTCCGGGGAAATCCTCCCCACCGCCGTCTTCACCGAGCCCGGCACCGGCTCCGACCTGGCCTCCTTGAAGACCCGCGCCGTCCGCGAAGGCGACGTTTACCGCGTCTTCGGCAACAAGACCTGGATCACCCACGCGGCGCGCTCCGACCTGATGACGCTCTTGGTCCGCACCGACCCGGACGACCCCGGCTATACGGGCCTGAGCATGTTCCTGGCCGAGAAGCCGCGCGGCACCGACGACGACCCGTTCCCGGCCGCCGGCATGTCGGGCGGCGAGATCGGGGTGCTTGGGTACCGCGGCATGAAGGAATACGAGATCGGTTTCGATGGCTTTGTCGTCCCGGCCGAGGCGCTTCTCGGCAAGGTCGAAGGCCAGGGCTTCAAGCAGTTGATGGCGACCTTCGAATCGGCCCGCATCCAGACCGCGGCGCGCGCCGTCGGCGTCGCCCAGAACGCCGCCGAACTGGGCCTCGCCTACGCCACCGAGCGCCAGCAGTTCGGCAAGCCGATCTACGCCTTCCCCCGGGTCGCCGGCAAGATCGCCTGGATGGCGGTGGAAACCATGATCGCCCGCCAGCTTACCCACTTCGCCGGCCGCCAGAAGGATTCGGACCGGCGCTGCGACATCGAGGCCGGCATGGCCAAGCTGCTGGCCGCCCGCGTCGCCTGGACCAACGCCGATTGCGCGCTGCAGGTCCACGGCGGCAACGGCTACGCCCAGGAATACGCGATCAGCCGCGTCCTGTGCGACGCGCGAATCTTGAACATCTTCGAGGGGGCGGCCGAAATCCAGAGCCACGTCATCGCCCGCGGATTGCTGTCGGGGCGCAACTAGAGCGGGTCACGTTGATATGGAAGCGGCTGAGATCGGTTTTTCGACCTGCCGGCCAGGAGAGGATGCGAAGGCGATGTGGGGCATCGGCGAGCCTCCTCGACGACGCCGGAAGGCCGAAAAACCGACCGCAGGCGCGTTCTCCGGCCCCCTGGACGGCGTCGCGGCCCGTTTCCGATGGCCCCGCATCGCCGCGCGAGCCGCTCCTTGCCAGGAGACCGGAGAGCGTGTCTCAGCGATTCCATATCAACGTGAACCGCTCTAGGCCCGTGCCGCCGGCCGACCTCATCATCCGCGCCGTCCGCGATTCGGATGCCCGGCGGCTGATCGACCTGATCGACGGCTGCTACCGGGAATACGAAGGCTGCGTGCTGCTGGTCGAGGAGGAGGTGCCCGACCTGTTGACGCCGGAGACCGCCTTCGCGACGGGCGGCGGCCGTTTCTGGGTGGCCGAGAGGCGGTCCGAAATCATCGGCTCGGGCGGCGTCCGGCCAACGGCGGAAGCCGGCACGCACGAAATCCACCGGGTCTACGTGGCGTCGCGAGCCCGCCGCGGTGGGCTCGCCACCGAGTTCTGCCGGATGGCCGAGGAGGCGGCACGCGACGCCGGCGCCGAACGGCTGATGCTGTTCTCGGACACCCGCTTCACCGACGCGCATAGGCTCTACGAGGGCTTGGGCTTCGCCCGCGATCCGGCCCTGACGCGCCGCCTCGACGACGCGTCCAACAGCGTCGAGTACTACTTCTCGAAAGAACTCTAGAAAGCCGCCCGCTCACCCCATGGTCAGCACAGCGGCGCCGCGCAACTGCCCGTCGCGCAGCCGCCCGAGCGCCTCGTTGGCCTGCTCCAGCGGGAAGGTCTCGATTTCGGTACGCACCGGCACTTCCGGCGCCAGCGCCAGGAATTCCTCGCCGTCGGCCCGGGTCAGGTTGGCGACCGAGCGGACGGTCCTCTCGCGCCACAGGATCTCGTAGGGGAACGACGGGATGTCGCTCATGTGGATGCCGGCGCAGACCACGGTGCCGGCCGGCCCGATCCGCCTCAGCGCTTCCGGCACCAGGGCGCCGACCGGCGCGAAGATGATGGCGGCGTCCAGTTCATCGGGCGGCGCTTGGCCCGAATCGCCGGCCCACTCGGCGCCCAAGTCGGTGGCGAAGGCCTTGGCGTCGGTATCGCCGGGCCGGGTGAAGGCGAACACCCGCCGGCCCTGGTGGCGGGCGACCTGGGCGACGATATGGGCGGCGGCGCCGAACCCGTAGATGCCGAGCCGCTCGGCGTCGCCCGTCATCCGCAGGCTGCGGTAGCCGATCAGCCCGGCGCACAGCAGCGGCGCCGCCTCGGCGTCGCTGTAATCGCCCAGGACCGCGAAGCAGTAGCGTTGGTCGGCCAGCGTGTATTCGGCGTAGCCGCCGTTGATCTGATAACCGGTGAAGCGCGCCTCCTCGCAAAGATTCTCGCGCTCGGACCGGCAGAACTTACACGTCCCGCAGGTATGGCCGAGCCACGGCACGCCGACCCTGTCGCCGACCTGGAACCGCTCGACCCGTTGGCCGACCTCGGCGACGGTGCCGACGATCTCGTGTCCCGGCACGATCGGCAGGCTCGGTTCGGCAAGCTCGCCGTCGACCACGTGCAAATCGGTTCGGCACACCCCGCAAGCGCCGATCTTGATTCGGACCTGATCGGGGCCGGGGTCGGCATCGGCAAGGTCGGTCTCGATGAGCGGCGTACGGGGCCGGTTCAACACCATGGCGCGCATCGGTTCTCTCCCATGTCCCACGGCTCGGCGGCCGGTTTCGGCGGATTTCCCTATTTAGCAGGGCGGCCGTGGCGCTGTCGTTGATCCACGTCCAAGCCCGGCTCAACCGGCGCCGAGCACGGAACCCAGCTTGACCATCAGGGTTTCCGTCGTGAACGGCTTGACGATGTAGCCCTCGGCACCGGCCTCTTTGGCTTCGTGGACATGATCGGGATTGCTGTCGGCCGTCATCATGATAAACGGGATGCCTCTGAGCGCCTCCGACGCCTTGACCGTGCGCAGCAGCTGAATGCCCGACATCGGCTCCATGCGCCAATCGGCGAGAATGACCGCGGCGCCGCCCTTTTCGAGCTTGGCGAGCGCTTCCTCGCCGTTGAGTGCCGTCTCGATGTTGCCGAATCCGAGATGGGTGAGTTGGATTTCGGCGATCTTCAGCATCGGCTCGCGGTCGTCGACCACTAGGACGCGGACGTTCTTGTCGATGGCCATGCCCCTTGCCCGGCCTTCACTCGGCGTCGAAAGCGATATTGCGGACACGGGCGCGGCCCCGCGTCCGCGTGTCGTCGGAATCGGCGCCGATCAGCAGATGAGCCGCCGTTCTCGGCGCATACCCGAAGGCGCGCCGGTGATCGGCCATGACGTCGGCCCGCTCCACGACCCAGCTGCCGACCTTGTCGCCGCCATTGCGCATGACGACGATGGCGTTGACGCCGCCGAAATACGGGCTCTCGATCAACTCCCCGCGCCGCCCGAAGCCGGCCCACACGTAAGAGATCATGCGGCTCGGCGCGTCCCGGCCGCGGGCCAGTTCGACGACCGGCCTGAGCAGCTTCTCGGCCAGGCTGGCGGTATCGGGGTCGTAGGGAAAGGTGACGTAGACGGCGATGGCGCGGTCGTCCGCCCCCTTTGCGGTCAGGTCCGACGCCGCCACCGGTTGCTCGATCCGCCATTCCCACTTCAGCACCGGCATCGTCGTCAGGTCGACCGACACCGGACGGCCGATCATCGATACGCTTTCGTCGGTCTCGACGGCGATGCAGTCCTCGGCGCACGCCTCGAAACGGTTGAGTTTCTCGCCGTCGAAGGTGATTTCCTCCCAGCCCAGGGACTTGAGGACGGGCGACACCGCCGACGGCACGGCGCCGATTGCGGCGATCGGCAGCGCCGCGACGGCAACAGCGAGCGCCGCCAGACGTCTGCGTAGGGGCCTTAGAAGCCTCGACATCCTCAGCCCTCCAACCCCTCCGGCTCGCCGGCCTCGATTTTTTCTACCGCTCTAGGCGTAATCAACCAGTGTCCAAGTGACGCTCTCGTTGTTGTATGGCGGCATCGGGTTGCCAACAACGATCGGGATTGTCACCGGCGATGTACCGTGAGGTTTCCACACGCCGCTCTCGGGGCAAGGTTCTCCGGTTCTTGCCTTCGTACCAAATGGTTTGCGGGCAACTACGCCGGGTGCGCCGCGAAGCAAACCCTCGGTACTTAAATCCTCGTCCAATTCGGGCCAGTGAATGCCGTAACCCGCGCTCGCCAGCTGCCAATTTTCCAACTGCGCCTGCGTGGCACTCGCGAGACGGGGATACCAAGCAAGGGGCGCTGCAATTGTGCGCCCATCCATAAGATCGACACTCAAGGTATCTTCGCCGACGCGGACATCCTTCACACGCTCGTCCGCGTTAGTCGCCAAAATGCCCATGCCAGCTCTCCAACAAGGTGATCCGATGTTCGGTAACGATATCCTGGATCAATCCAAGTTCTCGCGAATTAAACCCGATATTTCGTGCCAGGCCAACCGGTTCCAACCAAAACTTAGCTGATGAACCCCTTGCATCGATATGCACGTGAGGCGGTTCGTTTGGTTCATGACTATAGAAATATAATCGGTAGCCACGAATTCTGAGAACTGTCGGCATTAGGTGTTTTCTAGCAGACGACGATAAGTCAAACCTATTCGACACCGATCTCGTGACAGGAACACCGTTACTACCCCTCCGGCTCGCCGGCCTCGACCCATTTCGCGTACTCGGCGCGGGTCTGCTCGCTCGGCGGATAGACGCCGGGGACCGGGCTGCCACCCTGAATCTTGAGCTTGGCGAACCGCTCATAGCGTTCCTGCTCGACGCCGTCGCGGCCGACTTCGGCGGCCAGCGCCTTGGGTATGACGACGACGCCGTCGCCGTCGCCCTTGACGATGTCGCCCGGCAGCACGGCGACGCCGCCACAGGCAATGGCGACCTCGACGTCGGCGGCGGCGTGGCCGGCGATATGGGCGGGCGCGGCCGGGCCGGCGGCGTAGACCGGGAAACCGAGTTCCAGCGATTCCTCGAAATCGCGCACCCCGCCGTCGGAAACGACGCCGCCGACGCGGCGCGCTTTCAGGCGTTCCAACAGAAGGTCGCCGAGCACCGCGATGTCGCCGCGCTCGCGGCCGTCGATGACCAGGACCGAGCCTTCCGGCGCTTCCTCGATGGCCCGCCTCGGCGCGTAGTCGGGCCGGCCCAATACCTCCGGCCCCGACAGGTCCTCGCGCATCGGCACGAAGCGCAGCGTATAGGCGGGGCCGAGGATCGGCTGCGGCGGCTCGTTCAACGGCACGACGCCGGCCAGCGACACGTTGCGGATGCCGCGCTTCAGCAACTGCATGGTGACGGTGGCGACGCTGATGCGCTCGAGGTCGGCCCTGGTTTCCGCGTCCACGATTTCCTCCCTTTCCGGCCCTTCCGCCAGTGGCTCCGAGGCCAATGTACGTTCACATATTTTCGATGACGGCGCCGGGCGCAGCCATTATATCAGGGCGATGGGATCGGCTTTACCCTATTTGTTGGGCCTCGCCATGGTCGCCACTCTGGTCGTCCTCGTGGTCGGCATCCTGTCGTTCGCGGTTCACGGCAAGTTCTACCTGAAACACGCCAACAACCTGATGCGGGCGCGGGTGATCTTCCAGGGCGCGGCCCTTGCCTTCCTGGCGGCGATTCTGTGGATCGCCACCAGTTGACGGCGGCGGAGGAGCGGCCTTGGTCAAACTGACGAAGATTTACACGCGCGGCGGCGACCAGGGTCAGACCTCGCTCGGCGACGGCGAACGGGTCGCCAAGCACGCGCTCAGGGTCGACGCCTACGGCACGACGGACGAGGCCAACGCCGCGATCGGCGTCGCCCGGCTGCACACCGACGGCGAGGCCGACGCCATGCTGGGGCGCATCCAGAACGACCTCTTCGACCTCGGCGCCGATCTGTGCCGGCCCGAGGACGGAGCGGGCGGCGACGCGCTCAGGATCACGGCCCAGCAGGTGCAGAGGCTGGAAGCCGAAATCGACGCCATGAACGCCGAGCTCGAGCCGCTGGCCTCGTTCATTCTGCCCGGCGGCGGCCAGGCCGCGGCGCATCTGCACCTGGCCCGCACGGTGGTGCGGCGGGCCGAGCGGCTGATCTGCCGGCTGGCCGAAACCGAGGCCGTCAACCCGGAAGCCGCGCGCTACGCCAACCGGCTGTCGGATCATCTGTTTCAACTGGCCCGCCGGCTCAACGACGGCGGCCTCGAGGATGTTCTCTGGGACCCCGGCGCCAACCGCTGAGCCTTGCCCACAGCCGCTTTCAGGCTTTTTGCGACGACCCGGCAAAGTCGTCTTGACCTGTGCTGGGGCGAGTCCTATTGTGCGACTGCGAAAAGGCGGGAAACCCCTTTTCCTGTGGGCTTTTCGAGCCCGAGGTCGAGGATCGCGCCCGCCGTTTTCACATAAGGGGATACTGGTTTCAACTGTTGCAAGGCGGGCTGCCCATGAAAGTCCTTGTCGCCGTAAAACGCGTCGTCGATTTCAACGTCAAGGTCCGGGTCAAATCGGACAAAACCGGCGTCGAGACGGCCAACGTCAAGATGTCGATGAACCCGTTCGACGAGATTGCCGTCGAGGAAGGCGTGCGCCTCAGGGAATCGGGCGCGGCTGAAGAACTCGTCGCCGTCTCCATCGGACCGAGCCAATCCCAAGAGACCATCCGCACGGCGCTGGCGATGGGAGCCGACCGCGGCATCCTGGTCGAAACGGATATAGAGGTCGAACCGCTGGGTGTCGCCAAGATCCTCAAGGCTCTGATCGACAAGGAGAGCCCGGACGTCGTCATTCTCGGCAAGCAGGCCATCGACGACGATTCCAACCAGACCGGACAGATGCTGGCCGCCTTGCTCGACTGGGCGCAGGGCACCTACGTTTCGAAGCTCGCCTTCGAGGACGGCAAGGCGCGGGCCACCCGCGAGGTCGACGGCGGCCTGGAAACGGTGCTCTTGGACATGCCGGCCGTGCTGACCGTGGACTTGCGCTTGAACGAACCGCGCTACGCGTCGCTGCCCAACATCATGAAAGCCAAGAAAAAGCCCATCGACACCTATTCCCCCGACGATCTCGGCGTCGACGCGACGCCGAGGCTGAAGGTGCTGCAGGTGGTCGAGCCGCCGGCCCGCGATGCCGGCGTCATGGTCGGCAACGTCGCCGAACTGGTCGATAAACTCCGGAACGAAGCCAAGGTGATCCAATGAGCGTCCTGGTCATTGCCGAACACGACAACGCGGAACTGAAAGTCGCCACCCTGCACACCGTCACCGCCGCCCGGGAACTCGGCGAGGTTGCCGTCCTGGTCGCCGGCGCCGGGTGCCGCGCCGTCGCCGAAGCCGCCGCCCAGATCGACGGCGTCGGCCGCGTGCTGCTGGCCGACACGGAAGCCTATACCAATCAGCTGGCCGAGAACCTGGCGCCGCTGTTGGTCAACCTGGCATCCGAGTTCAGCCATATCCTGGCCGCGGCCACGACCAGCGGCAAGAACCTGCTGCCGCGCGTCGCCGCTCTCCTCGACGTCGCCCAAGTCTCCGACATCACCGAGATCCAATCGGCCGACACATTCGTAAGGCCGATCTATGCCGGCAACGCCATGGCGACCGTGCAATCGACCGATCAGGTGAAGATCGTCACCATCCGCACCACCGCCTTCGAGGCGGCCGCGGCAGAGGGCGGCAGCGCCGCGATCGAGGAGATCGATACCACCGGCGACACCGGCAAGTCGTCCTTCGTCGGCGAGGAGTTGACCGAATCCGAACGGCCCGAGCTGACCAGCGCCAAGATCGTCATCTCCGGCGGCCGCGGCATGCAGTCGGGCGAGAATTTCTCGATGCTCGAGGAGATCGCCGACAAGCTCGGCGCCGCCGTCGGCGCGTCACGCGCCGCCGTCGACGCCGGCTACGTCCCCAACGACTACCAGGTCGGGCAGACCGGCAAGGTGGTGGCGCCCGAGCTTTACATCGCCGTCGGCATCTCCGGTGCCATCCAGCACCTGGCCGGGATGAAGGATTCGAAGGTCATCGTCGCCATCAACAAGGACGAGGAAGCTCCGATTTTCCAGGTCGCCGACTTCGGCCTGTGCATGGACCTGTTCGAGGCCGTGCCGCAGCTTTCGGCCGAACTGGACAAGTGACCAACGGCGCCGAAACGGCGCGAGGAAGGAAGCATGGCTAAGAACTTCAAGAAGATCGGCGTCATCGGAGCCGGACAGATGGGCAACGGCATAGCCCACGTATGCGCCGAGGCCGGCATCGACGTCTATCTGATGGATGTCGAGAGCGAGGCGCTGGAGAAGGCCCTGGCCCGCATCGACCGAAACATGGACCGCGAGATCGAGCGCGGCGATATCACCGAGGACGACAAGAAATCGGCCGTGGCGCGCATCGCCACCGGCACCGACTATGAGGGCTTCAAGGACTGTGACCTGGTCATCGAGGCGGCCAGCGAGGACGAGGACGTCAAGAAGACCATCCTCAAGGAGTTGTGCGGGATCATCCCGGATGACGCCCTGATCGCGTCCAACACGTCGTCGATCTCGATCACGCGGTTGGGCGCCCAGACCGACCGCCCCGGCAAGTTCGTCGGCATGCACTTCATGAACCCGGTGCCGCGCATGGAGCTGGTCGAGTTGATCCGCGGCATCGCCACCGAGGAGGAGACCTACCAGGCGATCCGCGAGCTTTCCGAGACGCTCGGCAAGAAACCGGTCAACGCCGAGGACTTCCCGGCCTTCATCGTCAACCGCATCCTGCTGCCGATGATCAACGAGGCCATCTACACCTTGTACGAGGGGGTCGGCTCGGTGCAGGCCATCGACACCGCCATGAAACTCGGCACCCGTCACCCGATGGGACCGCTGGAGCTGGCCGACTTCATCGGCCTCGACGTCTGCCTGGCGGTCATGCACGTGCTGCACGACGGCTTGGCCGACACCAAGTACCGGCCGTGCCCGCTGCTCGTCAAGTACGTCGAGGCCGGCTGGTTGGGGCGCAAGACCGGACGCGGCTTCTACGACTACTCGGGCGACGAGCCGGTGCCGACGCGCTAGATCGGATCGAAGACCGGCGGACCTCGGCAGACGGCCTTTCAGGCCAGTCCGTCCTTCAGCGCCCGGATGTGGTCCGGGCCGAGACCGCAACAGCCGCCCACCAGCTGGACGCCGCTCTCGATCCAGCCCTTGGCCTCGCCGACCAGGTCGTCCGGTTCGATGATGTCGACGAACTGCCAGTTCGGCATCGTGAAGTAACCCGATTCCGGATAGATGCCGATGGGCCCCTGCCAGTGCCGGCGGACGACGTCGATGGCGTCCGACGAATCGGCGATCGCCGAGTGCATGATATTGACGACGCCGACACCGGCCCCGGCGGCGCCGGCGATCAACTCGCCGAAATCGCGGTCTTTTGCATGGGCGCTGAAGCCGACCAACGGCCCGCCTTCTTCCGCGCGCCCGCAACTGGCGCCGAGCCACACCGGCAGCCCGGTCGACAGCGCCGCTTCGACGGCCAGAGTGGTGAGTTCCAGGCGCTGGCACATCTCGAGCGCGATCAACTCGACGCCGGCCTCGGCCAGCAGCCCGGCCTGTTCGCGGAGCGCTTCGCCGACGCCTTCGGGCGTTCCCCATTTGGGGTGGTCGGTGGCCGTCGTCCATTCGCACATCGAACCGGCCACCGAGACCGGCCCCTCGGCGGCGGTGTCGCGGGCTTCCAGTGCGATGCGGGCGGCCGAGCGGTTGATTTCGGCGACATGCTCGCCGGCCCCGGCCGGCTCCAGCATGTGCCGTCCGGAAGCGAACGTGTTGGTGATGACGACCTCGGCGCCGGCCCGGATGAAGTCCTCGTGGACCTGGCGCAGGACGTCGGCGCCATCCAACACGGCGCGTCCGCTCCAGGCGTTGCCGTCCATCGAGACGCCGCGTTTTTCGAGCTCGGTGCCGACGCCGCCGTCGAGCAGGACGACGCCGCCGCCGGCCAGACGGTCGGTCAGCCAGGCGGGGCCTACTTCCGGGTTGTCGCGCATGGTCGTTCTCCTCGAAACCTAACCGGGAGCGTCCTTTTTGTCACAAGGCGACGGCGAGGTCGATAGCCGTCGGCACGAGGAAGACGAAGCTGACGGTGGTGTCGGCGACCGGCAACCGGATCGCTTGCCGAGACGGCGGTCGCAACCAGCGGCGTGCCGGTGCGGGGGTTGACCCGGACCTGCGGCCCGGTCAGTTGAGCTCGGTGCGAAGCCTTTGGCGATAGAGATCGATGGGGATCAGCTTGCCCTTGTCCTCGGCGTACCAGAACTGCCAGCCGTTGCAGGCCGGCGCTTTCTGCACGAAGGCGCCGACCTGGTGGATGGAGCCCCGGAAATCGGCCGTCACCAGGGTGCCGTCGGCCCGTACCCGGGCCGAGTGGCGGCGGCGCTCGTCGGTCAGGGTCTGGCCGGGCCGCAACATGCCGCGCTCGACCAGCCAGCCGAACGGGATGCGTGGCTGGGCGCGCTTGGCCGGCGTGCTCAGGTCCTCGTTGGCGGCCTGCTGGCGGACCTTGGCTAGGCGCTGCTCGGCCAGCGCCACGTAGCTTTCCTCGCGTTCGATACCGATGTATTTGCGGCCCAGCTTTTTGGCGACGGCACCGGTTGTGCCGGTCCCGAAGAACGGGTCGAGGACGACGTCGCCGACCTCGGTCGAGGCCAGGATAACCCGGTACATGAGCGATTCGGGCTTCTGGGTCGGGTGCGCCTTCCTGCCATCCTCCTTCAGCCGCTCGCGGCCCGTGCACAGCGGAAACAGCCAGTCCGAGCGCATCTGCAGGTCGTCGTTCAAGGCCTTCATGGCATCGTAGTTGAAGCGGTATTTCGAATCCTTGTCCCGCGCGCACCATATCAGCGTCTCGTGGGCGTTGGTGAAGCGCCGTCCGCGGAAATTCGGCATCGGGTTGGTCTTGCGCCAGATAATGTCGTTGAGCATCCAGAAACCGAGGTCCTGGAGCTGGGCGCCGACCCGGTAGATGTTGTGGTAGCTGCCGATTACCCACAGCGTGCCGTCGGGCTTGAGAACGCGCCTGGCCGCCTGCAGCCAGTCGGCGGTGTAGGCGTCGTAGGCCTGGAACCCCTCGAACCGGTCCCAATCGTTGTCGACGCCGTCGACGCGGCTGTGGTTGGGACGCAGCAGCTCGCCCTCGAGCTGTAGGTTGTAGGGGGGATCGGCGAAGACCATGTCGATGCTGGCTTCGGGCAACGCGTTCATGCGTTCGACGCAGTCCCCGTCGAGGATACTGTTTTCGAACTCTTTAATGGGTTCGGCCTCGAGGGCCACCTCGCCTCCCTGGCGATTCTTATTGTCTCTGCCCATGCCGGGCAGCATGAGTCAGACCGGACTCGCCGTCAACAAGTAAATGGATTCAAAGGGTTATAGGGGCCGGGACGCCTATATATCGAGTCTAGCCGGGCCTCTCTCCCAATATCTTGATGACCGGTTTGTAGCTCCTGCGGTGGTGCGGGGTGACGCCGAGGCGGCTCAGCGCGTCGCGGTGCTCCCGCGTGCCGTAGCCGGCATTGCGCTCCCAGCCGTAGCCGGGATAGTCGGCCGCCAGATCGGCCATGATCCGGTCCCGCCTCACCTTGGCGACGACGGAGGCGGCGGCGATCGACAGGCTCTTGGCGTCGCCGCCGACGACGCAACGGGCCGGACAGGCAAGTTTCGGCTCACGGTTGCCGTCGATCAGGGCGAGGTCGGGCGCGATCGCCAGCGCTTGCACCGCGCGGGCCATCGCCAGCAGCGTCGCCTGCAGGATGTTGACGGCGTCGATCTCGCTGACCTCGGCGCGGCCGACGCCGATTTCGGCCGCCGCCGCCAGGCGGTCGTAGAGGTCGGCGCGGGTTTGCGCCTTCAGCCTCTTCGAATCGTCGAGATCGTCGAGCAACTCGGTCGGCAGGCGGGCCGGATCGAGGACGGCGGCGGCGGCAACGACCGGCCCGGCCCACGGTCCGCGCCCGGCCTCGTCGACGCCGGCAACGATGGCATGGCCGTCGCGCCGGGCCAGATCCTCGAGTTCGAAATCAGGCATCTCCGCCCCGCTTGCCGCCGCCACGGCCGGCCTTCGGTTTCGCGTTCGGTTGTTTGCGGCGCCGGCGCCGCCGGCCGGATTTCGGTTTCGGTTTGGCTGTCGATTCCGGGGCCGCCTTCGGCTCGGGGGATGGCGCGGCGGACTCGGGCGCTTCGGTCCCGCCGGCCGCTGGCGCCGTTTCGGGAAGCGGCGCCAGCACTTCTGGAGTCGCCTCGGTCGGGCGCGGCGGTTCCGCGACCGGCGGCGGCGTGGCCGTCGATTGGATCTCGGCCGCAGCCGCCTTGGCGCGCTTGCGCTTGAGGCGCTGGCGCCTGAGCCACAGGGCGGTGCGGCGCACCTCGCGCTGGGTCCGGGTGCGGGCTTCGCCGAAGGTATCGGCGACCAGCTCGGCCTCCGGGCCGTAGACCAGCCGCAGCATCTCGCCACCCTCGGTGACGCCGTACTCGGCCAGCAGCCTCAAGCGCCGGCCGGTGAACACCCATAGCGGGCTCAGGGCCAGGCTGAGGACGGTGACGGCGATGACCAGGCGGCTTTCGGCGCGGCTGATGACTCCGGCGTCGACGCCGACGACGGACAGCAGGAACGAGAACTCGCCGATCTGCGCCAACATGATGCCGGCCAGGAAGGCGTGCTGCCAGGCCTGTCCCATCAGCCCCAGGAGCCCGACGTTGAGGGCGGTCTTGAAGACGGCGACCAGGAAGAACAGCAACAGCACCGTGCCGATGTTGTCCCAGATGAAGCCTAAGTCCATGAGCAGCCCGATGGACAGAAAGAAGATCATCATCAGGATGCTCTGGATCGGCTGGGTCGCCTGGATCATGGCATGGCGTTCGGTCGAATTGCCGATCACCAGGCCGGCCAGGAAGGCGCCGTAGGCGGCCGACAGCCCGAGCAGGCCGGACACGGACGCGAAGCCGAAACAGAACGCCAGCGCCGCCAAAGGCTTGAGGTCGGCGTGGCCGGCGACGATCCGGCCGAACGGCAGCTCGACCTTGGTGCCGCGGCTCAAATAAAGGATCAGCCCGACCAGGAAGGCGATCGAAAAAGCGATCTTCGGCACCGCCAGCCAGTCGAAGCCGCCGCCGCCCATGGCGGCGACGCCGAGCATCATCGGCACCACGGCGAAATCCTGGGCGATCAGCACGCCGACGGCGATGCGGCCGGCCCGGGTGCGAAGCTCGCCCAGGTTCTCCAGGATCTTGATGGCGACGGCGGTGCTCGACAGGGCGACGACGAAGCCGAGCAGCACCGACAGCCCGACCGACCACCCGAACAGGCGCGACAGCAACAGCATGACCACGGTCGAAGCGGCGATCTGGAAGACGGTGGCGAACAGCGCCAGCCGCCACAGTCGTCGGAACGAGCGCAGCGACAGCTCCATGCCGACGACGAACAGCAGCATCAGCACGCCGAGCTCGGCCAGCACGTCGATATGGTCGCGGTTCTCGACCAGGGCCAGGCCCGACGGCCCCAACAGCACGCCGGCCAGGATGTAACCGACGATGGCCGGCTGCCGGAGCCGTTCCATGACGAGGCCGCCGCCCAAGGCGGCCAGGGCGACGATGGCGATGCCGGTCAGGTTGGAGTGGACGCCCGCTTCCATGGAGAGACCCTAACACGGCGGCGGCGGCCGGATGCGGGGATTCTCGCAGGCTCAGAACAGCGCCAGTTGGTCTCGTTGCTGCGGCGGCGGTTTGAACAGATCGGTCCTGAGTTCCGACTCGGCGGCCGACGCCTCGGCCAGCCCGGCCCGTTTGCGGGCGATGTGGAAACGCTTGGCTATGGTCTCGGCGTAGACGCCGGTGCCGCGCGCCCGGATCCCCCATTGCGACTGGTATAGGGCGCCGCCGCGACAATCGCGGACCAGCCCCAGCACCCGCGCCGCCTTCAGCGGCGCGTGCATCTCCAGCCACTCGGTGAACAGTTCCTTGACCTCGCCCGGCAGTCGAAGCAGCAGGAAGTTGGCGGCGCCGGCGCCGGCTTTGGCGGCGGTCTCGATGACGCGCTCCAGTTCGTGGTCGTTGAGGCCGGGGATGACCGGTGCGGCCATCACCGTCACCGGGATACCGGCTTCGGCCAGTCGGCGTATGGCGGCGAGGCGCTTCTCCGGCGTCGGCGCCCGCGGCTCCAGCTTGCGGGCCAGATCGCGCTCCAAGGTTGTCACCGAGACGCCGACGGCGGCGAGTTTCCTTTCGGCCATCGGCGCCAGTATATCGAGGTCGCGGACGATCAGGTCCGACTTGGTGACGAGCGCCACCGGGTGGTCGAACCTGCTCAGCACTTCGAGTATCCGGCGGGTGATGGCGAGGCGGCGCTCGACCGGCTGGTAGGGGTCGGTGTTGGTGCCCATGGCGATGGTCCGGCACTTGTAGGACGGCCTGGCAATCTCGTCTTCGAGCAGCGAAGCCGCGTCTTCCTTGAAGGTCAGACGGCTCTCGAAGTCGAGCCCCGGCGACCACCCCAGATAGGCGTGCGACGGCCTCGCAAAACAATAGACGCAACCGTGCTCGCAACCGCGATAGGGATTGATCGAGCGGTCGAACGGCACGTCGGGCGAGGTGTTGCGGGCGATCACCGTTTTCGTGCTGTCCGGCGTCAGTTCCGTGCGCAAAGGCGGTAGGATGTCGTCGTCCGCGGCGCCGTCCCAGCCGTCGTCGACCCGGTGGCGTGACAGCGCCTCGAAGCGCCCGCTCTCGTTGCTGGCGGCGCCGCGTCCCTTGCGGGGTTGCTCAGGCAGCCGATCGACCATGCACCATCTTAAGACCGGCTTTCGAACATATCAAGAACGTCGTATTCAAGCAACCTCGTCGCGCTCCTGCTCCCGGTCGGCCGCCACCTCGGCCAACAGCCAGGCCCGGAAGGCGGCGTTCTTGGGCAGGTCCGCCGTCCGTTCCGGACAGACGACAAAGAACCCGAACTCGGTCGGGAGGGTCAGGTCGAACAGCGGCACCAGCCGCTTATCGGCGACGTCGCGGACGACGATGCCCTGGTTGACGAGGGCGACGCCCTGGCCGTCGATGGCGGCCTGAACGGCGAGGATTTCGGTCGAGAAGACGGGGCCGCGCGAGGCATCGACCCCCTCGACGCCGGCCGTTTTGAGCCACATCGTCCAATCCGGCTGCATGTGCTCGTATTGGCGGCCCCAGTCGGTATGCAGAAGCGTCTGGTGCTCGAGGTCGTCGGGCCGCTGCAAGGGCTTGTCGCCGTCGAGCAGCGCCGGGCTGCAGAACGGCCTCAGCACCTCGGTCATCAACCGGTCCGAACGCAGTCCGGGATAATCGCCCAAGCCGAACCGCACCGACATGTCGACGTCGTCGCGGTCGAAATCGACCAGCTCGAGCGAGGCGTCGATGCGGATGTTGATGTCGGGGTGGGCCCGCTGGAAACGGCCGAGACGCTGGACCAGCCAGTTGGCGGCGAACGAGGGTGCGGCGCTCACCGTCAGCACGCCGGCCCGTTCGTGCCGGGTCAGGCGTTCGGTGGCGGCGGCCAGCGCGTCGAACCCGTCTGTCAACAGCGGCAGCGCGGCCTGCCCGGCCTCGGTCAGCCGCAAGGCCCGGGTCAGCCGCCGGAACAGACTGACGCCGAGGAAATCCTCCAGTTGGCGGACCTGTTGGCTGATCGCGGCCGGGGTTACGTTCAGTTCGTCGGCGGCGCGGGTGAAGCTCAAGTGGCGTCCCGCCGCCTCGAAGGCGCGCAATCCGTTGAGCGGCGGCAGACGGCGCATGGGGTCTTCCTCGGGCTCCGGTGATACGAAAGAATTTCTTAATCATAAGTCAAGAAATCGTCGTTTGTCAAAGTCGCTATTTCCGCTTATTTCTGGCCTCAACAGCAAGCAAACCCGAACTCTATTACTAAGAATTTATTTTAAATAAGGAGCCGACCATGAACCCCTACAGCATTCTCGCCCAAGGCGGCGTCCACACCCCTCCACCGCCCGACTGGCGGAGCCGTTACAATCAAGATCCGGTCGACGAGCTGGCCGCGCGCGGCACGTTCCGGGCCGTCAACGCCGTCGAACGGGCCATCCGGCGTTTGAGAAAACGGGGCTCGGTGCTTTAGCCGCGCCCATCACCCCCATCCACCCTTGCCCCCGCCGACCGGCCGGAAAGCCATGCGGCGGGGGTTTTCTTTCGACCCACTTTGCCGCCGGCGCCCTGTTCCGCTGGCCGGCCGCTCCGATTATGCTGGTCCCCGCACACCGAACCGTGGAGGCTCTCAAAGCTTGCTCAGCATTGTCATCCCGACCCTTCAGGCGGCGGCCGACCTCGAGCTCACGCTGGCGGCGCTGGGCGACGCCGATATGGCGAAGCAGATCGTCGTCGCCGACGGCGGCTCGACCGACGGCAGCGCCGAGGTGGCGGCGCGGCACGGGGCGCGGATCGTCCTATCCAGGCCCGCCCGCGGCGCCCAACTGGCGGCCGGGGCTGAGGCTTCGACCGGCGGCTGGCTGTTGTTCCTGCATGCCGACACCCGGCCGGGGCCGGGCTGGGCGACGGTCGTCAAGCGTTTCATGGCCGACCCCGCCAACGCCTACCGGGCCGGCTACTTCCGTTTCGCGCTGGACGATTCGGCGACCGCCGCCAGGCGCTTAGAGCGCGTCGTCAACTGGCGCAGCCGGACGCTCGGTCTGCCCTACGGCGACCAGGGACTGCTCATCAGCCGCGTCTATTACGATTTCCTGGGCGGCTACAAGCCGATGGCGCTGATGGAGGACGTCGACATCGTCCGCCGCATCGGGGCCAAGCGCCTGACGCCGTTGTCCGCCATTGCCCTCACCTCGGCCGAACGCTACCGCCGCGACGGCTATCTGCTGCGACCACTCCGCAATGTCCTGTGCCTGGGACTCTATTTCCTCGGCGTTCCGCCCGTCCTGATCGGGCGGGTCTACCGCTAGAGCGGGTCACGGTGATATGGAAGCGGTTGAGATCGGTGTTGCGGCCTGCCGGCCAGGAGAGGATGCGAA
>CAYFMP010000036.1:0-34424 GCA_964344215.1 uncultured Thalassospiraceae bacterium | reverse complement strand
GGCGCCGGCGTCGTCTCGGAGATCATCGAGTAAGGGAAAGGCGCAAGGGGCCGGCCTCGATTGGGAGGCCGGTCAGTCATTTGGGATCAAGGCCATGGATCAACAAAACATTCGCATACGGCTGAAAGCGTTCGATCACCGCGTTCTCGATCAGTCCGCCAAGGAGATCGTCAACACGGCGCAGCGCACCGGAGCCGCCGTCCGTGGGCCGATCCCGCTGCCGACCCGGATCGAGAAGTTCACCGTATTGCGCTCGCCGCACATCGACAAGAAGTCGCGCGAACAGTTCGAAATCCGGACCCATAAGCGGGTCCTCGACATCGTCAACCCGACCACCCAGACCGTCGATGCGCTGATGAAGCTCGACTTGGCGGCCGGCGTCGACGTGGAAATCAAGCTCTAGGGACGCCTCCGATGAGAACCGGATTGCTCGCTCAGAAAATCGGAATGTCGCGCCAGTTCGGCGAAGGCGGCCGCCATTACGCCGTCACCGTCCTCAAGGTCGACAACCTCCAGGTGGTGGCGCGCCGCACAGAGGAAGCGAACGGCTACAACGCCGTGCAGCTGGGCTGGGGAACGGCCAAGGTCAAGAACGTCTCGAAGGCCATGCGCGGCCATTTCGCCGCCGCCAAGGTCGAGCCGAAGCGCCGGCTGGCCGAGTTCCGGGTCTCCGAGGACGCTCTGCTCGACATCGGCACCGAACTGTCTGCCGCCCACTTCAGCGACGGCCAGTACGTCGACGTCACCGGCATCACCATCGGCAAGGGTTTCGCCGGCGGCATGAAACGCCACGGCTTCGCCGGGCTTCGCGCCTCGCACGGCGTTTCCATCAACCACCGCTCGCTGGGTTCGACCGGCCAGTGCCAGGATCCCGGCAAGGTGTTCAAGGGCAAGAAGATGGCCGGCCAGATGGGCAACAAGCAGGCGACCACCCAGAACCTGCGAATCATCGGCACCGACGACGAGCGCGGCCTGATCCTGGTCAGCGGCGCCGTTCCCGGCTCGCGCGGCGGCTTCGTAAGGATTTTCGACGCTGTCAAGAAGGCGTTGCCCGAAGGCACACCGTTCCCGGCCGGCATCAAGGGCCAGGTCGAGGCGGCTCCGTCCGATGACGAGGCGACCGAGGAAGCGGCGGCCGAGGAGACGCCGGTCGAGGAAGCCGCAGCCGAGGAAACCGCGGCGGAAGAAGCCCCGGCCGAGGACGTCGGCGGCGATGACGGCGGCGACGAGAACAAGGAATAAGCGACGATGAAGTGCGACGTCATCAGTTTGGCCAACAAGAAGGCCGGCACCATCGACCTCGACGAAGCGGTGTTCGGCCTTGAGGTGCGCGGCGATATCCTGGCCCGCGCCGTCAACTGGCATCTGGCCAGGCGGCGGTCCGGCAACCACAAGGTCAAGACCCGCAACGAAGTCCGCGGCACCACCGCCAAGCCGTTCCGTCAGAAAGGCACCGGCCGCGCCCGTCAGGGCACGGTCCGGGCGCCGCAGATGCGGGGCGGCGGTCAGGTGTTTGGCCCGCTGGTCCGCGATCACGCCCACAAGCTGCCGAAGAAGGTACGCAAGCTGGCACTTAAAACGGCGCTCAGCGCCAAGCAGGCCGAAGGCAAGCTGGTCGTGCTCGAGGACACCAAGGCCAAGAGCGCCAAGACCAAGGATCTGGTCAAGCAGCTCGACAAGCTTGGCTGGAACCGGGCCCTGGTCATCGACGGCGCCGAGGTTGACGCCAACTTCGCGCGCGCCGCCGCCAACATCGTCGGTCTCGACGTTCTGCCAAGCGTCGGCGCCAACGCCTACGACATCCTGCAGCGCGATACCCTGGTATTGACGAAGGACGCGGTCCAGCAGCTGGTGGAGCGTTTGAAATGAGCAAGTACAGCGGCATCGTCGCCAAGCCCAGCCGCGAGCGGACCTACGAGTTGATCCGTTCGCCGGTGATTACCGAGAAGGCGACCCTGCTTTCCGAGTTCAACCAGGTCACTTTCCGGGTACCCGTCGACGCCGACAAGTTCGAGATAAAGGCCGCCGTCGAAGAGCTCTTCAAGGTCAAGGTCGCCTCGGTCAACACCTTGCGCCAGAAGGGCAAGACCAAGCGCTTCCGCGGCCGCGTCGGCCGTCGCGCCGAAACCAAGAAAGCGATTGTCACTCTGGCCGAGGGGCAGTCCATCGATATTACGACCGGCGTTTAGGATCGAGGGACCGGAAACCATGGCACTCAAGAAATTCAAGCCGAATACGCCCGGTCAACGGGGTCTGGTGTTGGTCGATCGCATCGGCCTATGGAAGGGCAAGCCCGAGAAGTCGCTGACCGAAGGTCTGCGCGGCAAGGGCGGGCGCAACAACCAGGGCCGGATCACCGCCAGGCGGCGCGGCGGTGGCCACAAGCGGCGCTACCGGGTGATCGATTTCAAGCGCGCCAAGCTGGGCATCGAGGCCACCGTCGAGCGCCTCGAATACGATCCCAACCGGACCGCGTTCATCGCCCTGGTCAAATACACCGACGGCGATCTCGCGTACATTCTGGCGCCGCAGCGCCTGCGCGAGGGCGACAAGGTAATCGCCGCCGAGCAGGCCGACATCAAGCCCGGCAACGCCATGCCCATGCAGAACATCCCAGTCGGTACGATCATCCACAACATCGAGATGAAGATCGGCAAGGGCGGTCAGATCGCCCGTGCCGCCGGCACCTACGCCCAGATCATCGGCAAGGACCAGGGCTACGCGCAATTGCGCCTGAGCTCCGGCGAGTTGCGCATGGTCCGGGCCGAGTGCATGGCGACCATCGGCGCCGTCTCCAACCCCGACCAGCAGAACATCAAGCTCGGCAAGGCCGGCCGCAAGCGCTGGCTCGGCAAGCGCCCGAGCGTGCGCGGCGTCGCCATGAACCCGATCGACCACCCGCACGGCGGCGGCGAGGGGCGGACGTCGGGCGGCCGCCATCCGGTGACGCCATGGGGCAAGCCGACCAAGGGCAAGAGAACGCGCTCCAACAAGAAGACGGACCGGCTCATCATGCGCCGCCGTCACGCCAAGAAGTAGAGGGAGAACGACCGTGCCTCGTTCCGTTTCCAAAGGACCGTTCGTCGATGGCTACCTGCTGAAGAAGGCCGAGGTGGTGCGCTCCGCCGGACGCAACGACATCATCAAGACGTGGTCCAGGCGTTCGACCATCCTGCCGCAGTTCGTCGGCCTCACCTTCGGCGTCTACAACGGCAAGAAGTTCATCCCGGTGCTGGTGACCGAGGACATGATCGGCCACAAGCTCGGCGAGTTCTCGCCGACCCGAACCTATTTCGGCCACGCCGCCGACAAGCGGGCGAAAAGGGAATAGAGATGGGCAAGAAAGCAGCCGACAGGGTGTTGAAGGACAACGAGGCGATGGCCTTCGCCAAGCACCTTCGGACCAGCCCGCAGAAACTCAACCTGGTGGCGCAGTCGATTCGCGGCAAGAGTTGCGAGGACGCGCTGGCCGAGTTGCAGTTCTCGCGCCGCCGCATCGCCGGCGACGTCAAGAAGCTGCTGGAGAGCGCCATCGCCAACGCCGAAAACAACCATCAGCTCGACGTCGACCGCCTTTATGTGGCGGAAGCGACGGTCGGCAAGAGCATCCTGATGAAACGCTGGCGGGCTCGCGCGCGCGGCCGGGTCGGCCGCATCGTCAAGCCGTTCAGCAACATGCGGCTGGTCGTACGCGAACGCGAGGAGACTGCTTAATGGGTCAGAAAGTCAACCCGATCGGACTGCGGCTCGGCATCAACCGGACCTGGGATTCGCGCTGGTATGCGGAGGACGACTACGCCGAACTGCTGCACGAGGACCTGCGGGTCCGCGCCTTCCTGGAGAACAGGTTGTCGCAGGCCGGCGTCTCCAAGATCGTCATCGAGCGGCCGGCCAAGAAGGCCCGCATCACCATCCATACGGCGAGGCCGGGCGTGGTGATCGGCAAGAAGGGTGCCGACATCGACAAGCTCCGGGCTGAAATCGCCAAGATGACCGATTCCGACGTTCACCTGAACATCGTCGAGGTCCGCAAGCCCGAGATCGAAGCCCAGCTGGTGGCCGAGAACGTCGCCCAGCAGATGGAGCGCCGGGTTTCCATCCGCCGCGCCATGAAGCGGGCCGTGCAGTCGGCCATGCGCCTGGGCGCCGAGGGTATCCGCATCAACTGCGCCGGGCGTTTGGGCGGTGCCGAGATTGCCCGCACCCAGTGGTACCGCGAGGGCCGGGTGCCGTTGCACACGCTGCGCGCCCATATCGACTACGGCGAGAAGACGGCCAACACCACGTATGGCACCTGCGGCGTCAAAGTGTGGATCTACAAGGGCGAGATCATGGCGCACGATCCGATGGCCATGGACAAGCACGCCCAGGAACAGCAACCGCAGCGCTAAGCCGGCAAAAGGCCAAGGACGAAAATCGATGCTCAGCCCTAAACGCACCAAATTCCGCAAGGCGCACAAAGGCCGGATTCACGGCAAGGCCAAAGGCGGCACGACCCTGAACTTCGGGTCCTACGGACTGAAGGCGGTGACTCCCGAACGGGTGACGGCGCGCCAGATCGAAGCCGCCCGGCGCGCCATGACCCGGCACATGAAACGCGCCGGCCGCGTCTGGATCCGCATCTTTCCCGACGTTCCGGTGTCCCAGAAACCGGCCGAGGTGCGCCAAGGCAAGGGCAAGGGCACGCCGGAGTACTGGGTTGCCAAGATCAAGCCGGGCCGAATCATGTTCGAGGTCGACGGGGTGCCGAAAGAGGTCGCCCGGCGCGCCTTCGAACTGGCCGCCGCCAAGCTGCCGCTCAAAACCCGTTTCGTGACGCGGTTGGGCGAAGAAGGATAGGACGATGAAAGCAGTCGACGTTCGCGCCAAAACCGACGACGAGCTCAAGGAGCAGTTGGTCGACCTCCGCAAGGAGGCGTTCAATCTGCGTTTCCAGGCGGCCAGCGGGCAGTTGGAGAACACCGCCCGGGTGCGCCAGGTTCGGCGCGATATCGCGCGGATCAAGACAGTGTTGGGCGAACGCACCTCGGCCGCCGGGGCCGCGTCGTAGGTTTAAGGAGTTAGGGCGATATGCCGAAGCGAGTGATGCAAGGAATCGTGGTGAGCGACAGCGCCGACAAGACGGTGACGGTCCGCGTCGAGAGGCGCGTCATGCACCCGCTCTACAAGAAGTTCATCCGGCGCTCCAAGAAGTATGCGGCCCACGATGAAAACAACGCCTGCAAGACCGGCGATCGGGTCACCATTCGGGAATGCCGGCCGATTTCGAAACGCAAGTGCTGGGAAGTCGTGGCCGAAGGCGCTTAGACGCCCGGGGTTTGCGAAGTAAGGACCAAGACCGATGATTCAAGCGGAAACCAACTTAGAGGTTGCCGACAACTCAGGAGCCCGCCGCATCCAGTGCATCAAGGTGCTGGGTGGCTCGAAGCGCAAGTACGCTTCGGTCGGCGACGTCATCGTCGTCACCGTCAAGGAAGCCATTCCGAGAGGCCGGGTCAAGAAGGGCGAGATCGTCAATGCCGTCGTCGTCCGCACCGCCAAGGACATCCGCCGGCCCGACGGCTCCGCCATCCGCTTCGATTCGAATGCCGCCGTCCTCATCAACAAGCAGGGCGAGCCGATCGGCACCCGTATCTTCGGTCCGGTGACCCGCGAGCTTAGGGCGAAACGTTATATGAAGATTATTTCGCTCGCCCCGGAGGTGTTGTGATGGCGACCAAGATCAAGAAGGGCGACAAGGTCATCGTCCGGACCGGCCGCGACAAGGGCAAGACCGGCGAGGTGCTGCGCGTTCTCAGGGCCGACAATCGCGCCCTGGTACAGGGCGTCAATATGGTCAAGCGCCATACCCGGCCGACCCAAACCCAGGCCGGCGGCATCGTCGAGAAGGAGGCGACCATTCACCTCTCGAACCTGGCCCATGTCGACCCCGAGGACGACAAGCCGACCCGTGTCGGCTTCAAGGTTCTAAAGGACGGCAAGAAAGTCCGCTTCGCCAAGCGTTCCGGCGAAGTGATTGATACTTAAAGGTTTATTCTGGTCATGGCACGTTTGCACGAACATTACGAACAAACCGTCAAGCCGGCGCTGATCGACGAGTTCGGCTACAAGAGCGTCATGCAGGTCCCGAAGCTCGACAAGATCGTCCTCAACATGGGCGTAGGCGAGGCCTCGCAGGACCGCAAGAAGATCGACGGCGCGCTCGATGACCTGACCCGGATCAGCGGTCAGAAACCGGTCATCACCAAGGCCAAGAAGTCGATCGCCACGTTCAAGCTGCGCGACGGCATGACGGTCGGCTGCAAGGTGACGTTGAGGGCCGAGCGCATGTACGAGTTCCTCGACCGCCTGCTCACCATCGCGCTGCCCCGGGTTCGGGATTTCCGGGGGCTGTCGCCGAAGAGTTTCGACGGCTCCGGCAACTATGCGCTCGGCCTGAAGGAACAGATCGTCTTTCCCGAGATCGACTACGACAAGGTCGACCAGATCAGGGGAATGGACATCGTCATATGCACGACAGCCCGGACCGACGCCGAAGCGAGGGCGTTGCTCAGCGGCTTTGACATGCCGTTCAACGATTGACGGCGTCTTGAGAGGTAACTGATGGCGAAGAAAAGTTCAATCGAACGCAACAAGAAGCGCATGCGGCTGGTCCGCAAGTACGAGGCCAAACGCGCCAAGTTGAAAGCGCTGGCCAACGACGAAGAGGCCTCGCCCGAAGACCGCTTCAACGCGCGCCTGAAACTGGCGATGCTGCCGCGCAACTCGTCGCCGGTACGTCAGCGCCTGCGCTGCGAGTTGACGGGCCGTCCGCGCGGCAACTACCGGAAGTTCAAATTGAGCCGAGTGGCTTTGCGCGACTTGGCGTCAACCGGCCAAATTCCCGGCATGGTGAAGTCGAGTTGGTAAGGGAGAGATCGTAGATGTCGATGACTGACCCGCTAGGCGACATGCTGACCCGTATCCGCAACGGGCAACGGGCGCGGAAAAGCACCATCTTGTCTCCGGCCTCGAAACTCCGGAACAACGTCCTCGACGTGCTCAAGCGCGAGGGATTTATCCGCGGGTACACCCAGCACGAAGTTCGCCCCGGCGTTACCCAGATCGAAATCGAGCTCAAGTACATCGAAGGCGATCCGGTCATCCGCGAAATCAGCCGGGTTTCCAAACCGGGCCGTCGGGTGTATTCGGGAATCAAGGATTTGACGCGTGTTTACAATGGCTTGGGCATCGCCATTCTGTCGACGCCGCGGGGCGTTCTGTCGGATGCGGAAGCGCGCGACCAGAATGTCGGCGGCGAAGTTCTGTGCCAGGTCTTCTAGGACGCTAGGTTCGGGTAGGTAGGATTCATCCATGTCACGAATCGGAAAAAATCCGGTCACGGTTCCAAGCGGCGTCACCGTCGACATCGACGGCCAGTCCGTTTCCGCCAAGGGCAAGCTGGGCCAGTCCAGTGTCACCCTGGTCGACGAAATCGAGATCAGCCGCGAGGGCGACGATATCTTCGTCAAACCCAGGTACCAATCGGTCACGGCGCGGAAGATGTGGGGTACGTCCCGCAGCATTATCAACAACCTGGTGACCGGCGTGTCGGAGGGTTTCTCGCGCAATCTCGAGATCACCGGCGTCGGGTACCGGGCGCAGATTCAGGGCAAGTCGCTCGTCCTGCAGCTGGGGTTCAGCCACGAGGTCAACTTTCCGATTCCCGACGGCATCGACATCAAGTGCCCCGATCAGACCCACATCACCGTATCGGGCTCCGACAAACAGCAGGTCGGACAGGTGGCCGCCGAAATCAGAGGATTCCGGCCGCCGGAACCGTACAAGGGCAAGGGCGTCAAGTACGAAGATGAATACGTCTTCCGCAAGGAAGGAAAGAAGAAGTAATCATGGCCAACACAAGATCACTGTCCGACAACCGCAGGAACCGGGTTCGCCGGAAGCTTGGCCGCAAGTCCGTCGGACGGCCGAGGCTGTCGGTGTTCCGCTCCGGCAAGCACATCTACGCGCAGCTCATCGACGATGGCGCCGGCGCCACACTGGCCGCCGCCTCGAGCCTCGAGAAAGAATTGAAAGGCAAGAGCGGCGCCAACAAGGACGCGGCCGGCGCCGTCGGCAAGCTGATTGCCGAACGCGCCATCAAGTCGGGCGTCAAGGAAGTCGTCTTCGACCGCGGCGGTTACAAATATCACGGCCGGGTCAAGGCCCTTGCCGAAGCCGCCCGCGAAGGCGGCCTAAGCTTCTAGGAGTTCTATTGATGGCAGACACACCGACACCCCGAGGACCCGGACGCGAACAGCGCGGTGGACCTGGGCGCGATCAGCGCGGCGGCGGCCGAGGCCGCGGCGGTCGCGATCGGGACCGCGACCGCGAGGAAGGCGATGACCTGATCGACAAGCTGGTCCACATCAACCGCGTCGCCAAGGTGGTCAAGGGCGGCCGGCGCTTCTCGTTCGCCGCCCTGGTGGTGGTCGGCGACGGCCGCGGTCGTGTCGGTTACGGCACCGGCAAGGCGCGCGAGGTGCCGGAAGCCATCCGCAAGGCGACCGACCAGGCCAAGCGCGAAATGATCCACGTGCCGTTGCGCGAGGGCCGCACTCTCCACCACGACGTCAAGGGCCGCTACGGCGCCGGCAAGGTTGTGCTGCGCGCGGCGCCTCCGGGTACCGGCATTATCGCCGGTGGCCCGATGCGGGCCGTGTTCGAGACCATGGGCGTACAGGACGTTGTCGCCAAGTCGATCGGTTCGGCCAACCCGCACAATATGGTCAAGGCGACCTTTCAGGCGCTAGCGACCTCGTCGTCGCCGCGCGGCGTCGCCGCCCGGCGCGGCAAGAAGGTCGGCCAGATCGTCGACCGCCGCGGCGAACAGGTCGAGCCGGCCCAGGCCAAGGAATAGGACGATGGCAGACAAGAGCGCCGCCACTGTGACCGTTACTCAGGTCAGAAGCCCGATTGGGCGCCCGGCCGACCAGCGCCGGACCCTGATCGGTCTCGGCCTCAACAAGATCAACCGGACCAGCGTGCTCGAAGACACGCCGGCGGTGCGCGGCATGATCGACAAGGTCAAGCACCTGGTCAGGGTCGAGCAGGCGGGATGAGGCAGGCTTCCGCCGGCGCTGGCGAGCGCGGCCTAACACTTGAGGATCCAAGAACATGAAACTGAACGAGCTTCGTGACAATCCCGGCGCCACCAAGACGCGCAAGCGTGTCGGACGCGGGATCGCCAGCGGCACCGGCAAGACCTCGGGCCGCGGCCACAAAGGCCAGAAATCCCGCAGCGGCGTTTCCCTGCTCGGTTTCGAGGGCGGACAGATGCCGCTCTACCGGCGCCTGCCGAAACGCGGCTTCAACAATCCGTTCGCCAAGGACTTCGCGATTATCAATATCGGCCAACTGCAAAAGGCCGTCGACGCCGGCAAGATCGACGCCAAGCAGGCGGTGACCGGCAAATCGCTGCTCGAGGCCGGGCTCGTGAAAAAGAGCAGAAACGGCGTCCGCCTGCTTGCCAAGGGCGACATTTCGGCCAAATTAGAAATCAAGGTGGCCGGCGCTTCGAAAGCCGCCATCGAGGCAATCGAGAAGGCGGGCGGCAAGGTCGTCCTGCCGGAGCCGCAGCCGAAGCCGGAAGGCAAGGGCAAGGCGCGCCACCGTCCGAAGGCGGCCAAAACCGAAGGCGGCGGCGACAAGGCGTCGGCCAAGGCCGAGTCCAAGGGAGGCGGCGACAAGAAGACCGGCCAGGACCAGGGCGGAGCCGACGACAGCAAGGGTGGGGAAGAGAAGAGCTAAATGGCCTCAGCTGCCGAGCAATTCGCGGCCAACCTCAATTTCGGCGCCTTCGCCAAGGCGACCGAACTGAAGAAGCGCCTCTGGTTCACCCTGGGCGCTCTCATCGTCTATCGGCTCGGCACGTACATTCCGCTGCCCGGTATCGACCCGGTGGTTCTGCAGGACATCTTCCGCCAGAATCAGGGTGGTATCCTCGGCATGTTCGACATGTTCGCCGGCGGTGCCCTCGGCCGGATGACGATCTTCGCACTCAACATCATGCCCTACATCTCGGCATCGATCATCATGCAGTTGATGACGGCGGTGTCGCCGCAGCTCGAAGCCCTCAAGAAGGAAGGCGAGACCGGCCGCAAGAAGATCAACCAGTACACCCGCTACGGCACCGTGCTGATCGCCGCCCTACAGGCCTACGGCATCGCCGTCGGCATCGAAGGCATGACCTCGAGCCAGGGGGCGGCGGTCGCCAATCCCGGGCTGTTCTTCCGCTTCACCGTCGTCGTCACCCTGGTCGGCGGCACCATCTTCCTGATGTGGCTCGGCGAGCAGGTCACCTCGCGCGGCGTCGGCAACGGAATCTCGCTGATCATCTTCTCCGGCATCGTCGCCGAGTTGCCGTCGGCCCTGGCCGGCACCCTGGAGCTGGGCCGCACCGGGGCGCTTTCGACCGCCTTCATCATCTTCCTGCTGATGATGTCGGTCGGCGTCATCTACTTCATCGTTTTCGTCGAGCGCGCCCAGCGCCGGATCATCGTCCAGTATCCGAAACGCCAGCGCGGCAACAAGATGTCGGGCGGCGAAAGCTCTCACCTGCCCTTGAAGATCAATACCGCCGGCGTCATCCCGCCGATCTTCGCCAGCTCGATCCTGCTGATGCCGATCACCGTCATCAGCTTCTCTGCCGGCCAGGGGCCGGACTGGATGACCACGGTCGCTGCCTATCTGGGGCGCGGCCAGCCGGTCTACCTGCTGCTGTATATCTCGATGGTGGTGTTTTTCGCGTTTTTCTATACGGCGGTCGTGTTCAATCCCGCGGACACGGCCGATAATCTCAAGAAGTACGGCGGATTCGTCCCCGGCATCCGCCCCGGCAAGAATACCGAGGAGTATCTCGATCGCGTGCTGACCCGGCTGACCACGGTCGGCGCCGCTTATCTGGCGGTGGTCTGTCTGCTGCCCGAGATCCTGATCTCCCAGTATTCGGTGCCGTTCTACTTCGGCGGGACCAGCCTCTTGATCGTCGTCACGGTGACGATGGACACCATCGCACAGGTGCAGTCGCATTTGCTGGCACACCAGTACGAAGGCCTGATCAAGAAATCCAAACTACGGGGAAGACGCGGATGAATCTCATTCTTTTGGGACCGCCCGGGGCCGGCAAGGGAACCCAGGCGAAACGCTTGCAGGACTCGCAGGGCATCGTCCAACTATCGACCGGCGACATGCTGCGCGCCGAGGTCGCTTCGGGAAGCGAGTTGGGCGCCCAGGCCAAGGAAATCATGGAAGCCGGCGGTCTGGTCTCGGACGACATCATCATCGGCATGATCTCGAACCGCATCGACCAGCCCGATTGCGAGGTCGGCTTCATCCTCGACGGATTCCCCCGCACCACCGCCCAAGCCGAGGCTCTCGACGGGATGCTGGACAGCAAGGACAAGAAGATCGACCACGTCATCGAAATAGCGGTCGAGGACGAGGCCATGGTTCGGCGGATCACCGGGCGCTACACTTGTGCCGGGTGCGGTGCCGGATATCACGACGAGTTTCAGAAACCGGCCACGGAAGGGGTCTGCGATTCGTGCGGCGGCAGCGAGTTCACGCGCCGCGCCGACGACAACGCCGAAACGGTGCGTTCGCGGCTCGGCGCCTATCACGAGCAGACGGCGCCGATCGCCGGTTACTACCGTGGAAAAGGGGTGCTGAAGGATGTCGATGGCATGGCTGCCATCGACGAGGTAACGAGGCAGATAAACGGAATCGTCGGATAGAGAAAAGGGCCTTTCGGATATGCCGTCGGCACACCTTCAGAGCGTGTTGACTTGGCGCTGTAAGTCCCTATAATCGCGCCTCTTCCGAACCCCGTCGGACTGAAATTGCTGTTTAATTCCAAAGTTTAAGGAGATCGAGCTTTGGCGCGTATCGCTGGTGTGAACATTCCGACCGGGAAGCGGGTGATCATCGCCCTGACCTATATTCACGGAATAGGCCGAACCTCGGCCCGAAAGATTTGCGAGCGTATCGGGATTCCGGACGAGCGGCGGGTCAACGACCTGACCGATGCCGAATTGGCCCAGATCCGCGACATCATCGACCAGGATTTCCAGGTCGAGGGCGATCTCAGGCGCGAGCACGCCATGAACGTCAAGCGTCTGATGGATCTTGGGTGCTACCGGGGGCTGCGCCATCGCCGCGGGCTTCCGGTCAGGGGCCAGCGCACCCATACCAACGCGCGCACCCGCAAGGGCCCGGCCAAAGCCATCGCCGGCAAGAAAAAAGTAACCAAGTAAGGTCCGAGGATTTCGTTTAATGGCCAAGCCGACCACCCAACGCCCGCGCCGCCGCGAACGCAAGAACATCGTTTCGGGCGTAGCCCACGTCAATGCGTCGTTTAACAACACCATGATCACCATCACCGACGCCCAGGGCAACGCCATCGCGTGGTCGTCGGCCGGATCCCAGGGTTTCAAAGGGTCCCGGAAATCGACGCCGTACGCCGCCCAGGTCGCCGGCGAGGACGCCGGGCGCAAAGCCATGGAACACGGAATGAAAACCCTCGAAGTCGAGGTCAAGGGACCCGGATCGGGACGCGAATCGGCATTGCGTGCCCTGCAGGCGGTCGGGTTCACGATTACGGTTATCCGCGACGTCACACCGATCCCGCATAACGGGTGCCGTCCGCGGAAACGGCGCCGGGTTTGACCGGGCCGGGCGTCGGGTCGGTCAGCGGTCGGCTGCGGCGCACTCAATGACGGCCGTGCTCCCGTAAGAGGGGAGGGCGGTGCCAATAGAATGAGCCCGGCGCATCGGGCTCTCGATCCATGTGACGAGTTATGAGGTCACCCAAGTGATTCACAAAAACTGGCAGGAACTGATTAAACCGACCAAACTCGACGTCGTTCCCGGCGCCGACCCGGCGCGCACGGCGACCATCGTCGCCGAACCCCTGGAAAGAGGGTTCGGATTGACGCTGGGCAACGCGCTCAGGCGCGTCTTGCTGTCGTCGCTGCAAGGCGCCGCCGTCACCTCGGTGCAGATCGACGGCGTGTTGCACGAGTTTTCGTCCATTCCGGGCGTTCGCGAGGATGTCACCGACATCGTCCTCAACATCAAGTCGATCGGCCTCAAGATGGAGGCCGAGGGACCGAAACGGATGACCCTGAAGGCAAAGGGTCCGGGCGAGGTCAAGGCCGGCGACATCGAGGCCGGCGCCGATATCGAGATCATGAACCCGGACTTGGTGCTATGCCACCTGGACAACGGCGCCAAGCTGTCGATGGAACTGACCGTCGAATCGGGCAAGGGCTACGTGCCGGCCACCCAGCACCGGGCCGAGGACAGCCCGATCGGGCTGATCCCGGTCGACGCCGTATTCTCGCCGGTCCGTAAGGTCTCCTACAAGGTCGACAACACCCGCGTCGGCCAGGTTACCGACCACGACAAGCTGTCGGTCGAGATCAGCACCAACGGCGCGGTGGCACCCGACGATGCGCTGGCCCTGGCGGCCCGCATCCTGCAAGACCAATTGCAGTTGTTCATCAATTTCGAGGAGCCGCAGGCTCAGGTCGGCGAGGAACAGCAGGATGACCTGCCGTTCAACAAGAACCTTCTTCGCAAGGTCGACGAATTGGAACTGTCCGTGCGTTCGGCCAATTGCCTGAAGAACGACAACATCATCTACATCGGCGACCTCGTCCAGAAAAGCGAAGCCGACATGCTGCGGACCCCCAACTTCGGCCGCAAGTCCTTGAACGAGATCAAGGAGGTGCTGAGCCAGATGGGGCTGCATCTCGGCATGGAGATTCCCGATTGGCCGCCCGAGAACATCGAGGACATGGCCAAGCGGCTCGAAGACCCGTTCTAGGAACGGCCAACGCGACCAAACGTTAAGAACAAATCGCCTGCGTGTTAAATGGCACGCGTAGGATAAAAAAGGAGCCTAACCATGCGTCACCGTCACGGTGCCCGAAAACTCAACCGCACCGCCTCGCACCGCAAGGCCATGTTCGTCAACATGGCGGTGTCCTTGCTGACCCACGAACAGATCAAGACGACGTTGCCGAAGGCCAAGGAACTGCGCCGCGTCGCCGACAAGATGATCACGCTCGGCAAGCGTGGAACATTGCACGCGCGCCGCCAAGCCTTCTCTTACCTGCGCGACGACGATACGGTCGCCAAGGTGTTCGGTGTCCTGGCCGATCGTTACAAGGAACGTGCCGGCGGCTACACGCGGGTCCTCAAGGCCGGTTACCGTTACGGCGACAGCGCGCCGATGGCGGTCATCGAACTGGTCGACCGCGATCCGGAGGCCAAGGGGGCCGAGGACAAAGCCCGTGTCGAGGCCGAAGCGGAGGCGCTGGACGCCGCCGAGGCTGAATGACCGGTTGACCGGTCTATCGATGTCGGCCGAAAAAAGGCAGCCCGCGCGGCTGCCTTTTCCGTTGCCGCGGTGTTAGACTTCGCGTCCGCCGTTCGCCAAGAGAGGTTGGTTATGGGACCGCTGGTCCGGATCGCATCACTCCTGATCGTTTTCGCGGTGTCGTCGGCATGGACTGCCGTAGCCAGCGCCGAGAAGCGGCTGCCCGGCAGCAAGAGCGAGATTCAACTGTCTTTCGCGCCGCTGGTTTCCGAGGTGGCGCCGACCGTGGTCAACATCTACACCCGCAAGATCGTTCGCGGGCGGCGTATTGTACCGCTGTTCGACGACCCCTTCTTCCGGCGCTTCTTCGGCGATCAGTTCGGGCTCGAGTTCGGCCCGCCGGGCCGCCAGCAACAGAATTCGCTGGGTTCCGGCGTCATCGTCGACCCGGGCGGCTTGATCGTTACCAACAGACACGTCATCGAAGGGGCCGACGAGATCACCGTCGTCCTGGCCGACCGCCGCGAGTTCGAGGCCAAGCTGATCGCCACCGATCAACGAACCGACCTGGCGATTCTCAGGATCGACCCCAACGGCAAAGAGCTGCCGGCCATTGCGATGAAGGATTCCGACGACGTCGAGGTCGGCGACTTGGTGCTCGCCATCGGCAATCCGTTCGGCGTTGGACAGACCGTCACCAGTGGCATCGTGTCGGCGTTGGCCCGCACCGGCATCAACAGTTCCGACCTCAACACCTACATTCAGACCGACGCCGCCATCAATCCGGGCAATTCCGGCGGCGCGCTGATTGCAATGGACGGCGGCCTGGTCGGCATCAACACGGCGATCTTCTCGAAAAGCGGCGGCTCGCTCGGCATCGGCTTCGCCATACCGTCGAACATTGTTCGCGCCGTCATCGCCGGCATCGGCTCGGGCGGCAAGTTCGTCCGCCCGTGGTTCGGAGCGACCGGCCAGGAGATGTCCCAGGACATCGCCTTTTCGCTCGGGCTGGAGCGGCCGACCGGAGTGCTGATCAGCGAGATTTACGAGGGCGCGGCGGCCGACGCCTCCGGGGTCCGGGTCGGCGACGTGATCCTTGCCGTCAACGGCCGCGAAGTCAACAACCCGGACGCGCTCAAGAACCGGATCGCCACCTATCCGATCGGCGAGACGGTAACGTTGCGGGTGTGGCGCCGCCAAAAAGAACTGGCGCTGACCATGAAACTTGCGCGCGCGCCGGAGTTGCCGCCGAGGGACGCAACCGAACTGCGCGGTCGTCAACCGATCGCCGGCGCCACCGTCGCCAACATGTCGCCGGCATTGGCCGAGGAACTGAACATGGACCCCTATGCCAAGGGCGTTCTCATTGTCGACATCAAGCGCGGATCGAACGCCCATCGGCTTCGTTTCCGGATCGGCGATTTCATCGTCGCCATCAATGGCGCGAAGATCGAAACCGTGGCCGGCCTCACCCGCATACTTGAGAGCGACGTTCCGCGATGGCGGATCGACATCAACCGCGGCGGTCGCCCCTTGAACCTGGTCGTCGACCGCTAGACGGTGACCGTCGGCCGCCGCTGCGGTCCCGGGTGTGTCGCTCGAATGCCTCTGTCCGAAGAAGGGTCGCCGTGCGAATGGCAATCGCGACCGAAGCAAGTGGCGCGAGCATGGCCGGGAAACATCGCCCGTTGATGTGGCTGGCCGGCTGTATTATTCGTCGGCCATGCGGGAGTTCGCATCAATGCTGTCCGGTGGCGACCGACGCTCGATCGGCATGGCCGACGCCGCCGCCGATATTCTGGTTCGGCATCCGGAGCGTTTCGAGGAACTTTGGTCGTGCCTGGCGCATCCCGATCCAATCGTTCGCATGCGCGCGGCCGACGCGTTGGAGAAAGCGACGAGGAACGATGCGACGAAACTACAGCCCCGACGGGATGGGCTTCTCGATGAGCGTTACGACGATGGAACGGCCGAGGTGCGCTGGCATTTGCTGGTGTTGAGCGGGCGTCTTCGACTTGACGACGCGGCGGCGCGAAAACTGCTGAGCCGCCTCCGCCACTTCGTCGAGGCCGACCGCAGCAGAATCGTCCGCACCCTGGCACTGCAAACGGCCGTCGACCTCGCAAAGCGGCATCCGCAACTGAAAAGCGAAACCGACCTCATGATCCGCTCCGCGCTGGCCTCGGACATTCCGTCCCTGCAGGCCCGAGCGCGCAAGCTTCGATCAACCGGCTAGAGCAGATCATGTTTTAACGGTTCGCCCGGGCGATTCCGACAAAACATGATCCGATCTAGGCGGAGTCCATGGCCGTCCGGTTGGCGCGGCCGGCGGTTATCGGGTAAGTTTCGGATAACCTTTCGTTTCGAAAACGCGAGCCCGGGAGGAACTGGAATGAGTAGCAAGGAAATCACCGTTAAGGCTGCCGACGGCGGCGAGTTCATGGGCTACCTGGTTGTCCCCGACAGCGGCAGCGGCCCCGGCGTCGTCGTCATCCAGGAGATCTTCGGGGTCAACGCCGGCATGCGGAAAATGACCGAGGATTTCGCCCAGAAAGGATACGTGGCGTTGTGTCCGGACCTTTTCTGGCGCCAGCAGCCGGGCATCCAGTTGACCGACCAGACGGAAGAAGAGTGGGCCAGGGCGTTCGAACTGTTCCAGGGCTTCGATTTCGAAAAGGGCGTCAAGGACCTCGATTCGACGATTGAGACGCTCCGTGCGATGGCGGGCTGCAGCGGCAAAGTCGGCACCGTCGGCTTCTGCCTGGGCGGCCGTCTCGCCGCGGCGACGGCGACCCAAACCCGGGCCGACGCGGCGGTCGGCTATTACGGCGTGATGCTCGACGAACATACCTCCGAAACCGTCAACAGTCCGCTGTTGCTGCATATCGCGACCGATGACGAGTTCGCCTCGGCCGAGCAGCAGGCGGCGGTCCACGCCGCCTGGGACGACAACCCCAAGGTCAAGCTATACGACTACGAAGGCCAGGGCCACGCCTTCGCCCGGGTCGGCGGCGAGCACTACGATGCCGACTCGGCCGCCCTCGCCTCCGAGCGTACCTTGGATTTCTTCAACACCTATTTGAGCTGAGCCCGGGTTCCCGGAACCGGCCGGCCAAACGAGGGAATGAGTACACTGTTCGAGAGTCAGGCGCCGCGGCCGTTGGCCGACCGGTTGCGCCCGAAATCGCTCGACGACGTGCTCGGCCAGGATCATTTGCTGGGTCCGGAAGGGCCGATGCGGCGGATGGCGCAATCGGGCAAGCCGACCTCGGTCATCCTCTGGGGTCCGCCGGGAACCGGCAAGACCACCATCGCCAGGTTGCTGGCCGAATGCACCGACTACGGATTCGAGCCCCTGTCTGCCGTGTTCTCCGGCGTCGCCGATCTGCGCAAAGTCTTCGAGGCCGCCAAGCAGCGCCGCGAGGTGGGGCGGGGGACGCTGCTGTTCATCGACGAAATCCACCGCTTCAACCGCGCCCAACAGGATGGTTTCCTCCCTTACGTCGAGGACGGCACCGTCGTCCTGGTCGGCGCCACCACCGAAAACCCCTCTTTCGAGCTCAACGCCGCCCTGCTTTCCAGGACCCAGGTTCTCGTCCTTCACCGGCTCGACGACGCGGCGCTGGAGGAGCTTCTGGTGCGGGCCGAGACCGAGGATGGCAAGACCCTGCCGATCGACCCCGACGCCCGGGCGGCACTCAGGGCGATGGCCGACGGCGACGGCCGCTACCTGCTCAACATGGCCGAGGATCTGTTGGCCCTGTCCGGTAAGCCGGTGCTCGATACGGCGGCCCTGACCCGCGTTGTCCAGCAGCGTATGCCGCTCTACGACAAGACCCAGGAGGGCCACTACAACCTGATCAGCGCGCTGCACAAGTCGCTCCGCGGTTCCGACACCGACGCGGCGCTCTATTGGATGGCCCGCATGCTGGCCGGTGGCGAGGACCCGCGTTATATCGCCCGGCGCTTGGTCCGGTTCGCTTCCGAGGATATCGGGCTGGCCGATCCGATGGCGCTGACACAGGCGATCGCGGCCTGGGAGGCCTACGAACGCCTAGGCACGCCGGAGGGCGAGCTGGCTCTGGTTCAAGCCGTCATCTACCTCGGCACGGCACCCAAATCCAACGCTGCCTACCGGGCCGAGAAGGCGGCCTCGTCTGCAGCCAAGCAGACCGGTTCGCTGATGCCGCCGAAGCACATCCTCAACGCGCCGACCGGTTTGATGAAGGATCTCGGCTACGGCGCCGGCTACGAATACGACCACGGCTCGGAGCATTCCTTTTCCGGTCAGAACTACTTTCCGGAATCCATGCAGCGGTCGCGGTTCTACGAGCCCGGCGACCATGGTTTCGAGCGCGAGATCGCCAAACGGTTGGAGTTCTGGGATAAGCTCCGCCGCGGTCGCGCCGCCGACGCCGGGCCGAGCCCGGGCGACGAGGAGGAATAATCCAAAATGGGGTTCAAGCTGTTGATTTCCGTGGCCGCCGGTGGCGCCATCGGCGCCACCGCCCGTTATGTGCTGATGAGCGGGATCGGTCATTGGTTCGGACACGGTTTTCCGATCGGCACCTTCGTCGTCAACGTCTTCGGCTCGTTCGCGCTCGGCGCGTTGATCGAAATCTCGGCCCTGGTGTGGTCGCCGAGCCCGGAGGTGCGCGCCTTGCTCGTGGTTGGCGTGCTTGGCAGTTTCACGACGTTTTCGACCTTCTCGATGGACATCTATTACCTCTATGAACGCGGACTGTACCTGCCGGCCTTCGGTTACGTCCTGACTTCGGTCATCGGCAGCATCCTGGCCTTCATCGTCGGCATGGGGTTGCTCAGACAGGTTCTGGTGTGAGCGCCGTCCGCCACATTCGGGTCGACACCGACGACGACGGGGTCCGGCTCGACCGCTGGTTCAAGCAGCGGTTCCCGAAAATATCCCACAGTCGGCTGCAGAAATTGCTGCGTACGGGGCAGGTCCGGGTCGAGGGTGGCCGGGCCAAAGCCGGTACCCGCCTGGCCGGCGGCCAGATGGTTCGGGTGCCGCCGCTCGACGACGCAGCCGGCGGTTCGCCCAAGCCTCCCCGCCGGAAACGGGCGGCCGACATGCGTGGCAGCGCCGAACTGGTCGAGCGCGTCCTGCATTGCGACGACCACCTGATCGTCATCGACAAGCCGCCGGGGCTGGCCGTTCAGGGCGGCACCGGGACGCCGCGCCATATCGACGGCATGCTCGATGCATTGCGGTTCGGAGCGGCTGAACGTCCGCGCCTCGTCCACCGGTTGGACAAGGACACCAGCGGTCTTCTGCTGCTGGCGCGGTCCGCCAGGACGGCCCGGGCGCTGGCCGACAGCTTCCGATCGAGGCAGACCCGCAAACTCTATTGGGCGTTCGTCGTTGGTGTTCCGAAACCTGCCTCCGGGATGATCGACCGCGCCCTCGACAAACAAGCCGGCAGCGGTCGCGAAAAGATGACGACGGCCGGAAAATCGGCAAAGCGCGCCCAGACGCTGTACAGGGTGCTCGACAACTGCGGGCGGCAGGCGGCATGGCTGGCCTTGGAGCCACTGACCGGCCGCACCCACCAGCTCCGGGTCCATGCCTCCGAAGGCCTGGGCACGCCGATCCTCGGCGACGGCAAGTACGGCGGGCGAGAGGCGTTTCTGGACGGCGAGGGTATCGCCAAGAAGCTGCACTTGCATGCCCGCGGCCTGTGGATTCCGCATCCGGCCGGGGGGATCCTAAGGATTATGGCACCGCTGCCACCTCACATGGAGGCGACCAGGAAAGCGCTCGGGATGGTCGCTCGCGGCGATTTCGACGAAATGAGCGCTCTACCCAAGGTAGACGATTAAGATCACGATCTTGTTCCTGTCGTCAACTGTGTCTTTCGATGCTTCTTGGGGCGATTTAGAGTAAGCTCTGGGATGAAATCGAAGCGGCCAATAGAATTTTTAGGCGTCCGCACCGGTCACGCCTAGGCTGTGGCACCGGGACGGATTGATCGGCGAACATGCGTATCCTATTGATCGAGGACCACGAGCGCTTTGCCGGGTTCATCAAGGATGGACTCGAGAAGGAGGGCTTTACGGTCGATACGGTTCTGACTGGCGCCGCCGCCGACGCGGCGATTTCGGCCGTCACTTATGACGCCGTCATCCTCGATCTCGGCTTGCCGGATATGGACGGCGTCGGCCTCCTGAAGTCGTGGCGCGAGAGGAGCGACGACACGCCGGTCCTCATCCTGACGGCGCGCGACGGCATCGATGATCGCGTCCGTGGCCTGAACAGTGGCGGCGACGACTATCTGCTGAAGCCTTTTGCCATGGAGGAACTGGTCGCCCGGATCCGGGCTCTGCTGAGGCGGCCGGGCGCCGTCCTCGGATTGGTGATTAACGCCGGCAATGTTTCGTTCGATACAACCGCCCGCGAAGTCAGGATCAACGACAAACCGATCGCCATTTCGCGCCGCGAGATGGGCGTGCTCGAACACCTGATGCGGCGCAACGGCAGGGTCGTCCCGAAGAACGTTCTCGAAGACAAGATTTACGGTTTCGACGAAGAGGTCTCGTCAAACTCGGTCGAGGTCCACGTATCACGCCTGCGCAAACGCCTGGCCAAGGCCGGCGCCGATGTCAGCGTCCACACCCTGCGCGGAGTCGGCTACCTGCTTTCCGAGGATGCACCGTAGACAGGTCGTTTCCCGCGTTCGTCCGGTATCGAGAGGCATTCGGCCGCATCACGCGCTGGCCGGGCGCTGGTTTCCGCCGGCCAAGCGGTTATGATGACCAGGTATTGAGGCGAATCCCGCAAGACAACCGAGGCCCCGCCATCGTGTCCGAACCCCTGCGCCTTGCCGTATTTGATTGCGACGGGACATTGGTCGACAGTCAACATTCGATCGTCGCCGCCATGAACGCCGCCTTCGACGTCAACGGATTGCAACAGCCGGAAAGATCGAACGTCCTGCAGATGGTCGGGCTTCCATTGATCGACGCGATCATCAATCTGGCTCCCGATCTGGAACCCGGTATCCACCAGAAACTGCGGGACGGCTATGCCGAGGCCTGGCAGGAGATGCGTCGTCGCGGCCAGTTGCAGGACCCGCTGTATCCGGGGTCGCGGGAGGTTTTGCTGGATTTGGAGGCGGACGGCTGGCTGCTCGGCGTGGCGACCGGAAAATCCTATCGCGGGCTGCTTTCGACCCTCGAGACCCATGGATTGGCCGACCGTTTCCAGACCCTGCAGACAGCCGACCGGGCGCTCGGCAAACCGCATCCCGACATGTTGATCCGAGCCATGCAGGAAACCGGCGCCGGCAAAAAGGACACGGTTATGGTCGGCGATACCACCTTCGACATGGAAATGGCGAAAAGCGCCGGGGTAACGGCGATCGGGGTGGCCTGGGGCTACCACGACGTCGAAGAACTGCGGGCGGCTGGTGCCGAAATCGTGATAGAACGGTTCGACGATCTGCCGAAAATCATTGAGCGAAGCCGGGAGGAAAGGCCATGAAACGCGGGATCAGGATCGTTTCGATACTCGGCGTTCTGGTCGTTGCCGTGGTGGTCACTGGAATCGCCATCCTCAAATCCATAAATTTCAACGAATACAAGGGCTTGGTTGCCGACAAGGTGAAGGAGGCGACGGGACGCGAGTTGGTGATCGCCGGTGATCTGAATTTGGAGATTTCATTAACTCCGGCCGTCGCCGTCGACAGCGTCAGCTTCGCCAACGCCGCTTGGGGCTCGCGTCCCGAAATGGTCAGGATCGGGCGGTTCGCCGCCGAGGTCGCCCTGATCCCGCTGCTGTCGAGCCAGGTCGACGTCAAGCAGGTCATCCTCGAGGACGTCGATGTATTGTTGGAGACGGACGACAAGGGAAACGCCAACTGGGAATTCGGCGCCAAGGCCCGCGACAAAGACAAGAAAGAACACGCAGCGCCCGGCGAAACCACGTTGCCCGTCGTCCGCCTGGTCCGCGTCAAGAGCGTCCGCTTTACCCGCCTCGACGGCCGGACTGGTGAGCGCCGGCAGGTTTCCCTCGATTCAATCGACCTCAAGGCAAATTCGGCCTCGGATCCGTTGTCGATGACCGCCGCCGGCAGCATCAACGGCCAGGCCTTTCGGGCCAACGGCACGCTCGGCTCGGTCGATCAGATGGCCGGAGGCGAAACGTTCCCGGTTAAGCTGGACGTCTCCGCCCTGGCCGCCCGCATCGGCATCGACGGCACCGTCGGGTCGCCCGACGGCTCGCCGAGGGCCGACATCAAGCTGTCGGTGGAAGGCGACAAGTTGACCGATACCTTCAAGGCCGCCACCGCCGTGGCGCCGGCCCTGAAGGACGCGCAGGTGCCGGCGCTCGGTGCCTATAGGCTAGCGGCGCGGGCCGGTATCGGTGGCCGGCGGATTTCGCTGGACGGGCTCGATCTGAAGGTCGGCTCGACCGACCTCAGCGGACGCCTCGCCATCGCCATGACCGGCCATCGGCTGGTCGTTGACGGAGCACTCGTTTCGAACATTATCGATATCGACGAGTTGGCGCCGCCCTCCAAGACGGAGACTCCACCGCCGCAACATACCCAGGACGACGGCCGCGTTTTTCCGGCCGATCCGATACCGCTGGGCGGCCTCAAGACGGCTGATTTCGACGTCAAGCTGGACGCCAAGAAGGTGCTCGCCCGCGGCCTCGAGCTCGGCGACGTGGCAGCAACCGTGGTCCTGAAAAATGCCGCCCTGAAAGCGGCGCCGCTCGGCGCTTCCGTCGCCGGCGGCCGGGTCTCCGCCAACCTGACCATCGACGGATCGAAGGCGATTCCCTCTCTGGTTGCCAAGATCAGCGGCAAGCAGGTCGATTACGGCCTGCTGATGAAGAAGTTCGGCCAGACGGATATCGCCAGCGGCAAGGGCGCGGCGATTCGGTGCGCGCCATCATGGCCGGCCTCAACGGCAAATCGCGGGTCGTCACCGAAGGCGGCAAGGTCGAAAGCGGACTGTTGAACATTGCTTCGGCCGACATCCTCTCAGCCCTGCCCGGAATCGACAGCAAGGGCGACAAGGACATCCGCTGCGGCGTCGTCGATTTCCGAATCACCAAGGGTATGGCCGATGCCCGCGCCATCGTTTTCGAAACCGGCGGCATTTCCGTTGTCGGAACCGGGTCCATCAACCTGAAGGACGAAACCCTCGACCTCAAGGTCGATCCCCGCGCCAAGAAAGCCAGCCTGGCCACCGTCGCCATGGTGCCGCTGAACGTCACCGGGACCCTGGCCAAGCCCTTGGTTGCGCCGGATGCCGCGGCGCTGGCGGGCAACGTCGCCGCTGGCGCTGCCCGCACTGTCGGCGCCATCGCTACCTTGGGCGCCTCGCTGTTGGCCGAGAAGGCGGCTGGCGAAGCGTCCGGGAGCGTCGATGAGACCGACTACTGCAAGCTGGCTCTGGCCGGCAAGAGGGTTGTCCCCGGTCAAATGAAGAAGGCGCCGGCCCCGAAACCGGCCGCCTCCTCCGAACCGGCCGTTAGCGAACCGGCTCAAGAAGGCGGCGGCGCTCTGGAGGACATCGGCAAGGGCATCGACTCCGGCCTTAAGTCCTTGTTCGGCAACTGATGGCACAAAGCGCAATCAGGCGTTTCTACGAGGCGGCCGCCATCGAGGACACGGGAGAGGGTTTCGCCGTCACCCTCGACGGCCGCCGTGTCCGTACGCCGGGCGGCGCGCCGCTCGTCGTCCCCGTCGAGGGCCTGGCCAGGTCGATCGCCGCCGAGTGGGCGGCGCAGGAGAAAGAAATCGACCCCCGCTCCATGCCGGTCATGCAACTGGCGGCGACGGCGCTTGAGCGGGTGGCGCCTCGCCGGGACGAAGTCGTCGAACACCTGATCGGATACGGTGCCACCGACCTCGTCTGTTACCGCGCCGACGGTACGGACGACCTGGCTGACCGCCAGCATGCCGAGTGGCAGCCCCTGATCGAATGGATCAGGGAAACCCACGGCGTCGACGTCAAGGTCACGACTGGGGTCGCCCACGTGACGCAGGATCCGGCGGCGCTGGCTACGCTCGGGCGCGCCGTCGACGACCACGACGATTTCGAACTGGCGGCGCTGGTGGAGCTGACCCAGATTACCGGCTCGCTGATCATCGGCTTGGCGGTATCAGCCGGCCGCATCGGTTGGGACGAAGGTTTCCGGCTGTCTCAACTGGACGAAACCTGGCAGAACGAGCACTGGGGCGAGGACGACGAGGCGCTGACCCGCCGCCGGGCGATGGCGGCCGAGATGGAAGCGGCGGCCGGGTTCCTCGATCTGGTGCGCAGGGGGGTGCAAGCGAGGGACTGAGCGTTCGGAACTTTTTTCTGGTCGCTCCGGGAAGCTTCGGTCTATTTTCGGTTCATGCACGATATCATCCGGCAACTGGAAGAGAAGCGCGAACGGGCGCGCCTCGGCGGCGGCGAGAAACGCATCGAGGCCCAGCACGCCAAAGGCAAGCTGACCGCCCGCGAGCGCATCGAGTTGCTGCTCGACCCCGGCTCCTTCGAGGAGTGGGACATGTTCGTCGAGCACCGCTGCACGGATTTCGGCATGGAGGAGCAGACCATTCCGGGCGACGGCGTCGTCACCGGCTTCGGCACCGTCAACGGTCGCCTGATCTTCGTCTTCTCCCAGGACTTCACCGTGTTCGGCGGCTCGCTGTCGGCCTCGCACGCCGACAAGATCTGCAAGATCATGGACCAGGCCGTCAACGTCGGCGCCCCGGTCGTCGGCCTCAACGATTCGGGCGGCGCGCGTATCCAGGAAGGCATCGACTCGCTGGCCGGTTACGCGGAGGTGTTCCAGCGCAATGTCACTGCGTCCGGCGTCGTGCCGCAGATATCCATGATCATGGGGCCGTGCGCAGGCGGCGCCGTCTATTCGCCGGCCATGACCGACTTCATCTTCATGGTCGAGGATTCGAGCTATATGTTCGTCACCGGCCCCGACGTCGTCAAGACCGTCACCCATGAGGAGGTGACGCACGAGGAACTGGGCGGCGCCGGCACCCACACCAGCAAATCCGGAGTCGCCGACAAGGCCTTCGAAAACGACGCCGAGGCGTTGCTGTATCTGCGCCGGTTTATCGATTTCCTGCCGGCCAACAACCGCGAGAAACCGCCTGTCCGCCCGACTCCCGATCCCCACGACCGGGTCGAGGAGTCGCTCGATACGCTGATCCCGGACAGCCCCAACAAGCCTTACGACATGAAGGAGCTGATCGAAAAGGTCGTCGACGAGGGCGACTTCTTCGAGCTGCAGCCGGACTATGCGGCCAACATCGTCACCGGCTTCGGACGCTTGGAAGGCTCGACCGTCGGTATCGTCGCCAACCAGCCGATGGTGCTGGCCGGCTGCCTCGACATCTCGTCGAGCATCAAGGGCGCACGCTTCGTGCGCTTCTGCGACTGCTTCAACATTCCCATCGTCACTTTCGTCGACGTCCCCGGTTTCCTGCCCGGCACCGCCCAGGAGTACGGCGGCATCATCAAGCACGGCGCCAAGCTGCTGTTCGCCTTCGCCGAGGCCACCGTTCCCAAGGTCACGGTCATCACCCGCAAGGCCTACGGCGGCGCCTACGACGTCATGAGCTCGAAGCACCTGCGGGGCGACGTCAACTTCGCGTGGCCGACCGCCGAGATCGCCGTCATGGGGCCGAAGGGCGCGGTCGAGATCATCTTCCGCGGCGACATCGGCGACGCCGAAAAGATCGAAACGCGGACCGAGGAATACCGCGAACGCTTCGCCAATCCGTTCATCGCCGGCCACCGCGGCTTCATCGACGACGTCATCATGCCGCACAACACGCGGCTTCGGGTGTGCCGTAGTTTACGCATGCTGAAGGACAAAAAGCTCCAGAACCCGTGGAAGAAACACGGCAACATTCCGTTGTAGACAGCGTCATGGCTGACGACGGACTTCGTGTCGACTTTTTCTATGGTTTGGGTAGCCGCTATTCATACTTGGCCTCGACGCAAATCGAGACCATCGAAGCCGAGACCGGCTGCCGTTTTAGTTGGTGTCCGATCCGAAGTTCCGACCTGATGCGAATGGGCGGGAGATCTCCATTCGACGGCTCCGAGCCTTCTGGACAGTACAACTGGGATTATCGCCAGAAGGACGCCGAGGACTGGGCCGCGTTTTACGGCGTGCCCTACCGGGAGCCAAAGAAATTTCGCAAGGACCCTGTCCATTTAGCGCTTGGCTGCCTTGCCGCCGATCGATTGGGGGCGGTGGAAATTTTTAGCCGAAGGGTCTTCCGGGCGATTTTCGTCGAGGGCGTTCTGGTCGAGGAAGGAGACCTGAGCGAATTCGCAACGGAGGTCGGCTTGCCGAAGCCGGAATTCGAAGAATTGATGAACCATCCCGAGACTGCGGCCGCACACGAAGCCCTGGTGAAATCCGCCCATGACCGGGGAGGGTTCGGCGTGCCGACCTTTTTCACCGGAAGCCGGATGTTTTGGGGAAACGATCGGCTTTGTCTGCTTCGAGATCATCTGCTGCGAGTGGGTGAAGGCGGAACCGAAGGGACGAAGACCAGATGAGCCTATCGCATAAAGCCGACCGGCTGTTGATCGTTCACGACGGGGCCGAGCCCTATCTCGGCCTCATCGAGAGACGTTTTCCAGACCTGGAGATCTTCGTCGCCGACGGCACCGAGCCCATCGCCGACGTTCTTGCACAAGCCCGGCCGAGCGTCGTTTTCGCCTTCAAGTGCGCGCACTACACCGAGCCGGTTTACGAACCCGTTTTCGCCTGCGCCAGCGTCGAGTGGGTCCAGAACGCCGGCGCCGGCATCGACCATCTCCCCGATTGGGATTCCAAGCGCATGGTGGTGACCAGCGCGTCCGGGGTGTTGACGCCGTTCATGGTCGAGACCGTCATCGGCATGATGTTGATGATGAACTTCGGGCTGGTCCGCTATCTCCGCCAGCAGCAGATGAGCGAATGGCGCCAGCACCCGTGGACCAGTCTCCGCGACAAGACCCTGCTTATCGTTGGCTTGGGCTCCATCGGCAGCCTCATCGGCGAGCGGGCGCGCGCCTTCGGCATGAAGACGATCGGGGTTCGCAACACGGACGCGCCCTCGAACGCGGTCGACGAAGTTGTGCCGAGGGCCGATCTCCTGGCGGCACTTCCGCGCGCCGACTTCGTCTGCCTGCACGTTCCGGATACGCCGGACACCCACCACCTGATCGACGCCAAGGCGTTGGCGGCCATGAAGCCCGACGCCTATCTGATCAACACGTCGAGGGGCGCCGTTGTTGACGAGAGGGCGCTGATCGACGCCTTGCGAGAAGGGGAAATTGCCGGCGCCTACCTCGATGTGTTCGATGCCGAGCCGTTGCCGGCCGAGCACCCGCTGTGGCAACTCGACAACGTCGTCATCACCCCGCACGTCTCGGATTCGGTGGCCGACTGGGAAGTCCTGATGGCGAGATTCTTCTGCGACAACCTGCGCCGCCGCTTGAACGGCGAGCCGCTGCTCAACCAAGTCGATCCGCAGAAGAGATATTAGGCATTATTCCGGAGGCGGCTCGGCGCCGGTCTGTCGGGTGATCGGCCCGTAATGCTCGATGCGCCGGTGGCGGGCGAAATCGAACATGGTCTCCTTGCCGAACCGGCAATCGTCGAGGTCGCATTCGGCTATCACCAGTTCGTCGCTCTCGGTCGCGGCCTCGGCGACGATCTCGCCGGTGGGCGCGATAATACAACTGCCGCCGATCATGTGGTGACCATCCTCGGTTCCGGCCTTGGCGACGCCGACCACGAAGGTCGAGTTCTGGTAGGCGCCAGCCTGCATGGTCAGACGGCTGTGGAACAGGCGCTTGTCGGCGGCCTCGTCCGGGTTCTGCGAATTGTGCGATGGCGTGTTGTAGCCGAGCAGAACCAACTCGACGCCGCGGAGCCCTAAGACCCGGAATGTCTCCGGCCAGCGGCGATCGTTGCAGATGCACATGCCGATGACGCCGCCCATGCTCCGCCATACGGGGAAACCGAGGTCGCCGGGCTCGAAATATCGCTTTTCCAGGTGTTGGAACGATCGCTCCGGGTCGTATTCGACGTGCCCCGGCAGGTGGACTTTGCGGTATTTGCCAACGATGGTGCCGGATTTGTCGACAAGGACGGAGGTGTTGAAATGGCGGCCTTCCGGCGTCAATTCCGCATAGCCCAGGTAGAATCCCAGCCGCAAGCGCGCCGCGGCGTCGAACAGCGGCCGCGCGTCCGGGCTGGGCATCGCCGTTTCGAACCATGGATCCATTTTCGAGGTGTCGTCCTCATAATAGCGCGGGAAGAAGGTGGTCAGGGCGAGCTCGGTGAAGACGACGACGTCGCACCCGTGGCTTGCGGCCTGCTCCATCAGTTTGAGCAAACGGCCGACGACGCTGGTGCGGTCTTCCGATTTCTGAACGGGCCCGGATTGGGCGGCGCCGATAGTGACGATTCTCGACATGGGTCCTGACTTCTCCTTCTCCAGACGCCGAGCGTATTGGGCCTTGCCGGCTCGGGCAAGCGGCGTGTAGGAGAGAGGCATGAGCATCGAGGAAGACGAAGCAACACGAGCCGCCCGCAAACGCGTCACAGGGTTCGGGCTGCATCTGGTCGGCTATTTCCTGGTCATGGCGGTGCTCGTCGCGATCAATCTGCTGGCGACACCCGAGAAGGTCTGGTTCGTGCTGCCGATGGTCGGTTGGGGCTCGGTGCTCGCCATCCACGCGGCTTATGCCATGGGTTTGTTCAGCGGTCTTTTCGGCGGCAGCCGCATGGATTAAACGGTGTGAAGCCGTATAGACTAGGCGCGCGCCTGGAGACCAAGCACGCGATCCCGAACCTCCCGTTGGAACCGTATCGCCCATGTTCGAGAAAATCCTGATCGCCAACCGCGGAGAGATCGCCTGCCGGGTTATTAAGACGGCCAAGCGCTTAGGCATCGCCACGGTCGCCGTCTACTCCGAGGCCGACGCCGAGGCCTTGCACGCCGATATGGCCGACGAAAAGGTGCTGATCGGCCCGCCGGCTGCGGCCGACAGCTATCTGAACGTTGATGCCATCATGGCGGCCATCGAAGAGACCGGCGCCGACGCCGTTCATCCGGGATACGGTTTTCTGTCCGAGAACGCCGCCTTCGCGAAGACGCTGGATGAGTCCGGCATCGCCTTCATCGGTCCGGGGTCGAAGGCGATCACCGTCATGGGCGACAAGATCGAGTCCAAGAAACTGGCCGAGAAAGCGGGCGTCAGCACGGTGCCGGGGCACGCCGAGGCCGTCGCCGACGCCGCCGACGCCGTCGACATCGCCAACAGCCTCGGTTATCCGGTCATGCTCAAGGCCTCGGCCGGTGGCGGCGGCAAGGGTATGCGGATCGCACACGACGACGCCGAGTGCCGGGACGGCCTCGAACGGGCCCGCAGCGAGGCCAGGGCCAGCTTCGGCGACGATCGGGTGTTCGTCGAGAAATTCATCGAGGAGCCCCGCCACATCGAGATTCAGGTCGTAGCCGATACTCACGGTAACGTCATCTACCTCGGCGAGCGCGAATGCTCGATCCAGCGCCGCCACCAGAAGGTCGTCGAGGAGGCACCGTCGCCGTTTCTCGACGAAGCGACCCGCAAGGCGATGGGCGAGCAGGCGGTGGCGCTGGCCCGTGCCGTCGACTACGCATCGGCTGGCACCGTCGAGTTCATCGTCGATGCCGAGCGCAATTTCTATTTCCTGGAGATGAACACGCGCCTGCAGGTCGAGCACCCGGTTACCGAATGCATTACCGGCCTCGACCTGGTCGAGCTGATGATCCGCGTCGCCGCCGGCGAGAAACTGCCGCTTTCCCAGGACGACGTCAAACTCGACGGCTGGGCCGTCGAAACCCGGATCTACGCCGAAGACCCGTTCCGCAACTTCCTGCCGTCGATCGGCCGCCTGGTGCGTTACCGGGGGCCGACGGAAAGCGATGGCGTCCGGGTCGATACCGGAGTTTACGAGGGCGGCGAGATTTCCGTCTATTACGACCCGATGATCGCCAAGCTGATCACCTCGGCGCCGAGTCGTGAGGCTGCCATCGCCACCATGCGCGAGGCGCTCGATTCCTATTTCATTCGCGGCGTCGCCCACAACATCGCCTTCCTGTCGGCGCTGATGGCGCACCCGCGGTTCCAGGACGGCCATCTCACCACCAACTTCATCGCCGAGGAATACCCCGACGGCTTTCACGCCCAGGACCTGCCGCCGGAAGACCCCAACCTGTTGATCGCGGTGGCGGCCTGCGTGCACCGCGCCTTTCAGGAGCGCGCCGCCATGATCACCGGCCAAATCCCCAACCACGGCCGCCGTGTGTCGGACGATTGGGTCGTCGTCCTCAGAGGCGCCGAACATCCGGTCCGCGCCGTGCCGGTCGACGGTGGCTACGACTTCGCCATCGACGGCAAGTCGTGTTCGGTCCGCACGGAATGGAAGCTGGGCGAGCCGTTGTTCAGGGGCGATCTCGACGGCGACGCCTTCTGCGTTCAGGTCGAGCGGGTCGGCGTCGCCTACCGGCTCGGGCACAGCGGCGCGCAAGCCGACGTCCTGGTCATGAACCCGAGGGCGGCGGAACTCCATCGCCTGATGCCGGCCAAGGAACCGCCCGACACTTCGAAACTCTTGCTCTCTCCGATGCCCGGCCTGTTGCTGTCGGTGGCGGTCGAAGCCGGGCAGGAGGTCAAGGCCGGCGAGGAGTTGGCCATCGTCGAGGCGATGAAGATGGAGAACGTGCTGCGCGCCGATAAGGACGCCGTCGTCGCGGCGCTCTGCGCCGAACCCGGAGACAACCTGGCCGTCGATCAGGTCATCCTCGAATTCGAATGACGAGCAGAGCCGTTCATGTGCTGATCGAGGGCCGGGTGCAGGGCGTCTGGTTCCGCGGCTGGATGACCCAGGAGGCCAATGCCCGCGGTCTCAGGGGCTGGGTCCGCAACCTGCGCGACGGCGCCGTCGAGGCGACCATGGCCGGCGCCGAGACCGACGTCGAGGCCATGCTGGAACTGTGTTGGCAGGGGCCGCCGTCGGCCCGGGTCGTGCGGGTGACGGCGGAGCCAGCCGCCGATCCCGGCGGCGAGCGCTTTGGGCATCTGCCGACGGTTTAACGGCTACTCCTCGCCGACGATCTCGACGGCGCGTCCGAACACCTCCTCGAAAGCGGCAGCGAGAGCGCCGTCCACCTCGGGTATGGTGGCGGTAAGGCCGAGGTCCCACAACGAGGTGACGCCGTGTTTCTCGATGCCGCAAGGCACGATTCCTTCGAAGTGCGACAGGTCGGGATCGACGTTGATGGATATGCCGTGATAGCTGACCCAACGACGGACCCGGACGCCGATGGCGGCAATCTTGTCCTCGCGGGATGCCGGGTTGGCCGGCGCGCCGCGCCGGACCCAGATACCGACCCGGCCGTCACGGCGTTCACCGGTGACGTTGAAACGGGCCAGCGTCGCGATCACCCAATCCTCGAGGTCGGTCACGAAGCGCCGCACGTCGCCGCCGCGGCGCTTCAGATCGAGCATCACGTAGGCGACGCGTTGGCCGGGGCCGTGGTAGGTGTAGCGGCCGCCGCGCCCGGTCTCAAAGACCGGAAAGCGCCGGGCGTCGAGCAGTTCGGACGGATCGGCGCTGGTGCCGGCCGTATAGACGGCGGGATGTTCGAGCAGCCATACCGTCTCCGGCGCCCGGTCGGCGCGGATATCGGCGACACGGGCCTCCATGAAGGCGACCGCGTCCAGGTAGCCGACAGGGGCGTCGCTGATTCTCCAGGCGATCGGCCGATCCTCTTGGTCTTCGTGGATTTTCTCTTCGGCTACGGGCATTTCCGTCGACTCCGGCGCTTGATCGCACCGTCCGCATTTGCTATCTCCGGCCTATGAAAAGGCAGCAAACTCGCTGCCGCAAGGGAATTCGCGGTCGTGGCGGAACTGGTAGACGCGCAGCGTTGAGGTCGCTGTGGGAGCAATCCCGTGGAAGTTCGAGTCTTCTCGACCGCACCAATTCGCCGAGGCCCGCCGCCACCGCGCCGGGCCTTGGTTTTTGAGGGGACAGGGCGTTGAGCGATCCGCAGACCGAAACCGGCCCGGCCGCGCCTGGAGAGCCCGACCCGGAGACGCCGAGCGAAGAGTCGGTCCACGACCTCGAGACCGGCCTCGAGGAGGCGATCGTCGCCGCCCTCGATAGCGACGACCTGGATCGCGTCCGCCGACTGATCGAGCCCGTCCACTACGCCGATATGGCCGACCTGCTGGAACGGCTCGACGCCGAGGACACGGCGCGGCTGGTCGAGGTCATCCGTCCCGACTTCGACCCCGAGATCCTGTCCGAGCTCGACGACGCGGCGCGCGATCAGATTATCGATATCCTCGGCCTCGAAGAAGTCGCCGCCGCCGTCACCGAACTCGATACCGACGACGCCATCACCGTCATCGAGGAACTCGACGAGGACGAACAACAGAAGGTCCTCGACGCCGTTCCGATCGCCGATCGCACCCTGATCGAAGAGGGCCTCGCCTACCCGGAAGACAGCGCCGGCCGCCTCATGCAGCGCGACCTGGTGACGGTGCCGGAGTTCTGGACGGTCGGCGAGACCATCGACCATTTGCGGGCCGGCGCCGACGCCGAGGACGGCAACGACCTGCCGGACCGCTTTTACGACATCTTCGTCGTCGACCCCAAGCACCGGCCCGTCGGCAAGGTGATGCTCGACCAAATGCTGCGCGCTCGCAGACCGGTGAAGATGACCGATATCGTCGAAGACGAGATGAGGGTCGTTCCAGTCGCCATGGACCAGGAGGACGTCGCCTTTCTGTTCCGCCAGCGCGACTTGGTGTCGGCCCCGGTCATCGACGAATCGGGCCGGCTGGTTGGCGCCATCACCATCGACGACATCGTCGACGTCATCGACGAGGAATACGAAGAAGACATCATGTACCTGGGCGGCGTCGGCGAGGACGACCTTTATGACGCCGCGCTGGACACTACCCGGGCCCGCTTCTCGTGGCTCGCCGTCAACCTGATGACCGCCGTCGTCGCCTCCATTGTCATCGGCCTGTTCGACGCCACCATCGACGAGATCGTGGCGCTCGCCATCCTGATGCCGATCGTCGCCTCGATGGGCGGCAACGCCGGCACCCAGACCCTGACGATCACCGTCAGGGCGCTGGCCATGAAGGAGCTGACGGCGACCAACGCCGCCCGGGTCATCGGCAAGGAGCTGATGGTCGGCGTTCTCAACGGCGTCCTGTTCGCGTTGCTGGCGGCGGCCGTCGCCTGGGGGTGGTTCGGCAGCCCGGCGCTGGGAGCGGTCATCGGCATGGCCATGGTCGTCAATATGATCGTGGCCGGGCTGGCTGGCACCACCATCCCGCTGGCGCTGGAGCGCGCAGGCGTCGATCCGGCGGTGGCGTCGAGCGTCTTCCTGACCACCGTCACCGACGTCGTCGGGTTCTTCGTCTTCCTCGGCCTGGCGGCACTGATTCTCCTGTAAATGCACCCGATGCGGGGCAAGTCTTTACCTTTACGTTAACGTCAAGTAAGGTCCGGGCATGAGCGAATCCTACGGTATCGCCGAACTGGCCGGAGAATTCGGGGTAACGACCCGGACCGTTCGCTTCTACGAGGACAAGGGCCTGCTGGCGCCGAGCCGGGACGGTCAGCGCCGCGTCTATGGCGGGCGCGACCGGGTGCGCTTACGGTTGATCATGCGCGGCAAGCGGCTGGGGTTCTCGTTGGAGGAGATCAAGGAGATGATCGACCTCTACGACATCGACCCGACCGAGGTCACACAACTGCGTCATTTCCTCGACAAGGTTCGTGAGCGCCAGACCCAACTCAAGGGCCAGCAGAAGGATATCGCCGAGACCCTCGACGAGCTGGCCCGAATCGAGACCCAGTGCGCCGGCTTGCTTGAGGAAAAGGAAGCGAAATCGAGCCGCTGATCGCGACCGGCCGACCGCTGTCGCTGGCAATTTCGGCGACAACTCCGACCTAGCCCGAAAGATTCACGAAGGGGTACCGCCAAGACCTTATAATCCGTTA
>CAYFMP010000035.1:23355-35241 GCA_964344215.1 uncultured Thalassospiraceae bacterium | reverse complement strand
CCGAACGCGAAGACCGCCGCCAGCACCAGCATGAAGACCGTGTTGGCGGCGCCGCCGGCCATGGTGCGGAAGACCCGGGTCAGGGCAACGCCGGTGAACCGCGCGCCGATGCCGGCGCCGATCACGACCTGGGCGATATTGACGATCTCGACCGGCGGTTTGGCCGAGGTGATCCCGGCCAGATGGACGGCGGCGCTCAACACCATCGGCCCGACCAGTTGCGCCGACGGAATGCGCAGCAGCCGGGCACCGGGGAATCCGATCACGGCGCACCCCAACAACAGAGCGCCATCGATCGGCGCGATGTCGGCAACGCCGCCGAGCACTGCCAGGCCGCCGGGCACATAGCCCTCGAACAGCCGGAACCAGAACGGAATGATCAGGACGGTCAACAGGATGCGGACGCTGTGGGTCAGCGAGATGGTGCGCTCGTCACCTCCCAGGTCGGCGCCGATCACGACCATGGTGGCGAGGCCGCCGGGCGAAGCGGAGAAGTACGAGGTGATGATGCCGTAGCCCATGACCCGGTAGAGAAACAGACAGACACAGGCGACGACGGCGACGATAAAGACGATCATGGCGCTCAGGCTCGGCACCCACTTGTGGACGGCGGCGACGGCCTCCGGCGTGAAGGCGCTGCCGAGCATGACGCCGAGTATGGGGATCATCACCGTACGCAACCGCCTCGACCCCCTAAGCGGCGCCCCGGCCAGGGCGGCGACGGTGGTGAAGACCATTGCGCCGATCATCCACGCCAGCGGCATGTTCCATATATCGAACAGCCAGCCGCCGAAGGCGCCGAGCAACAGCGTCGCCACCAGCGGAACCAACGCGGCGGGCGATAGGGAACGGCGGAGAGACGAGACGAAATCCTCCGCGCCCAGCGGTCGCCGGTCGCGGCTCACGGCTGGAACTGTTCCTTGATGATGCGTTCTTCGAGGTCGTGTTCGGGGTCGAACAGCAAAGTGAGGGAAACGCTGCGATCCTCGTTGACCGTGATCCTGGAAACGTCGCGGACCTCCGTGTAGTCGGCGACCGCGCTGACCCGGCGGACGTCGGAGTCGATGACCTCGATCTCGACCGCCGCCTTGTGTGGCAGTAAGGCGCCGCGCCAACGCCGCGGCCGGAAGGCGCTGATCGGGGTCAGCGCCAGCAGGTCGGCGCCGACCGGGATGATTGGGCCGGCCGCCGACAGATTGTAAGCTGTGCTGCCGGCCGGCGTCGCGACCAGGACTCCGTCGCAAATCATCTCGTTCATGCGCTCGACGCCGTCAACGGTGATTTTGAGCTTGGCGGCGCGCCGGGTTTCGCGGAGCAGCGACACTTCGTTGATGGCCAGCGCCTCGTGCTTGCCGCCGTCGCGCGCCCAGGCGGTCATTTTCAAGGGATGAAGCGTGCTTGGTTCGGCCTTGTTTAGCCGATCAACGAGGTCGTTCTCGTCGTATGCGTTCATCAGGAACCCGACCGATCCCCGGTTCATGCCGTAAATCGGCTTCGCCAGGTCCATGAAGCGGTGCAGGGTTTCCAACATGAACCCGTCGCCGCCGAGCGCCACGACGACGTCGGCTTCTTCGGGCGCAACCGGGTCGTAACGCTCGCCGAGACGTGTCTTGGCGTCCTCGGCTTCCTTCAGATCGGCGGCGACGATGGCGATGGTCTCGAATTTCATGTGCCGGATACTACGCGCAATATTCTGACCCGGCAAACCCGCGCCTTCCGACGCCGCGACCGCTCCGGGCAGCCTTTACGCGCCGGCTGCGATTACCTACACTTTCGGGAGATTTGTTCGAAAGTACATTCCGCGAGGTATCGATGGCCGACGATTTCCGTGCACGCAAAAGAGTGAGAATCGGAAAGACCGCGTTTGCACGCAACGATGCCAAATCCTACGGTGGCGTCCTCGGCGATGTTTCGGCAAGCGGCGCCTATATCACCTACAATCGTCCTTTGGAGGGAAATGAAATCGGATTCGCGAAGGGCGACCCGGTCGATATCCTGATCAGCAAGATGAGCGTCCTGTCGGGTTGGGTGGTACGGGCCGGCCCGGATGGGGTGGCGGTCGAATTCGCCCACGACGACGAAGGCGAAAAACGCCTGATCGCCGAGATCATGGCGGAAAACGATTTCAACGAAATCGGCTAGAAGATCCGCTAGTTCGTTATTGTCACAGGATTTTGCCGCCAAGCGAAAATAGTGGAGGCTTTGCGGCGCCGCCGTGTTAAGCTTTCGTTAATGTTTGAGAACAGCCGATCCTGGTATGCCGCGCCGGTCCTGGTTCTGGGCCTGGCCGTATTCGGCTGGCCGCAAGGCGCGGCGGTCGCCGACACCACCCAGGACTGCGGACGCTTCTATCTCAAATTCAACAAGAAGACCGACGAGATGGAGTGCGTCAACGTCTATACCGGCAAGACCAAGGTCAAGGCGCGGATCCGGGCTCGGCTCCGCGAGGTCGATCTGGCGTTGCGGGAAGCCGACCGTATCCTCGGCCAGGACCGGGTCACCGACGAGGACCGCGAACGAGTCAACGATCTGTTGGCTTCGGCCAGTGCTGCCGTCGAGGACATCCGGCAGCGTTCGCAACAGTTGTCCCAACAGCAGCAGTCCTTCCGGAGGCGCATTATCAACGAGGAAATTCAGCGCATCCGCCAGACCCAGCAGTTGGCGCGGCAGATCGTCCGCCAGCAGCGCGCCGCCGTCCGCCAGCTCAGGGCCGAGCAGCGGGCCCGCCGAAATCAATTGGCCGGATTGTAACGGCGGCGCCTTCGCCGCTTTCCTATCCCCCCGTTACCGACATGTGGCGGTTCAAGGCCGGGCCGCCGTTGTTTCGGTCGATAACGAAGTCGTGGCCCTTGGGCTTGCGGGAGATGGCTTCGTCGATGGCGGCGTCGACAAGGTGGTCGGCTTCCGACGCCCGTAACGGCGCCCGCAGGTCGGCCGCGTCTTCCTGACCCAGGCACATGTAGAGCGTTCCGGTGCAGGTCAACCGGACACGGTTGCATCCCTCGCAAAAGTTATGAGTGAGCGGCGTGATGAACCCAAGCTTGCGACCGGTTTCGCCGACCTCGACATAGCGCGCCGGTCCGCCGGACTTGAAGGGGATGTCGGTCAGGCTCCACACCTCTTCCAACCGCTGGCGGATTTCGGAGAGAGGCAGGTACTGATCGACCCTATCGCCGCCGATGTCGCCCAACGGCATGGTCTCGATAAGGGTCATGTCGTAACCCTGCTCCCCACACCAGGCGACCATGTCGCTCAACTCCTCCTCGTTGAAGTTCTTCAGCGCCACGGTGTTGATCTTGATGGCAAGGCCGGCCTCGCGAGCGGCGTCGAGTCCCCGCAGGACCTCAACCAGGTCGCCGCGCCGCGTGATCTCGCGGAACTTGTCGGCATCGCGAGTGTCGAGGGAAACGTTGATACGCTTGACCCCGCAGGCGACGAGATCGCCGGCGTAGCGGGTCAGTTGGCTACCGTTGGTGGTCAGGGTCAACTCGTCGAGCCCGCCCGAGTCCAGATGCCGGCCCAACGACCTGACCAGGCTCATGATGTTGCGCCGGACCAAGGGCTCGCCGCCGGTCAGCCTGAGCTTCCTGACGCCCTTGCGGATGAAGGCCGAGCACAGGCGGTCGAGTTCCTCGAGCGACAGTACGTCGGCCTTCGGCAGAAAGGTCATGTCCTCCGACATGCAGTAATGGCAGCGGAAATCGCAGCGGTCCGTCACCGAGACCCTGAGGTATGTTACTTCGCGTCCAAACGGATCGATCATCGTCTAAATTCCGTCCCCGGTTCGGGCGTCGTCCTTCTTCAATCGCATCGTATTGTTCCTATTTAATCGCGGCCGGCGCAAATGTCGTCCCCAATTTTTTCGTGGTTTCTCCGCCTCACTTCTCCGAATCCGGCGGCAGCAGCCCTTTTTCCTTCATGTCCTGCTCGGCCTGCCGGCGCAACTCCTCGCGTTCGCGCAGGTAATCGTCGGTGGTCCGGGGAACGGGGCGCTCCGTTCCGGCCAAGGGTTGTTCGTCCTCCTCGGCGAGAGCGATGACCCGGCAATCCTCGCACATCTTCAAGCGCTCCAGTCCGCCCTCGCCCGAGAACATCGGGTGGTCCTTGAGCTTGTCCATCAGGACGTCGATGCTCGACCTGGCGGCGAACGGCTTGCCGCAGCGGATGCACTCGAACGGTTCCTCTTCCTTGATCACCTGATGACTGCGGGCGTCCTCCGAGAAGCTCAGGCGGGGCCGTGGGGAAATCACCTTTTCGGGACAGGTGTTGCGGCACAGCCCGCACTGTACGCAGGCGTCCTCGGCAAACGACAGCTGCGGTCGGTCCTCGTTGTCCTTGAGGGCTCCGGTCGGGCAGGCGCCGACGCACGACAGGCACAGCGTGCAGCCGGCGATGTCGACGTCGACGGCACCGAACGGCGCGCCGTCCGGCAACGCCAGTTCATCGACCGGTTGGGGCGCGTGCTTGTGCAGGTGGTTAAGGGCGAGCGCCATCACCGAGCGCTTGCGGCCCATGGCCCGGAATGTCCCTCCCGGCATGCCCGGGCGCCCGTCGAGGCCGTAGAGATAGGCTTCCAGCGCCTGCGGGTCCGGTTCCTCGACGATGGCGAGACGGCCGTCTCCGTAGCCGAGGCCGGCGAAGACCGCGTCGGCCAGGCGCATTTCCCCTTCCAGCCCTTCCTTTTCGTCTGCCTTGGCGGGGCCGAGCAGGGTGAGGACACGCTCGGCGCCGAAAGCGCCCGCCGTCAGCAAGAACTCGAGGCCGGTCTGGGTCGCCGAGTTGAGGGCGAACGGCATCACGTTGGCCGGCAGACCGCCACCGCTCCGCGACATCGCCGAGATCATTTCCGAGCCCCACTCTTCGTCGTGAACCAGCAAGACCGGATCCTCGCCGCCGGCTTTGAGGTAGGTGCCGAGCACCGCGGCCAGGCGCTCGTACAGCGCATCGCCGTCGGGGAGAGTGTATTTGGCGGCGCCGGTCGGGCAGACGCTCGCGCAACTGCCGCAGCCGGCGCAAATGTAAGGGTCGAAAGCCACCTTGTCGCCGTCCGGCGTGATGGCGCCGGTCGGGCAGGTATCGATGCACCGTGTGCAGCCTGTGATGCCGCTTCTGGAATGAGCGCAGATCGAGGCTTCGTAATCGACGTAGCGGGGTTTTTCGAACTCGCCGACCATGTCGGTCAGCTCCAGCAACGCTTCGGCGACGGCGGCCGGACGGTCCGGGTCCGGGTTGAAGTAGCCGTCGCGTTTCTCCGGTGCAGGGAACAGCGGTGTCCCGCCCCGCAAATCCAGGATCAAGTCGCAGACCGAGGCGCCGGTCCTGGCGTCGTCGTCGAAGTCCAGGCGGTCCTTGGACGAAGGCCGGGCCGGGGCGAAATCCTCGACCGTTACCCGGAAGGCGCCGAGGTGTCCTTCGGCACTCGTGACCCGGCCCTGGAACACCGGCACCTCCATCAGCGCCGGCGGCAGGACCGCAGCCTCGCCGCTCAGGATCACGGTGACGTCGAGGCGGTGCGCCACCCGCTTGGCGGCGTCGATGGCGGTTTCGCCGTCGCCCAGGATCAACAGCGTGCCAGAAGAGGCAAGCGTGACGGAACCGGCGGCCGGAATGTCAAGAGCGGCCTCGCTCAGCAGGGCTGCCATCTTGGCGGTGATCGTTGCCGACCCCTTCTTGGTCTCGGCGTCTTTCGACCAGCCGGCGCGTTCGCGGATGTTGACGAAACGTAAGCTCGGCGCGGTCTCGCCCAACTCGTCGGCCGTTTCCAGGAACAACGGCGCTTCCTGCGTGCAGGCGACCACGAGGTCTTCGTACTCGTCGGCCAGGCGTTCGAACTCGTTGAGCTGAGCGCGGCACAGGTGCGTCGCCACCTTGGAGTCCCCGGCCCCGCAGGCCTTGGCCAACGCCTTGCCGTCAATACGCATGGTGCCCTCGCAATCACAGACGAGGACCGTCTTTCCATTCAATTCCATTGATCGCGGGCGGCCCGTCTCGACCGCGCCTCCCTTCGCGCGTTTGACCTTCGTTCTGGAATGGTGTGTCCCAGGCTGTCTTAACATTTAGGGCAAGCGAGCCGGTTTGTCCGCAATTTTTCGAGCGGGCCGAAAAAAACCTGTGATAAAGTTCCGAGTCCGGCCGGCCGAGGGGACCGGTCGATCGCATGCTTGATCCAGGGAAGGGCATTACTCCATGCAGAAACTGAAGAAAATCGCCGACGAGGCGATGGAAAGCATCAACGTGCTTCTCGCCAGCCCTCTCGAGGGCAAACAGGCCGAACAGGCCGCCCGCATCATCGAGGACGCGGTCATCAAGGCGGTGCTGGAGGGACAGCACCGAGCCGTCGATGCGTGCAAGGAGTGCCCCGATGCCGATCAGGACGAGGCCCACAAGATCGCCACCGCCATCCGCCAGAAGAACGACGCCCTGATCGTCAACCTGTCGAGCCTGCGCTAGCGGCGGAAGGCCGCCAGTCGGGCTGCGCCCTGGAAATGGCGCAGGAAAAAGCCTAAAAATACAGGGTCGCGACCATCGAGGTTCGAGGGCAAGCCGTGTCGCACCTGATGACCACCCACGAAGTAGCGGAATACCTGCGGATCAAGGAACGCAAGGTCTACGACCTGGTGCGCCAGAAAAAGATCCCGTGCACCCGGGTCACCGGCAAGTGGCTGTTTCCGAAGCCGCTGATCGACCAATGGGTGGCCGGCGGCACCGATTTTCCCGAAATGGCCCGGGCCCTGGCCGGGCCGGCGCCGCCCGTCGTCGCCGGCTCGCACGACCCGCTGCTCGAGTGGGCGGTCCGCGAATCCGGGTGCGGCCTGGCGATGATGCCGGGCGGGTCGCTGGATGGATTGCGGCGGTTGACGACCGGCGAGGCGGCGCTGGCCGGGTTGCATGTATTCGACGCCGACAGTTCGACCTACAACCAGACGATGATCGGCAAGGCCTGCGACGGGCTCGGCGTAACGCTGATCGAATGGGCTTGGCGCGACCAGGGCCTGGTGCTGGCGCCGGGCAATCCGCTCGGCATCCGATCGCTGGCCGACCTCGGCGACACACAGGCCCGTGTCGTCGCTCGCCAGCCGGAAGCAGGCAGCCGCATCCTGTTCGAGCACCTGCTGGAGGAAGCGGGCGTCGATTGGGGCGAGCTGAACGTCGTCGGCGATCCGGCCCTGAGCGAAAACGACCTCGGCCTCGCCGTCCAGGAAGGCAAGGCCGACGTCGGACTTGCCGTCGCCACCGTCGCCCGCCACTACCGGCTCGATTTCCTCGAACTGCACCGCGAGCGCTTCGATCTGGTGTTCCGCCGCCGCGACTATTTCGAGCCGCCGGCGCAGAAGCTGATGGAATTCACCCGCACCAACGCGTTCCGGGACAAGGTCGCCGAAATGGCCGGCTACGACTGTTCCGGTCTCGGTCGGGTCGTTTACAATGGAACCTAGAGGAGTTTCCATGGCCGCCGCCCGTCCCCGCAAACGAACTGCCAAATCGCCCGACGATGCGCGCATCGTCGAGGCGGCGCTGGCGCTGGCCGGCGAAAGCGGCTGGTACGACTTCAGTATGACCGACCTCGCCAACCTGCTGGGCATCCCGCGCAACGAGTTGTTGGCTCGCTTTCGGGACTCGGATGCCATCGCCAACGCCTGGTTCGGCAGCGCCTCGGACGCCATGCTGCAACCCACCCCGCGCCGCTTCGCGCTGTTGGAGCCGAAGGAGCGCCTCGCCGTCCTCATCTGGCGCTGGTTCGACGCCCTGGCGCCGCACCGCCGGGTCACCGCCGAGATGCTGAGGACCAAGCTGCACCTGCCGCACGTCCATCACTGGCTGCCGATGGTCTTCGACCTGTCGAGGCTGGTCCAGGCCTGGCGCGACGCTGCTGGGTTGCGCGCCGGCGGGCGGCGGCGTCAACTTGAGGAGGTCGGCTTGAGCGCTCTCTTCCTGGCGACGCTGGCCGTCTGGTGCAACGACGAAAGCGAGGAGCAGCAACGGACCCGCGATTTCCTGGAGCGCCGCTTGGCCGAGGCCGATAAGCTGTTGGCCCGTCTGACGCCCTGTAACGACGACTGATTCACTGATCCCAAGTATTAGGAGACCCAAGCCATGGCCGGATACGTCATCGCCAGCATCGACGTCACCGATCCCGAGACCTACGAAGACTACAAGGCCCAGGTGCCGGCGACGACCGAGCAATACGGCGGCGAATATCTGGTCCGCGGCGGCGCCCAGGAGGTGCTGGAGGGCGACTGGCCGATGCCGCGCACCGTGATCATCCGCTTCCCCACCGTCGAGGCGGCCAGGGCGTGGCACGCATCAAGTGAATACGAAGGCCCGAAGGCGATCCGCCAGGCGGCATCGACCGGCAACATGATCGTCGTCGAGGGGGTATGAACCCGGGCCCAGATAACCTCCCTCACTCCGCGCCGCCGAAGAACGCCTGGCGGCCCTCGATCCGGTAGGCGTCGATGGCGGCCTGGCCGGTGGCCGACAGCAGCCAGTCGATGAACGCCTGGCCGAGCTTGGCCTTGACGTGGGGATGTTTGGCCGGGTTGACGAGGACGACGCCGTAGGGGTTGAACAGCTCCTTCATGCCTTCGGCCAATAGGCCCAGGCCGCCGCGGTTCTTGAACTTGAGCCAGGTGCCGCGGTCGGTCAGCGCGTAAGCGTCCATGGCGGCCGCCGTGTTCAGGGTCGCCCCCATGCCGGCGCCGGCCTCGCGGTACCAGGTGCCGCTGGCCGCGACCGGGTCAGTGCCGGCCCGCCGCCACAACTCCAACTCCTTCTTATGGGTGCCGGAATCGTCGCCGCGCGAGACGAACGGCGCTTTCGCCGCGGCGATCGCCGCCATCACGCGGCCGATGTCCTTCCCGCCGCCGATGCCGGCCGGGTCGCTCATCGGGCCGACGACGACGAAGTCGTTGTACATCAGCGGGTGGCGCTTCACCCCGAAGCCGTCGGCCACGACCTTCTCCTCCGATTTGCGGTGATGGACCAGCAGCACGTCGGCGTCGCCGTTGCGGGCCAGACGGATGGCCTGGCCGGTGCCGACGGCGACGACCCGGACGGCGATGCCGGAGGCTTGCGTGAACCTGGGCAGGATGAAGTCGAACAGGCCTGAGTTCTGGGTCGAGGTGGTCGAAGCCACCGTGATGAACGGCTCGGCGGCCCCGGCCGGGAGAGTGGAAACGGCGGCCGCGATGACGGCGAGGACAACGAGGGCAAGGGGTCTGAGGACGATCATTCAGATGTTTCCGTGTTCAGATGTTTCCGTGTTTCGATGGGCGGCGCTTGCGGCGGTCGCGGCCGAGCCGCCACCACAACAATTCGCCGCGGACGAAGGCCTGCGCCAGGTCGTTCTCGGGCGCTTCGAAGAAACGCCCGGCCGGGGCCTGCTCAAGGATGCGGCCGCGGTGCATGAACAGGACATCGTCTGCCAGACGTCTTGCCTGGGCGAGGTCGTGAGTGGTCATGACGATGCGGGTGCCGGCGGCATCGATGGCACCGATTATCTCCTCGACGGCGTGGGTAGCGGCCGGGTCGAGGCTGGCCGTCGGTTCGTCGAGGAACAGGATCTGTGGCCTCAAGGCCCAGGCCCGGGCCAGCGCCAGTTTCTGCTGTTCGCCGAACGACAACACGCGGGCCGGTCGCCGAGAGTGGCGCGTGAGGCCGGTACGCTCGAGCACGTCCGCGGCGATGTCGAACCGGGTGGTGCGCGGCAGGCCGCGCAGCTTCAGCGCGAAGTCGATGTTGGCGGCGACCGAGCGCCTGAGCATGACCGGGCGCTGGAACACCATGGCCTGATGGCGGCCGACGTCGGCGCCGGCGGCGGCCGACCATGCGATGGAGCCGGCGCTCGGCTTCAGAAAACCGTGGCAGAGTCGCAACAAAAGACTCTTGCCGGCGCCGTTGGGGCCGACGACGACGGTGCGCTGGCCGCCATCGAAGGCGGTCGTGACATCCTTGATCAGCCGCATGCCGCCGGCCTCGAACGAGACCCCGTCCAGGGTCAGCGGCAAGATGGCTGCGGCGGAAGGGGCGCTCATGCGTGCCTCCTCTCGGCGGTGTCCTTGACGGCGTGGGCGGCACCGTTGACGGCGGCCGACAGCGCCAGCAGGATGATGCCGAGCCCGAGCGCCAAAGCCAGGTCGCCCTTCGAGACCTCGAGCGCGATGGCGGTTGTCATTACTCGGGTGACGTGGTCGATGTTGCCACCGACGATCATCACCGCGCCGACCTCGGAACTGGCCCGGCCGAACCCGGCCAGCACGGCGGTCAGCAGCGAGAACCGCGCGTCCCACAAGAGCGCCGGCAGCGCTCGCCCGGGCCCGGCCCCGAGCGAGGACAGCTGTTCCTCATACTCGACCCAGAGGTCGGCGACGACCTGGCGGGTCAAGGCGGCGATGATCGGAGCGACGAGAACGACCTGGGCGACGATCATGGCGGTCGGCGTGAACAGCAGCCCGAAGACACCGAACGGACCGGAACGGCTGAGCAGCAGATAGACGATGAGGCCGACGACGACCGGCGGCAGCCCCATCAGCGCGTTGAGGGCGACGACGACGCAGTTGCGGCCGGGGAAGCGAAACAACGCCGCCGCTGCCCCCAGCGGCAGGCCAATTAGCGCCGCGGCGCCGACTGCCAGCAGGCTGACCCTGAGCGACAGCCCGATGATCTCGGTCAAGTCCGGATCGAGGTTGACGATGAGGCCGAAGGCGGTGGCGAAGGCTTCGCCGAAGTCGATCATCTGGTCGCTCCCTGCGTGGTAAATTTCTGTTGTTTTCTACATATTATGGCCTATTTACGTATTTCAAACATAAAATAACATAAAATTACAAGGATGCTTCCAACAACGGAACCGGTGTGATGGGCGAAACCGGCTCTTGTGTCGGCGCGACTGGCTATCCATAGTCTGTGCTCCCATATGGAAGGAGCAGGGGCCTGCACCGTCGCCCCGTACGCCGGTGAGGACGGCGACCCGGAACTCATGAGCGCCGAATCATGAACGACACCGACGAATTCCTGATTTCACCCGACCCGGCCGATCCTCGGCTGACCGAGCGGGTCGACGGGGTCGACCAGGACGGCGGTCGTATCACCACCTCGGTGACGGTCGAGCGGCCATTGACGCTGTTCCTCAACGGCCGCGAGATCGTCACCATGATGTCGATCTGCGACTACCCCGATTACCTGGCTGTCGGCTATCTGGTGAACCAGAACATGCTCAAACCCGATGACGAGATCACCGGCGTCGAATACGACGAAGACGTCGAGGCGGTGGTGGTGCGCACCGCGCGTGAGACCGACTATGAGGACAAGCTCCGCAAAAAGACCCTGACGTCGGGATGCGCTCAGGGCACCGTGTTCGGCGACGTCATGGAGAAGTTCGAGGAAGCCGACCTGCCGAAGGACGCCAAGATCAAGACGTCGTGGCTGTACGCCCTGACCAAGAAGATCAACACCCGACCGAGCCTGTATCTGGAAGCCGGCGCCATCCACGGTTGCGTGTTGTGCCAAGAAGACCGGCCGTTGCTCTACATGGAGGACGTCGGCCGCCACAACGCCGTCGACAAGATCGCCGGCTACATGTTCATGAACGGCGTCGAAGGCGGCGACAAGATCTTCTACACCACCGGCCGTCTGACCAGCGAGATGGTCATCAAGGCCGTGCAGATGGGAATCCCGGTGCTGACCTCGCGGTCGGGCTTCACCGCCTGGGGCGTCGATCTGGCGCGTCAGGTCGGCCTCACCCTGATCGGCCGGGCGCGGGGCAAACGCTTCGTGGCGCTGGCCGGCGAGGACCGCATCGTTTACGACGCCGACCCGGCCACGGCCGGCGACGAGCCGGCCCACCTCAACCGCAAGGGGGCAACCCAAGAGGCGCCGACGGGCGAAGCC
>CAYFMP010000035.1:0-23255 GCA_964344215.1 uncultured Thalassospiraceae bacterium | reverse complement strand
CGGACAGGGACGGAAAGAGAGGCGCCGACGGGCGAAGCCCGGACAGGGACGGAAAGAGAGGCGCCGACGGGCGAAGCCCGGACAGGGACGGAAACATGAGCGAGCCCGGAACCGCGAACGAGGCCGCCATCCTCGGCGTCCTGCTGGCCGGCGGCTTGGCCCGGCGCATGGGCGGCGGCGACAAGGCGCTGATCGAGCTGGCCGGGCGGCCTCTGATCGAGCACGTCATCGAACGGGTCCGTCCGCAGGTGGCGCGGCTGATCGTCAACGCCAACGGCGAACCCGGGCGCTTCGCCCGTTTCGGCCTGCCGGTGGTCGGCGACGTCGTCGGGGGATTCGCCGGACCGCTGGCCGGTGTCCTGACCGGCATGGAATGGGCCCGCGAGAACGCGCCGGAGGCCGAGTGGATCGCCACCTTCGCGACCGACGCGCCGTTCGTGCCGGACGACTTGGTCGCCCGCATGCGGGCCGCGCTCGAGACCGCGGCGGCCGACATGGCGTCAGTCCGCTCCGGCGCACGCAGCCACCCGGTATTCGGTTTGTGGCCGGTGCGGCTCGCGGGCGAACTCAGGGACGCTCTGACCGTCGACGACGAGCGCAAGATCGACCGCTGGACGGCGCGCTATCGGCTCGCCGAAGCGGCTTACGGATCGGACGGGCTGGACCCGTTCTTCAACGTCAACCGCCCCGAGGATCTGGCCGCGGCGGAGGCCGCGTTGGCAGGCGGCGAAGCGGAGGCCGGCGCGGCATGACCAGGTTCAAGGACATGGAGAGCCTCCCGCTCGGCATCGTCGTCGAGCGCCGCGACATCGACAGCCGCTGGCAGGACCACTCGTGGATGCCGGTCGCCGTCATCCCCGGCGCCGCGCCTCTCGAGAACCCCGGTCAATGGGTATTGTTGCGTGAAGGCGAGGGGTGGTGCCATTTCCACGTCGGTACCCTGGACCTGCAGTTGTTTCGGGGCGAGACCGAGGGCTACCGGGTCAACTTGGCCAACTCGCCGCCGCACGTTTATGTCGTGCTCAGCCCCGGCGAGGAGGCCGACGACGGCGATGTCGTGCCGTTCCTGGTCACCGCCTGTCCCTACGAAGCCGAGAGCTACTTGGAAAGCGGCGACGACATCGTCGAGGGTGTCCCGATGCCGCCGGAAATCGCTGCCTGGATACAGGATTACGTCGACCGCCATCACGTCGAGCAGCCATTCAAGAAACGCAAACAGAAAAAGGCCTACGATCCGCGCAAGGGCGGTTTCAGCCGCGGCGCCGAGCCCCGCGTCGGCCATCCCGGGAGGCGCCGCCATGACGCGTGACGAAGGCAGGATGTCGCGGTGGTTGAGGCTGAAGCGCCGCGGCGGGGCATCGCCCGAAGAGGATGCGGCGGCCCGAACCGACAAGCGCGGCGGCGCCAAGCCGGTCGCCGTCGACGGCTCGGCTGCCGTCGAACACCGCTTCGCGCCGCCGATGCCGGCCCTGGCCGATCCCGAAGAAGGGGAGACGGCTTACGAGGCGGCGCCGGCCGACGCACCGGTGCGGGCGGCGGACGAGGCCGGCGATGCGGATCCGGACGAGGAACGCGAATTGACGCCGGAGGAACAGGAAGTGGTCGATGCCCTGCCGCCGATCGAAAACCTGACCAAGGATTCCGATTTCACGCCGTTCATGGCCGAGCGGGTGCCCGAGTTCATCCGTCGCCGGGCGCTCAGGGTTCTGTGGCGTTCCGATCCGGTGCTCGCCAACCTCGACGGTCTCAACGACTACGACGAGGACTTCCGCATCATCGACAAGCTGATTGCCGCCGCCGACAGCGCCTACAAGGCCGGCAAGGGATACGTAACCGGCGACGGCGAGGAGGCGGTCGAGACCGATGGTCGCGAGGCCGTCACGGCAGCCGCCGAGCCCGGCCCCGGCGACGACGACGAGGTCGGCGATGGCGAGGACGACGGTGAGGACGATGACGAGACGTCATTGACGGAAGCGCCGGCCGACGTCGCTGACGACGATGCGAAATCCTGATCGACCCCGATGCTTGTTCTCGCCGGCCGCTCCGAGCGGGCGCTTTGGCGACTTCGGGCCGAATTCTTGCCCTGCGGGTTTTGCCGGTCGGAAAATTAAATCGCCCGTATATTGTTCTATAAAGCCATGATATTTATGTGGTTTCTTGTATCGATTTTTCCCCTTGGCTGGGTGAATCCCGTTGACTTGCGAAACGGAAACGCCCGATAATATCAAGGTGTGACCGCTGACCCGTTGGTCTGGGAGGCTTTCTGGTATACCAGCGACCACGCGCCCTGGAATTCCGCGGACGATCGCGGCAAAAATAATGAGGACACTTAGTGGAGGCCGGCGTAAGCACGGGAGAAGGCGTTAGAGGCAAACGCGACGCTCCCTCATCCGAAACAGAAGACACCGTCCGTGATGTCCCGGAAGAGGATGTGCTGCGGGCCAATCTCTATGCGTTGCTGGCGCGGGCGCTGGCGGCGCCGATGTCGGATGACACCCTGGAAATGGTCCGCGGCATGGAGCACGAGGCGGACGAGACCGAGTTGGGCCGGGCTCTGAAGTCGTTCGGCGCGTTGGCCGCGCGTACGCCGCGCGCCAAGGCGGAAGAGGAATACACCGAGCTGTTCTACGGCATGGGCGCGGGCGGCGAGATGACGCCTTACGCATCGTTTTACCTGACGGGATTCGTCTACGAGAAGCCGCTGGCCGATCTACGCACCCACATGTCGGAACTGGGCGTCGCGCTGACCGGCAAGACCGGCGAGCCGGAAGATCATATCGCCGCCCTCTGCGAGATCATGCACGGTCTGATTTCCGGATCGCTCGGCGGCGGCGTCGGTCTGGCCGGACAGCGCGATTTCTTCAACCGTCATATGGCGTCGTGGGCGCCGAGTTTTTTTGAGGATTTGGAGGGCGCCCAGGCGGCCGTCCTCTATATGCCTGTCGGCACGATCGGCAAGCTGTTCATGGCGATCGAGGCCGAGGCGTTCGAGATGTCGGCCTGATTCGGGGCCGAGAAGAGACGGCGGCCGAATTCGGGCCGTTACGAACTAAGCCGGAGGCCGGTGGTCGGCCGTCGGTCGGAGGGAAAACAAAAAGGGAGATCATGATGGCGAAACGAGAAACCAAATCGCTTCCTCGCCGGGATTTTCTGAAAGCGGCCGGCGCGACCGGCGCCGCGGCAGGCGTAGCTGCGGTGGTGCTTTCGGGGAAATCGGCCGAGGCGGCAGTTCCGGAAGGCGGCTCCAAGTCCGGCTACCGGGAAACCGAACACGTCAAGAAATACTACGAACTGGCGCGGTTCTAACCTGAGAAAATAGGGAGACATCTCATTATGCTCACCAAAAAGAGCGACGGGGTTGCGAATGGCCCCCGTTTGAAGAAAGCCTTGGCGGGCGTCGTCGGGGGGTCCATGGACCGCCGGACGTTCCTCAAGCGCTCCGGCCTGACCGCCGGAGGCGCGGCCCTGGCGACGGCGGCGCCGTTTGGCGTGGTCAAGCCGGCGAAAGCGCAAGGCGCGCCCAAGGCGATGCAGCAGGTCAAATCCGTCTGTACCCACTGTTCGGTCGGGTGCACGGTGATGGCCGAAGTCGACAACGGCGTCTGGGTCGGCCAGGAGCCCGGCTTCGAGAGCCCGATCAATCTGGGTGCCCACTGCGCCAAGGGCGCGTCGGTTCGCGAGCACGCGCACAACGAACGGCGCCTGCGCTATCCGATGAAGCTGGAAGGCGGCAAGTGGAAGAAGCTGTCTTGGGACGCGGCCATCAACGAGATCGGCGACAAGATGCTCGAAATTCGCAAGAGCTCGGGACCCGATTCCGTCTATTGGCTGGGCTCGGCCAAGTTCAACAACGAGCAGTCCTATCTGTTCCGTAAGTTCTACGCATTCTGGGGGTCCAACAACGGCGACCACCAGGCGCGTATCTGTCACTCGACGACGGTTGCCGGCGTGGCCAACACCTGGGGCTACGGCGCGATGACCAACTCCTACAACGACATCCACAACAGTCGTGCGATGTTCCTGATCGGCTCCAACCCGGCAGAAGCCCACCCGGTTGCCGTGCAGCACATCCTGAAGGCCAAGGAACAGAACAACGCCGCCCTCATCGTCTGTGACCCGCGGTTCACCCGCACGGCAGCCCATGCCGACGAATACGTGCGGTTCCGTCCCGGCACCGACGTGGCGCTGATCTGGGGCATTCTCTGGCACATCTTCGAGAACGGCTGGGAAGACAAGGACTACATCAAAGCCCGCGTCTGGGGCATGGATCAGATTCGCACCGAGGTCAAGAAGTGGAATCCGGAGGAGACCGAACGCGTGACCGGCACGCCGGGCTCGCAGCTCCGCCGCGTCGCACGGACACTGGCCAACAACCGCCCGGGCACGATCGTATGGTGCATGGGCGGCACCCAGCACACCAACGGCAACAACAACACCCGCGCCTATTGCACGCTGATGCTGGCGTTGGGTAATGTCGGCGTCGCCGGCGGTGGGGCGAATATCTTCCGCGGCCACGACAATGTTCAGGGTGCGACCGACTTCTGCATCCTGTCGCACTCGTTGCCGGGCTACTACGGCCTCAAGACCGGTTCGTGGAAGCACTGGGCCCGTGTCTGGGACGTCCCCTACGATTACGTCCTCAAACGCTTCGCCTCCAAGAAGCTGATGGAATCGAAGGGTATTCCCGTATCGCGCTGGATCGACGGCGTTCTCGAAGACAAGAAGAACATCGACCAGCCCGATAACCTGCGCGCCATGGTGTTCTGGGGACATGCCTGCAACTCGCAGACCCGTCTGCCGGAAATGAAGACGGCGATGGAGAAGTTGGACCTGTTGGTCGTCATCGACCCGGTTCCGACCTTCGCCTCGGTCATTCCGGACCGCAAGGACGGCGTTTACGTGCTGCCGGCGGCAACCCAGTACGAAACCTATGGCTCCGTGACGGCGTCCAACCGGTCGCTGCAATGGCGTGAGAAGATCACCGAGCCGATCTACGAGGCGAAACCGGACCACACCATCATCTATCTGTTCGCCAAGAAGTTCGGCTTCGATAAGGAGTTCTTCAAGAACATCAAGGTCAACGGCGAAGAGCCCTCGATCGAGGACACCACGCTGGAGTTCAACCGCGGCATGTGGACGATCGGTTACACGGGTCAATCGCCGGAGCGCTTGAGAACTCACATGGCCAACCAGGCGACCTTCGACAAGACCTCCTTGCTGGCTAAGGGTGGCCCGGCCGACGGCGATTACTACGGCCTGCCGTGGCCGTGTTGGGGAACTGCCGCGATCAAGCACCCCGGCACGCCGAACCTGTATGATCCGTCCAAGCCGGTGGCCGAAGGCGGGCTCAACTTCCGGGCCCGGTTCGGTGTCGAGCGCAACGGCGAAAACCTCCTCGCCGAGGGCTCGTATCCGGTCGGCAACGAACTCAAGGACGGCCATCCGGAGTTCACCATGGCGATGCTCAAGAAGCTCGGATGGGACAAGGACCTGACCGCCAAAGAGCGGGCGACCATCGAAAAGATCGCCGGCGACAAGACCAACTGGAAGACCGACCTGTCGGGTGGTATCCAGCGGGTCGCCATCAAGCATGGCTGCGCGCCCTTCGGCAATGCCAAGGCGCGTGTTGTGGTCTGGACCTTCCCGGATCCGGTGCCGTTGCATCGTGAACCTCTGTACACGCCGAGGCGCGATCTGCTGCCCAAATACGCGACGTACAAGGACAAGAAGGCCTATCGCCTGCCGACCAAGTACGAATCCATCCAGAAGGTCGATCACTCCAAGAACTTCCCGACCATTCTGACGTCGGGCCGTCTGGTGGAATACGAGGGTGGTGGCGACGAAAGCCGCTCGAACAAGTGGCTTGCCGAGCTGCAGCAGGACATGTTCTGCGAGATCAATCCCATCGATGCCAACAACGCCGGCATCAGGGATGGTTCCGACATGTGGGTCCATTCGCCGGAAGGCGGTAAGGTGCTGGTCCAGGCGCTCGTCACCGAGCGTGTCGCGCCTGGAGTTGTATTCATGCCGTTCCACTTCGGCGGCCACTGGCAGGGCAAGAACCTGCGGGACAAGTATCCGCCGGGTGCCGATCCTTATGTGTTGGGTGAAGCGTCCAACATGTGCGGAACCTACGGATACGATTCCGTCACCCAGATGCAGGAGACGAAAGTCACCCTGTGTCGCATCGAAGCAGCGTAAGGTAGAGGAGAATTATCATGGCAAGAATGAAATTCCTTTGCGACGCCGAGCGCTGCATCGAATGCAACGCTTGCGTCACCGCGTGTAAGAACGAAAACGAGGTGCCGTGGGGCATCAACCGGCGCCGGGTCGTCACCATCAACGACGGCAAACCTGGCGAGCGGTCCATCTCGGTGGCCTGCATGCACTGCTCGGATGCGCCGTGCATCGCGGTCTGCCCGGTGGACTGCATCTACCAAACGGAAGAAGGTGTGGTCCTGCACTCGAAAGACCTTTGCATCGGGTGCGGGTATTGCTTCTACGCTTGTCCGTTCGGGGCGCCGCAGTATCCGCAAGCCGGAAACTTCGGCAGCCGCGGCAAGATGGACAAGTGCACCTTCTGCAACGGTGGACCGGAAGACGACAACTCGGCAGCCGAGTTCAAGAAGTACGGCCGCAATCGCTTGGCGGAAGGCAAGTTGCCGCTGTGTGCCGAAATGTGCTCGACCAAGGCTCTCTTGGGCGGCGACGGCGACATGGTCAGCAACATCTACCGCGAGCGCGTGGTCAGCCGTGGCTTCGGTTCGGGTGCATGGGGGTGGGGCACCGCCTACACGCAGAAGGCGGGATCCTGACCTGACGGCGGGGTATGCGAAAGGGGGCGGCGTCGGACGCCGCCCCCGTTGCCCCGCCCCAGGGTCCGAAATGCTAACGTAAAGGGGTACCAATGAAGGCCCGAAGAATACTGAGCACGGCCGGAGCGCTGAGCGTTTCGGCATTGCTTCTGCTTGGCTGCCGGGCGGAAGAGCAAGGCCGTATTACCCGATACGAGCCGGGCGTCTACAAGGGCAAGCCCGACACCCAATTGAGCGCGGCGCAGACCCGCCAACTTCGGCAACGCACGGTCTACCAGGGCTCGGGCGTATCGACCGGCGGCGGCTCGGCGGCTCCGAAGCGCGACGTTCGCAGACCCGGCGCGAGCGGCATCGACCTCGGCAAACTGAAGCTCCGCGCCAGGAACCAGGGCGGCAACTGATCGGGCCGCCGCCCCTGGGGAACAAGGGACAAGGAACGAACTCGATGACTCGCTTTAATCTTCACAAGATTCTGACGGCGGCTGGATTGTCGCTGTTAATCGCCTATGGCATGGCGGCCGGGTTGACCGGGTCGGCAGCCCTCGATACGGCGCCGGCTCAAGCGCAGACGGGCGGCAACGTTCCCGGCAACTGGTCCGGTAACGTCAGCGATACTGAGTTATGGCGAGCCGTGCGCCGCGGTGTTACCGGCACCGTCAGTATTCCGGACAAAAAGGCGGCGGTCCTGGTGCAATCGGACGGCGACAACTGGCGGGCCTTCAGGAACGGCCCCGTTTCGCAGACCGGCGGGTGGCTGCTGCTTGCCACTATCGTCGTGCTGGCCCTGTTTTTCTTCATTCGCGGCCGTATCCGGATCGGCGCCGGCTTTGCTGGCGAAACCATCGAGCGCTTCAATGCTCTCGAGCGGTTTACACATTGGTTGACCGCCTCGTCGTTCATTGTCCTCGCCCTGACCGGGCTCAACGTTCTCTATGGGCGCTACGTGCTGAAACCGATCTTGGGAGCCGACGCCTTCTCGACGCTGACCTATTGGGGCAAGTTGGCCCACAACTACATCGCGTACGCCTTCATGATCGGCCTCGTTCTGATGTTCGTGCTGTGGGTCCGGGACAACCTTTGGCACAACCGCGATTTCAATTGGATCATGACCGCGGGCGGCCTGTTCCAAGACGGCGTCCATGCCGATTCGGCGCGCTTCAACTTCGGTCAGAAAGCCATTTTCTGGGTGGTTATTCTCGGCGGCGCCTCGCTCGCCGTATCCGGTCTGGCATTGGTTTTCCCGTACGAGATCCAGCCGTGGTCGGGCACCTTCGCCCTCCTCAACACGGTCGGCTTCGATCTGCCGACCAATTTGACGCCGCTGCAGGAAACCCAGCTTTCGGTGCTTTGGCACTCGTTGGCGGCCTTGATCATGATCGCCATCGTCATCGCTCATATCTACATCGGCTCGCTCGGCATGGAAGGCGCCATCGACGCCGTCGGCACGGGTCAGGTCGACATCAACTGGGCCCGCGAGCACCACAATCTGTGGGTCGCCGAAATGGAGGAAAAAGCTTCGACGGGGGGACAAGAGCAGCCCGCCGAATAAGCAAGCCCCAGTAGCGGGCATTGAAGGGGGAACGGGATAAGGGCGGCTGCGGCCGCCCTTTCCTATGGAGCTTCGATAGCGGGCGGCGAGTGATTTATGTCTTGGCGGCGCCGAGGATATCCTGGGCGATGGCATGAACGGCGGGGCTGCCATCGGGCTTGCCGGAGATGGCCGCCGTGCGTTCGACGACCTCGGCCTTCAGGGCTTCCGCCTCGACCGGATAGGTCCGCAGCATGACCCCAAGAACCGATTCGATGGCCAGCACATGGGCGGCTAAATTCTCCGTTTCCTCCATGCGGCGGGCGGCCGTCTCGCCGAAATTCTTGAGCTCGCTGGCAATGGACTGCAGATTCTTCTCGAGATCGCCGATCTGCTCGAAGAATCCGCTTCCTTCCAGGTGTTCGAGAAACGCCCTACTGGAATCCGGCGTGGCGCCGTCCGTATCCGACATGGATCCTCCCCGCTGCCGATTTCGACGCCGGCTAGCTTGGCGCCCAGCATAGACCTCGCGATCATCCCTGTCACCCGGCAATGCCCGGAGACCGGGCTTCAAATGTTGACCGCAATTCCTTAAAATGGTGCCAATTCGACAACAGACGTCGACAAGGGGAAAAGGGACCTCACATGGGAGAAGGCATGAAATCGTTCTGGATCGGCACCATCGCCGCCATCGCCATCGCCATCGCCGCCGGCGCCGTCCTCAACAATTCCGAAATCAGCACTGCGGAGCAGTTCTCGACCTCCAGCACCCGTCTCTAACGACGTTCTAGAAACCCTATTCAGCGGCGTCGGCGGTCCGTTCGAGCGCCTCGATGCGCACCGCGCAGAACTTGAACTCGGGTATCTTTCCGAACGGATCGAGCTGCGGGTTGGTCAGAACATTGGCCGGACTCTCGGTGAAGCAGAACGGGATGAACACCATGCCGCCGGGAACGTTGCGGTCGGCCCGCACCTTCAACTCGATGGCGCCGCGCCGGCTTTCCACCCGCACCGTATCGCCGGGCGCGATATTCAGGTCGCGCAGGTGTGAGGGATTGAGGCTGGCCACCGGCTCCGGCTCGATGGCGTCGAGAGTGCTGGCCCGGCGGGTCATGGCGCCGGTATGCCAATGCTCCAACATACGCCCCGTGCTCAGAATGACCGGGTATTCGTCGTCGGGTAACTCGTCCGGCGGCGAAAGGGCGGCCGGCACCAGCTTGGCGCGCCCCGACGCGGTTGGAAATCCGTCGCCGAAGATGATGTCGTGGCCGGGTTGGTCGACGCCGTCGCACGGATAGGTGACGGCGTCTTCGCGTTCGAGCCGCTCCCAGGTGATGCCGGTCAGGGATTGCATGGTGATCGCCATTTCGGCGAAGACGTCGGCCGGTCCCGTATAATTCCAGTCGAGGCCGATGCGCCGCGCGATCTCCTGGATGATCCACCAGTCCTGGCGGACGTCGCCCGGCATTTCCAGGACCTGGCGTGCCAACTGGACCTGGCGGTTGGTGTTGGTAAACGTGCCGGTCTTCTCGGGAAACGCCGAGGCCGGCAGGACGACGTCGGCCAGGAAGGCGGTTTCGGTCAGAAAGATGTCCTGGATCACCAAGTGCTCGAGTTTGGCGAGGCCGTCGCGGGCGTGCTCGAGGTCCGGGTCCGACATGGCCGGATTCTCACCCATGATGTACATGCCCTTGATGACGTCGTCGTGGATGGCGTCCATGATCTCGACCACGGTCAGGCCGCGCTTGCGGTCCAGTTCGACTCCCCACAACTTCTCGTAGGTCTCGCGGATCTCGTCCAGTTCCACTGACTTGTAGTCCGGGTAGACGATCGGGATAAGGCCGGCGTCCGAGGCCCCTTGTACGTTGTTCTGGCCGCGCAGCGGATGCAGGCCGGTGCCGGGCCGTCCGACGTGCCCGGTGATCATCGATAGCGCGATCAGGCAACGGGCATTGTCGGTGCCGTGTACGTGCTGGGAAATTCCCATGCCCCAGAAAATGATCGACTTCTCGGCAGTGGCGTAGGTTCGCGCGATGGTGCGGATGGTCTCGGCGTCGATTCCACAGACGTCAGCCATTTTCTCCGGTGCGAACGCCTTCGCGTTCTCGGCCAGCTCCTCGAACCCTTCCGTATAGCCCTGAATGAACTGCTCGTCGGTTAGCCCTTCCTCGATGATGGTGTGGATCATTGCGTTGAGCAGCGCCACATCGGTGCCCGGCTTGAACTGGATCATGTGATCGGCATGGCGGCTCAGGCCCTGGCCCTGCGGATCGATGATGATCAGCTGGGCGCCACGCTTGGCGGCGTTCTTGAGGAAGGTGGCGGCGACCGGGTGGTTCTGAGCGGGTCGAGCGCCGATGACGATGATGACGTCGGCGTCGGCGGCCGCCGTGAACGGCGCCGTGACGGCGCCGGAGTTGACGCCTTCCATGAGGGCGGCGACGCTGGAGGCATGGCACAGGCGCGTGCAGTGATCGACATTGTTTGACCCGAAACCCTGACGCACCAGTTTCTGGACCAGAAAAGCCTCTTCGTTGGAGCCCTTGGCCGAGCCGAACCCGGCCAGCGCGTAGCGACCGTCGCGGTCGCGGATCTCCTTCAGGCCGGCCGCCGCGAAATCCAACGCCTCCTCCCAGCTGGCTTCGCGGAAATGGCTCCACGGGTTGGCGGGGTCGAGTTTTTCGCGGCTGTCCTTGGCGATCCCGTCCTTGCGGATCATCGGCTTGGTCAGGCGGTGCGGATGGGTGACGTAGTCGAACCCGAAGCGGCCCTTGACGCAAAGCCGGTTGGCGTTGGCCGGGCCTTCGCGGCCCTCGATGTATTGAATGGCGCCGTCCTTCAAATGGAAGGTCATCTGACAGCCGACCCCGCAGTAGGGGCAAAGGCTGTCGACCTGCTTGTCGGGGGCGCCGATGCGGACGCCGTCGTCGTCAAGCACGGCGGCCGGCATCAGGGCGCCGGTCGGGCAGGCCTGAACGCACTCGCCGCAGGCGACGCAGGTGCTCAGCCCCATGGGGTCGCCGAGGTCGAAGACGATCCGCGATCCGGCGCCTCGGTGCGCCATGCCGATAACGTCGTTGACCTGAACCTCGCGGCAGGCGCGGACGCAGAGATTGCAATGGATGCAGGCATCGAGGTTGACGGCCATGGCCGGATGGCTGGAATCGGCGATGATCGCGGCGTGGGCCGGGAACCGGCTTTCCTTGAGACCGGCGTCGTCGACCCAACGCCAGAACGTAGAATCCGGATCGTGCGCGCGGTCGCGCCCCGGCTGGTCGGCCAGCAGCAACTCGAGCACCATATTGCGGGCCTTGGCGGCACGCTCGCTGGCGGTGGCGACGACCATGCCCGGCTCGGGCTTGCGCCGGCACGACGGCGCCAGAACCCGCTCGCCCTCGATTTCGACCATACAAAGCCGGCAATTGGCGTCCGGCCGGTAGCCGGGGGCGTCGCGATGGCAGAGATGGGGTATCACCGTTCCGATCCGCTTGGCGACTTCCCAAATGGTCTCGTCCGCAGCGGCCTCGACCTCGCGGCCATCCAACGTGAAGATGACGTTTTCGCTCATCTCACTTCCCCGGGGAAAAACCTGAGCGCGCTCAAGACCGGATTGGGCGCGGCTTGGCCGAGGCCGCAAATCGAAGCGTCGCGCATGGTTTCGCTGAGCTCGCGGATCAGTGCTTCGTCCCACTTCGGCTCGCCCATCAGCGCCAGCATCTTCTCGCATCCCACCCGGCACGGCGTGCACTGCCCGCAACTCTCGTCCTCGAAGAACCGAAGCAGGTTGCGGCAGACGGATTTTATGTCGTCACGATCGGAGAAGATTACAACCGCCGAGGAACCGATGAAGCAGCCGAGTTCGTTGAGGCTACCGAAATCGAGAGGCACGTCGGCGTGTGCGGCCGGCAGCAGGCCTCCCGACGCACCGCCCGGCAGGTAGGCCGCGAAGGTATGGCCTTCCTCCATGCCGCCGGCGTAGTCCTCGACCAATTGCCTGGCCGTGACAGTGGCCGGCGCCAGCTTGACGCCGGGCTCGCGGACCCGTCCCGACACCGAGTAGAAGTGCGGCCGTCCTTCGTCTTGATACCATTGGGCGCCGTTGTCGACGATGTCGCGCAGCCAGAACACGGTCTCGACGTTGTTGATCAGGGTCGGCCGGCCGAACAGGCCGACCTTAGCCGGGAACGGCGGGCGGTTGCGGGGCAGTCCGCGCTTGCCCTCTATGCTCTCGAGCATGGCCGATTCCTCGCCGCAGATGTAGGCGCCGGCGCCGCGCCGAAGGTGCAACTCTATGCCGCCGGTCAACCCCGCGGCCTCGATCTTGGCGATTTCCGCGAGCAGTAATTCGCGAATTTCCGGGTATTCGTCGCGCAGGTAGATGTAGGCGGCTTCGGCCTCGACCGCCCAGGCGGCGATCAAGGTGCCCTCGACGACCCGGTGCGGGTCGGTATCGAAGCAGTAGCGGTCCTTGAAGGTGCCGGGTTCGCCCTCGTCGGCGTTGACGACGACGAGGCGCGGTTTTGGAGTGTCCTTCAGGAAGGCCCATTTCTTGGCGGTCGGAAAGCCGGCGCCGCCGAGACCGCGCAGGCCGGATCCGTCGACGGCGTCGATAACGTCGTCGCGCTCGCGCTCGCCGTCGCGACAGCTTTTCCATATTTCGTAGCCGCCGGTCGCCTCGTAAGCCTGGAGGTCGACGAAATCCGGAACTCTAGGCTCGGTTTCGCCGCTGGTCGCCGCCGCCGCCACCGATTCGGCGTCGGCTTGGTGTATTTGGCGTTGCCCGACCACCGCCACCGGCGCTTTGTTGCAGGCGCCGACGCAGGGTGCGGTGACGACCCGCGCCTCGGCCCCGGTGATCTCCCGAAGGCTTCGGATCAGGTCACCGGCTCCCTTCAGCTCGCAGGTGATGCCGTCGCAGACTCGGATGGTCAGTTGCGGCGGCGCCGTTCCGCCGTCCTCGATCACGTCGAAATGGTGATAGAAGGTCGCCACTTCGTAAACCTCGGCCATCGCCATTTTCATTTCCTCGGCCAAGGCGGTCAGGTGGGCGGTCGAAATATGCTTATAGCGGTCCTGGATGAGGTGCAGGTGCTCGATCAAGAGATCGCGCCGCCGCGTCCGGTCGGCGAGCAAGTCGCGAATCTCGGCTAAGGCTCGCTCATCGGTCTGACGGCCCTTCGGGTAGTAGGGCGAGGCACCGCTTCCGCGCCGGGGCTCGGCGGACGTTGCTGCGGACATTCTTGAAACGCTCCGTATGGCCACAAGCGGCCGGTCATGTCGTTGGCGGCATCGTACCGCCGTCTGGAATTATGTATACCACGAGGCTTCGAGCCGACAAAGACGTGAATATCCCGAATTATGAAGTTCCTGCGGTTTTCGCTATCTTAGTTTCGGCACCTGTCGTTCACAATGCGTCAACGCCGCCTCGGCTGAGCGGTGGCGGTCAAGAAAAAGGGGCTGTTTCGATGCAGATCGATCTCGCGGTCAGTCAACTGCTTTGTTCCCGAATCTGTCACGATCTGGTTGGCGTGTCCGGCGCCGTCAACGCCGGAATCGAGTTGATGGGGGAAGGTGAGGACGATGGCGGGGCGCTGGCCCTGACCGAAAAAAGCGCTGCCCAGATCGCCAGGCGTCTCGCCTTCTTCCGGGTCGCGTTCGGCTTTGGCGGCGGCGATCAGACCGATATCGGAAAGGACGAGGTGAAGGCATTGGCCGAGGGCTGGCTGGACGACGGAAAGATCGCTCTCGAGTGGACCGGCGATAGTGCCGACGGTTCCAGTTTGTCCGGCGCTTGTGCCAGGGTTCTCCTCAACATCGTCCTGATGGCCGGCGAAACGCTGCCCGGGGGAGGCACCATCGGCGTCCAACTGGCGGCACTCAGCGAAGGTACCGGGATCGCCGTCACCGCAAGAGGAAACGGCGCCCGGCTCCGCGACGATCTGGCCCAGGCGCTGGCGGCCGGCGTGACCCCGGACCAACTGAACGCACGCAACGTACACGGTTACTTCGCCCAATGTCTGGCGGCGGCGGCAGGGGGGCGGATCGAAGTCGAAACGGACGACGGTTGCGAAGTTCGGTTCGCCACCATCGTCGAATGACAGCTCCGGCAAGGTCATAAAAGGAAAGCCCGCCGAAACATTCGGACATCAAGGCGTAACATTCGTTTCCTATGCTCGAAACCGAACAAAGGGGGCGAGAGCGCATTCTTGTTTTGACTTCATCCCAAAAGTTTATATCATGCCATTGTATGCAGTTTTATGCAGGCTGACGGTGTCGCGGGGACGCTATCCGGGTAGCCGGCAAACCGCCGCCGGCGCGGCCGAAACGACGGCTGCCGGAGGACGGGGTTCCACCGAGGAGAGGGTGTCATGGACGACCTATTGAGTGAATTTCTGACCGAGACGTCCGAGAGTCTTGCGGTCATCGACGTCGAACTCGTCAAGTTCGAGCAGGAGCCGCAGGATCAGGAGATCCTCGGAAACATCTTCCGACTGGTCCACACCATCAAGGGAACCTGCGGGTTCCTTGGCTTGCCTCGCCTCGAATCGGTCGCTCATGCGGGAGAAAACATACTCGGCAAGTTCCGTGACGGCGTCCTGCCGGTAACGCCCGAGGCGGTGACCCTGATCCTCAAGTGCATCGACTGCGTTCGCGACCTGCTGGGCGAATTGGAGGAAAGCGGCGAGGAGCCGGAAGGCGAGGACAGCGCCTTGATCGCCGAGCTCAACGCCATGGCCGAAGGCGGCGCGGCTGCGGCCCCGGCCGCCGACGCGCCGACGGCGGAACAGGCGGCGCCAGATGAACCGGCCGCCGAAGCCGCCGATGCGGAGGAGCCGCCGTCGAACGATTTCGGCGCCCCGGTCGCCCAGGAGCTTCTCGACGAGGTGGCCGAAGCCGAAGCCGCCGGCGTCATCGCGGCGACCGACGAGCAGATGAAGGCCGCGGCAGCCGTCGAGGAAGCCGCCGAAGGCGACGGCGCGCCACCGCCGTCGAACGATTTCGGCGCCCCCGTCGCACAGGAGCTTCTCGACGAAGTGGCGGAAGCGGAAGCGGCCGGCGTCGAAGCGGCGACGCCAGAACAACTGGCTGCCGAAATGGAAGCCGAACGGGTCGCCGATGCCGGCGGCGAGGCCCCGGCTCCGGCCCCGGCGGCCGAGGCCAAGGTTCCGGCGGCTCCGAAGAAGAAGGCGGCACCGGCTCCCAAGGATGAAGGCAAAGGCGCCAAGGAGTCCTCTGTGGCGGCGTCGAGCATTCGCGTCAACGTTGACGTTCTCGAAGACCTGATGACCCTGGTCAGCGAACTGGTGCTGACCCGCAATGCGCTGCTACAGATGGTTCGCGGCATGGACGACAGCGAGTTTACGGTGCCGCTGCAGCGTTTGAGCCATATCACCTCGGACTTGCAGGAAGGGGTCATGAAGACCCGTATGCAGCCGATCGGCAACGCCTGGGCCAAATTGCCGCGGATCGTGCGCGACCTGTCGGTGGAATCGGGCAAGCAAATCGAACTGGTGATGCTGGGCGCCGAGACCGAACTCGACCGCCAGGTGCTGGAATTGATCAAGGACCCGTTGACGCACATGGTCCGCAACTCGGCCGACCACGGCCTCGAAATGCCGGATCAGCGCCTCGAGGCCGGCAAGCCCGAAAAAGGTACGGTCAAACTGAACGCGTTCCATGAGGGCGGCCACATCATCATCGAAATCTCCGATGACGGACGCGGCCTCAATACCGACCGGATCCGCCAGAAGTGCCTCGAAAACGGCCTCGCCACCGATGCCGAGCTCGAGGACATGACCGATCAGCAGATTCACCAGTATATCTTTGCGGCCGGTTTTTCGACCGCCGAGAAAGTGACCAGCGTGTCGGGCCGGGGCGTCGGAATGGATGTGGTCCGCACCAACATCGAGAGAATCGGCGGCCATATCGAGCTCAAGTCGATCGAGGGCAAGGGCTCGACGTTCACCATCAAGATACCGCTGACGCTGGCCATCGTTTCAGCCCTCATCGTCGAGTGCGCCGAGCAACGTTTCGCGATTCCGCAGATCAGCGTATTGGAATTGGTGCGGGCTTCGGTACACTCCGAGAACGCCATCGAGATGATCAACGATTCGCCGGTTCTCAGGCTCCGCAACCGATTATTGCCGCTGATTTCCCTGCGTTCGCTCCTCAAGGTCGGCGACAAGGAGAACGACAACGGCGACGAGCTGTTCATCGTCGTCACCCAGGTCGGGACCAACACGTTCGGGATAATCGTCGATCGTGTCTTCGACACCGAAGAAATCGTCGTCAAGCCGGTGGCTCCGATCTTGCGCGACATCTCGTTCTATTCGGGCAACACCATCCTCGGCGATGGCAGCGTCATCATGATCCTCGATCCCAACGGCATCGCCGCCGCCGCCGGGCAGCTGGAATCCGATGCCCACGAGGAAACCGAGGAAGAAACCGTCGGCGTCTCCGACGATAGCACGTCGATGCTGGTGTTCAGGGCCGGCGCCGACGAGTTGAAAGCGGTGCCGCTGGCGTTGATCGCGCGCCTTGAAGAGATCGACATGGCGGAGGCCGAGACCTCGCACGGCCAGGTCATGGTCCAGTATCGGGGCAGCTTGATGCCGCTGATCCCGTTCAATCCGGGCCACGAGTTCAAGAAGGAAGGCCGCCAGCCGGTCCTCGTGTTCACCGACAAGGACCGTTCCATGGGGCTGGCCGTCGATGAGATCGTCGATATCGTCGAGGATCGTTTAAAGATCGAGCTTTCGGCGGATCTCCCGGGGTTGGTCGGCAGCGCCGTCCTCGCCGGCAAGGCGACCGATGTGATCGATGCCGGGTATTTCCTGACGCAGGCGTTCGCCGATTGGTTCGGCTCGGCCGAGACCGATGCCTTCCGCGGCGACGGCGGGTCGAAAACGGTGCTTCTGGTCGATGACAGCCCGTTTTTCCGCAATCTGCTGACGCCGCTCCTGTCTGTTGCCGGGTGGGAAGTGACGACCGCCGATTCCGCTGACGAGGCGCTGAAGATCCGTGACAACGGCATCAGCTTCGACGTCATCATCAGCGACATCGAGATGCCCGGTATGGACGGCTTCGAATTCGCCGCCGAGGTCCGCCAGGACCCGCGCTGGAAGGATATACCGTTGGTGGCCCTGTCGGGGCACAGCACGGAATCCGATTTCCAACGCGGCCGCGACGCGGGCTTCAACGATTACGTCGCCAAATTCGATCGCGACGCTCTGGTTTCGAGCCTCGCGTCCACCGTTGCCATGGCTTCTCAGAGTTCGGAAGGATAACCGGCAGGCCCCTCTGTTCCACGCGCCAGCGTAAGATTGCGCTGGCTGGTGCGGCGCTGCATAATGCGGCTTCAAGGGGGGTCGATGGCCGGCGCTGTTAAATCCGGGCCAGCGGCCCCCTTGTCGACCGATACCCGGATCGCGGCGAGGGTCGGGGTCTCGAAAAACCTAAGAGATCGAAGATAGTCATGAAATCTTGTTTGATAGTCGACGATTCAAAGGTCATCCGCATGGTGGCCCGGAAAATACTTGAAGAATTGAAGTTCAGCACCGAAGAGGCTGCCGACGGCCAAGAGGCCCTTGACGCCTGCAAACGGACTCTGCCCGATGCCGTCCTCCTCGATTGGAACATGCCGGTAATGGACGGGCTGCAATTCTTGAAGGAACTGAGGGCGCTCCCGGGTGGCGAAGGTCCCGTCGTCGTGTTCTGCACGACGGAAAACGACATCGAGCATATTCAGCAGGCTATCGAGGCGGGAGCCAACGAATATATCATGAAGCCCTTCGATAGCGAGATCATCCAAGCGAAATTCTCGCAGGTCGGACTGATCTAGTCCTCCTTTTTCGTTTTTTCTGGAGAGTTTTGCGTTGTCTTCTAGTTTCGGCAGCGGCGTCGGCAATCGGGCCCAAGGGAAAGACAATGACGCCGTGAAGATCATGGTGGTGGACGATTCCGCCGTGATCCGGGGGTTGATCAAGCGGATGATCGATCCGGAGCCCGATCTCAATGTGATCGCGTCGGCAGGCAACGGCCAAGCTGCCATCGACCGGCTCCGGCGCGACCCGGTCGACGTCATCATTCTGGATATCGAGATGCCGGTCATGGACGGTCTGACCGCCCTGCCGAAGCTGATCGAGGTCAAACCCGACGTCAAGATCATCATGGCTTCGACCCTGACCGTGGAGAACGCCGAAATCAGCATGCAGGCTCTCGAAGCCGGCGCTGTCGACTATGTGCCGAAACCGACCTCGACGTCGGAAATCGGCGGGGCCGGCGATTTCCAGCGGCAACTTCTCGAAAAGACCCGGGCCGTCGGCCGCGGTGGCGCCGGCCGACGGGCCGCCCCGACCGCCGGAGCCGCGCCGTCGGCGCTGGCCAAGAAGGAGCCCGTGCCAATCTACAAGGCGCCGGTCGTTCTACGTGACGTCACCGCGACGGCACGCCCGGAGATCATAGCCATCGGCAGCTCGACGGGCGGGCCGCAGGCTCTGTTCAAGGTGATCGGGGGACTCAAGCCCGACATGAGGATTCCCATCATCATCACCCAACACATGCCGCCGACATTCACGACGATATTGGCGCAACACATGGCGAAGGCAACGAATTGGCCGTGCAAGGAGGCCGAGGAAGGCGAGCCGCTGTCGCCCGGCAGGGTCTATCTGGCGCCCGGCGACTACCACATGGTGATTGAGCAGCAGGGAATCCGCAAGGTCCTGCGCCTCAACCAAAACCCGCCCGAGAACTTCTGCCGGCCGGCCGTCGATCCGATGCTGCGAAGCGTGAGCGCTGTGTACGGAAACAAGGCTTTGGTGGCGATCCTAACCGGCATGGGCGCCGATGGCAGACGGGGGTGCGAAAGCATCGTCCAGGCCGGCGGCACCGTCATTGCGCAGGATGAGAAGACCAGCGTGGTGTGGGGAATGCCCGGCGCTGCGGCGACGGCCGGTGTATGCAGCGCCGTGCTGCCACTGAACGATATCGCCCCCTATATCGGCCAGTTCATGAACAGGGGAATGGCATGAACCCGGCTGATTTCGAATTGATCAGCACGCTTTTGAAAGAACGCTCCGGGCTCGTATTGACCCCGGACAAGGCCTACCTTCTGGAAAGCCGCCTGATGCCCGTCTCCCGCAAGCACGAGTTGAACGGTCTGGAGGACCTGATCGGTCAAATCCGCTCGGCTCCGACCGAGCAGCTTCTGGTCGACGTCACCGAAGCAATGACGACCAACGAATCGTTCTTTTTCCGGGACAACACGCCGTTCGATCTGTTCCGCGAGCACGTTCTTCCGCACCTGCTGGAAACCCGGTCTTCAGGGAAATCGTTTCGGATCTGGTGCGCCGCCGCGTCGAGCGGTCAGGAACCGTATTCGATCGCCATGATCCTGAAGGAGGAGGCGGCGAAGCTGGCGGGCTGGACTTACGATATCGTCGGCACCGATCTTTCAAGCGAAATCCTGACCAAGGCCAGGGAAGGCAAGTACAGCCAGTTCGAGGTGCAACGCGGGCTGCCGATCCAGATGCTGGTCAAGTATTTCTCCCAGCAGGGCGAACATTGGTTCATCAAGCCCGAACTGCGTGACATGGTCGAGTTCCGCGAGCTCAATCTGCTCGATAGCCTGAAGCCGCTGGGGACGTTCGATGTCGTGTTCTGTCGCAACGTCCTGATCTATTTCGACGCACCGACGAAAACCGGGGTGCTCGACGAGATCAGCGGTATGATGCCGGATGACGGAACCCTGTTCCTTGGCGGTGCCGAGACGGTGGTCGGCATCACCACCAAGTTCAAACCGGTTCAGGGGCAGCGCGGAATCTACAAGATTGTAACCGCCTAGGGCGAACCGCGTTCGATCGGGACCATCGCTGGGTGCCGTCCAATCGCACCAATCTGCTCTACCTCGATGGATCGGGACAACCGAAACGGATTGACGGATCGCTATTTAGACCATGCAAGCAGATCTGCAATCGGCGGGTCCGATCGACCCGGAGCCGCTCTAGGCTTTGGCTTGTTTGGAGGCGGGTTCGTCGGTGGGATCGCGCAGAACGTATCCACGCCCCCACACGGTCTCGATATAGTTGTCGCCGCCGGTGGCGTTCGACAGCTTCTTGCGAAGCTTGCAGATGAAAACGTCGATGATCTTCAACTCGGGCTCGTCCATGCCTCCGTACAGGTGGTTGAGGAACATTTCCTTGGTCAGCGTCGTACCCTTGCGCAGGCTGAGCAGCTCGAGGATGCCGTATTCCTTGCCGGTCAGGTGGATGGGCTGGCCGTCGACCTCGACCGTATGGGCGTCGAGGTTGATGGTCAGCCGGCCGGTTTCGATGACCGATTGGGAATGACCCTGCGAACGCCGGACGATGGCCTGGATACGAGCGACCAGTTCTTCCTTGTTGAAAGGTTTGGTGAGATAGTCGTCGGCGCCGGTGCCTAGGCCCTTGACCTTGTTTTCCGATTCGGTGAGCCCGGAGAGGATGAGGACCGGGGTCTCGATCCGCGCATCGCGCAGGCGGCGCAGAACCTCGATGCCGTCGATATCGGGAAGCATAAGGTCGAGGACGATGATGTCGTAGTCGTAGAGCTTGCCGATCTCCAGGCCGTCTTCACCGAGGTCGGTGGCGTCGATCACCATTCCGGCGGACTCGAGCATCATCTGGATGCTCTGTTGTGTCGTCGGATCGTCTTCGACCAATAACACACGCATGGGCAACCACCGCTACGACGTTGTTAACGAATTCGTTAACCATATTCCGAGGCGCTCTCCGGCGCAAGGTCCGACGTAGAGATTCCTTGCTTTCCGGGCGCTTCGGAGCGTTCTTCCTGTAGGCCACGGCAGCCAAGAATTTTACCAATCGTTAAACCCTGAGCTACCATACTGATAGCGCCGGAACGACCGGCCGGGACACGGGAAACAGATCGGTGGGAACTCCGCTTTGACGGGTTTCGGGACCAACATCGTCAACGAAGTCGAACATCTGTCCGCCTTCAAGGTTTATGGGCAGGTCATCAACATCGTCGGCCTGCTGATCGAGGTCGGTGGCGTCCAGGGCAACCTGTCGATCGGCGATCATTGCATCATTCACGCCCGCACCGGCCGCAAGATGATGTGCGAGGTGGTCGGGTTTTCGGGCGGCAACATCATGGCCATGCCGTTCGGAACGCTCGACGGCATCGGCATGGGGTGCCGGGTTGACGTCAGCTCGTCCGAATCGGTGATCTATCCGACCTTGGCGTGGCGTGGCCGCGTCATCAACGCCTTTGGCGAGCCGGTCGACGGCAAGGGACCGCTACCGGCGGGCTCGGAGGCCTACCCGATCCGAAATATGCCGCCGCCGGCCCATACCCGGAAGCGGGTCGGTGGAAAAATCGACCTCGGCATCCGCGCCATGAACGCCTTCCTGACCTGTTGCTCCGGTCAGCGCATGGGTGTTTTCGCCGGATCGGGGATCGGCAAGTCGACCGTGCTGGCGATGATGGCCCGAAACACCAACGCCGAAGTCAGCGTCATCGGGCTGATCGGCGAGCGCAGCCGGGAAGCCCGCGAGTTCATCGAGGACCACCTGGGAGAGGAGGGCATGGCGAGGAGCGTCATCGTCGTCGCGACCTCGGACGAATCGCCCCTGGTCCGCCGGCAGGCCGCCTATACGACGATGGCGGTGGCCGAGTATTTCCGGAACCGACAGATGGAAGTGCTCTGTCTGATGGACAGCATTACCCGATTCGCCATGGCCCAACGCGAAATCTCGCTGTCGGCCGGCGAACCGCCGACCAGCAAGGGCTATACGCCCTCGGTGTTCGCCGAACTGCCGAGGCTGTTGGAAAGAGCCGGGCCGGGCGCCGAGGAACAGGGCTCGATCACCGGTCTGTTCACGGTGTTGGTCGAGGGCGACGACCATAACGAACCGGTGGCCGACGCGGTGCGCGGCATTCTCGATGGACACGTGGTCCTGGACCGGGCTATCGCCGAGCGCGGACGTTACCCGGCCATCAACGTCCTCAGGAGCATCTCCAGAACCATGCCGGCCTGCAATACGCCCGAGGAGAATGCCGCCGTTGGGCGCGCCCGGCAATTGATGGCGACCTACGAGGACATGGCCGAACTGATCCGGCTCGGCGCTTATAGGCGCGGAAGCGACCCGCAAATTGACGAGGCCATACACTATTATCCGGCTCTCGAGAGCTTCCTGACACAGGCTATCGACGAAGCGACCGACCTCGAGACCTGTTACAGGATGCTCTACGAGATCCTTGGAACCGGCGGTCACGCCGAGCCGTCGGAGCCCGACGCCCAGCCCGCGGCCGGCCAACCGCCTGCCGCTCCCCCGCAACCTGCTGCGCCTCCGCAGCCAGGCGCCGCACCGGCACAGGATGCGCCGCCGCCGGTCGAACCGCCGACGGTGCACTGACGGCGAAGACGGAGACCTGAACCGTGGCCAAGAGCCTTCGTTCCCTGATCCGCTTGAACGAGTGGGAAGTCGACCAACGCCGACGCAAACTCGGCGCCCTGTTGCAGTCGCTGAATTCCCTGGAGACCGCCGTCGACGACTTGGCGGCGGAACTCGTGCGCGAACAGGAGCAGGCCGGGCAGTCGCCGGCCGAGGGCGGGTTTCTATACGGCAACTATGCTTTTGCGGTGATTGCCCGGCGCGAAAGCCTGGAAGACGCCATCGCCGAGATGGAGGTCAGGATCGCCGCCGCCCGCGAGGAACTCGGCGAAGCCTATCGCGAGCTGAAGAAGTTCGAGGTTGCTCAGGAGGTTCGCGATACCCGCGAGGCTCAGGAGTTGGCCCGCGAGGAACAGGCCATCCTTGACGAGTTGGGCCTGCAGACCTACCGGGCCCGTTCCTGAAACGCTTTAGGGTCTGTTGAGAATCATCTTGAATTGATGATGGCGGCACAGACGTAGA
>CAYFMP010000034.1:4709-37240 GCA_964344215.1 uncultured Thalassospiraceae bacterium | reverse complement strand
CCGCCACAAACCGATAGCCGCCGCGTGGGGCTATCGGTTTGTGGGGACGGGGGATGGTGAACGAACCCTTGTTCGGGATCGGAGCGCAGCGGAGATGACGGAGCGAAGCAACGGCAATCCCTCCCCCTACGCCAACCAGTCCCGTCTCCTGGGCCGGTTCCCAGGGAGCCCATAACAACCGCCCAATTATCAGCGACTTAAGGTCTGATTTCCGGTCTCTGGTCGGGGATTTCGGGCCGGTTTCGGCCCGACGTGGCTATTCGGCCTTGTCAGAGGAATCTGCGATGGGCAATGTAAAGCCATCTCTCGGTCCTCAGGCAACGCACGGATCACGCCACTCGGCTAGTGCGGATGACCGATTGATCTTGAGGACTTGCCGATTGTAGAGATGGCGTTCTTGGTTGAAGTGGTTGTGAACGGAGGAGTGTATCGAGGCGAATATCCGTAGCGACCTTGCGCTTCTGAATCTGGCCATCGCCTGCTCTCGTCGTCGGAATGGTTGATGGGAGTTGTCCGCTCGATTGTTCAGCCACCGTCCTGTTGATTGTCGCGCTTCGTTGTCAATCTCTTTCATGGCGGCACGATAGGAGCGAAGGCGGTCTGTCACACTCTCGAGAGGATTGCCATATCGCTTCATCGCTCTCTTCATAAACCTAAGTGCAGCCTTGCGATCACGCTTCTTTGCAACCAACGCTTCGAGGATTTCACCTTCGTGATCAACTGCCCGCCAGAGATAGTGGGTTTCACCGCTGATCCGCACGAGGACTTCGTCCGGATGCCATCTCCACGGCGGTGGTTGTCGCGTCGATGCGGGTCGTTTCTTTCTGATTTCTGCCGCAAATAGCGGTCCGATCCGGTTCCTCCAAGCAAGCACCGTTTCACAACCAATGTCGATACCGCGCTCATGAAGCAAGTCTCCGACTTGCCGCAAGGAAAGCGGAAACCGGACATATATCATCACGGTCAGGCGGATAACTTCGGGCGAGGTTTTGAAATAGCGGAAAGGATTCTTCATCATCAGACGCTACGAAACACGCAACACCGACTCAAGCCAGTTTCTCTGACAATGCCCCTTCGGGCTCCCGGTCTTAGCCGGACTTTACGGTATCGCCCGTTAGGCCGTCTTCTCACCCCGAATCACCATTACCGAACAGTTGGCATGGCGAACCACGCGGGCAGCGTTGGGGCCGAGCAGATAGTCGCTCAGTTCGGGCCGGTGCGAGGCGAGAACGATGAGGTCGATCGCGTGCGCTTCCGAATATTCGATGATCTCCTTGTAGACCGTCCCGTGCGCGATGGCCGCTTGAACGTCTATGAGTTCCGGCGCAATGATTCGATCCACGTAGTCCTTCAGGTCATCATGGGCGCGGGTCGTCGCTTGTTCCTCGAACCCTTCAGGCGGGTACATATCCGCCGAACCGAAAGCGAAAAGCGGTAACACGTTCAGCACATGCAGTTCGGCGCCGCACATCTTCGCCATGTCGACGGCGCGACGACGCGCGGCTTCCTGCGAATCGGTGTCGCCGAGGTCGACAGGGAACAGAATCTTCTCGTACATATTTCCCTCCATTCTCCGTTCGGCCCTATCGGAGCCGCCGGGAGTCCTCACGGATTAGGTCGGCTGCCTTCTCGCCGATCATGATCGCCGGCGCGTTGGTGTTACCGGAAGCGATGGTCGGCATGATCGACGCGTCGACGACCCGCAGTCCCTTCACGCCATGTACCCGTAACCGATCGTCGACAACGGACTCGGGGTCCGACCCCATCTTACAGGTTCCGACCGGATGATAGATGGTTTGCGAAATGTTGCGGGCGCTTTCCAGCAGTTCGTCGTCGGTTTGGGCTTCGGAGCCCGGCACCATTTCCTCGACCACGAATGGCTCCAGGGCCCGGGTGGCCATCAGCCTGCGGGTGACGCCCATGGCGGCGGCGGCGGTCTGTCGATCGATGGCCGTCGACAGATAATTTGGGTGAATGGCCGGATAATCGGCGGCGCGGGGCGAAACGATTTCGATCCGACCTCGGCTTTCCGGGCGCAGTTGGCAAACAGAGGCGGTCACACCCGAGAACGGATGCATCTCGATGCCCGGCTTGTCGGCGCTCAGTGGCTGGAAGTGAAATTGAATGTTCGGAATTTCCAGTTCAGGTCGGGTCTTGGTGAACACGCAGACTTGGCTGGCGCCCATGGCCATCGGACCGGTACGTCGGGCCATATACTCGATGCCGATCAGCATGCGGCGGAAGAAATTGTTGATCTGGTCGTTGAGTGTCGGAACGTTGACCTTGTAGACCATGCGAATCTGGAGATGGTCTTGAAGGTTGGCGCCGACGCCGGACAGGTCGAGGCGCACACGAACACCGACGTCGCTCAGCAGCTTTCCCGGTCCGATCCCGGAAACCTGGAGGATCTGCGGCGAACCGATGGCACCCGCCGACAGCACCGCGGTGCCGCCGGTGCGCAGTTCGGCCACTCGCGAGACACCGCCAACCGAGAACGAAATGCCCCGCGCGGCAAGGCCATCGTCGTCGTCAAAAACAAGCCCGTCGACGAGAGCATGGGTGACGACATCCAGGTTTCGGCGATGGCGGATTGGCTTCAGGTAGGCGGTCGCCGTCGAACATCGCCACCCATCCCGTGTCGTCAGTTGAAAATACCCGGCGCCCTCCAATTCGGGACCGTTGAAATCGTCGTTCCGAGGAATGCCGATTTCCTCGGCGGCGGCAATGAAGGCATCGCAAATCCGGCTTTCGAACCGCATGTCCGAGACCGACAGCGGTCCACCCGTCCCATGGTAGTCGTCACCACCACGCTCCTGGTTTTCGGCGCGCTTGAAATACGGCAGCACGTCGGTAAACGACCAGCCGGCATTGCCCAGCTGGCGCCAGTGGTCGTAATCGGCTCTATGGCCACGAATGTAAATGAGCCCGTTGATGGCGCTCGACCCGCCCAGGGTCTTGCCGCGTGGCCAGTCAATGCTACGGCCATTCAAGCCGGGGTCGGGCTGGGTCTTGTAGCACCAGTCGGTTCTGGGGTTGTGCAGGGTCTTGAAATACCCGACCGGCACATGCAGCCAAGGACTGCGATCGCGGCCGCCGGCCTCCAGTAACAACACCCGTTTGTCCGGATCGGCGCTGAGGCGGTTGGCGACGACGCAACCAGCCGAACCGGCGCCGACGACAATGTAGTCGTACAGGTTGTCGGATTCCTGCATGTCTCCGAAATCGCCTCCCCGCGATGACCAGCCGAACTGTTTCCGTATCGCTTCCGATCGGCAAGCGGCCGTTTCACTGACCAGAGCCATAATCATGGTTGCCCGGATAAAAGAAATTTGCAATAATGAATCAAATAAGTCTCATTAATGAGACTAATCAGGGTTTGTAAGGGAGGTGTTTGGGCTCGGTTTCGGGCCAGGGGAAATCGGCGGGACCGTCAGTTCGGATTGACCGCATCGGTAGTGCCACGGCCATTTCCTATACAAATTCGCACAAGGGACTTCACCGATCGCCGCCGTTAGCGGACACGTTGCTCGCGGTGCCGGCGGAGCGACAGGATCACAAGCGGGCCAACATTGGGGGCCCATCAAACCCAATGAACCGAGCGACAGGGAGGGTATTCCATGCGCATACTTAAGACACTCATGTTGGGGGTCGTCGCGGCATCCATCTCGGCGATGGTGTTCGCGGTTCCCAATCCCGTACACGCTAAAAAGGTGAAGATCCGCATCCAGTCGGTGATCCCGACCAAGGCGGACGAAATCGTCATGCTGAAGGATTTCGGCGCCAACGTCAGCGCCCTGACCAACGGCGAAGTGACCATCGAGGTGCTGCCGGCGGGTGCCGTCGTCGGCGTCAAGGAAACCCTGGAGGCGGTCGACAAGGGCCTCATCGAGGGCGGTTTCGCGTGGACACACTATTGGTCCGGGTATCACCCGGCCGCCATGTTGTTCGGCTCGCCGGTGGCGGGTGCCGGTGTCGGTATCGACAACATCGCCTGGGTATCTTGGTTCATGTACGGCGGCGGTCAGCAGCTTTATGACCAGCTGTGGAAGGAAATGGGCATGAACATCAAGGGCCTGATGCTGCAGCCCGTCGGTCCCGAAGCGCTCGGTTGGTTCAAGGAGCCGATCAAGTCGATGGCCGATTTCCGCAAGTACCGGTTCCGCACGCCTCCGGGGATTCCGGGCCAAACCTACAAGGACATCGGCGTCGCCGCGGTCGCCATGGGTGGCGGTGACATCCTGCCGGCGCTGGAGAAGGGTGTCATCGACGCCGCCGAATGGTGCTGCCCAAAACCGGACAGCGTGTTCGGCTTCCAAAAGGTGCTTAAACATTATTATCTTCAGGGCCTGCACCAAGTGGTCGTCAACGCCGACATGTACATCAACGGCGACGTCTGGAAGAGCTTGACGCCGCACCAGCAGAAGGCGATGCAGGTGGCGGCCGACGCTTCGTTGATCCGCTCGTTGAGCTATCGCATCTACGAGAACGGCAAGGCGCTGAAAAGCCTGACCGAGGATCACGGGGTCATCCTGCACGACACACCGGCCGACTACTTCAAGGAATACATGAACGCCGCCAAGGCCACCTTGGAAAAGAACGCGGCCGAGAATCCGTTCTTCAAGAAGGTGTGGGATTCCCAGAAGGCCTTCGCCGACGTCGCGGTTCCGTTTTGGGCCGGGGCCCAGATGTCCAACGCCAGCCTCGGGATGGCTTTCGCCAAAAGCAAGAAATAGCAATAAACGACCATTACGTCTCCCTAGCGACGGGAAGCGGGCTTGTTCGGCCCGCTTCCCACGCGCTCTTCGAACGACTAGTCTGCGTCCGGGACTATAGGGGAGAGGCCCGGAATCAACCCGGATTCAACCCGTAGCCTGACAGGGGGCCTCGATGTCGGATACGCCCGAAGACGTCGGCGAACTGGACATAACCGACGAGCTGATCGCCGAACGGCGCGCCAAGGATCCTGGCGACCTGCCCGGCGACATGCCGCCGTGGATGGCCCGGACGATCACGTTCATCGACTACTTCAGCCTGTGGGTTGGCCGCATCGTGTGCTGGCTGACTATCCCGCTGCTGTTGGCCATGGTCTACGAGGTGACGGCGCGCTATGTGTTCGTGGCGCCGACCATGTGGGCCTATGACATGAGCCGCATGCTGTACGGCGCGTTGTTTATGCTGGGCGCCGGCTACGCCCTTTCCCGGGGCGTTCACATCCGCGCCGATTTCATATACCGGAACTGGTCGGCCAAGGTTCAGGGGATAATCGATACGGCGCTGTATTTGGTGTTCTATTTCCCCGGCCTGTTCGTGTTCCTGTGGATGGCGGTGGATTTCGCTTCCCTGTCGTGGATCCGTGGAGAACGCGGCATGGATACCGCCTGGATGCCGTACATGGGGCCGATCAAGACAGCGCTTCCCATCGGTGTCGTCTTCCTCATCATCCAGGGTGTTTCGGAGACCCTGAAAAGTTACTTTGCCGCGACACGCGGAAGGTGGCCGTAGAATGGAAAATGAAATTCTCGGCCTCGTCCTCATCGCGGTCATGCTGTTCGCCATATTCGTTGGATTCCCGATCTCGTTTACCCTGATCTTCTTGGGCTTCGTTTTCGGCTACATCGGCTTCGGAAAGGTCGTCTTCTATCTGATGACCTTCCAGTTTTCGTCGGTGATGCTGGAGCAGACCCTGGCCGCCGTGCCCCTGTTCATCTTCATGGGCATTTTGATGGAGCAGGCCGGCCTGATGGAGCGATTGTTTCAGGCCGTACAGCTTATGCTATCCAGGGTGCGCGGCGCGCTTTATCTTGCCGTGCTGTTCGTCTCCACGATCTTCGCCGCCGCCACCGGCATCGTCGGTGCTTCGGTGACCATACTCGGTATCATGGCGGCCAAGACCATTAACCGCTCGGGCTACGACGTGAAACTGTCGGCCGGCACCATCACCGCCGGAGGCACCCTGGGCATCCTGATCCCGCCGAGCATCATGCTGGTGGTCATGGGGCCGGTCCTCGAGGTGCCGGTGACCGACTTGTTCGCTGCCGCCATCATCCCCGGCGTCCTGATGGCGACGCTGTACGCCTTCTACGCGCTCGGCCGGTGTTGGCTCAATCCGTCGCTCGGCCCGGCGCTGCCGGTGGAGGACCGGGCCGAGAGCATGGCCCACGTGTGGAAGGAGTTCCTGCTTGGCCTAGTGCCGCCCGCGGCGTTGGTGTTCTCGGCCCTGGGCAGCATCATGTTCGGACTGGCAACGCCGACCGAGGGCGCCGGTTGCGGCGCCGCCGGCGCCCTCCTGCTGTCGCTCGCCTACCGGCGGCTGACCCTTCCGAAGCTCCATCAGGCGCTGATTAAGACGCTGGAGATCTCGGCCCTGATTCTGATCCTTGTGGCGGCGTCCAACTTCTTTGGTGCCGTGTTCTCGCGCCTCGGCACACCGACCATGCTGACCGAACTGCTGCTCGGCACAGACCTTCCGCCGATGGTCATCCTGGTCATGATCATGGCGTTGATCTTCCTGCTGGGGTGGCCCCTGGAGTGGGTGCCGATCGTACTCATCATCGTGCCGATCCTGCTGCCGCTGATCGACCAGCTCGGGTTCAACTTGGTTTGGTTCGGCATCCTGGTAGCCGTTAATTTGCAGACAGCTTGGCTATCACCGCCCGTTGCCCTGTCGGCTTACTTCCTGAAGGGCGTCGTTCCGGAGTGGGACCTGAAAGACATCTATATCGGCATGATGCAGTTTATGGTCATTCAGCTGGTCGGGTTAATCCTGATCATGATCTTCCCACAGATCGCCCTGTGGCTGCCGAAGGTCATTTACGGATCGTAACGGCCCTATCGTTCGCTGTTCGGCAAACGCCGATCGCGCTGGGTCAAGGGGACCCAGTCGATTATGCCGAAGGAATCGGGAGACAAAGGTTCCCGGTCCATCCGGGCGCTGGAAATCCTGGAAGCCATGTCAGGTACCGTGAAAGCTCTTTCGGTCGCCGAAATCGTCGAGGTGACGGGGCTTCCGAAGGCGACGGCGCATCGTCTGTGCTCTTTGCTGGAGCACGAGGGATTCTTGGCCGCGGACATCGGCGGCAAGGGTTTGCGCCCAGGCCATCGAATGCGCGAACTGGCGCTTGGCATGGTCGCCACCGGGGGCAATTACGCCTATCGCCATCGCATCCTGACCGAGCTGTCGCGCCAGATCGGCGAGACCTGCAACCTGAACGCCCCGATGGGGAGCGAGATGGTGTACCTGGACCGGGTCGAGGCGGAATGGCCTTTGCGTACGCAGCTTCCCATCGGGACCCGCGTGCCGCTCCACTGCACGGCCAGCGGTAAGCTATACTTGAGCAGTCTGTCGGCAACCCAGCAGCGGCGTTTGGTCAGTGTCCTGCCGCTGGAACGACACACGCCGAAAACCATCACCGATGCCGAGGTCCTGATAACGGAACTCGAGCGCATCGCCGACCAGCGGATCGGCACGGACGACGAGGAGTTCATCGAGGGAATGACCGCGATCGCGGTGCCGATTTTGGACGACAAGCAGCGCATCGTTGGCACCCTCGCCTGCCACGCGCCAAGCGTGCGCATGAATTTGAAAGCTGCGCTCGGGCATGTGCCTGTCATGCGCCAGGCGGCGCAAGCGCTGTCGGCGGAGCGCGCCAATTAGGAGGGACAATGACCACCGAGTACCTTAAGAAGGCGGCCAAAACGCCGGCCACTGGGGAAGAAGAAACTCGCGACATCGTCGCCCGCATGCTCTCCGAAATCGAGGCCGGCGGCGAGGATAAGGCGCGCGAGTACGGTGATAAGTTGGACGGCTGGACGGGCGACATCGTGGTCGGGAAGGACGCCGTCGCCGCCGCCGCCGAGCAGGTTCCGGACCAACTTAAGGACGACTTGCGCTTCGCCTACGACCGGGTGCGCGGTTTCGCCGAGAAACAGAAGGAAAGCCTGGTCGAGTTCGAGGCTGAACTGTCGCCAGGCCTTTGGGCCGGGCAACGGTTGATTCCAATGGATACGGCCGGATGTTATGTGCCGGGCGGGCGCTACGCTCATGTCGCGTCAGCGATCATGAGCATTACCACGGCCAAGGTCGCCGGTGTCCAGAATGTCATAACTTGCTCCGCTCCCAGCCCGGAGCGCGGCGGCATCCATCCGGCCATCCTCTACACCATGGATCTGTGCGGGGCCGATCACATCCTGGCGCTGGGTGGCGTCCAAGGTATCGCCGCCATGGCGTTCGGGCTGTTCACCGGATACAAGGCCAATATCCTGGTCGGACCCGGCAACCGCTTCGTCGCCGAGGCCAAGCGCATGTTGTTCGGGCGCGTTGGCATCGACCTGTTCGCCGGTCCGACGGAAATCCTCGTCATCGCCGACGAGACGGCGGATCCGGATGTGGTCGCTTACGACCTCGTCGGCCAAGCCGAGCACGGCCCCGACTCCCCGGCTTGGCTGGTAACGACCAGCCGCAAGCTTGCCGACGAGGTGATGGCCCGCATGGACGGCCTGATCGCCGCCCTTCCGGAGGTCCAGAGGCAGGCCGCCGAGAGTGCCTGGCGGGATTACGGCGAGGTTGTGCTGTGCGACACCGACGAGAAGGCGGCGGCCGTGTCCGACGCCTACGCACCGGAACACCTGGAGGTGCAGACCAAAAACCTCGATTGGTATGTCGACCGGCTCCGTAACTACGGCTCGTTATTCGTCGGCGAGGAGACCACTGTCGCCTTTGGCGACAAGTGCTCGGGCACCAACCACATCTTGCCGACCAAGGGGGCCGGGCATTACACCGGTGGCTTGTCGGTCCACAAATTCATCAAGGTCGTCACCACCCAGCGCGCCAGTCGCGAAGCCAACCGCGAGGTGGCCGCCGTTACTGCACGTATTTCGCGTCTCGAGGGGATGGAGGGCCACGCGCGCACGGGCGACGTTCGCCTCGAGAAGTATTTTCCGGGCGAAGATTTCGACTTAACACCCTAGGAGCCCGCCGCCGCCATGACCTCTTTTGTCAGCCAACTGTTCGATCTTTCTGGCCGCGTCGCCCTGGTTACCGGCGCATCGTCGGGGATTGGCCGCCATATGGCCGGAACGCTGGCCCGCGCCGGGGCCGCGGTGATCTTGGTGGCACGCCGCGCGGAGCGTCTCGCCGAGACCGCCAAGGTCATTACCGACGGCGGCGGTTCAGCGGAGGTTTTCGTCGCCCAATTGGCCGAACGCGACGAGATCGCGCGGGTCGCCTCCGACGCCGGCAATGCGTTCGGAGCGCCCGATATCCTGGTCAACGCCGCCGGCATCAATCCCCGACAATCCGCCGACGACGTGTCCTGGGACGTTTGGGATACGACCCTGCGCCTCAACCTTTCGGTACCCTTTTTCCTAGCTCGTGAGCTGGTGCCGGGCATGCGCGCGCGCGGTGGCGGCAACATTATCAACATCGCCTCGCTGCAGTCGTTCCGGGCGTTCCCGGACGGCGCCGCTTACGGCGCATCGAAGGGCGGCGTCGTGCAGATGACCCGCGCCATGGCCGAGGCATGGTCGAAGGACGAAATCGTCACCAATGCCGTGGCACCGGGGTTCTTTCCCACCGAACTGACGGCGGCCGTCTACGGTGATCCGGAAACGGCAGCCCATCACGCCGCCATGACCGCCGTCGGCAGAAACGGGGAGTTGCGTGACCTCGACGGCGCGACGGTGTTCCTGGCCTCGCGGGCGGCGGCCTACGTCACCGGTCAGGTATTGGCGGTCGACGGCGGCTATTCCGCAAAATAGGGAACGCCCGGCATGAAGGCCCTCGTCTACACGGAACCCGAACGAATCGATTACCGCGACCAACCGGATCCGGTGCCGGAACCGGGCGAGGCCATCGTCCGAGTCGAGGCCGTCGGCATCTGCGGTTCCGACATGCACGCCTTTCTTGGTCACGACCCACGCCGTCCCCCGCCGTTGATTCTGGGTCACGAGGCATCCGGAACCGTCGAGGATGGAAGATTGGTCGGCAGGCGCGTGACCCTGAACCCCCTGGTCACCTGTGGGACTTGCGCGGCCTGCCGTGGCGGGCGCGAAAACCTGTGTGGAGAGCGCCAGATCATCAGCATGCCGCCCCGTCAGGGCGCGTTCGCCGAATACCTGAAGATTCCAGAACGTAACCTGATCGAATTACCGGACGGCATGGACCCAAGCGTCGCCGCCCTGAGCGAACCGGTGGCTACCGCCTGGCATGCCGTGAATTTGGGAGAGCGCCTCGCGGAGTCGCCGCCAGACAGCCGCGCCCTGGTTCTCGGCGGTGGCGCCATCGGATTGTCGGCGGCGCTGGTCCTGCGAAGCCGGGGGTACGGAGAGGTTCATATCGCCGAAACCAATCCCCTGCGCCGCCGAACCGTAGCTCGGGAAAACGACATCGCGATCGTCAACCCTGCCACCGATCCAGCCGAGGGAAATGGTTTCGATCTGGTCATCGACGCTGTCGGCGGCAGCGATACGCGGGCGGCCGCTTCGGCCGCCGTCAAACCCGGAGGCGTCATCGTTCATATTGGCCTGCTCGAAGCCGAGGGCGGCCTCGATGTCCGCAAGATGACGCTTCAGGAAGTCACCTTCATAGGCACCTACACTTACACCATGGAGGATTTCACCGACACCGTGGCAGCCCTCCACTCGGGATCGCTGGGCGCGCTGGACTGGGTCGAAACGCGCCCCCTCGCCGAGGGCGCCCATGCTTTTCGCGACCTCCAACAAGGAAAGGTCTCAGCGGCCAAGATCGTCCTTAGGCCGTAAGCTTCGTATGTCCGCTTGGCATTGTCGCATTGGCTCGGGTGGCGACGTGTTGGGTAATTCCAAAGGTTGATTTCAGACTTCGGCAGCAACATCCATCCACGCATGTAATGCTTCTGCTCGGAACTTTCGCATCGTGCCCGGTGATACGAGGTGGCGCTGGATATTGAAGTGGTTGTAGATCAATGAGAACGTCGAGAGAAATTCCGGTGCGGAGGCCGGTGACTTGAACCGTTGCTGTTTTCGTTCCCGTCTTCGTGTCGGCTGATGAGAGTTCTCAGCCCGGCTGTTCAGTCGTTTCCCTCGAACGTGTTGGGCGTTCGATACAATCTCATGGATCGCCGCACGCGATGCCCGCCATTTGTCAGTGACAATGATTGACGGCACGGTTCCATACTTCGTCGCACACCGGCGAACCGTCTCGCACGACACATCGGTGCCGCGTTCCGCCAGGACGTCTTCGACATCCCGATGGCTGAGCGTGAACCGGTAATAGAGCCGGACGGCGTGTTGGATGGTGACGGGCGGAAAGCGATGGCGGCGGTATGAAATAGGTTCCATCGGGAGACGCTAGCCCACTGTCACCACTGAGCCTATTCGGTTAACGTGACAATGCCGTCCTAACAAACCCAGACCACTTTTTTTAGGGTCTCTCTACTTCAGAATCGTTTCAACATAAAAGCGTTGTAATATCCATCGACTGTGTGATCATCTCGCATCGATGAAGCGTAATGAGGGCGATCCCGTGTTTCATTCGCACGGCAGACCACCACCGCTATCCCCGGTCCTGTTGGCCGGCCTGCTGGCCAGGCCGCTGCCTCCCCGGCTGTTGCAGCCGGTCCTCGATGCCGCATTCTTGGTGCTGAAGCGCCGTCATCCCGGATTGTTCGAACGGCTGTCGTGTCTGAACGGGCCGGTTTTCCTAATTGATCCCGTCGATCTTCCGCTCGTCTTCGTGCTTGATGCGGATTCGGAGCATCCCCGCATGACGGCGGCCCGCGGAAGCGACGGCCAGGCGGCGGCGGTAATCCGTGGACCGTTGATGACCCTGATCGATTTGTTGGAAGGACGCCTCGATGGCGATGCGATGTTTTTCTCGCGCAACTTGTCGATCGAAGGCGATACCGAGGCCGTAGTGGCGTTACGCAACGCGGTCGACGACGCTGACATCGACCTGAGGGGCGACCTACTGGCATTCCTCGGCCCGCTGGCGTCACCCGCCCGCCTCGCGCTCGGCCTCGGCGGACACATCTATGCTCGGCTCAGCGATGACCTGGATATCTTGAAGGCCGCCGTACAAGCGCCGCGGACCAAAGATACCGAAGCATGACGCCCCTCGAACTCGTATGCCCAGCCGGAACGCCGGCGGCGCTGAAGACGGCGGTGGACAGTGGCGCGGACGCCGTCTACCTGGGTTTTCGAGACGCCACCAACGCCCGCAACTTTCCCGGCCTCAACTTCAGCCGTCCCGAACTTGAACAAGCCGTCGTCTTTGCCCACGGCGAAGGCTGCAAGATATTCCTGGCGATCAACACCTTCCCGACGGCGGGCGACCCCGACCCTTGGCGTCAGGCGGTCGACGACGGCGCCGGGATCGGTGTCGACGCTGTTATCCTGGCCGATATCGGCGTGCTCGACTACGCCACGCGCAAGCATCCCGATCTGCGCCGCCACCTGTCGGTGCAGGCATCGGCATCAAACCCCGAGGCCATCCGCTTCTACCAGGACGCCTTCGACGTCAAGCGCGTGGTGCTGCCGCGTGTGCTCAGTGTCACCGAGATCGCCGCACTGAACAGGGATATTTCCGTCGAGACCGAGGTCTTCGTATTCGGCGGTCTGTGTGTCATGGCGGAGGGCCGCTGCGCGCTGTCGTCCTATGTCACCGGCCAGTCGCCCAACACCAACGGCGTCTGTTCGCCGGCGTGCGCGGTGCGTTACGAGGAGGAGGACAGCGGGCGCATGGTGTCGAAGCTCGGCGATTTCACCATCAATGCCTTTGCGCCAGGTGAGTCGGCGGGCTATCCGACACTGTGCAAAGGCCGTTTCATCGCCCAAGGCAAGACGTCGTACCTGTTTGAGGATCCGGTCAGTCTCAATGCCGCCTCGATCCTGCCTGAGTTGGCCGCGGCGGGTGTGACGGGTCTGAAGATCGAAGGCCGTCAGCGCGGCAAGGCCTACGTTGCCGAAGTTGTGTCGTCATTCCGCCAGGCGGTCGACTCGATGGCCGACGGAGCGGCCATCGAAACCGACCTCACCCAGGTCACCGAAGGCCAGCGCAAGACGACCGGCGCTTATCAGAAAACCTGGCGGTAGAGGGAGTAAATCGGTTGACGGCGACGCTGGTAATGGGCCCGGTCCTGTTCAACTGGACGCCCGAGGTTTGGCGGGACTTCCATTTCCGTATCGCTGACGAGGCCGACGTCGATGCGGTCTGTGTCGGCGAGGTGGTGTGCTCCAAACGTGCGCCCTTCTTCGCTCCCTATCTGCCGGAGGTCATAGAGCGTCTAGTCGCGGCGGACAAACAGGTTCTGCTTTCGACCCTGGCGTTGATCATGAACAAGCGTGAGATGGAGAGCGTGCGCGAGGCTGCTGCAATTGACGAAGACAACGTCATCGTTGAAGCCAACGACGTCTCGGCCACCGCGCTGCTCAGCGGCAAACCTCATGCTATCGGCCCGTACGTCAACGTTTATAACGAAGGGACTCTGGCTTATTTGGCCGGAAACGGCGCCCGCTCGGTCTGTCTGCCGGTGGAGTTGAACCTGGACGCCCTGGCAGCACTGGCCAAGGACAGTCCCACCCAGTTGGAGGTATTGGTTTTTGGCCGTCTGCCGCTGGCAATTTCGGCGCGCTGCCACCACGCCCGTGCCCGTGGTCTGCACAAGGATGGCTGCCAGTATATCTGTATCGAGAACCCGAACGGGATGGAGGTCGAGACCCTTGATGGCGAGCCGTTTCTCGCTGTTAACGGCGTGCAGACCTTGTCACATGCCTATGCCGACCTGAGCGCATCCGTGCCCGACTTGCTCGACTTGGGCATCCGCCGCCTGCGCCTGTCGCCTCATGCGGGCGTCGACATGGTAGCCGTGGCCGAGACCTTCCACGCCGTCGCCGCGGGCACTCTGGAGCCCCAGGAGGCGCGGGCCCGCTTGCAGGCCGGCATCGGCGATGCGGCGTTCTGCAACGGCTATATTCTTGGCGAGATCGGCAGCGTGTATCGCTGAATCCGCCTCCGACCCCGTTGGAGGTCTTCGATCAGGTAAGCGCCGAGCGGTCCTGAAGACCGGCTCGTCCCTCCGCCCGATAGCGGCCAACCCACTTGCGCACCGTGCGGGGGCAGACCCCCAGGGCCGTGGCCACGCCCCTGGGGGGTTGCCGCTCAACCAAAATCCGGCGCACCAGTTCTTCTCGACCACGTGGCGTCAAAGGGCCATTCTTGTGCATGTCCATTCGGTCCTTCCTTGAAAGCAAATGGTTCAATGACATCAGCTTCCTCGGTTCGGACCGAGTGGACAACCTCCTGAGACATCACATCTAGCCACAAGCAAACGTCGGTCATGTCGAGCAAAGGGTCGATTGTCATTGCAATCGACCGCACGAGAATTTCACTCGCGGATGCAGGCGCAAAACTCGGAAGGAGTGCCACTCGAGGATTTTCGGCCAAGGCAACCGCATGTGTATCCGTCTCGGACGAACATCCGGTATGGTGAAATTCTGAGAGACCGATTGGTTCGGCAGGACGTCATGATCCGGCCGGTTCGACTTCGACCGGCAGACCGGCGGCTTTCCACTCCGGATAACCTTCCTCCAGGCGCCTGGCTTCGAAGCCATTCTTCCGCAAAGAAGCGATGGCCTCAAACGCGAGCACGCAATATGGCCCCCGACAGTAGGCGATTATCTCCTGCCCCTTCGGCAATTCCTTCAGGCGTTTCTTGAGGTCTCCAAGAGGCAGGTTCACGGCGCCGGGTATATGGCCGGCTTCGTATTCCTCGGACGGTCGAACGTCGAGCACCGTCACCAGCCCTTCCTTTGTTCGCGCCAACAACTCCTTTCTCGAAATCGCTTCCAAGCTGTCGCGTTCGTTGAAGTATCCGGAGACGATCCTGTCGACCTCGGCAATATGGCGTTCAGTGGTATGTCGTAGAGCGCGAAGCAGGCCGATCACGTCCTCACCAGCCAAGCTGTAGAAGACGTGAAGTCCTCTCTTGTGAGAGGTGACCAAACCTGCACGGCGGAGGTACTGAAGGTGCTGCGAAGTGTTGGCGACGGTGAGCCCCGCCACTTGAGCTAGCGCTTCGACGTTACGCTCGCCCTGCGCCAGGTACTCCAATAGATCCAATCTATGGGCATGGCCTAGTGCCTTCGCGACGTTGGCGAACTGTTCGAGAAGTTGGCGTTTGGCGCTGGGACTTGACATTGAAATGCCTCGCTTGTACGACTATTCAATTAGTCAATTGAACATATTGTAAGCTTCGCGTCAACCAAATACCATAAGATGTATCGACCTCGTGCTCAGTCCTCAACATGCGGATTCCAAGGAAAATCCTCTGAAACTTGGAGTGTCGGTAGCGCTCCTCCGCCGCGGACGGTCTGAGACAAAGAGAAGGTAAAGGTATCCCATGCTAAGAATTCTCACGTCCATTCTCGTAGGGCTCTCTGTTTTTGGTTCCGGAATCGCTGTGGCTTCCCCCTTGGAGGTCCAGAAGGTCGAGAACGGAATCTACGCCTTGGTCGGCGATCTGGGTCAACGCTCGCCACAGAACCTGGGCAACAATGCCTCATTCGGGGTTATCGTGACATCCGAAGGGGTTGTCCTGGTCGACCCTGGTGGAACACGACGAGGGGCGGAACGGATTGACGCCGCCATCAGATCCATAACGGACAAACCCGTCGTCTTGGTCATCAATAGCGGCGGCCAGGATCAACGGTGGCTGGGCAACAGCTATTTCAAGGCCAAGGGAGCGCGGATCATTGCGTCCACCGCGGCTCTCGAGGATCAGAAGGAGCGGACGAGCGCTCAACTGACGACGGCCGAAGCATTGGTCGGCAAGGACGGGTTCGCAGGGACCGATCCGGTGTACGCGGACGAGACCTTCGACGAAAAGCGGGAACTTACTGTCGGCGGCGAAAAACTACATCTCATTCATCCGGGGGCGGCGCATACGCCCGGCGACAGCATCGTGTGGCTGCCGGAGAAACGGATCGCGTTTGCCGGCGACATCGTCTATGTCGAACGGCTTTTGAGTATGAGCGCGGTCAGCAGCCTCGGAGATTGGATCGCTTCCTTCGAAGCGCTTGCGGAGCTCGATCCCATCCACGTCGTCCCCGGACACGGACAGGCCACCACTTTGGCGAAGGCCCGCGCCGAAACCTACGACTACCTGGTGAACCTTCGCGACCGTGTGAAGGCGGTTTTGGATCGTGGCGGACCGATCGCCGACGGTATTGCCGTCGACCAATCGAAATTTTCCCATTTGGTGAATTTTGATCAGCTTGCCCGGCGCAACGCCCAACAGGTCTATATGGAACTCGAGTTCGAATAGATTTCTCGCGTGGTCCGTCAGAAGTCGTACCGCAAATTGATATAGGCGTTGTCGTTCTGGTCGAACTGGCCGAAGAACGTCGTCCTTTTCTTCCCCCCGAACACGTTGGCGCCGACGGCGGCCGACAGGGTGTCCGAGGCCTTGTAGGCGACCTGGGGCTGCAAAAGATAGTCGTTGTCCGCCGGGCTGTAGAAGACGAAAAGCGAGAGCTTCCAGGTCTCGTGCTCAAGGTACTGGGTCAGGCGCAGCGTCACGATATCGCGGTATTCTTCCTTTTGAACGAACCCGCTCGGCAGGGAGCGCTTGTAGGCGCCAAAATCGCTCATGATTTTGGCGTAATACTGGGCGCCGAGGGTGAAATCCTTCCAAAGCTGCTTCTGGTAGCCGACGAGGAAAAGCGCCTGTGAGTTGGGAACCGCCAAGTCGTCGCCGTCGCGATCGTCGCGCGAGTCGTAGTAGCCGCCTTCCAAACTGAGGACCCCGCCCAGGGCCTGTCCCTGGGCGCTCAGCCCATAAACGGAAAGCGGCGGGTAGATGGACGTGACGCGGGTTGCGTTGTTTGGATCGTCGGCCCGTTGACCCGGCGAACGCCAGCGGCCTCGATAGGCGTAAGCTGAGAGGTCGAAGCTTCCGAATTTCCGGTACAGCCTAAGCCCGATCTCGGTGTTGCCAAGGGTCGTATCCGGCAGGTCTTCGTCGCGGTTGGTGACGGACGCAAAGTCGTCTTGCAGGAAAAACCGCTTCGAGGTCGGCAGGATATCCGGTTCGAAACGAGGGATGGCCAGCAGTTCGGCGTTTACGACATCCGACGAATAGCGGGCGCGCAATCCATCAACGCCGGTCTTGAGGTATTCCAGCGGCCGGCCCGAGAAGAACGATACCCAGTCCTTTGGAAACACGTCGTTGATGAACAATAGATCGCCGACACCCCAGGTCGTGATCTGCCGGCCGAAACGGAAATCAAAATCGCCCGCCGTGTAGTCCAGATAGGCCTCGCGCAAGTCAATCTCCAAATCATCGGCCACGGCGTCGTGGATGCCGTCCAGCTTAATTCGGGCCTCGGCTTCCACCGCATCGGTCCAGCCCGTCAGGTCAAGCCGCAGTCGTTCCTCGCCGAGAAGAAGGGCGCGTCCTTCCGACCCGGAAGGAAGATGGCCGGTGGTCCGTCCCGAATAGTTTCCGAGTGCGAACCCGCGAACATCGACGCCCCACTCGTCTTCGGGTTCCTGAGCAAAGGCGGCGGCGGAAATCACGACCGAAAGCGAAACGGCGACAGGCGACAGGAGTCGCGAAGCGGCGAATGCTTTCGACATCGAACGATTTGGGCCGTGGCGGATCAACGAATCCACGAACGCGGCGGCCGCCGCATCCGACGCTCGCTGAAATCGGCGCCTTTGAGGCCAATATCGTAGGCAACCGAATTCACCGTCACCTCGGTGCGATGTCCGGTCTTGACGTTCCTCATGGTGCGTTTCGTCACCGTCGGGTAGACGATCTCCTCGATACGATCGGCCGTGAACACCCTCTGGAGTTCGTTCTGGGCATCGAAATACTCTTCCTTGAGGGGCAGGAAGTGCTCTTTGTCGATCCAGGAAACCCGCTTGGTGAAAGCGGCCGCCTCGCGGGGAACGCTGTCGATGACGAAGACGTCCCGGCCGCCCAGTTTCTCTTCGCGAACGAGGGTGTGGGTGTCCTCCGACACATCCCGGCCGGAAACGTCCTCGTAACTGAAGTCCGACCCGACGAAACTCGAGTACTTGTCCTCGGCGGCGATACGACGGATGAGATCGACGGCGGGAACGAATATCCAGCGGTCGTCCTCGCGCGCGGAATATTTCCACACCATGAAGGTGAGGCGGCGAACGTCGCCGGGCTCGTGAAAATACATGAAGTATTTCTGATCGCCGCCGTTCTCCTGGTTCCGGCGCAGCATGCTCAGAACCCGCACCCGCTTGCCGCCGTCGCGGTCGATCAGTTCCATCGTCAGCTTGCCCTTGGCGTCGTTCCCCGCGTAGTGAAAGGCTCGTTGAGAACGCTCCATGATTTCCTCGGCGGACGCCGCCAGCGCACCGGTCGAATGGACGGCGACGGCAAGACCAAGGAACAAAGCGATGGTCGAACGGACTGCGGTCGGTTTCATGACGCGCCTCCGGGAATGGCGCGCGCGCCGACGTAACGCAGCGCGCCGGGAAGCATGAACAGCGTCGCCAGGGTGCAAAACAGCATCAGCGAAGCGAAGAACAGGCCGACGGTGATATAGGGGCCGAGGGTTGAGGCCGTGAGCGGCAGAAACCCGATGGTGATGACGACGGCGTTCCTTGCGATGGCCCGGCCCGGTTCGCCGAACATGTGCCGGTTGGTCGCTTCCACGTCCCTGGATTCGACGACGTGCGCCTTGAACCGTTGCAGGAAGTGGATGGCGAAGTCGATGCCGAGGCCGAGCGTCAGCGCCGCGCAGACGGCGATGGGCATGTTGTAGTCCCTGCCCAGCCAGCCGACGAGACCGTAGGTTAGGGTGATGGCGCCCGTGAGGGGCACCATGGCGAGGACCCCAAGGGTCAAGGAGCGGAACTCGAACATCATGAGAAGGAACACCACCACGAAACTTCCCATTACCGCCTTGAGCATGCCGACGACCATCAGGTCCTGCCACACCTTGTTGATATAGGTGAGACCGGACCAGCGCAACGACAGACCGTCCGGAAGCGGGTTCTTCTCGACGAAGGCGGTTAGGCGGTCCTCGACCGCCTGCATCAGGCGGTTATCGCCGCCTTTCATCTGAACCCAGACGTTGGCTTTTTGCGCCCCACGGTCGATGAAGTTGTCGAGATCGTTGGGATCGCCCGAGGACTGATAGAGGAACAGGAACTGGCCGACGGCGTCGGCGGTATCCGGAACCGTGTCATAGGCCTTGTCGTTGTCGTGCAGGACCAGATTGATACGCTTGACGATATCGGCGACGGAAGATGTCTTGCCGACCAGCGGATCGGCCTCGAGACGGCTTTGCAGACGATCGATGTAGGCGACAACCTCCGGGCGCTTGACGGCTTCCGGTTGGCTCCCTTCGATGACGACGTAGGCCATGTAGGTGCCGCCGAACAGCCGGTTCATAGCCGTATCGGCGACACGAAGGGGATGACTCTCCTTGAACCATTTGACGGGATTATCGTTGACCTGGATCTGCGATAAACCGGCAACGCCGAAGGCGAAGGCCGCGACGCCCAGCGCCAGAACCACCCCGGCGCGGGCGAAAGCGAACCCGCCGAGAGGTTTGAGCACGCGGTCGAACGACGTGTGGGGAATGACGTTGGCCCGGTACAGCCGGCGCCTGAGCTTGTCGTCGTCCATGAGGCTGATCACGGCCGGCACCATGGTCAGCGCCAGCAACCAGGCGGCCGCGATACCAAAGGCGACGAAGAGGCCGAATATCCGCACCGGTGGGATGTCGGCCAGCGCCAGCGAGGCGAATCCCACCGCCGAGGTCAGGGTCGTATAGAGCATCGGCTTATAGAGCGGCCGCATGGCCTCGATCAGGGCGCGGCGTTTGTTTCCGAGCACCCGGTAGCGGTCGAAGAACTCGCTCAGGATGTGGATGTCGTCGAGGATGGCGATGGGCATCAGGAACACCGGAATCATCGAACTCATTATGTGGACGGTAAAACCCATTCCGATAAGAAGCCCCATGGCCCACAAGACGGAGAACATGGCGGTCAGTGCGATGGGTACGAGAAAGGCGACCTGCCGGAACAGGACGAAGACGATGAGCAGGATGAGCATGAACGCGAGCGGGGCGACGATGCCCATCTGAATAAACATCTCGATGCCGAAAGTGTCCTCGGAAACCGGCAGACCGGCCAGGTGGAAGCGCTGCCCCGGCAGGAGCTCCCGCGCAAGGATACCCTTGATCTCGCCGGCGATGCGGTAACTCATGTCTTTGCGCTGAATAGGCACGTAAAACGCCACCGCCGTGCCGTCGGCGGAGGCGATCTTCTCGTGAAGAAACGGGTTGTCGGCGATGTCCCGGCGCATCCCGGCGGCGGCATCCGGCGAACGCGGTGCGTCGCGCAGCACCGGGCGAATATCGAGGAGTCCGCCTTTGGATTTGACGTTGTCGGTGGTCGAGGGGCTAACCACGTCCTCGATGATGACGCCCTTGATCTTGAGGATTTCCGACGTGGAACGGGCGATCCTTTCCAGGGCCTCGGGACGGAAGATGTCCTTGTCATCGACGATGCCGACGACGATCAGGTCGTTGATTCCGAATTCCTTCTTGACTTGGTTGTAGTACGCCCGGTCCGCCTGGTTCGTCTCCAGCATGTTCTCGGGATCGGCGTCTATGGTGATGCTGGGAAACTGAAGCCCGAACAGCACCGTGAGAAGGGTGAGAAGCCCGATCACGGTTCTCGGGCGGTCCATGGAATAGGTGACCATTCGTTCGAGCATAAGATTTTCCTTCTGGCATCTCGTCTGTTGCCGTGGGCGGCCGCTCTTGACTGCCCGCTACCACACCCATTTCGGGCTTCGTGTCGCGCCGCGTTTCATTTTCCAGAGGTAGTAGTCGGCGAAGAACTTCTTGGCCCAGAGCCAGCGCCTGCCTTTGCTCAGTTCGGAAACGTTGCGCGGCGGACGGACCGGATCGGCGACGATATGCGCGCCCTGGTCGCCCATGTCCATGATGCACTCGGCCATCAACTCGTGGCTGGTCTTTTCGCCGCCCTGGATGTCGGCGGCGAGGTTGCGGGCCGCGATCTTGGCCATCTGCTCGGTCATGTGGCCGGTCTTCGGGAAGTTCACCGGAACCGGCGTCTCTTCCACGGGCGGCAGGGCGACGGCGACGCCGACCGCATAGATGTTCTCGAAATCCTTGTGCCGGTAGTTGGCGTCGACGGGAATGAACCCCTTGGGATTGGCGAGGCCGTCGACCTCGGCGACGGGCTTGACGCCGGCCAGGGGCGGAATAATGAGGGAGTATCGGGATTCGAATACCGTTCCGTCCGCCATCTCGACCGAGCTTTCGGTGATCTTCGATACCGCCGACGACGTATGGTAGCGGACGTCGCGGTCTTCCAGCTCGCCTTCCAGGAACTGGCGGATCTTGCCGAAGCCGCCGACGCCGAAGTGGCCGAGAAAGGGCTCCGGCGTGACGAACCTGATCGGCGCCCTATGGCAAAGCCGGAAGCGTTTGAGGGCGTGGTGCGCCTCGAACAGGAACTCGTAGGCCGGCCCCAGGCAACTGGCGCCGGGCGCGCAACCGATGACCATGGGACCGGGATCGTCCAGGAACGCCGACCAGGTGTCCCGCGCTTCCTCCGCTTCCGGCGGCGACATCAGTGAATGTCCCGGTCCATCGAAGGGGCCGAGGCCGGGCACGGCCTCGTTGGCGCTGCGGTGGCCGGTGGCGATCACCAGGTAGTCGTAGTCATAAACCTCCTTGCCGGCCCGGACCTTGCGCGCCTCCGGGTCCATCCTATCGACCGCCGCCTCGACGAAATTGATCCCTTTTGATGTCAGCGGGCGTTCGAGGTCGAACGAGATGTCGGCGATGGTCTTCTCGCCCATGGCGACCCAGGGCAAAGACGGGATGAAGATGAAACGACGTTGCTTGGAGATGACCGTGATGTCGTGCTCGCGGCGGGACAGAAGACGCCTGAGGTCAAAGGCTGTCGTCAGGCCGCCGAATGAGCCGCCAACTATAACAATATGCATGTTGCTCTTCTCTCCCAACAACGCGCGTTCGATCTCAGATCAGAACACCAACACTTTGTCCGCCTCGACGGTCAGTTGGGCGAGCCCGGGCATGGTACCTCGCTCGGCGCCTCCCACCAGTTCCTCGTCACTGAGCCCACGGGCATCCATGCAGGTGCCGCAAAGGACCACCTGGGCGTTCCGGGCGACGCTCTTGATCATCCGTTCCAGATTGTAATAGCCGTTCGGCGTCGTCTGTCCGGCCTTGGCGCAGACCACGGCATCGGCCATGAGAAACACTGTGACCTCCGGCTTGGGCTCCGTTTTCACGAGCGCCTGAGCCAGCCTAAGGGCGTTGAAGCAACGCTCGGTGCCGTAAGGTGGGTCGTTGAGGATGAAGAGAAATTTCATGTTCCTGCTCCTTTGCCGGTACCGAAAATTGACTTTGCAAGGGTGTTTTTGTGCGGCCGCCTTTGGAAATCGGAAGTGGGCTCTCGCAGGAGCGTTCTCCTAGATCGTGGATATTCAACCTCGGAAAGGGGTGTCCCAAAACCCAACTGCCCGGAGAATCCTCATCTGCCGGCCTTGCCGATAACCAACCCAGCGATTTCATTATTCAAGTTATCAGTTGAATAATAGAATTATGGTCGCTGACTGTCAACGAGGTTCCTCCAAAGCTGACCTTTGTGTGGTTTATCGACGAGACACGGATCTTTGGCGTTGGTTAGTGGCCGGACTGGTGCTGATTGTGACGGCGGGCGCGGTCCTGGCGTGCCACCGGACCAGCGGGAAGCCATCTTTGAACGTTGCGAACGGGCCGACCAGAAATCCAAGGGACTCGGTCTTGGACTTTCGATTGTCAGGAACGTGGTCGAAGCTCACGAAGGAACAGTCGAGGTTTCGGACACGCCCGGCAGCGGTGCTGTTTTCAGGCTACGATTTCCGCCGATCGCAATGTCGAAGGCGACGGCGAGCTAATGTTCGAAAAGGCGACAGTCGCCATCGCAGGTCGCAATATCGAACATAGCGAGTATCTGGCTCGGTGCAGGCCGCCAGCCCAACAACCAGTCAACCTATTTTCCTGGTCGTTTTTCATTGCTTTGGCGATAGGCACAGGTAATTCGAACCAACGAGATATGCTTCGCGAGTGATGCCTGCAAGGTAACCGAACGCCAGCTTTGTCGGGCGATTCCACCCGCCGGAAGTGGCCCTCGGATCTGTTCACACCGATAATTTCGAACGCTAACTCCGTTTTCCGTTTGGTCGTTTATTGCCGCATAACGTGGCTTGTGGCCAATCCACAAAGTATCAAGGGACATGGGTCGGAATTGCCGCCCCGGACACTCCGACACCAAATGTTCTGCTGCCGATAACAAGGGTCGCGACATGAATGGCGATTACTTCGGGGCCTCTTACGCCGCCGAACAGAATTGGCGATCCGGAATCTCCTTTGACGGCGTCGCAGTCGTGCAGCACGAGCCGACCTTTCAAACGCCGGTCAACAACACGGCAACCATCGTGAACCGTGAGGATGTGGGCCTTGTCCTGGCTGTACCCTGCTTGGATCATGGTTGTGCCGATCGGAGGAAGTTTGGCGCTGTCCATCAACGGCAGAACCCCGACTTCCTTTCCGATCGGCTTAGCCAGGGACAGAATCGCCCAGTCGCGCGCCGACTGGCTCGGTTCCGGTTTGTTCGAATATCGATATCCCGGCGCACGCCGATAGCTCGTTACGGCCGACTGGGCCGCATATTCCCCTTGCCGGTACCCGGCCACGAAGTGGAGGGAAGACGACGGTATCCAGTCCTGGGTCTTTCGGTTCCACAGGCAATGCGCCGCCGTCAGCACCCGGTCGGGGGCGATCAAGGTGCCTGTGCAAAAACCGCCGATGCGTTTGTTGACACGACCGATGGCGCTCCAAGGATAGTCGCTGGATCTAATCAGATTTCGGTCGTCGGACCCCTTGATGCCAGGCAGGCGATCACCCTGGTCGAGGACCGGCTGTATGGTGATGAACATCACGAGATAAACCGCCAATGTTCTTGCCCATGCCATCATGGCGCCCCGTCAGGCTCGTCAGTCCTCTTTGAAGGCGCGGTTGAGGCTGGCGGTGATCGGCTTCAAGAAATACTCGAGCGCCGTGCGCTCGCCGGTGACGATCATGACCTCGGCCTGCATGCCGGGATAGAGCTCGTTACCGCCGAGTTTATCTTCGATGTCGCCCTTGATTTCGACCCGGGCCAGGTAATAAGTCTCGCCGGTGCGTTCATCGGTCAGGCGGTCGGCGGAAACGGCCATCACCACGCCGTCGACCGGCTGCGTCCGGCGCTGGCTGAAGGCGGTGATGCGGGCCTGCGCCAGAAGCCCGACCTGAACCACGTCGATGTCGGTCGGATCGACGCGGGCCTCAACGATCAGCCTATCGGCGCTCGGAACGATATCAAGCAGCGCCGCGCCCGGCGCGATGACGCCGCCCGGCGTGTGCACCTGCGAATTGACGACGGTTCCCGCCAGGGGCGCCCGGATCACGGTTCTCCCAAGCACGTCCTCGGCCGCCCGCTGGCGTTCTTCCAGATCGAACAGCTCGGCCTGAACGTCGCGCAACTCCTGCGATACCTCGTTGATCTTGATAGTCGTCAGCTCGTTGATCTGCAGGCGGGTTTCGGCGATGGTCTGGCGAGCCTGGGCGATGCGCGAACGGTTCTGGCTGAGGCTGCCCTCGATCTCGGCCGCGTTGCGTTGCAGGGCGCGCAGGCGTGGACGCGGCGCCAAGCCCTTCTCGACGAGACCGCCGATATCCTCGATCTCATCGGCGATCAGCTCGATCTGGCGTTTTTCGGATTCGATCTGCCCCTGGGTTCCCTTGATCTCTTCGGCCAGTTGTTTGATCTGTTGGTTGAGGATCGCCACCTGACCGACATGCGCCTGGCGCCGGGCTTCGAAGATCTTCATCTGACTGTCGATGATCTCGGCCACCTTGGGGTCGTCGCGCCGGACCGTCAGGTCGTTCGAGAAAACGATCGTTTTGTTGTTCCCCTGTTCGGCGGCGAGGCGCGCCTTCAAGGCCATGGCCGCCAATTGGCGCACACGCACGAGCTCGAGCGAGGCGCGCGGTTGGGTTTCGTCGAGAACGACCAGTGTGTCGCCCGCCTTCACCTGGTCGCCGTCCCGGACCTCGATTCGGCCGATGATCCCGCCCTCCAGGTGCTGAATGGTCTTCCTGTTGCTCTCGACACTGACCACGCCCGGGGCGATGGCGGCGCTGCCCAACGGCGCCACCGCGGCCCATCCCAGGAAGCCGCCGAAGAACAGCACGATGACGGCAATCCCAAGGACGACCGGCATTCCGAGCCCCATGGCCTTGAGCGAGACGGCCGAGGCGTCGGTCGGGCCCGGTGCCGTTGGATTTTTCATGCCGGTCATTTCTTGGTGCGGCCAGATGCCTTCGTGGCCGCCTTCCTATTCTGTGGCGTCTGAGTCTTTTTCTTAACCGGTGCTCGCGAAGTCTTCTTGGCGGCGGGCTTGGCCGGCGCCTTCTTGGTCCGAGTCCTCTTTGCCGCGGGCTTGGCCGGCGCCTTCTTGGTCCGGGTCTTCTCTGCCGCGGGCTTGGCCGGGGTATTCCCGGTTCGGGTCTTGCCGGCGGTAGCTGCCTCAATCTTAGTGCTCGAGGCGGCGGCTGCGGGATCGGGGTTGGCCGCACGCTTCTTGACAATATCGGACTTTCCTTTGCTGCTGACGACGGCCGCCGCCGGTTCGTGGTCGGGCGCCTTTGCGGGCGACGGGGTCATCGAACGCGACCACGGCGTCAACCCGCCGACCACCGAGCCGACGGTGACCGGTTGAGCCGGCTGCAATGACTGGTCGGCGCTGTTCTCGGCCCTTTTTCGCTCCGGCGGCGCCGTCTTTGAAGGTGAGTCTTGCGGCAATCGACGAGACGCAGGCTCTGGTCCGTCGATTCGACCCTCGGGGGCTTCGCCCCTCAACCGGGAGATGACGTCTTCCTTCGGACCGAACATCTCCACCGTGCCGTTGCGCAAAACCAATATCTTGTCGACGTCCTGCAGGATGCTCGGCCGATGGGCGATCACCACCACCGTTACGCCGCGGCTCTTGAGAGCTTTGAGCGCGTCGATGAGAGCCGTCTCCCCTTCGCTATCGAGGTTGGCGTTGGGCTCATCGAGGACGACCAGTCTGGGGTCGCCGTAGACGGCGCGGGCAAGCGCAATTCTCTGGCGCTGACCGCCGGAAAGCGCCGCTCCCCCCTCGCCGATCTCCGTGTCGTAACCCTTTTCCATGTGGAGGATCATATCGTGCACGCCGGCCAGCCTGGCCGCCGTCACCACCGCATCCGCGTCCACTTCCTGCATGCGCGCGATGTTCTCGTTGATGGTGCCTGAGAACAACTCGACGTCCTGTGGCAGGTATCCGATGTGGCGGCCGAGGTCGGACGAATCCCATTGCGCCACGTCCATGCCGTCGAGCCGCACGTGCCCCGCCCTCGGAGCCAGGTTGCCGACCAGCAGGCGGGCCAAGGTCGTCTTGCCGACGGCCGTCGGACCGATCAGGCCGAGCACCTCGCCCGGATCGAGATTGAAGGAAACCTTGCGGAGCAACGGCTCGGTGGCGGTCGGATGGGCAAAGATAAGGCCCTCGACCCCGACCCGTCCCTCCGGAGCCGGCAGCGGCATCCCCGGCTGGCGTGGCGTCGCTTCGTTCAACTGCATCTTGATGCGGCCATAGGCGTTGCGCGCCGCGACCATCTGCTTCCAGGTGCCGATCGCCTGCTCGACCGGGGCCAAGGCTCGCCCCATCAGGATGGAACCGGCGATCATGGCGCCCGGCGTCATCTCGCCCTCGATCACCAACCAGGCGCCGAGGCTGAGAATGCCGATCTGCAAGCACATGCGAACGAACTTCGAGAACGCCGTAATGCCGCCGCTGCGGATGCTGGCCTGGGCTTGAAGATCAAGAGACTCCGCGTTCTTGCGATGCCAGCGGCCGATCAAGCCCGGCATCATGCCCATCGCCTCGATGGCGTCGGCGTTGCGCGCCGCCGCCTCCGCCTGATTGAGGGCGGCGATGGAAGAACCGCCCGACAGCATCAGCAGATTGCGCGTCGCCAGTTCGTTGGCCAGCGCAAAGGAGAAAAGTACGACCGCGCCGCCGACCGCCAACCAGCCGAGCAGAGGATGCAACATGAACATGACGGCGAGGAAAATCGGCGTCCATGGGGCGTCCATGATCGGGAAGATGCTGGGACCCGACAGGAAGGTCCGCACCGTGGTCAGGTCGCGCAGTCCCTGCACCGACGGATCGGCACCGGAGCGCAACGTGGCGGCGATGCTTTCGCCCAAGAGCGATCCGCCGATCTGCCGATCGAGCCATGAGCTGACTCGGATCAGGGACAGGCTGCGAATGGCGTCGAGCGCCGCCAGTGTCAGCAGCGCGCCGCCGGCCACCAGCATCAGCATCACCAGCGTGTCCGTATTGCGGCTGGTGATGACCCGGTCGAACACCTGTAGCATGAACAATGGCGCGGTCAGCATCAGCAGGTTGATGCACATGCTGAAAACGGCAACGACCGTAAACGCCTTGCCGCAGGCATTGACCGATTCCTGCAGCAGAGGATTGGCCGGTTCCTTGCGTATATCGCCGGCTTTCATCCGCGCCCCCATGGATCAACCACTATCCCCGATGGCGGCCGCGCCCCCCTGGCGCCGTCTTCGGGACGGATCGAAGCCATCTTACCCGATTGGGGCAGGACTTACACGAACAGCTCGTCCGGGTCGGTCAGGCCGCTGACTCCCAACAGGGTGACGCTGCCGCCGTCGTTGAGGGCGACGATGGTGTCGAGCGCGCCGTCGCCGTTGGCGTCCGTTTCCGTCGTGCCGGCGACCGTAACGCCGTTCTCCAGCACCATGATGTCGTCGGCCAGGTCGAAGTCGGTGACGGTATCGCTTCCCGCACTGGCGCCGAACACGAAGAGATCGTCGCCGGCGCCGCCCGTCAGCAGGTCGTTGCCGCCACGCCCTTCGAGACGATCGTTGCCCGACCCGCCGGCCAGAGAATCATTGCCGTCGGTACCGATTTCGACGAAGCTCTCTACCGGCGCGTCAGCGGCGGCGATAGTCCCGGTCGGGACCTCGTATTGCAGCAACATGACGTCGTTCTGCCCAACCTGGTTGCCGTCGGCCGAGGCGAAGCTCTTCGACTCGCCGGTGACGTAGAGATTGCTGCCGTCGGTCGAGATGCCCCAGCCCTTGTCGTCGGCAGTGCCGCCGTACAGGGACTTCGAGAGCAGGGCGCCGGTATCCATGTTGATTTCAACCAGCACCGAATCGTAGCCGCCGGCGCCTTCGCTATTGGTGTAGCCGGTCGCGAACAGGTGGCCGTCGACGGTCACGACGTCGCGCAGCACCTGGACGCCGTCGCCGCCGAAGTTCTGGCTCCACAGCCGGGTGCCGTCGGCGTCGAACTTCTGGATCAGGAAGTCTTCCGAGTAGGGCGTGCCGTGCACGTAGGTGTGTCCGACGGCGTAGACGTTCTGACCGTCGGTCGCCGAGGCGATGAACGTGCCGGTCAGGCTCGAATCCTTGATGCGGGCGAGCAGGTTGAGGTTCTGGTCGTAGCGCCACAGGGTCGGCCGGGCCGTCGCGTCCTCGAAGCTCCAACCGCTGCTGCCGGAGACCCAGACGTTGCCGTTGTGGACCATCGCGTGCTCGGCGCTCGATCCGCCGGTACTCGGCCTATAGTAGCTGTTGAACGAGATGCCGACGCTGGAATCGGTGGCCGCCGCGATCATGTTGCCGTTCACGTCGAACTTGGAAATCGAGTAGGCATAGTAGCTGGAGGGCTGGCCGCCGCCGGCCGCGTACAAGTACGTGGTGCCGTTCTCGACCGACGTCGTCACTTCCTGCAGAGCCTCATGGCCACGATACGCGAACATCGCCTGGTAGCCGTCGGTCTGCGGCCGCGTCACCCATTCGGCGCCGCCGACGTCGGTGCCCGTGGCCCCGTTGTCGGAGAAGCCGACGAGGATGTGTTTCAGCTCCTTGCCGCCGCCGGTGTCGGTGGTTTGACGGTAGCTTTGCCCGGCGAAGAACACGCCGTCGGCCGAAACCGCGACACCGCCGAAGGTCTCGGAACCGTTGTACGCGCTGGACCCCGCCCCCGGCCAACCGACGCTCCAGGTCGGCGCATCAAGCGCCGCCAGATCGTACTTGATGGCCAGCGACTGCTGCCCCGAAGTCCAATCCGATCCGGACAGGTAGGCCGAGCCGTTGAAGATGTCGACGTCGGTGCCGCGTTGGTCGCCGGCGCCGCCGTGGAAGCTGGCGGTGGTCAGCGTCGGCGTGCTCGATGGCGTTGCGCTCGCCGTGCTCACCGTGACCGTGAAGGTCGCCGTGCTGGTCGCCGTTTCGCCGGTGGCGTTCTCGCGCGAGGTCGCCGTCAGGCCGAGCGTGTAGTCGCCGCTGGAGCCGGCCGGCAGGGTTATCCGCAAATTGGCGAGGTCCGAAGCCGCCAGCGACCAGGTACCGCCGCCGGCGTCGGTGCCGGCCGACAGCGTGGCGCCGTCCGGGACGCCCGATAATACGATCGAAACCAGGGATTCGGAGCCGTCGGTGTCGGCCAGCGCCGCCGACAGGTCGAGGTTGGCCGTCGCCGGGCCGCTCAAGCCGGAGCCCGTATAGACCTTGGCGAAGATGCCTTGGCCGCTGCCGTCATGCCCGTCGAAATCGGTCCAGGTGATGACGAAGCCGCCGTCGGCGCGGGCCGAGATCGACGGCCGGGCCTGATCGCCGTAGGTGTAGTCGTTGACCAGGAACTCGTCGCCGACCAGGTTGCCCTGCGCATCGTAACGCCGCGCCATCAGGGCGGCCTTGCTACCGTCCTGCATCCACGACTGCCACGAGATGACGTAGCCGCCGTCGGTCAGTCCCTCGACGTCGGAGAAGATCTGGGTGCCGGCCGTGAACGAGGCGTTGACCAGGAACTCGCCGCCGACCCGGTTGCCGTTGGCGTCGTATTGCTGCGCATAGATTCCGTAATCGCTGCCGTCCTGGTAGGCCGACGACCACGTCACCACGAAGCCGCCGTCGGCAAGCGCGGCAATGGTTTGCGCACTCTGCTCGCTCTGCCAGTAGGTGTTGATCTGGAATTCGTTGGAAACGGGATTGCCGTCGGCATCATAGCGCCGCCCGAAAACGCCGCCCAGGCTGCCGTCCTGCAGGTACGACCGCCAGGTGACGACGTAGCCGCCGCCTGCCAGCGCCGTGATATCCGGATCGGTCTGGTCCTCGTAGGTCCTTTGGTTCAAGAGGAACTCGCTACCGATCTTGATGCCCGCCGGGCTGAAGTGCTGGGCGAAGATGCCGGAATAACTGCCGTCCTGGAAATTCGACATCCAGGTGACGACGAAGTTGCCGTTATTGAGCGTCGCCACGCTGGGCTGGTTCTGCCAGTTGGTCGCGTAGGCGTTGACCTGGAACTCGCCGCCGGCGGGGTTGCCTTGCGCGTCGTAGCGTTGTCCGAAAACGCCCTGGCTGGAGCCGTCCTGGTTGTTCGAAGCCCAGGTGATGACGAATCCGCCGTCGTGCAGCGCCGCGCCCGAAGGCGAGTATTGATAATCCGCAGTGTGCGTATTGACCCTGAATTCGCCGCCGAGCTTGGCGCCGGCCGCGTCGAACCGCTGCCCGAAGACGCCCCAACTGCTGCCGTCCTGGCCATACGAATGCCAGGTGACGACGAACCCACCATCGGTCAGTGTAATGACGTTGGAGAGTTGCTGGTGGTTGGCCGTGTATGTGTTGACGCCGAACTCGGCGCCGCCGGTGATGTCGACCGCGCCGCCCGCCCCGGCCCGCGCGGTCGCGTTCGAGGCGCTGACGACCGGTGCATCCGCGACCGGCGCGATTGAGATGCCGACCGTCGCCTTATCGGTGCCGCCTTGGCCGTCGGAGACCGTGTAGTCGAAGCTGGCGTCGCCGCTGTAGTGGGCTGTAGGCGTGAATACGGCGTTGCCCTGGGCGTCCAAGGCCACCGATCCGCCGGAAACATTGGTGAACGACGCGACGCTGAGCGCATCGCCGTCGATGTCGGTATCGTTGGCCAGCACGTTGATGGTGATCGGCGTGTCCTCGGCGGTCGAGGCCGTTTCGCCGCGCGCCACCGGCGCATCGTTGACGGAGCGGACGTTGATGTCGACGCTGGCCGTCGTCACCTGGGCGCCGCCGGAGCCGTTGTGGCCCAGATCGTTGACGGTGACAGTGAGTGCGTCGGTGCCGTGGAAGTTGGCTTCGGGGTCGTAGACCAGGCCATTGGCGAGAGCCGTGTTGATCGCCGTCTGGCTGCCGGTGAACGACAGCGTGCCGTCGCCGCCGTCGGCGTCGGAGAAGACGAGGCCGGCGGCGCCGTTCAACGCCAACGTGCCGCGACCGACGCTCAAGGTAACGGCGATGGCGTCGGTTCCGGCGTCGACATCGGAGATCGAGATGCCGGTGATGGTCAGCGCGGTGTCCTCGTCGGTGCCGCCGGCACCGCCCGCCGCCCAGTTGGTGGCCTGCTCGAGGAGCTGGTCGAAACCGCCGCTGCGATACAGATGGTTGCCGGACCAGTTCTCGGAGTAGTTGCCGCCCAGGTAGACCCGGTTGCCGAGGCCGCCGGATTCGGTGTAGGCCACCGAGATGCCGCCTCCGTAAGAGCCAAGCACCGTGGCGTCGGCGTCGACGCCGCGAGCGCCGTAGTAGTACTGATTGTACGAATCGAGTCCGCCGATGCCTTCGGTGATGGCATGCGTGGATAGCGGCAAGGCGCCTCGGTAATAGGCATGTCCGGCCGCGTTGGCGGAGGAGACGAAGTCGGCGTCCGCTCTCGCCGTGCCGCCGAGGGTATAGGCGATCGTATAGGTGTGCAGTCCCGTCGTCACGACGCCGCCTTCGTCGGCCTCGACGTATTGGCGCAGCGCCGTCCAGTACTGGCTCGACATCGGGTCGTAGTAGCGCCCGGCATGGATAATCGCGTCGTAGTTCGAGAGTTCGGCCAGGCTGTCGGCACTCGAGTAGTGCATGGTCGCCGCGTTGAAATTGAAGTAGGTGTCGTCGTTCAGTTGGGCGACGATCTGACCGGCGCCGTCCGATCCATTGTTGCCGTAGGTGACGGCGACCTTGATCTCGCCGCCCGACAGTTCGGGCAGCGTGATGGTCGGGCCGTCGTTGACGGCGGCCAGGTCAAGCGTCACCGAACCGGTAACCGTATCGGTGCCGTCGCTCAACAGATACTCGAAGCTGTCGGCGCCGTTGAAGTCGGCGGCAGGCGTGTATGTAAAGTTGCCGTTGGCGGCGATCGTCACGCTGCCGCCGCCAGCCGTCGAGAAGGTGCCGGCGTTGGCGACGCTTAGGGCGTCGCCCTCCGGGTCGCTGTCATTGGTGAGCACGTTGCCGGTGATCGCGGTATCCTCGGTGCCGGTGAAGGCATCGACCGTGGCGACCGGCAGGTCGTTGACGGAGCGGACGTTGATGTCGACGCTGGCCGTCGTCACCTGGGCGCCGC
>CAYFMP010000034.1:0-4609 GCA_964344215.1 uncultured Thalassospiraceae bacterium | reverse complement strand
ATCGGAGATCGAGATGCCGGTGATGGTCAGCGCGGTGTCCTCGTCGGTGCCGCCGAGATCGCCGGCCGCCCAGTTGACCGATTGCTCGAGCAACTGGTCCCATTGTCCGGTGCGCCACCCGGCGTCATTTTGACTCCAGGTTTCGCTGTAGTTGCCGCCGAGGTAGATGCGGTTGCCGAGACCCTCGACGTCCGTATAGGCGACCGTGTGGCCGTTGTAGGACGGGCTGACACTGCTGTTGTGATAGCCGAGGCTGACGGCATCGGCATCGATGCCCTTGGCCCCGTAATAGTATTGGTAGAGGCTGAGTTGCAGCGGATTGACCCCCGCGGTCGCGTCGTGATTCTCGTTGACCGGGTTGATCGTTCCCTGGCGCTCATGGGTATAACTCGCGCGATTGGCCGGGCTAATGAAGTCGGCGTCGTTCAATGCGGCCCCGGACAGTTGATTGTGCGCCAGCGTGTACGTATGCAGGCCTGTGGTGACAATGCCGCCCTCGTCGGCCTCGACGTATTGGCGCAGCGCCGCCCAATACTCGGCCGACATCGGGTCGCTGTAATAGCTGCCGGCATGCACGACGACGTCGTAGTTGGCGAGTTCGGCCAGGCTGTCGGCGCCGGTGAAATGAACCCGCGTCGCGGTGAGGTCGTAGACCGTCGAATCGTTGAGCTGGTTGACGATCCGCTGCGGGGCATCGCCGTTGCGGCCGTTCCCGTAAGTTACCGCGACCTTGATCTCGCCGCCCGAGAGACCGGGCAGCGTGATGGCCGGGCCGTCGTTGACGGCGGCCAGGTTCAGGTTCACCGTCGAGGTGACGCTGGCGGTACCGTCGCTCAGCACGTAATCGAAGCTGTCGGCGCCGTTGAAGTCGGCGGCCGGCGCGTATGTGAAGTTGCCGTTCGTGCTGAGCGTGACGGTGCCGCCGCCGGCCGTCGAGAAGGTGCCGGCGTTGGCGACGCTCAATGCATCGCCGTCGACGTCCGAATCGTTGGTCAGCACGTTGCCGACGATGGAGGCGTCCTCGGTGCCGCTATAGGCGTCGGCGCCGGCGACCGGCGCGTCGTTTACGGCGGCGACGTCGACCGCCACCGTCGCCGTCGCGGTGCCACCGTTGCCGTCGGATACGGTGTATTCGAAGCCGGCGGCGCCGTTGAAATCGGCGTCCGGCGTGAACACGACGTTGCCGGTGCCGTCAAGCGCAGCCGTGCCGCCGGTCGCCTTACCGACGGCGACGACCGATAGCGTGTCGCCGTCGGCGTCGGTGTCGTTGGCCAGCAGGTCGGCCGCCAGGATCGTCAGCGGCACGTCCTCGTCGGTCGAGAACTGGCTGCCGGTCGGTCCGGTCAGCACCAGGTCGTCGATCGATGCGCCGGCGGTGCCGGCGTATCCCCGGTGATCGCCGAAGAAGGTAACGGAGGCGATGTTGCCCGTCGAGAACGTGTAGGTCTGGGCCGGCACCGGGTTGTCGATCGGGTTGTAGGCGCCGCGCACGCCTTCGCCGACGACACCGAGCACGTTGCCGTCGGCGTCCTTCGCCGTCGCCCGCCAGTCGGCGTAGATGATGCCGCTTCGGGTCGCCCCGTAGTAGGCGGCCCGGGTGAACGAGAATTCGTCGAGCGCGGTATCGAAGGTGAGCGTGTATTCGCGCCACGTGTAGCCGCCGGATGCTTGCTCCATGAAGTTCTGGCCGGACGACGCCAGCGTGCTCTGGCTCCCCGCGTTGGAGTTCACGAACACCGTGTTGAGGGACTGGACCACGTTGGTGATGGTGATCCCGTAGCCGCCGAGATAGGCGTCCAGAGCGGCGCCGGAGACCAGTCCCGAGGAAGTGTCGATCGCTTCGAAATCGACCGTCTGCGTCTCCGAAACGCTTCCCAGACCGTCGTTGCCGGCGACCGGGTTGTCGTTGACGCTGTTGACCGTGATGTTGGCCGTCGCCGAAGCGGTCTCGGTGCCGTCGGTGATGGTGTAGTTGAATCTGTCGTTGCCGTGGAAGTCGGCGACCGGGGTATAAGTGAAATTGCCGTTCGTGCTAAGCGTGACGACGCCGCCGCCCGCGGTCGTGAAGGTGCCGGCATTGACGACGCTCAGCGTATCGCCGTCGGCGTCCGAATCGTTGGTCAGCACGTTGCCGGAGATCACCGTATCCTCGTTGCCCGCGATATCGTCAGCGACGGCAACTGGGACCGTGTTAGTGCCGACGACGGTCACGGTCAGGGTCGATGACGACTGGGCGTTGCTGTCGTCGGACATGGTGTAGCCGATGGTGACCTGTTCGGTCTGGCCGAGGGAAAGGTGATCGAAATCCGCTCCCGGGTCGAACCGGAGCTGCCCGGCGACGATGCTCACAGAGCCGCCGCCCGATCTGATGACGGCCGAATCGAGCGAGAACGTGGTCGGGTCGTCGCCTTCATCGACGTCGGTGTCGTTGGCCAGAACATCGACGATCAGGACCGCGTTGTCGTCGGTCGTACCCGTATCGGCGACGGCAACCGGCCCGTCGTTGGTGCCGGTCACAGTGATGGCGAGCGTCGAGTTCGAAGCGCCGCCGCGGTCGTCGGACATGGTGTAGGCGAGCTTGACCTGGGCCTGCTGGCCGGCGGCCAGCGACTGATAAGCGGCGCTGGGGTCATAGACGACCTGGTTGTTGGCGATGGAAGCGCTGCCGAGGCCGGCCGTCACGCGGACCGTATCGACGGTGTGCGTGTCGGACGGGTCGAAGTCCGTATCGTTGGCCAGAACATCGATGGCGATGGCCGTGTCCTCGTTGGTGGCGTCCGCATCGGCGTTGGCTCTCGGATCGTTGTTGGTGCCGTCGACGAAGAAGGTGCCGTCGCTGAACCGCGCTCTTTCCACGTTGCGCAGCGTATCGACGCCGTCGCGCCCCGCCACGTTGTCGCCGATGGTGACATCGCCGCTCGGCGCGTAAGAGACCGAGTACTCGGTGGAGGCGCCGCTGAACACAGCCGTATCGGTGCCGGCGCCGCCTCTCAGGAGGTCATTGCCGCCGCCGCCGGTCAAGACGTCGTTGCCGTCGCGGCCGCGCAGGCTGTCGTCGCCGCCGGCGCCGTCGATCTCGTCGTTGCCGGCCATGCCGTCGAGGGAGTTGGCGCCGCCGTCGCCGACGATAGTGTCGATACCGGCGCCGCCGACGATGTTCTCGATCTCGATCAGCGTGTCCGTTCCGATCTCGCTGCCGGTCGCCACACCCGTGGTCAGGTTGACGTCGACACCCGCCGTAGTGCTCTTGTAGCTGACCGTATCCTTGCCCTTGCCGCCGACATAGGTGTCGTCGCCGAGGCCGCTGCCGCCGATGATCAGGTCGTCGCCGTCGTTGCCGAACACTTGATCGTTTCCGTCGCCGCCGGTCAGGGTGTCGTTGCCGCCGCCGCCGTACAGCCTGTCGTTGCCGCCGAGACCGAACAACTGATCATCGCCGCCCGCTCCGAACAGAATGTCGTCGCCGTCGGTGCCGATGATGGTCTCGTGCAGGATGTCGTTGACGGCGATGATGAACGTCTCGTCGTGGCTGAGACCGCCGGAATCGGTGACGCGCACGGTGATCCGATGGCTTTGGTCGGCCTCGAAGTCGAGCCCGAGGCTGTTCTTCACCCGGATCTCGTCGCCGACCAGCTCGAACCGTCCGCCGGCATCGTCCAGTAACTGAAAGCTGTGGGTATCGGTCGTGTCGGGGTCGACAATGCCGTCCAACCTGCCGACAACCGTTCCGGCCAGCGAGTTCTCGTCGACGTTCGTGTTGTCCATGACGAAGGCGGTCGGCCGGTCGTTACGGCCCTCGATGGTCACAGTCGCCGAGTTCGGAACATCCACGTGGCCGTCGCTGACGTTGTAGGAAAAGCTCAACGTTTCGGTCTCGCCGACGGCGAGGTCGTTGAACTGGGCCGGGTCGATTTCAAGCGTCGCTCCGGTCAGGGTCGCCGTCACCGCGCGGCCCGAGGTCTGGAGCAGGGTATTGACGCTGTGCGTGTCGGACGCATCCACGTCCGTCGTCGTCGCCAGCAGATCGACCTTCAGCGGCGCCGCGTCCTCGTCGGTTGCCGCCGAGATCGCCGTCACCTCGGGCGCGTCGTTGGTGCCGGTCACGGTGATCGTCGCCGTCGACGACGAAGGCGCGTTCGAGTCGTCGGACATCGTGTAATCGACCGTCACGGTGGCGCTCTCGCCGACCGCCAGGTAATCGAAGTCGGTTCCGGGATCGAACACCAACTGGTCGGCGACGATCGAGACCGAGCCCTGGCCGGCCGCGCCGCGGATCGAGGCCGCGTCGAGCGAGAAGTTGGCCGGGTTGTCGTCGCCGTCGACGTCGGTGTCGTTGGCCAGCACGTCGATGGCGAGCGTCTGGTTCTCGTGACCGCCGCCGGTATCGGCGACCGCCACCGGCGCGTCGTTGGTGCCGGTCACCGTGATCGTCACCGTCGACGACGACGGCGCGTTCGAGTCGTCGGACATCGTGTAATCGACCACGACCGTCGCCGTGTCGCCGGCGTCCAGCGAATCGAAGTCGGCGCCGGGATCGAACACCAATTGGTTGGTGACGATCGAGACCGAGCCCTGGCCGGCCGCGCCGCGGATCGAGGCCGCGTCGAGC
>CAYFMP010000033.1:0-37505 GCA_964344215.1 uncultured Thalassospiraceae bacterium | reverse complement strand
CGGCCCCCCGGACGGCGTCGCGGCCCGCTTCCGATGGCCCCGCATCGCTGCGCGAGCCGCTCCTTGCCAGGAGACCGGAGAGCGTGTCTCAGCGATTCCATATCAACGTGAACCGCTCTAAAGAACGCTGCGGACAAGGGCGGCGTGCGTGACGCCATTCGGCTGGAAATGTGAATGGTGTCGGGGAGGACGATCAGCCGCTGGCCGAGGCTGCCGCGAACACGCTACTGAACGGCGACGCATAGGCGAACGTATAGGCAGCCCTCTGCGCAATCTTTGCGCAACGGAAAAAACGGAGATTGTGGAAAATGGCTGAAACGTGCGGATTTCCCGGCAGGGAAAACCACCCCCCGAATCCCGTCCCGGCACCGGACGGAACGCGGAAAAGTCAACGATTTCAAAGGGAAGGGAGTGGTGCCCAGGGGCGGAATCGAACCACCGACACGAGGATTTTCAGTCCACTGCTCTACCAACTGAGCTACCTGGGCTTGGGCCCCGAACGGGGCCGGCGGCGAAGGTTCTTAGCGGACCCACCGCCGCTTGGCAAGACGGCGCTTATAGAAGATATCCAACGGGCTGTCCAGGGTCCGGGCCCATGCATCCCAAGGCTTTCGTTCAGTCGTCCTCGAACGCGTCGTCATCGAGTTCGGCCGCCTCCTCGGCCGGAATCCGGTAGTCCTCGTTGAGCCACTTGCCGAGGTCGAGATCGGCGCAGCGCTTCGAGCAGAACGGCCGGAACCCGGGCGCCGTAGGCTTCGCGCACATCGGGCACTTGCCGCCTTTCAAGGGCACCACCTTGGCTTTGGTCTCGTCCTCGAGCCCGTCGCTCATTTCATCTCCCCCGACCCGGCCGGCACGACGGCAAACGCCTCCGGCCCGTAATCGGCATCGCCCCGCACCCCGATCTTCACCGCCAGCCTGGTCTCGGTTTCGGCCAACGCCCGGCGGGCCTCCCCTTGCAAGGCCTCGACGACGGTGGGCGCCGCCTCGATGACGAGGTCGCTGCCGGGGTGGGCGGCGGCTTCGCGGAGGACGGCGCGCAGCGCCTCCAGGGCGACGCTGAGCTCGGACTTGACCGGAGCGCTCGGCTCGCCGCCCAGAACCTCGCCCAGCGACGGTCCGCGGCGGCGACGCGTCATCTCGACCAGGCCTAAGCGCGTATAACCGATGACGTGCGGCTGCAGCGGGTCGTTGGCCATGGCCCGGCGCAAGGCGTCGAGAACGGCGCCGCGATGATCGTCGCGGCGCAACGGCGCGAAATCGGCGACCATCAGCCCACTCAAGTTGCGCAGGCGGATCTGGCGGGCAATCTCGACGGCCGCTTCGCGGTTGGTGACCAGCGCCGTGTGCTCCTTGCCGCCATCGGTGGCGCCGCCGGTATTGACGTCGATTGCGGTCAACGCCGGCATCTCGCTTATGATCAAACTACCGCCCGACGGCAATTCGACGACGCAATCGAAAGCCTCTTCGATCATTTCCTCGACCCCGTGGGTATCGAACAGCGCGCGGCGCCCGGTGTGCGATTCGATATGCCGGGAAATCTCCGGCATTTCCCTCTCGGCATAGGCGCGAAGCCGGGCCAGCATGTCGGGATCGTCGACCACAACCCGGTCCAGGTCGGCGCCGCCGTGATCGCGAAGAACGGCGACGGCCGGCTCCTCGTCGCGTAGCAGCCGGAGCGGCGCACGACCCCCGGCGCCGGCGTCCTCGACGGCGTGCCACCGGTCCCGCAGGCGCTCTGCCTCGGTCCGCAGATCCTCGGCTTCGGCATCGGCGGCCGCCGTGCGCAGGATGAAGCCCTCGCCCTCATCGGCGATTTCTGCCATCAGGTCGCCCAGTCGTTGGCGCTCGCCCTCGTCGTCGATGCGCCGTGAGATCGAGACGCCGGGCTGGCCGGGCTTGAAGACCAGATCACGCCCCGAAATACCGATGCGGGCCGTCAGTTTGGCGCCCTTGTCCTCGATGGGGTCGCGCAATACCTGCACGACGACACTGTCGCCTTCGTTCAGGAAATCACCGATCCCGGCCTTTTCATCGGCATCCGGCGGCCGCACCTCGGGCAAGGCCAGGAAACCGGACTTGCCGAGGCCGATATCGACGAAGGCGGCCTGCAGCCCATCGACTACCGATTCGACTCGTCCCAGATAGATGTTGCCGACGATGCTCTCATGGCCGGCGCGGTCGATGACGATGCCTTCGAGGCGACCATCCTCGAGAAGCGCAATGCGGGTCTCGCCCGGCGCCACGTCGATCAGGATGGTGTCGGCCGTCATCGCTCAATCTCCCATCTCGGCGCCGAGGCCGCCGAGCAGGGCGGCGGTCTCGAACAGCGGCAGGCCGACCACATTGGAGTACGATCCGTTGATGTGGCTGACGAAGGCGGCTGCCCGGCCCTGAATGGCATAGGCGCCGGCCTTGCCCTTCCATTCGTCGCTCGCCACGTAGCCGGCGATTTCGTCTTTACCGAGACGCTTGAAGCGGACCGCCGTCGACACCAGCCGCCCCTGGACGCGCCCGTCGGGGATGGCGACGGCGACGGCGCCCAGCACCGTGTGCCGGCGGCCCGACAGCAGTTCCAGAAACCGTCGCGCCTCGGCTTCGTCATCCGCCTTGCCGAGCACCCGGCGCCCGCAGGCCACCACGGTGTCGGCGCCGAGCACGTAATCGTCCGGAAAGCGTTCGGCGACCTGGCGCGCCTTGGCCTCGGCCAGTCGCACCGCCAGCTGGCGCGGCAACTCCCGGCGTCCTGGCGTCTCGTCGACCTCGGCCGCGACCACGTCTGCCGGCCGCACGCCGATCTGGGCGAGCAGGTCCAGTCGCCGGGGCGACGCCGAGGCGAGTATGAGGCGGCCGGGCACGGACAAGCCCCTCCAGCCCCACTATTTGAATCGAAAGGTGATCCGACCTTTGGTCAGGTCGTAGGGCGTCATCTCGACGTTGACGCGATCCCCGGCCAGCACCCGGATGCGGTGCTTGCGCATCTTGCCCGCTGTGTGGGCGAGAATTTCGTGGTCGTTGTCGAGCTTGACGCGGAACATGGCGTTCGGCAGCAACTCGGTAACGGTGCCGGTGAACTCGAGAAGGTCTTCTTTCGCCATTCTTGTCTCTATCGTCGTCGGAAGTGTCCCTAAAAATGCGTGCGAATTGCGCCGGGTCAAGTATTTTCCGCAGGATTCCGCATATTTTCCGGGGTACAGACAAGTACTCCGGCGCTCAGGTATCGACGGCGCTCCTGATCGGGAACCGCTCCTTGATCCGCTCCATCAACTGATCGCGGACCTGGCGGTAAGCTTGCAGGCGGGTTTCGCGGTCCTCGGACTCGATGATGGAAGGGTCGAAAGTGTTCCAGAATTCGACCTCGCAGGCCATCACCCGGGTCATCTCGACGGCTCTGTGTTGGGCCTCCGGAGACAGCGGGATGACGACGTCGTAGTAAGCGTCCTCCAGATCCTCGAAGGTCTTCGACTTGTGGCCCGACATGTCGATGCCGATCTCGTCCATGACGGCGATGGTGAAGCCGTCGATCTTGCCCTGGCGGACGCCGGCCGAATCGACGTAGATGCGGCTGCCGTGCAGGAACTTGAGGATGCCCTCGGCCATCGGCGAGCGTATCGAATTCATGGTGCAGGCGAACAGGACGGCGGACGGCAGGTCGACCATTTCGGCGCCTTAAGCCCGGATATGAAGAACGCAGACGAGGGTAAACAACCGCCTGGCGGTTGCCCGGTCGATTTCGATCTTGCCGTCCAAGCGCTCGCGCAGGACGTCGGCACCCTCGTTGTGCAGCCCGCGCCGTCCCATGTCGATGGCCTCGATCTGCGACGGCGTCTTGGTCTTGATGGCCTCGAAATAGCTTTCACAGACCATGAAGTAGTCCTTGACGATGCGGCGAAAGACCTTGACCGGCAACGCGAACCGGCTCAGTGCGCTGTCGTCCTCGTTGCGGATGTCGAAAACCAGGCGGTTTTCCTCGATGCTCAGGTGCAGGTTGTAAGGACCGCCGGAATCGCCGACCGGACTGAACACGTTTTCTTCCAGGAGGTCGTAGATGGCGACCTGACGCTCGTGTTCGACCTGGGCGCTGCGCCGGACGACGCTTTTCTCGTCGAGGAAGATGTTAACGATCCTCTGTTCGTCCGACACCGGTTCGTACCCGCTTCTTCTAGGCTTCTCTCGGCCGGTTGAGCCGGATGTCGATGGAAAGGGCGTGCGCCTGCAGGCCCTCGGCCCGGGCCAGCCGGACGGCGGCCGGCCCGACCGCGGCCAACCCGCCGGCGTCGCATTCGATCAACGACGTCCGCTTCATGAAATCGAGTACGCCGAGACCCGACGAGAACCGGGCCGAGCGTGCCGTTGGCAGCACGTGGTTGGGGCCGGCAATATAGTCGCCGAGCGCCTCGGGCACGTAGCGGCCGATGAAGACGGCGCCGGCGTTGGACACCTTCTCGGCCAGGGCCCGCGCGCCGTCGGCGGCGATCTCCAGGTGTTCCGGTGCCATCCGGTCGACCAGCGGCACCGCGGCCTCCAAGTTCTCGACGATGATGACGGCGCCGAAGTCGCGCCAGCTGGCCGACGCCGTTTCCGCCCTCGGCAGGGTCGCCAAGTGACCGGCGACGGCGGCGGCGACGGCATCGGCAAAGGCCGGGTCGTCGGTCATCAGGACCGCTTGCGCCGCCTCGTCGTGTTCGGCCTGCGACAACAGGTCGGCGGCGACCCAGGCCGGGTCGTTGGCGCCGTCCGCCAGCACCAGGATTTCCGATGGGCCAGCGACCATGTCGATGCCCACGATCCCGAACACCTGACGCTTGGCGGCCGCCACATAGGCGTTGCCGGGGCCGACCACCTTGTCGACCGGTCGAATGGTTTCGGTCCCGTAGGCCAGCGCCCCGATCGCCTGGGCGCCGCCGACCCGGTAGATCTCCTCGATGCCGCAAATGCCGGCCGCTGCCAGCACCAGGGGATTGACCTCGCCATGTGGTGTCGGCACCGTCATGACCAGACGCTCGACGCCGGCGACGCGGGCCGGCAGCGCGTTCATCAACACCGACGACGGATAGGCGGCAGTGCCGCCCGGCACATAGAGACCGGCCGCGGCAACCGGCGTCCAGCGGTTGCCGAGCCTGAGGCCTTCCGTATCCGTATAGTCGATGTCGTCGGGCTTCTGGCGCCCGTGGAACTCACCGATGCGGCGCGCCGCCAGTTGCAACGCGTTGAGCGTTTCGGAATCGCAGGCCGCGGTTGCCGCCTCGACCTCGCCGGCTCCGATCGCTAGGGTTTCGGGCGTCGCCTCGAAACGATCGAGCCTGGCCGTCGCCTCGATGACGGCGGCGTCGCCGCGGGCGCGGACATCGGCCAGGATGTCGGCGACCACATCGTTGACGTCGGCCTCGGTCTCGCGCTTCAGCGTCAAAAACTCGGCGAAGGCGGCCTCGAAGCCGGGCTCCCGCGTATCAAGCCGCCTCGGCATCGACGGCCTCCCGGAAACGGTTGATCCAGGCGCCGATTTCGGCCGGCCGGGTCTTCCAGGCCGCCCGGTTGACGGCCAGCCTGGAGGTGATCTCGCAAATGGTTTCGATCTCGACCAGGCCGTTTGCCTTCAGCGTCGCGCCGGTCGAGACCAGGTCGACAATGCGCCGGCACAGGCCGAGTTGCGGCGCCAGTTCCATGGCGCCGTTGAGCTTGATGCATTCGGCCTGAACGCCGCGCGCCGCGAAGTGGGCGCGTGTCAACGCCGGATACTTGGTGGCGATGCGCACCGAGCTCCAGGCGGCCGGGTCGTCGCTACCGATCATTTCCTCGGGCTCGGCCACCGCCAGCCGGCAGCTGCCGACTCCGAGATCGAGGGGCGCGTAGATTTCCGGGAAATCGAACTCCATCAGGACGTCGTTTCCGGCGACGCCCAATTGGGCGCCGCCGAAGGCGACGAAGGTGGCGACGTCGAAACTGCGCACCCGAATGATATCGAGCTCGTCGATATTGGTGGCGAACCTCAGACGGCGGTCGTCGTCGTCGTCGAAGGCCGCTTCCGGTTCGATGCCGGCGCGCCGCACCAGCGGCATCACTTCGCCGAGGATGCGCCCTTTCGGCAACGCCAATATCAGCTTCTCATTGCTTCGCACGCTCGTTCCTCCGGCGCCGCTGCGGCGTCCTTGGTCGGAATCGCGGAAGTAATACAGTCTTTTAGCTGTTCAGGCCAGTGGATGATGTCGTTCAGCGCCTAGCCCTGGACGCGTTCGATATCGGCCCCGCACGCGGCCAGCTTTTCTTCCAGGCGCTCGTAACCTCGGTCCAAATGGTAGACGCGGTTGACGACGGTCTCGCCCTCGGCCGCCAGACCGGCCAGGACCAGACTGACCGACGCGCGCAGGTCGGTGGCCATGACCGGCGCCCCGGACAGGTGATCGACGCCGCGGACGATGGCGGACGCCCCGTGCACGTTGATGTCGGCTCCCATGCGGTTGAGTTCCGGCACGTGCATGAATCGGTTCTCGAATATGGCCTCGGTGATCATCGAGGCGCCGTCGGCGACCGCCATCAACGACATCGCCTGCGCCTGCATGTCGGTGGGAAAGCCGGGAAACGGCTCGGTCAACAGGTCGATCCCCTTCAGCGAGCCGTTGGTGCGGCCGACCCGGAGCCCGTTCTCCAATTCCTCGAATTCGACTCCGGCGCCGCTCAAGGCATCGATCACCGAGCCGACAAGCTCGGCGCGCGCGCCGATCAACGTTAGGTCGCCGCCGGTGATCGCCGCCGCCACGCAGTAGGTTCCGGTTTCGATGCGGTCGGGCACGACGGCGTGGGTGGCGCCGTGCAGTCGCTTGACACCCTCGATGCGCAAGGTATCGCTGCCGATGCCGTCGATCGTGGCCCCCATGGCGACCAGGCAGCGGGCCAGGTCGCTGACTTCTGGCTCGCGCGCCGCGTTCGACAGCACCGTCGGGCCGTCGGCCAGGACCGCTGCCATCAGCGCGTTCTCGGTGCCGCCGACGGTGACCATGGGAAATACAATCTCGGCGCCCATCAGTCCATTGGGCGCACTGGCCTCGACGTAGCCGTCGGTCAACTCGATGTCGGCGCCGAGCTGCTGGAGAGCGCGCAGATGCAGATCGATCGGCCGGGTGCCGATGGCGCAGCCGCCCGGTAGCGACACCCGGGCGCGGCCGGCCCGGGCCAGCATCGGTCCCAGCACCAGCACCGAGGCCCGCATCTTGCGGACCAGGTCGTAAGGCGCGGTGGTATCGGCGATACGGCTCGCCCTCAACTCGAACACCCGGCCCATGTGGCCGGCCTCCGGGGCGCCGCCGTTCATGGCGATGTCGACGCCGAGCTCGGCCAGCAGGTGGGCCATGGTCGAGATGTCGGCCAGGTGCGGCAGGTTGGTCAGCGCCAGGATCTGGTCGGTCAGCAGGCACGCCGCCATCAGCGGCAGCGCCGCGTTCTTGGCGCCGCCGATGCGTATCTCGCCGCTCAGGGGCGCGCCGCCGCGTATGCGAATAGTGTCCATGATCGTCCTTGTCCGCTGCCGGGAAGCCCGCGGGGACCTCGTTAGTAGATCAAGCCGCCGGTCGTCTCAAGACCGGGGTATGAGGATTACGCGGCGAATATGGCAGAATTCGGGTGCCGTTCAGGTGGCGTCTTCGGCGGGCGGCGTTTCGTCTCCGGCCCGGCCGCGGGCCTGGCGCTTGCGCTTGGCGAGGTTCTTGCGCAGCGCTTCGGCCAGCCGCTTCTGCCGGCTCCGCCGGTCGGCCGCCCTGCGCCGAACCCTGCCGTCGCCGGTTCGCTCCGGCCGGTCATTTCGTGCACTCACGCGCTCTCTCCTCGTCGGGCGCTTCCGTCTCCAAGCATCGTGCGGGCGGCGGCGGACGGCGTCAAGCCGGGCTTCGGAGCGGTCCGGCCTGGATGCTTGCGCGGGCTCAAGCCCTGTGGCATCTTGCGCCCGCTTTCGATCCCTCCCCGATGCCGCCGTAGCTCAGGGGTAGAGCGCGCCCTTGGTAAGGGCGAGGTCGAGTGTTCAATTCACTCCGGCGGCACCATCATCAACTCCCGACCCGGTCTTGGCCGGGGTATCGATTTCTTGATTCGTTGTCCGCTTGCGGTCCTACTGCGGACCTATTCTCGGCCGCTTCCGGACGGCGGTCAATTATCCGATGCCTGAATTGGTCGATGTTTGTTTCTGATCTGGGAACGAGTGCGGTTTGGCAGCTCAAGATGTCCAATACGCAATTTGACGCCAAGGTTCCGGCACGGACAATCTTCCTTCGCTAGGCGCTTCCGCATCGCACAGTTTGAGGGACTGCCATGCTCCACGCCATTCCGTCGGCAACGGATAGGGTGTCGTGACTTTGTCTTCTGCCTTGAATCCAAAGCGACTGTAATAAGCGGGGTCGCCGAGAACGAAGACATAGCCAATCTTGGCGTTTTCCATTTGCTCGAGACCCTTTCGAACCAGCGCGCTTCCAATGCCCTGTTTATGCAGAGTTGTCGTGACGGCAAGCGGACCCAGAAGTGCGACCCTATCCCTCCCTCCCTCAACGCGACAAATCGTAAGACTGATATGCCCTACGACTATCCTTTCATGTATCCCAACGAGCGACTTTGCTCTCGGCCCAAGTTCGAGAAGCTCTCTTACCAGCGGCAACAGATCCTCGTCAGGAAAGGCGTCCGCATACAGTTGCTCGATCCCAGCCGCGTCGCCGGTTCGGCTTTCCCGTATTTCCAAATCGCCAATCATTTTTCCTTTATAGACGTATTTCGCGCTGGCGGCGTACCAGTTGTCTGCTTCCGGCTGAAGAGCGAACTTCGCTACTCATCGAGATTTCGTCCGATCCATTTCATCGGCAGATTAGCGAACGGGTCTTTCAAGCGGCACCATTTCTTTCCGTTTCCTGTCCTCAGCCTCTGTCGTCGACGGACAGCGGCGGCGCCGTTACCGAATTCTTAAAGTTTTCCGGCTACAAGCGATCCTCAAGCAATAACCGGCGCTCGGGCGCCCTTGGCCTTGGGGGACAAGACGATCAAACACCTTCCGTTTCGCACGCTCGCCGCCGTCGCGGCGCCATTGTTTCTCGGCGGCTGCGCCATGCCCTTGGGCGTTCAAATCGCCACCCTGTTCGCCGATGGCGTTTCCTATCTGACCACCGAGAAGACGCTGACTGACCACGGCATCTCCGCCGTCGCCGAACAGGACTGCGCCGTCTGGCGCGTCTTCCAGGGCGAGGACATCTGCCGCCCCAACGCCGACGACGCCACTCTGCTGGCCTCGGCCGGCACCGACGCCGATACCGTACCCGACGGAGATACCATCGAGATCGTCGAGGCCGGTCCCGGTGACGTCGACGTCGTCCGAGTGGTGCCGGCGCCGACCGCGGCGATGACCGAAACGGCCACCGATAGGACCGAACCGGTCTCGTGGACCAAACCGCCGGCCATCGAGACCGCGTCGCTGCCGCCGGCCGCCGAGTTCGAAGACGCGCCCGTTCCGGCCGACGAGGAACCCGAGGAGGTAACGCTCGAGGATGCCCGTCTGAGCCCGCCGGCCCCCGAGGTGACAGTCGAGGAACTGCCGCCCCCGGCGATGCCGAAAACCGAGACCGAAACGCCCATGCCGGTCACGACCGCAACCGCTATCGAGGCACCGCCATCCGCCATGCCCGCCGCCGTGGCAGAGGGTCCGCCACCGCCGCCGGCGCCAACTCCCGAATCCGCCGTCGAGAAGGCGACCCTGGGCGGCACCTTCTACGTGATCGCCAGCTACCGCCGGCTTGCTAACGCCAGCCGCTTCGCCCGCGCCAAATCCGAGTTGAAGACGATGGTGTTGGCCGGCACCGCCAACGGCAAGTCGGTGTTCCGGGTCGCCGTCGGCCCGTTCGCCGGCAGCGATCGCCAAGAGATGCGGGCCCGCCTCGGTCGCGCCGGCATCACCGATGCCTGGGCGCTGCGCCTGAAGGATCCCGAGATCGTCGTCGAAACGGCCGCGCCGCCGGCGCCGCAACTGGCGTCGGCCGAACATCACATCTAGAGCGGGTCCGCCGCCGGCGTCCTCAGACGTTGTTGGCGACTTCGTTGAAGTTGTTGCCGACCTCGGAGCCGACCAGGGTCAGGGCGCCGACGATAATGACGGCGATCAGGGTGGCGATGAGGGCGTACTCGATGGCCGTCGCGCCCCGGCGTTCGGCCCATAGGCGGCAAAACTTGCTCATGGCCTCATTGAACCCTCATCCGGAACCGATTTCAATCCGCCTCTGGAGCCGTATTCGGTTGGATTGAGCCGATCAGGTTCAATTCAATCGGACCCACTCGCTCTAATTTCCAACGAATTGGAGCGGTGCGATCCGATCGATGGCAACCGATCGGAAGCCGCTCTAAAGGCCGCGGCCGTAAAAGAAGTAGCGCTCGGCCGGAACGCCGTCAGGGAGCGGCACCGATTGCCAGCCGCTCAGCTCCAGCTCCTGGTCCGACAGCACCAGCGCCCGATCCGCCATCAGTGGCGGCAGGGCGTCTTTGAGGAAATCGGCGATCATCCGGTTGAACTCGACGACCCCTGACCCGACGTCGTTGTGGGCCAACACGGCCGGCCTGCCGATGCGTTCGAGCGCGCCCGGCATGGTTTCGTGGATGTCGCCTTCGAACAGGAATTCCGGTTCCGGAACGCAGTCCGGGTGTGGAGATATCTTCTTTTCGAAGACGAAGATGTCCCGATCCGGACAACCCGCCCGCAGATGGTCGAAGGTACGTCCGTTTCCCAAGCCAATCTCCAGGACCGGCCCCGGCAATCCGTCGATCAGATCAAACGCGTGGTTGAGGCAGTCGCGCTGCGCACACATTCGACGGATGAAGCTATCCAAGCGGCTCATTGGCGGCACCTCCTTGGGGGCCGGGTTCACCTTGGCAGAGGGCGTCCGGTAATCCAACCCCTCAGCAGCCGTCGAACGGCGTCCGCCGCCGGCGTCTGTCATGAATTGACACAAATCGACACATACCCGACATACCGCGCTCATGAGACGACGCTAATCTCGCCCCCGGACAAAGCCACATACGACCGAACCCCCGCGGCTCGACGTGTCCGCATCCGGGAGGGAAAAACGATGAACATGAAGGGCTTCACACCTAGGGACCAGGGAACCATCGCCTTCTTCGAAGGCAAGGGACCGGACCAAAATCCGTACGAACCGTTCGAGTCCGCCTACGACGAATGGCTGGACGGTTACGAACTGGAGATCGAGTTCCTGAGCGACGTCTTCGACGAGTGCTACGGGCTGCCGCAGGGCAACGCCTGAACCGACCGAGCCGGCGCCAGCGCCGGGCGGTTTCCGTGACGCGGTCCGCCGGCGCCTCCTCCTACCTCACCACATAGACTTGAACGTTCCGATAGCCGCCGATATGCGCGGCTCGTTCGGGATCGGGGACGGTCTCGTCGATCGCCGTAAGGTACTCGACCGCGGTCTCCAGCGGGTAGGCGGTAACCAAATAGACGGTGCGCTCGGCAAGACGCGGGCAAGCCGTCGGCGAGCAGATCCTAATGGCGACGCCGCTAAACCCGAAACGCCTTTCGATCTGGGAAAACCGGAGTTTTTCCGAGGCCAATCGCCGACGCAGGTAATACCGCAAAGGCGGTTTTAGCCGATCGCCGATGACGATATCTCCGGGCACGAGCCTGGGGACCAATAACGAGGCCAGGTGTGGGGCCTCCAAAGTGCGACCGGGCATTTCGTCAACGACCGCGTTCGAAGCGACAGCGGCATATCCGATGGCGGCGGCAGCCGCAGGCGCGCCGACCCCGGCCAACAGAACTTCGCCCCGTTTCGGGGCCAGCCGTCGCGCCGCATCGCTTAGTCCGGCTGCTCCGATTACGGCGAACACCGGAAACAGGAAATGCCAGAGGCGTGCCGGCGGCGTTAATTCGCCGACCAGGGCAAACAGCGGCAGCGATCCGACAATGGCGGCCCCCGCAAGCGCCCGCGCTCTGTTGTCGAGCGCAATGGCGACGACGGCCGCGACCGCCCACACGGCTACGACAGCGGTGGGAATGTCGAGGGTCCAGTAATGGCGGATCTGACCCAGCAATTGCGAAAGCATCTCGAAGACCGACATCCGAAGCGTCCCAGCAAGGACGCCGTCGGAACTGACCAGTCGCTCGACGCCGTGAACCAGCCAATAGGGCGCGTAGGCCGCCAGCGTCAGAAGTGTCGCCGCGGCCGTGTAGGAAGCCGCCCGCTTGGTAACGGCGGGCAGGGCTTGAAGTCCCCGTTCGGATACGGCGAACAGAACGATCCAGACGATGGCGCTGGCGTAGGCGAAAACCATGGACTGGACCGAATACAGAGCGACCACGGCAAGCCCCGTGAAAACCAACCAGGCCACGCGGCCGTTACGCGTCGTCAGCTCTCCGACCAACCCCAGCATGGCGATGAAAGCGAGCCCGCCGAGGGCGTATCCGCGCCCGTTAACCGAATAGGCGACCATCGGCCAGGCCACCGCCGTCAAAGCCGCGCCCAGCAGTCCGGCGGCACGGCCGAAGACGACCGAACCGAACCAGTAGGTGAGCGGGACGGTCAGAACGCCGGCCACAAAAACGGGAAGCCTGATCGCCCACGGCGCCTCGCCGAATATACGGGTCGAGAGATGGACGAGAACGGTGACCAGCGGGTGAAGTTGCTGGGCGCCGTAGGCAAGGCCCTGATAGAGGGGTTTCGAGGCCAGTGTCAGGTACAACCCGGCCTCATCGTGTCCGAGCGGGCCGTTCAGGTAGTGGAGCCGCAGGTAGACGCCGATCCCGACCACAAGGGCGATTCCGAGAGGGTAAAACCAGGGTCCGGCGCCGAAAACGGAAGCGGCCGAACGGCCCGTCCGAACAATCGACTGGCTGGCGTCCTTCGGCAACGCCGCGACGTATTCGACGGCCTGGCGGCGGCAGAGTCCGGTCAGCACCAATACGGCGGCGAGGACGCCGCCGACCGCCACCAGACGCCCCGCCAGCGCCCGATGGAATTCCTCCGTATAGCCGGCGGCGCGACCATCGGGGGCGACGGCGTCGAATACTCCGCGGGCGGCGTCGAAGGGAGCCAGACCGAGAACGAGGGCGACCCCGGCGACCCCGGCCAAGCCGGCGATGGCGGCGGTGACGACGAGGCGGGCGCCCCTGACACGGCGACGGTCCGTCATTATGCGTCGGCCCTTGGCCGGCAATGAGTTTCGCGGACCATCGTCGCCATGACGACGGCGGCGGCGGTGCACACGACCAGGGTCAGCAGCGCCCGCTCGTAGGCGTCCTCGGCGTAGACCCGGACGCCGGCCTCCAGAACGCCGTCCCAATTGGCATCCAGCAGCCAGCCGATGACCGGCTGGAACAGCGCGCCCGACAGGATCACCCACATGTTGATCAAGCCGGCGGTGGCGCCGGCCGCTTCGCTGCGGTTGACCTCGCGGGCGGTAGCGAAGCACAGCACCATACCGCCGGAAGCGATGCCGTTGACCAGCAGCAGCACTTCGACCGCCGCCAGCGGCAATCCCGGCACGTAGATCAGCCCGGCGATGCTGGCCAGCGCCACCAGGGTGGAAATCAGCAGCGGCGCCTTGCGCTTCATCAGGTGGTCCGACAGCCAGCCGATGGCCGGCGCGCCGATCGCCCAGCCGATCAGCATCAGCGACATCGAGCCGGCCGCCGCCGCCCGGCTCAGCCCGTACACCTTCATCATGTAGGGAACCCCCCACAGCGAGCCGAAGGCCAACAGCGAAGACACCATGGTAAAGCCGATCAGACCGAGCAGCCACGATTGCGGCTGTTTCATCACCAGGCCGAGGCCGGCGACGGCGACACGCAGGGATTCGCCGTTTTCCGGCCTGGATTCGTCGCCTTCCGGGCGGTCGCGCACGATCGTCCATGCGAGCGCCGCCAACACCAGCGCGAAGACGGCGGCGCCGATCATGGTTCCCCGCCAGCCAATGGTCTCGACACCCATCGCCAGCGGCGCTTGGCCGCCGACGCCGCCGGCCATGCCGGCCATCATGGTCAGACCGCTCAACAGCGCGAAACGCTGCGGTGGGAACCAGTTGGCGGCCAATTTGAGAGAACACACGAACCCGAAACCGACGCCGAAACCGACCATTAGGCGGCCGAGATAGGCCACTGTGAGCTGCTCCGAAAGGGCGAAAAGCAGGCTGCCGGCGCCGGCCACGGCGGCGGCCGCGGTCAACAGGCGGCGCGGCCCGAAGCGGTCGGCCAAGACCCCGACCGGTAGCTGGATGCCGGCGTAGGCGTAGAAGTAAAACGCCGACAGGTTGCCAAGCAGCGTCGCCGTGACCCCGAAATCGCGCATCAGCTCGTTGACCATGACGCCGGGCGCCACGCGCTGGAAGAACGCGTAGAAGAACAGCGCCGCGCCCAGCGACCAAACGAGCCCGGCCCTGAAGGAGGAAACAGCCGACATCGGTCGCTTATCGGACAGGCCCGTCGCCCACGCAAGCACGGAATCCCGGCGGCGGGGCTTTATTTCGCGATGCTTCCGTTCTACCCTTCGCCGTAACGCTTGGAGTGCGATCGCTTCAACTCATTCGATATGAAACGTGAATCGCCTTCTGTTTTTGGTTGTCAGGGAGGGCCGCCGGCCGCGAAGTACTACCACACCATGGTCCGGGTCTCGGACCTGGACGAATCGCTCGATTTCTACTGCAACAAGCTCGGCCTCAAGGAGGTTCGGCGCTACGACAGCGAGGGCGGCCGCTACACCAACGTCTTCATCGCCGCAGACGCCACCCCGGACGCGCCGATCGAGTTGACCTACAACTGGGACCCGGAGGAATACACCGGCGGGCGCAACTTCGGCCACATCGCCTTCCACGTCGACAACATCTACGAGCTGTGCCGGAAGCTGATGGACGCGGGCGTCACCATCAACCGCCCGCCGCGCGACGGCTACATGGCCTTCGTGCGTTCTCCCGACGGCATTTCCATCGAACTGCTGCAGGACGGCGAGGCGCTGCCCGCCGAGGAGCCGTGGGTTTCGATGGAGAACACCGGAACCTGGTGAAGGGGCTTGAGTTCCGCTAACCCCGCTTGCGCCGCTTCGACGTCCGTTTGCCGCGCTCGGCGGCTTGCGTTTGCGCGTCGATCGGCCCCAAGGTTCCCTCGATCGCCTGCCGGTCGGGCGCCGATTTCGGCTCATACCCTCGGAGCGCCTCGGCCATGGCGCGAATGTGGTCGGGCGTGGTGCCGCAGCAGCCACCGATGATTCGCGCACCGGCGTCGCGCGCCATGCGGGCGTAGTCGGCCATGATCTCGTGGCTGCCCGAATAGACGATCTCACCGTCCCGGTATTCGGGGATGCCGCAGTTGCCCTTGGCGACCAGGATGTCGTTCGCCTCGGCGCCGCGCTTGATGCCGAGCACGGTGTCGATCAAGGTGCCGGGGCCGACCCCGCAGTTGGCGCCGAACGCCAGCAGTTGCGTTTGCAGGCCGTGGGCATGGCCGATGGCGTCCTCCGGCGTCACTCCCATCATGGTGCGGCCGGCGGTGTCGAAGGTCATGGTGGCAACCACCGGAAGGCCGGTGCCGGCGGCGCCGGCGACGGCGGCGCGGATTTCCTCCTTCGACGAGATGGTTTCGATCCACAGCACATCGACGCCGCCGGCCGCCAGCCCTTCGGCTTGTTCGGCGAACGCCGCCTCGCCGTCGGCTTCGCTCAACGTCCCGACCGGCTCGAAGATCTCGCCGGTCGGCCCCATCGAGCCGCCGACCACCACCGGCCGCCCGGCCGCCTCGGCCTGCTCACGCGCGATGCGGGCGCCGGTTTCGTTGATCTCGAACGCCCGCGTTTCGGCCCGGTGTAGCTTCAGGCGAAAGCGGTTGGCCCCGAACGTGTTGGTCAGGATGATGTCGGAGCCGGCCTCGATGAAGCTGCGGTGCAGTTCGGCGACCCGATCGGGGTGCTCGACGTTCCACAGATCGGGCGCGGCGCCGGTCTCCAGGCCCATGGCGAACATGTTGGTACCGGTGGCGCCGTCGGCCAACAGGTATTCGCGCTCGGCCAGCAGTTCGCTCAGCAGGTCGCTCATCACCGTTCTCCATCGGCCGCCGCCCGGCGCCGGGTCGCTCGCCGCCGTTTGGCGCCACCGGCCGCCTCGCGGCGCTTATGCAGGCGCTCGAGGATGTCCAAGCGGGTGGCGTCATCGGCCCGCGCCCAGCCGGCGACCTCGTCCTGGGTGCGCCAGCAGCCCTTGCAGAAGCCGGTCTCGGCATCGACTTCGCAAACGCTGACGCACGGCGATTCGACGTAATCCAGCGGCGACATGCGGCAGACTCCCGGATGGCAGGTATCAGTGTACAGGCTGTTAAGCGGAAAAGGCCTCGAAATCAAGCCTCAAGCGGCCTCTGCCTGCTCTCTCCCGCGGCTGCCGCGCCGCGCTACCACCAATCCGGCGATGATCGCCGCCGCCCCCAGCCACTGGCCGGGACCCAACGGCTCATTCAGGAACAGCCAGCCCAAGAGCGCCGCCGAAAATACTTCGAGCAGCGCCGTCAGCGACGAGAACATGGTTGGCAGATGGGCCAGGGCGTAGGCGATCAGCCCCTGACCGCCGACGTGGCTGACCAACGCCAGGGCGATCAGCACCGTCCAGCCGTAATAGGTCGCCGCCACCAGTTCGCCGTCCCAGACCCAGGCGATGGGCAGCAGCACCAGGCTGGTCGCCAGGCTGCTCCAGAACATGACGACGGCGGTCGACAACCGCGCCCGCAGCCGGCCGACGGCGATCAGGTAGGCGGCGAAGAAAAACCCGGTGACGACGCCGTAGACATCGCCTTTCAGGCGCTCCGGGCGAAACGCGATGGTATCGCCGATCAGGAACGAGGCGCCGACGATGGCCAACGCCATGCCGGCCAGGAACAACCGGCTCGGCCGCACCCCGAACAGCGCGTACATGGCGAACGTCACGTAGATCGGCGACAGGGTGGCGAACAGGATGGCGTTGGCGACCGTGGTGTTGACGATGGACAGGTGCCAGAAGAACAGGTCGCCGGCGAAGAACGCCCCGGCCAGGGCGAGGATGCGGTAGTCGCGAGGCGTCGGCCGTCCGATCGCCTTCGGCGCCGCGCCTGCTCCGCGCGGTCGCCAGGCCGCCAGCAACGCCAACGCCGGCAATGCCAGAAAAGCCCGGTGGAAGGCGGTGGCGATCGGTCCCAGTTCGCTCAGGCGGACGAACAAAGTCGAGGCGCCGGCGAAAAAAGCGCCGAACACCAAGGCGCCCAGCGCGACCATCGAAGCGGTTCTGTGGGCGTCGCTCACGGATCGCCGGCGACGCCGTAACTCGGCGCCGCGTCGGGGTCGACGGCCCGGGTCAGATAGTCGTCCATCTGCGGCTCGTAGGCGCGCCACAACTCGCCAAGTTCGGCGATGGGGTCGGCCTCCGACCAGTCGATGCGGAGGTCGACCAGCGGCCACGAGTGCTCGCCGGCGATCAGCAGGGAGGCGGAGTGGACCGGCCCCTCCTCGCCGCCGGCCGCCACCCCGGCCGCCAGTCCCGCCAGCAGGTGATCGGCCAGGTACTTGCCGCCGTCGGCCTCGAAACCGCCGACGATGGCCGCCGCGATGCCGGTATCGGACAACAGGTTGCCGACGGCGATGCAGTCTGTTCCTTCGGCGACGGCGTTGGTGCCGAGCGTACGCCGGCCGGTGAAATGCGCGGTCCGGCCGCCCGCGTCGATGACCGCCAATTGGCGGTGTTCTGTGTGCGGCCTATCCCCGGTCACCCGCTCGATGGCGTCTTGCGGCTCGGCGCCGTCGGCCAACAGGTCGAGAATCTCCGGCCCAAGGCGCGGGTCGGTGACGTTCTGCGTCGCCACCGCGCCGATGCCGGCCCGCACCCACGGGCAACGACTGCCGACGGCGATGCTCGACGTGGTGACGGCGACGCCGAGCTGGCCTCTGAGCGGGCATCGCCCGAGGACGGCAAAGGTCATTCGGTCCGCTCTTCCTGGGTCTCGTCCTGGCCGGCCGCTTTCTGGCCGGTCAAACCGAAGAAGGAATCGTCCTTATAGGCCGTACGCATCTCGATCTCCGTCTGGGTGAGGCGGGCTATGTTGGTCGGCTTGCCGCGCACGATGCGGCCGCTGTGCGGCGTCGGCACCACTGGCCTGGGCAGCAACGGAAAGGCGTCGGCGGCGTTGTAGTCGCAGATCAGCAGACGGCGCGGTCGGTCGGAGCGGTTGGGACCGCCGCCGTGCACCGTCCAGGTGTGCATCAGGCAGACATCGCCGGCCCGGCCGACGACCGGCACCGAGCGCGCCTCAAACCCGTCGTACAGGGCCGGATCGGTCATGCCGGTGAACCTGCCGTCCTGGTAATGGCTGTAGCGCTCGCGGTGCGAGCCGGGCACGACGCGCAAACAGCCGTTTTCCTCGTTCATGTCGTCGAGCAGCAACAGCATCGTCAGCATGTCGGAATTGGTGTGCGGGTCGTAGGGATGGTCCTGATGGTACTCGACCTTGGTGTCCATTCCGGGCAGCTTGACGTTGAGCTTGCAGTGGTGGAACTTGACGTCGGGGCCGATCAGGTCGGCCACCATCTCCGGAATCGTCCCCTCCCAAAGGGCTTTCCGGTAGTCTTGCGAGACGTCGACCGGGTTGGCGACCCGGCGCAGTTTCGGGTGCTCGGCGCTGTGGCCGTCCTCGAGGTCGAAGCGGGCCTTGCCGTCCTCGGTGTCGAACCCGTAGTTGGCCTCGTGCCGGCGGCTTTCCTCGATCCAGTCGTCGAGTTGGTCGAGCAGGGCGGCCAGTTGCCCGGCGTCGGCGCCGCCCGAGGCGACGACGTAGCCGTGCTCATGGAAGTGTTCGATCTGTTCACGGCTCAGCATGGTGCTCACGCCTCCTCGTCGGGGATCACCGCCTCGACGTCGATCTCCATGACCATCTCCGGCTTGGCGAGCCCGGCGACGATCAGCCCGGTCGAGCAAGGATATACCCCTTTCAGCCATTTGCCGATGGTTTGATAGACCGGCTCGCGGTACCTGCGGTCGGTCAGATAGATGGTCGTCTTGACGATGTGGTCGAGCTCGGCGCCGGCTTCCTTCAGGAGCATCTTGACGCACTGCATGGCCATGTCGGCCTGCGCCGCCGGGTCGCCTTCGCCGTGGAAATTTCCGTCCAGGTCGAAACCGGTCTGTCCCCTCAGCCACACCCGGTTACCGGCCCTGACCGCCATGCAGACGTCGTTGTCGAGGGACTGCTCCGGATAGGCGTCGCGGGTGTTGAACTTCCGAAATCGCTGGTGCGCCATGGCCCCCTCCCCTGGTTCGGCCTCACACTTGTCGCTACGGGCTCAGGATACCGCCATCGCCCCTTCCATTTCCAACAAGGTCGTCCCGTAGGAGCGGTTGGAATAGATCAGCGGCCGGCCGTCCTGCAGTTCGACATCGACCACTTCGCCGATGAAGACGTGGTGCGACAGCCACCGGAAGCTCTTGACGACGGTGCAATCGAACGCCGCCAGACCGCCGCTCAAGGCCGGCGAGCCGGTCGCCATCGGATACCAATGGGCGCAGCCGAACTTGTCGCCGCCGGGAGCGTCTGAGCGGCCGGCGAAGGTATCGGAGATTCCGGCCTGGCTTTCGTTCAACAGGTTGACGCAGAAGGTTCCGTTGTTCTCGATGGCGGCCGCCGCCGGACTCAGATGATGGATGCAGACCAGCAGCGTCGGCGGCTCGGCCGACACCGAGCACATGGCGCTGACGGTGACCCCTGCAGGTCCGTCCGGTCCCTTGGTGGTGACGATGGAGACGCTGGTCGCGGCCCGGCTCATGCCGTCGAGGAAATCCTCGCGATAAGTGTCCGTATCCATTTCTCAGTCCTTGCCCATCACGCGGTCCGACAGACCGGCCGCATTCTTGACGAAGCCGAGCGACTGCTCGAAATCGTAGTTCATGTAGACCGCGTTGAGGTGCGCGAACGGCGGCGATTGGGCGAACAGCTGGAAGGTCAGGCGGTGGCCGGCGTAATCGGAGTTCAGCAGATCGCGGGCGAAGGCCAGCAGTTTGCGCCTGTCTTCCGCCACCCAGTCCTCGTTGACCGTATAGAACTTGTCGAGCCATTTGGCGCTGCCGCCGCCGGCGAAGGCGGCATGATTGGGGGTGACGCAGACCTGGCCGCCGCACAGCTCGCGGGCCAGGTGCATCATCTCGGGCAGCCGCGCGCAGGCCTGGACACGGCCGGTGAACAGGAACGACTGGTTCGGCATCAACAGCCTGCCCGGGCTCTCTTCGGCGCAGGCCACGGCCGCCGTCAGATGGGCGTTGATGGTCTCGCGGTAGATCGCCAGTTCGGCCAGTTTCTCGCGCACTGCCTGTTGTTTGTCGAGGCCGGTCTGGCGGACGTTGAACAAAGCCGCCCCGATCAGCATGTCGGCCACGTAAAGGATGCGCAGCACGAACGGAAAAGCCGAGTAGCGGTGCAGGGTGGCGCGAATGAAGCTGGCGGCCCGGGTGTGCTGGTAGAACAACACATCCTCCCACGGCACCAACACGTCGTCGAAGACGATCAGGCTGTCGACCTCGTCGAAGGCGGCGGCCAGCGGATAGTCGGCGTCGGGCTTGACGCCGGCGAAGCCGGTCCGGCAGATGTGCTTGATGCCGTTGGCATTCATCGGGCAGATGAAGCCGACCGCGTAATCCGACAGCTTGTCGTCGCCCCAGTTGGCGATGGTCGGTTTGACGAAGGCTTGGTTGGCGTAGGCCGACGCCGTCTCGTACTTGGCGCCTCGGACGACGATGCCGGCATCGGTCTCCTTGACCACATGCAGCAGCATGTCCGGGTCCTGCTCCTGCGGGCGTTTCGAGCGGTCGCCCTTGGGATCGGTGTTGGCCGAGACGTGGAAGGTGTCGCTCTTGAGCACGGAATGGATGTGGCGGGTGATGTTTTCCGAGAACCGGGGATCGACCTCGTCCAAGACGTCGCGGCCGTCATACAGCGACCACATCTCACCCACCGTCTCGTCGCCAACCCTGATGACGACGCCGCCGATGTCCTGCATCACCGCGTCGACGGCGGCCCGTTTGTCGTGCCAATCCTGTTGCTCGTGAGGCAGCTTGTAGCCGACGCAATTGGGCTCGTTGGTATCGGCGTCGACATAGGACATGATGTCGCGGGTCGCCTCCTCGTGCGCCATGTCGTAGATGCGCGCCCGGATATCGACGATAGGCTTGAAGGCCGGATGCGTGGTCACGTCCTCGACGCGTTCGCCGTCCATCCAGATCTCGCGGCCGTCGTTCAGCGATTCGCGGTATTCGTCTCCGGTTCTCAGCATAATCCCCTCCTGCGGTCCGTTCGGGCAAGGGATTATGATTGATCGGATAACCTAGATAAAATATTATTTATCTAGATATTGGATAGAAAAAATTGATATCCTACACGCTTCGGCAGATCGACTACTTCGTAACCGCCGCCAACCACGGCTCCATCGCCGAGGCGGCGCGCTCCCTGAACGTCTCGCAGCCGTCCGTTTCCACCGCCATCGCCAAGCTCGAACGCCTGTTCGGCGTACAATTATTCCTGCGCCACCACGCCCAAGGAGTGACGCTGACCCCGGCCGGACAACGCCTGCTGGCCGAAACGCGGGGGCTTCTGGCCCATGCCCTCGAGGTCCAGACCAGCGCCGCGCGGATGGGCCACGGGCTGCACGGGCAGTTGAACGTCGGCTGTTTCGTGACCATCGCGCCGTTCTACATGCCGCGCCTGATCAAGACCTTCGAAGCCGAGCACCGCGCCGTCTCGCTGGCGCTGTTCGAAGGCTTGCAGACCGACCTGCTGGACGGCCTCGAAACCGGCCTATACGAGAACGCCATACTTTACGACGTCGACCTCCCCGATCACGTCAACATGGAGCTGCTGTTCGAGGCACCGCCCTATGTCCTGCTGCCGCCCGGCCACCGGTTCGCCGACGCCGAGCGGATCTCGCTCCGCGATCTCGTCGCCGAGCCGATGGTCCTTCTCGACGTGCCGCCGAGCCGCGATTACTTCACGTCGCTGTTCCTCCGCCACGGCCTGGAGCCGGACGTCCGATTCCGGACCCCGTCGTTCGAGACCGTGCGCGGCCTGGTCGGCAACGGACACGGCTACTCGATCCTGGTCACCCGTCCGGCCGGGGACCTGACCTACGACGGCATCCGGCTGGTCTCGAGGCCGATCGCCGAGGATATTCCCCCGGGCCGCATCGTCCTCGCCTATCTGGTACGGGCCCGCCGCACGCGGCTGTCGGAGACCTTCGCCAATTTCTGCAAAGCCTATTTCGGCGGTCTGGACGGTCCGGCATCTTGAGGTATAGTCGAGGAATGACGTCACAAGCCGAACCAGCCACATCGCCGCCGACGGCCCTGCTCGGGCCGGACGACCCGCCGCCGTTCGAGATCGTCAACCGCGACGGCGCCGCCCACCTGCTGCTGGTCTGCGATCACGCCAGCAACATCGTGCCCCATGCCCTCGACCGGCTGGGCCTGCCCGACGAAGCCTTCGAGCGCCACATCGGCTACGATATCGGCGCCGCCGGCGTCTGCCGGCGGATGTCGGAAAGTCTCGATGCGCAACTGGTCCTGGCCGGGTTCTCGCGCCTCATCGTCGACCTCAACCGGCCGCCGGGACACCCGGAGTCGATCGTCGAGACCATCGACCACACCTCGGTCCCCGGCAATTCGGGGCTATCCGACGACGACAGGCGGAACCGCCGCCGTGAGCTGTTCGAGCCCTACCACGACGCCGTCAACCGGGCCCTGGCCCGACTCTGGGAGCGCGGCACGGCGCCGGCGTTGTTTTCCGTGCACAGCTTCAGCCCGCGGTTCGGCGACACGCCGAGGCCGTGGGACGTCGGCGTGCTGTGGAACCGCGACCCCAGGATCGCCGTGCCGCTGATGGAGAAGCTCGAAGCACGCGGCCTCAACGTCGGCGACAACGAGCCCTACTCCGGCCAGCACCTCGCCTACACCATCGACATGCACGGCGCCGCCGCCGGCATCGCCAACTGCGTGGTCGAGATCAATCAGGAACAGGTCCGCGAGGAAGCCGGGATCGTCCGGTGGGCGGCGATCCTGTCCGAGACGTTGAGCGAGATTCTCGCCATGGACGGCCTGCACCGGGTCGAGCGTTTCTAGGGGACGGCCCGCGATGCCCGCCAAACCGTCATTCACGGTCGGCATCGAGGAGGAATACCTGTTGGTCGACGCCGCCACCGGGGCACTGGCGGCGAACCCGCCCGATGCCCTGTTCGAGAAGTGCGAGAAGCGCTTCAAGGGCCTGGTGGCACACGAGTTCATGCGCTCGCAGATCGAGGTCAACACCAAGGTCTGCAAGACCATCCCGGAGGCCCGCAAGTACCTGACCAACATGCGCCGTCAGGTGGTCGAGATCGCCGACCAGTACGGGCTGGCGCCGATCGCCGCTTCGACGCACCCGTTCTCGCACTGGCACGACCAGGACCATACCGACAAGGAACGCTACAACATCATCGCCGAGGACCTGCAAGGGGTCGTCCGGCGGTTGCTGATCTGCGGCATGCACGTCCACGTCGGCATCGACGACGACGAATTGCGCATCGACCTCCTCAATCAGGTCAGTTACTTCCTGCCGCACATCCTGGTGCTCAGCACCTCGTCGCCGTTCTGGCAGGGCGAGGACACCGGGCTGAAGTCCTACCGGCTCAGCGCCTGGGACGAGTTGCCGCGGACCGGCATTCCCAATACCTTCGAATCCCACGTCGAGTATCAACGCCACGTCGATGCCCTGGTCGACGCCGGGCTGATCGAGGACGGCACCAAGCTGTGGTGGGACGTTCGGCCGAGCGCCCGTTACCCGACGCTGGAAATGCGCATCGCCGACGTCTGCACCCTGATCGACGACTCGGTAGCCGTTGCCGCCCTGTTCACCTGTATCCTACGCATGCTGTATCGCCTGAAGCAGAACAACCAGCGTTGGCGTCGCTACGCCGCCATGCTGATCGCCGAGAACCGCTGGCGGGCGCAGCGCTATGGATTCGACGAGGGATTGGTCGATTTCGGCAAGGGCAAGATCGTCCCCTACCCCGATCTGCTGGACGAGCTGATCGATCTGGTCGGCGAGGACGCGGCGGCGCTGAAGTGCGAAGACGAAATCCTGCATTTGCGGACCATCCTGAAACGCGGCACCAGCGCCCACCGTCAGTTGGCCACCTACCACGCCGCCCTTGAAGACGGCAAGACCTCCGAGGAAGCCTTGACGCTGGTGGTTGAACAGTTGATCGCCGAGACACGCGACCTCGGCTGAGCAACCCTCCCGCTCTTTTCGGCTCGGAGCTCAGGCGACGACCTGAAACTTGGCGACGCTCTGCTGTAGCCCCTTGAGCAACGCCTGGCCGATCTCGCCGCCGTCGCCGGCCACTTTCTCGCGGATGACGGCGCGCATCGAATCGATGTGGCATTTGACGATCTCGACCGCGGCGTCGTCCTCGCGACAGCCTTCGCCGGTACAGTCGAACAGCATCTTGCCGATGGTCGAGATCAAGGGATAACCGAAGGTTCCGCCCTGGCCGCGCAGCTCCAGAGCGAGGTTGTGAATCTCCCCAAAATGGCGGCTGCGGCGGCCCGGCTCCATCAGCGCTTCCGTGCACAGGTCGGACAACTTGGCCAGGTATTCGGCGGCCCAGGTGGTGAAGTCGAGGGCGGCGCGTTCCAGTTGCTCCTCGGCCTCCTCGATGAGGTCGAGGGGCATCTCGCCCCGGACGTCGGGGCCGAGCAGGCCGCTGCCGGCCTTCTCCTTGAGCGTGTTGGGCAACCGCCAATACCAGACGTCGGAAGCCGTTTTCGGTTTCACCACCTTGTCCGCCGAATAGACGATGGTCACTTCGTTTTCGTCCTTGACCCGGCGCTCCTTGTTATCGGGCGGACTTTCTTCCCGGCGGCGGCGGTCGGGGCCGAAAAACGTCTGAGTGGTGATGAACTGGCGCGGGTAGTCGATGACCTCGAGGACGCGCTCGTAAACGGAGGTGGCCGAGAACGGCTTGGCGATGAACTCGGTGGCGCCGAGATCGCGGGCCGAGTTGACATACTCCTTGTCGGCGGCGCCGCTGATCAGGATAACCGGCACCATGCGATTGGGGCTCTCCTTGGCCGAGCGCACCCAGCGGGTCAGCAACATGCCGTTGATCGGCGCCATCACCAGGTCCGACATGATGATGTCGGGGCCCGGATTGCTGGCCGCCTTCATCATCTTCAGGTATTCGATGGCATCCTCGCCGTGGTCGGCGGTAGTGATCTTCCCGAACTGGAAGTTACGCAGTAAATCTTCGAAAGTATTGCGGACGTATATGTTGTCCTCGACGATGAGGATACTGCATCTGGACAGGTCGTAGGTGGCCAATCGTATCTCCCCCGACTACGAATACATACGCTTTTATGCTTATCAAATTGCCGATGATTTCGCAACCGAAGGGCCTTTTTGTCCACAGGCCGGAGCTTGCGGGCCGCCGCCCGGCGGATTATCTTGCCGGGCCGGCCATGGATGACTCGGGGCCGAGTCCAGAGTTTCAGCGTCGAATTCACGGAAAGGAATTGGGAATGGCGGATATTGGCGGAATCGCCGGAGAGCGGTTGCGTTCCTTCGTTGAGAGGATCGAGCGGTTGGAAGAGGAAAAGAAGGCGTTGTCCGACGATATCCGGGATATTTACGCGGAGGCCAAGGGCGGCGGATTCGACGTCAAGGTGCTGAGGCAGCTGATCCGGCTGCGCAAGATGGACGCCGGCGACCGCGACGAGATGGAACAGGTCCTCGACCTCTACAAACGCGCCCTCGGCATGTAGGCGGGACGGGATCGTCCGGTTCAGGGCGCGCGAAAGGCGCGGTTCGCGTATTCAACCAATCTCTCCAGACATTCGTCGACGTCGAGAACGCCGGTATCTATCACCAACTCGGGCGATTGCGGTTCCTCGTAGGGCGACGAAATTCCGGTGAACTCGGCGATCTCGCCAGCCCGCGCCTTCTTGTACAGGCCCTTCGGGTCGCGCCGTTCGCAGACCTCGAGGCCGGGGTCGAGAAAGATCTCGTGAAACCCGTCTCCGGCGGCGCGCCGGGCCAGCCGGCGATCGGCCTGGAACGGCGAAATGAACGCCGTCACCACGACCATGCCGCCGGCCGCGAACAGCGCCGCTACCTCGCCGACACGTCGGATGTTTTCGGCCCGGTCGTCGTCGGAAAACCCGAGATCCGAGCTCAGACCGTGGCGCAGGTTGTCACCGTCGAGCGCGCCGACATGGTAGCCGGCCTCGAAAAGGCGTTGCTCAAGCGCCGCCGCCAAAGTCGATTTCCCCGAACCCGACAGGCCGGTGAACCACATCACGCCGCCCAGGTGCCCGTCGCGGGACAACAGTTCGTCATCGGCGATCAAGGACCCGGTTGGTGCGGCGTCTTTCGGAACTACGGTCATCGGTGCACCGAAGCGGGCGGCAGCCGGCGTTTAAAGCTTCGCCAGATCGGCGACGAAGTCGGCGTAGACGATGGACAGCGCCGTATTCAGCGAATCGACCGCGTCGCCCACGCTCGCCCCGCCGGACTCGTTCTCGATCCTGTAGGTTTTCAGGAACAACAACTTACCGTCGGTGGGTTTTCGCAAACCGAGCTCCATTTCGAGCAGGCTGCGGTTGATCTTGCCCTTGATCTGTTCGAGGTGCTTGATCTTGCCGGTCAGCACGTAGTTGGCCTGGACCCGGATCTCGGGCGTGACGACGGCGTCGGCGACGTTGGCGGCGCGCAGGAAGGCGACCATTTCGTCGCGCAGCATGACCGTCGGCGGCTTGATCCAGAAATGATAGTGGTAGGCCTTGACCTGGCTCGGCTTGCCGCTCTCCGAGTAGACGATGGGGCGCTCCGAAGTCAGGCCGTCGGCAACGAAGCGGTCGACCTCGATGGTGCCGGGAAACAGCGCCGTGGCGGCGGCCTCGGCGGCGTGAACGGCCTGCAGGCGGTAGAACTGGTCTTCGGGCACCGGCGGCGCCGAGGCGCAGGCAGTCAGCAGGGCACTCGCTGCTATCGCCAGCGGCACCATCAATGTCCTTTTCAAACCATCCCCCATCTTTCCGGCTCCCGATTGTCGCTGGCGTTCAGTCTATCCCGGTTGACCCGCTTCGGTCACGGCGCCTGGGCCTGGTCTTTCTGCGGCGTTCCTCCGAGCAGCAGGCCCGGGTTGGCCCTGATCTGGCGGCTGAATTCGTTCATGTTGCGGGCCGCCCCTTCCATGTTCTGGTTGATCGAGTCGATATGGCGCGACACCGATTCGACGACGTAGCGGGCTTCCTTGATGATGGTCTCGACGTCGCTCTCCGGGTCGAACACAAGCCTGTCGAAGTCGGCCAGAATGCCGTTCATCGAAATCAGCACCGCATCGAACTTGGTAACGGCCTGTTCCATATCGCCGATGACAGCCTCGATCTGCTTGCGGTTGGCGGGTGAAACCAACTTGCGGATCTCGACGCTGGCTTCGCTCATGTTGCTGCTGAAGACGCCGATCTCGTCGGCCACCTGCGGCACCCGTTCGCTCAGCGACTGGATCAGCTTCGAGACGTCCTTGATCAACAGGTCGCCCTCGCCGATCAGAAGCCGGTTGATGTCGGAGACGGCGGCGTTGACGTTCTTCAGCAACGGCTTGGCTTCCTTCTCGATCAACTCGGCCAACTCGTCGGCGAGCGAGGTGACGGCGCCGAACACGTTGGTGGTTTCGCGGGAATTGACCTGGTCGCCGGGCTTCAGCGAATCGGCGCTGGCGCCGGCATGGATGCTCAACGTCTTGGCGGCGAGCAACCCGGGAGCCGAGATCTCGACCTCGCTGTCATCGGGGATGCGCCATCCCTGAGTGACCGAGAAATCGACCCGGAATTCCATCCTGCCCCTGTTCTCCTGGGGCGTCACCGTTTCGACCTGTCCGATCGGGTAGCCCTCGTAGACCACCTGGGTCCCGAACTTGACGCCGGTGACGTTGGTGTAGACGGCGTAATAGGCGTCGGTCGGACCGGTCCGCCCGGTCAACAGAGCGACCGAGACGACGAGGCCGGCGATCATGGCGATGACGAAGACGCCGACGGCCAGATAGTTGATCTTGCTGCTTCTCATAAGGCCGCTCCCTCGCCCACATCGACGCCGGTCAACCGGCTTAGGTACTCGTCCGCATCCAAGGTGTCGTCGTCCGGCACCCGGTTGAGCAAGTTGTAGACCCGCTCGTTGGAAGAGCTCTTCACCTCGTCTACGCTGCCGATCATCAGAATGTCCCCGCGATCGAGAATAGTGATTCGGTCGGCGATCTTAAAGGCGCTGTCCAATTCGTGGGTCACCACCACGATGCTCATGCCCATGGCGTCGCGCAATTTGAGGATGAGATCGTCGAGCGCGGACGCCACCGCCGGATCGAGTCCGGCCGAAGGCTCGTCGCAGAACAGGATTTTCGGGTCCATGACGACGGCGCGGGCAAAGGCGGCGCGCTTGATCATGCCGCCCGACAGTTCGGCCGGCATCAGGTTCTCGAAACCTCCCAGTTCGACCACTTCGAGCTTCATGCGGGCCATGATTTCCATGGTCATGGGATCGAGGTCGGTGTGTTCGTAGAGCGGCAGCATGACGTTCTCGCCGACGGTCATGGAACTGAACAGGGCGCCGCCCTGAAAGGCGACGCCCAAGCGCTTGCGCAGATCGAAGAATTCCCGTTGGCTGAGTTGGTCGATGTCGTTGCCGAGTATGCGCATGGTTCCCGACGTCTTCGCCTCCAGCGCCATAAGGTGGCGCAGCAGCGTACTCTTGCCCGACCCGCTGCCGCCCATGATGACCATGATCTCGCCCTCGCGGACTTCCATGGTAATGCCGTTTAGGATTTGCCGGGGACCGTAATGGGTGACCAGGTCCTCGACCTCGATCACCGGCGACGGCGGTTCGGTATTTGTCTTGTCAGCGCTCATGCCCGGGTCGCCACGAATGCGAATACCATGTCGGTTACGATGATCGCCGAGATCGCCTGCACCACCGAGCGTGTCGTCGCCTTGCCGACGCCCTCGGCGCCGCCTTGCACGCCGGCGCCGTTGACGACGCCGATGATGGCGATCAACACGGCGAAAATGCAGCTCTTGCCGAGTCCGTGCATGAGATCGTCGACGCTCAGGATATCGATGATGTCGTCGGTATAGGCAGCCAGCGAAATGCCGAGGTCGATACCGACGTAGACCCCGGCCGCGAGCAGGCCGATCAGGATGCTGAACATGGTCAACGCCGGCACCATGACTATCATGCCGAGAAGCGCCGGCACCACCAGGAACCGGGTCGGATTGATGCCCATCACCTTAAGCGCGTCGATTTCCTGATTGATCTTCATGGTGCCGATGCGCGCCGCCAGCGCCGAGCCCGAGCGGCCGGCGATCAGGATGCCGGTGATCAGCGGCGCGAACTCGCGGACGACGGAGAACGCGATACCGATGGTGACGCGGCTCTCGGCCCCGAAGATGCGGAGCGTGTGGATGCCCTGGATGGCCAGCATCATACCGATGGTCGCCGCCAGCAGCGCAATGATCGGCAGCGCATAAATGCCGACTTCCATCATCTGCGTGAAGACGGCGTTCGCCCGGACCGGCTGGCCCATGCGACGGCCCAAAAGCAGCCAATAGAAACTCTCGACGATCAGGACACCGCTATTGCCGGTCTCCTCGACGCCGGCGATCGCCGTTCGCCCGACCTTGTCGAGAAACCGGCTTACCGCGTTGCCTGGTTCGGTCGAAGCCACGGCAATTCCTCTTATCCGATCGCCGCCAGGCCGTCATCAACTGTGTCGCAGATGGTGAAGACCTTGTCCAACCGGGCCAGCTGCAGGACCCGGAGCGCGCCCTCGCTGACCGCAACCAGAACCATGGTCTGACCCAGCTTGCGGGCGCTCTGGAAGCTTTCAACCAAAGACGCCACCCCCGACGAGTCGATGTATTCGACCCGGCTCAGATCGACCAGCACCGGGATTTCCTTGCCGACGCACTCAAGCAACACCTTGCGGGCGTCCGGCGAGCTTTGCAGGTCGACGTCGCCGACGAAACTCACGATAGTCGCCCCCTGTTCTTCCCTGATTTCATGTTCCACTTTGTCGCCTCATGAGATTCGTTTCACCATTCTCAACAGGTTGCCGCCCCCTTCCGGCAAATTCAAAAATTCGACTTCGTCCATGACCTCGCGCATGAAATGCGTGCCCAGGCCACCCGGCCGGAGTTCGTCGAGTTCACGGGGCTTGACCTTGCTGACGTCGATGGTCTCGGCGAAGTCCCTGATGAACACGGTCAACTCGCGTTTGGTGCGATAGAGCTCTATCTCAATCTCCCCGTCCGGAGAACTGTCATAGGCATGACGGATCACGTTTTGCAAGGCTTCGTCCACGGCCAACACCAGATCGTGCACCGTGTCGTCGCTGCACTTACACAATCTGGCGGCTTGGGAGATGGCCGCCCGAACCAGTTTGAGGCGGTCGGGACGCGAGGCGATGGAAAGCGTGATCAGCTCCTGGGGCTCGCCGTCGTCTTCCTCCTCCTCGACATCGGCGCTGCGGGCGCGGCGCGATTTGCCGTCGCTCACCGCCAGGATGGTGAGATCGTCGCGCAGCGGCACATCGCCATGATGAATCTGGCCGATGACCTTGTCCAAACGCTCATCGGCCTCGATTCCGGCGTGTTCGTCGAGCAGCGCCTTCAGCCCCTCGACTCCCATCTCCGCGCCGTCGGCGAGATAGCCTTCGGTGACGCCGTCGGTGAAGATATAGAAGGTGCCGCCTTCCAGGAAGAATTCGTTCTCCGGGAAATCTTCGCCGTCGGCCAACGGCATGATGCCGAGCGGCGGCGCCTCTGCCGGCAGGCTGGTGAATTCGCCGCTCTTGGCGTGAATGAGCGGCGGTTCGTGACCGGCGTTGGAGATCCGAACGACGCCGTTTTCCGGGTCGTAGATGCCGCCGACCATGGTCACGAACATGCCGCGGGTCGCCGTCTCGCAGATTTCCGCGTTAATCCTGGCCATCAGATGGCCTGGCTCGTCGATGGTTTTCCCTAAGCACCTGAACAGGCTGGCCGTCTTCGCCATCATCAAGGCGGCGTTCATGCCCTTGCCGGAAACGTCGCCGAGGTTGAAGCCGATGCGGCCGTCGTCGAGTTCGAAGTAATCGAAGAAGTCGCCGGAAACGGTGCGGGCGGGGATGTTCTTGCCGCTGACCGGGAAGTCGGGGCCGCCTTCGGCCGGCAGCAGCGAACGCTGGATCTCGGCGGCTAGTTCGAGCTCGCGGGCCAGCCGCTCCTGCTCGACCAGCGCTTCCGCCATGCGGGCGTTGAGGATGGCCAGTCCGGCCGAGGCGCTCATCGCCTGCAACAGGTGGAGGTCGTCGTGGTCGAACAGGCCGTCGCCGCTGCTTTTGTTGATCAGCTCGATGGCGCCGATGCGCTCCTCCTTGACGCTCATCGGGGCGCACAGGATGGAACGCGTGGTGAAGCCGGTTTTCTCGTCGACGGCGCTGTGGAAGCCGGGATCGTTCTGCACGTCGCGGACGATCTCGGCCACGTTGTTCTGAACGCTGCGCCCGACGATGCCTTGATCGCTCTTCAGCGTCATCCCGGTGATGTTGGTGGCGCCGATGCAGGCGTGGCAGGTCAGGTTGTCGCCGCCCTCGTCGAGCAGAAACAGCGCCCCGCCCTCGGCGCCGACGTATTCGGTGATGTGCTCAATCGCTTTCTCCAGCGACGCCTGCAGATCGAGCGACGAGGCGAAATCGCGGCCCATCTCGGAGAGCAGCTCGAGATGATCGTAGACCTGCTCGGTTCCCGCCTCGGCGGCGGATGTCCTGTCCTGCGCCTTCGCCGCTTTCGCCATCGCCCGTTCCCGCCTAGCTGTTCAACCGCACTTTGACGTAAGTGCCGGGCGCCGGCTCGATGACGTCGAGGCCGCCGTCGCCGGGAACCCGCTTTGCGACCTTGGCGCCGGCTTGCTTCTCGATCCATGTCTGCCAATCGGTCCACCACGAACCGTCGTGCGGCTTGGCCGCCGCCAGCCACTGTTCGGGGTCGGCCGGGCACTCCGGGTTGGTCCAGTAGCAGTACTTGTTGGCGGCCGGTGGATTGACGACGCCGGCGATGTGTCCGGACGCCGACAGCACGAAGCGGACCGCTCCCGCATAGAGTTGGGTCGCCCGGTAGGTCGATTTCCAGGGCGCGATGTGGTCCTCGCGGGTCGAGGCCATATAGACCGGCGTCTCGATGCGCCTAAGGTCGATCGCGACGCCGTCGAGCTCGACGCCGCCCGGCTCGACCAGCTTGTTCTCCAGATAGAACTTGCGCAGGTACATGGCGTGCATCATCGCCGGCATGCGGGTCGAATCGGAGTTCCAGTAGAGCAGGTCGAAGGCCAGCGGCTCGCGGCCCATCAGGTAGTTGTTGACGACGAACGACCAGATCAGGTCGTTGTCGCGAAGCAGGTTGAAGACGTGGGACATGTGGGCGCCGTCGAGGTAGCCCTTGCGGTCCATGTGCTGTTCGAGGAGATCGAGCTGTTCCTCGTCGATGAAGACGCCGAGCTCGCCGGGCTCCTCGAAATCGACCATGGTGGTGAAGAAGGTGGCCGACTTGACCCGCTCGTCGCCGCGCTCGGCCATATAGGCGAAAGTGGCGGCCATCAAGGTGCCGCCGATGCAATAGCCGATGACGTTGACCGACTTCTCGCCGGTCGCCCGCTCGATGGCGTCGAAGGCCGCCATTGGCCCTTCCAGCATGTAGTCGTCGAACCGCTTGTGGGCGAGGTCGGCATCCGGGTTGACCCAGGAGACCACGAACACGGTGTGTCCCTGGTCGACCGCCCACTTGATGAACGAGTTCTTGGGCTGGAGATCGAGGATGTAATACTTGTTGATCCAGGGCGGCACGACCAGCAGCGGCCGCTTGAACACCTTTTCCGTGCTCGGCTCGTACTGCAAAAGCTGCATCAGGTCGTTCTGGAAGACGACGCTGCCCGGCGTCGTCGCAATGTTCTCGCCGAGCGAAAAAGCATCGGCATCGGTCATCGAGATACGCAGCTTGCCCTTGCCGGCCTCCAGATCCTGGAGCAAATGATCGAGCCCGCGCAACAGGTTCTCGCCCCCCGTATCCAACGTCTCCTTGAAAACCTTCGGGTTGGTCAAAGCGAAATTGGACGGCGCCAGCGCATCGACGAACTGGCGGGTGTAGAAGTTGACCTTCTCCGCGGTCTTGGGGTCGAGGCCGTCGACGCGGCCGACCGTCGATTGCAGCCACTGGGCGCTCAGCAAGTAGGACTGCTTGATGACGTCGAAGACCGCTTCCTCGTTCCACGCCTTGTCCTTGAAGCGACGGTCGTCGGCGGCCGGCTCGGCGGCCGGGTCGACGTCCTCGCCGCTCCAACGCTTGGCCGCCGTTTCCCAGAGGGTGAGGGTCTGGCGCCAGAATTCGGTCTGGGCCTCGGCCAAGCGGGCCGGGTCGGCCAGCATCTGGTTGCCGAGCTCGACGAAGGCCTTGCCGATCACCACCGGGTCGGGAAGCTGGAAACCGCCGTCCTCGGCCTGGCGCTCGCAGAACGCCTGAACGATGCGCTGGCCGCGCTCGGAAAACTCGGCCAGGGCTTCGGACATTTTCTCGGGATCGGACATCCGGCCCGGCGGCGTCCCATCTGCTGTCATATCGGCGGTCCTTTGCTTTATGCCCCCGGCCTGGCTGAGAATAAACCGTGGTCGGCGCTATTTCCAGCCGCCCGCCGGATTGCGCCGGAGCGGCCCTTCGAACAGGGCCTCGATCAGCGGGCACTCGGGCAAATCCCCCCGGCGGCATTGCGAGACCATTTCGCTCAGCACCGCATCCAGAACCTTCAAGTCCTCGATCTTCGTCCGCACGTCGGCCAGCCGCAGGGCGGCAATCCTCTCGACCTCCGCGCAGCTCTCGCGCTCTCCGTCCGCCAATTCCAGCAGTACGCGCACGGTCTCCAACGGGAAACCGAGACCACGCGCCCGGAGGATGAAGTTGAGCCGTTGTACCGAAGCCTCATCGTATTGCCGGTGTCCCCCTGCGCTGCGCAGAGGCGGCGGCATCAGGCCGGCTTTTTCGTAATAGCGGATGGTTTCGACCTTGCAGCCCGTTCGCTTCGACAGGGTGCCGATCGATCGGTAGGGGGGTGGTGTGTCCATGGCGGGCTCGCGAACGAATGGCAATAAAAGCTTGAATCTGTAGTTACTATAGATTTTATGCTGTTTGGAGTCCACCGTTGCGGCGAGGTGAAGTGAACGTGTCCGATCCGATTCAATCGACCTTGTCTAGAGGCATAGCCGCCGAATCCGGTGGTCGGGCCCTGCCGAGGGCGGCGCCCGACGAGCGGGCAAAGAAGTCGTTCCTGGCGGGCGGCGGCCTGCTCGGCGCGCTCGCCATGTCGTCTTGCTGTATCGTGCCGCTTGTTCTGTTCAGCCTTGGCATCACTGGAGCGTGGATCGGCAATCTGTCCGCTCTCTATCCCTACAGATTTTACTTTCTGGTTCCCACGGTGGCGGCTCTCGCCTTCGGGTTTTACGCGGTCTACCGAAAACCGAAACCCGAGGAGTGCGCTGCGGGAAGCTATTGCACCTCACCGGTTTCCGATCGGATCAACAGGATAGTGTTGTGGTCGTCGAGCGCATTGGTGGTCGCGGCCTTGGCCTTCCCCTACCTCGCCCCGATGCTTCTGGATTATTGAAAACGGAGTCCAAACGACATGAAACAACTTCTTTCGGTGGCCGGTTTGGCGGTGATGATTCTGATGAGCGGGGTAGCCTTGGCCGCCGAGAAGACGGTCACTCTCACGGTCGAGAACATGTACTGTCCGAGTTGTCCCTATGTCGTCAAACAGATCTTGACGACGGTGCCCGGGGTTAGCGCTGTTACGGTATCGCTCGAGAAGCAATCGGCGACGGTAACCTTCGACGACAGCAAGACCAACGTTGAACGGCTAACCCAAGCCACTTTCGACATGGGCTATCCGTCCGAACTCGTTCAGGAGGGAAGCTGATCGGAGACCGGGTGGAGCGTAATCGATGAGCAATAAACTGCTAGCGGGGCTCGTAACGGCGGCGGTTATCACGCCGCTCTGTGCAATCTGTATTATCGGGCCTGTCGTTCTCGGTTCCGTGGCGGCCTCGGTGTTCGCTTGGCTCGGTGGTTTCGATCCCGTGACGACGACTAGCTTGGCCGTCATTCTCGCCATTCTCATATACGGATTGTTTCGTCGGCGACGGAGCCGCTTTGGAGTGGTTGACGGACGAGCCATCGACACGCGGCGGAGGCGATACTGAAATCCTTACTTTGGAGGAGGCTTTTGATCTGGGATACCCGTATTCGCGCGAGGCCTACGTGTACGCAAAGGCGCTTTCCGAGGCCGTGTGACGAGATGACTTAACACCCGGCTCAAGGTTGGCACCGCCGGAAATCCATACCCGACCCATCTGGATGACGAAGCGAGGAACCACCATGGGTGACAACGGCAAGAAACAAATGAGAACGGGGATTATCGGGTCCGTAGTGGCGGCGGTCTGCTGCTTCACGCCGGCGCTCGTCGTCCTGTTCGGCGCGGTCGGCCTGTCGGCCTGGCTCGGTTGGATCGACTACGTGCTGTTCCCGGCGCTGTTTGCTTTCCTGGGGCTTGTTGCTCATGCGTTTTACCTGCGCGCCGGCCAGGTCGGTCCGCAGCCCAGGGGCTTGATTTTGGTTGCTGTTGTCTTTCTATCGGCCCTTCTCTTCTGGCTGGAGTTCAGGTTTGCGCTGCGGATTTCCATTGCCGCCGCGCTCGTCGTGGCAGCCTACGCTTTTTATCTACGTTCGACGGCGGCACGGCGTGCCGGCGCGTCGTCCTAATACTGCGTTCATGAGAACGGAACCCATCATGTCGAATCCAATCGAAACCTGCTGCTCACAACCATCCGATACGAGGGAGAACGGCAACTATGACCTCGCCGTGATCGGCGCCGGATCGGCCGGGTTCTCGGCCGCCATCACGGCCGCCGAACTGGGCGCCAATGTCGCGCTGATCGGGCATGGCACGATCGGAGGCACCTGCGTTAACATCGGCTGCGTACCCTCGAAGGCGATGATCCGGGCCGCCGAGGCTGTCCACCATGCCAATGCCGCGTCGCGTTTCGCCGGTATCCAAGGCCATGCCGAGATCACCGATTGGAGAGCGCTTGTCGCCCAAAAGGACAACCTCGTGGCCGAACTCCGGCGGAAGAAATACATCGACCTCCTGCCGGCCTACAACAACGTCGCCTATTTGGAAGGCAAGGCGAGATTGGTGGAAGGCGGCGTCGACGTTGACGGCTGTCTGATCGAGGTCGGCAAGGTCATCGTCGCCACCGGCGCCACCTCGGCGCCGCCGGATATATCTGGCATCGAGGACGTTCCCTACCTGACCAGCACCACGGCGCTGGAATTGGAGCAACTGCCGAAATCGCTGCTGGTCATCGGCGGCGGCTACATAGGTTGCGAACTGGCGCAGATGTTCGGTCGAGCCGGGGTCGATGTCACGATCGTTTGCCGAAGCGGCCTGCTACCGGAGGCCGAGCCGGAAATCAGCGAAGCGCTGACGAATTGCTTCCGCGACGAGGGCATCGCCGTGCGAGACGGCCTCACGTACCGGGAGATCAAGCACAATGACGACGCGATATCCTTGGTCGTTACTGACAACGACGGCGACGACATTATCGACGCCGAACAGGCGCTGGTGGCCACCGGCCGGCGACCGAATACCGATGGCATGGGGTTGCGAGAGGCCGGCGTCGAGTTCCTGGCCAACGGCGGCATCGCCATCGATGATCGCATGCGAACGAACAAATCCGGTGTATACGCGGCGGGCGACGTCACCGGCCGCGACCAGTTCGTCTACATGGCCGCCTACGGAGCCAAGCTCGCCGCCTGCAACGCGTTGAACGGAGATGAAAACCGGTACGACAACCGGGCTATGCCGTGGGTCGTGTTCACCGACCCGCAGGTGGCTAGCGTCGGATTGTCCGAGGCCGCTGCCAAGGCAGAGGGCATCGACGTGCGCACCTCTGTATTGCCCCTCGAATACGTGCCCAGGGCGCTGGCAGCGCGGGACGCGCGGGGCCTGATCAAGCTGGTGGCCGACGCCAGCACGAACGTACTCCTTGGCACCCATATCTTGGCGCCGGAGGGTGCCGACAGCATTCAGACGGCGGTGCTTGCAATCAAACACAATCTCACCGCTGACGATCTGGCGGAAACAATTTTTCCTTACCTGACGACGGTCGAGGGCCTGAAGCTGGCTGCTCAAACGTTCGACAAGGATGTCTCTAAGCTTTCGTGCTGCGCTGGGTGAATAGCGGTTTCTCTTTATATCTGGTGAGCAGGGAAAAGTGGTTCGAGCACGAACAAAGGCAAAGGCCTCGAAAAAATCGTAACGGAAGCTTGAATCTGTAGTTATACCAGGCGACATTGATGGTGACTCGAAACGGGATTCCCATATTTTGTAT
>CAYFMP010000032.1:15711-37848 GCA_964344215.1 uncultured Thalassospiraceae bacterium | reverse complement strand
GTGTCGGCCTATGCGACAGCCGCGGCAACGGTCTTCGAGTAGCCCAAAGTGGACGTCACGGGTCCATCAGTCGAGGTATTGCCGGTATCGAAGTGGCGCTGTCTTGGAAAATGAGAGCCGGATGTTCGGCGGATACCGGGGACAGCGTCCCGGATACGCGGTCCGAAGCCAACAAGTATAGGGACAAAACTTCGGGGCGATCTTCGTATCAGGAAACGCCCCCGAAAGCCCGATAATCGAATGCATCCCGATCGGCCGCGGCTTCGGCGGCGGCGAGGTCGAATATCTGCTGATGGTTTGGCGACTTCTCGCAGACCGGATCGGTGTTGGCCGCGTCGCCGGTCAGAGCCAGGGCCTGGCAGCGGCAGCCGCCCCAATCGATCTCACGCCGATCGCACGACCGGCACGGCTCCGGCATCCAATCGGTCCCGCGAAACCGGTTAAAGGCTTCCGAGTTGCGCCAGATATCCAACAACGGCCGGTCGCTTACGCTTTCGAATGCCATGCCCGGTATGGTCTCGGCCGCGTGGCAGGGGACCACCCGGCCCACTGGCGTCACGTTCATGAATTGCCGCGCCCAGCCCCCCATGCAGGATTTCGGCCGCTTGGCGTAATAGTCGGGCACCACGTAGTCGAACACCAGTATGCCCTTCAACCGCTCGCGCGCCGCCTCGACGATTTCAGTTGCTTGCTCCAATTGTTCCAAAGTGGGAACAAGCGCCGCCCGGTTCCTCAGGCCCCAGCCATAATATTGAACATGAGCGACCTCGAGCCGCTTGGCGCCGAAATCGACCGCCATCCGGATCACGGTTTCGAGGTCCTGCATGTTCTGGCGGTGCATCACCGCGTTGACGGTCAGCGGCAGGCCGATCTCGCCGACGGCCCTGGCGGTTTCGAGCTTCTTCGCGTGCCCGCCCTTCAGTCCGCCGATCCGATCGGCGATCCCCTCTTCGGCGCCCTGCAGGCTCAACTGGACATGTTGCAACCCGCGCTCGGCCAGGGTTTCGAGGCGTTCCCGGCCGGACAGAACGCCCGACGTGATGAGATTGGTATAAAGGCCGAGTTCCTCGGCCCGCCCGACCATTTCCTCCAGGTCCTTGCGAACGGTCGGTTCGCCGCCGGAGAAGTGGATCTGCAGAACGCCCATTTCCGCCGCCTGCTCGATCACGTCCAACCACTGTTCGGTGTCCATTTCACCGGCGGCGGTCGCCAGCTCCAGCGGGTTCGAGCAATACGGACACCGCAACGGACAACGATGCGTCAGTTCAGCAAGAAGGGCGAGAGGCGGGTCGATCCTGCTCACGCTGCTATCACCCCTTTGTCGGCAAGGTCCTGCAACAGGGCGATCACGTCATTGAGTATGACCTCACGCGACGCTTCGAAACGATTCGCGAGGTCGTCGACGATGGCCGACACCGGGGCCTCCCCGTCGCAGCACTTGACTATTTCGAGCGAGATTTCATCGAGCACGAACATCCGTTCTGGCGCCAATAATACCCACTGCTCGCGCGGTTTGTCGAATTTCAGCCGAACGCCGCGCGGCAACCGCGGCAGCGACGCCTCGGCAATGACCACCGCCTCACTCATCAGTCTTCCTCGGGCCTGAAAGCGCCGGGCGGGACATGGCCGGGCTCCACATAGGCGTGGTGCAGGGCGTCCAACTGCGCCCACAGCACGTCGGTCTTGAAATAAAGAGCGGCTATGACACGGGCCTGCTGTTCTGCGGTCCGGGCCTCGCGCAGCACGTAGGCAAGGCCGAACTTCACGTCCTTGGGCGCCTCGTCGAGGCGTTTCTTGAAATACGACATGGTCGTTTCGTTGGCGAAATCGTAATGCTCCAGCAGACCGGCGATGCGCTCGCGGTGGATGGCCGGCGCGAACAGTTCGGTCAGCGACGAAGCGATGGATTCGAGCAGCGAATGCTCCGTCACGAAACGCACGTAGGCCTCGACCGCGAACTTGGTGCCGGCCAAGGCGCCCTCGGTCGATTTCACGTATTCCCGGTCAAGGCCGACGCCTTCGGCCAGTTTCAGCCAACGCTCGATGCCGCCATCGCCTTTCTCGCGCCCGTCATGGTCCTCGATGCGACGGCGCCACTCGCGGCGCAATTCGGAATCCGTGACGCGCGATATCAGAGCGGCGTCCTTACGGGGGATCGCCGCCTGATAGCAATACCTGTTGAGCACCCATGCCTGAACCTGGCCGCGGGTGGCCTTTCCGCCATGCAGAAGTTTGTGGAATGGATGCTTGTCGTGATAGCGCTCGTCGCCGATCCGGCGCAGCCGCGCTTCAAGTTGGTCGGGGCCGAGAACGTCATTCATAGAGAGATCTCCATGCCGTCGTAACTGATCTCCCAGCCCGCGGCCTCGACCTCGCGTCGCTCCGGCGAGTCGTCCAGCAAGGTGGGATTGGAATTGTTGATGTGGATGAAAACCCTACGCGTCACCTGCAAGTCCTTGAAGGCGGCGATCGAGCCGTCGCCGCCCGACATGCTGATATGGCCCATGCGCCGTCCCGTCTTGACGCCGATGCCGGCGTCGATCATCTCGCTATCCCGCCACAGCGTTCCGTCGAACAAGACCAGCGGCGCCTCGCGCAGGCGGTCTTCGAGTTCCGGCGTCAGTCCGGCGCATCCGGGGATGTAGAAGAAATAGGCGCCGGTCTCCATGGACGCGACACGAACCCCCACCGTGTCGCCCTCCTCGGTTCCGAAATTGGAGCCGGCGTCGGCATCCTCCAGGTAAAGGGCGACCTTGCCGGGAACTGCGAACGGCTCGACCGACAGGCCGCACTGCTCGCCGTCCTTCGTGCTCGGCCTGAACGTCTGGCCAAGAACGATGCGCCGCCGATCGACGAAATCCGGATTGAGGACGTTGAAAACGCTGTTGGCACCGAGGGTCGCCAGCACCCGGTCGCTCGCATAGAGCGCCAGAGGCGCCGATTCCCTAAGCGTCAACAATCCGGCGATGTGATCGACGTCGGCATTGGTCAGAATGACACCGGCGATGGGACTGGTGCGCAGGCCGTGATTGGGGTGCAACTGCGGGGTCGCGTTGATCTGTTGGCGAAGGTCGGGAGAGGCGTTGAACAGAAACCAGTTCTCTCCATCGCCGCTGACCGCGATCGACGACTGGGTTCGCGCCTGCGCCCCACCGGTGCGGGCGCTGCGGCAGGCGTCGGTATTACAATTCCACTGCGGGAACCCTCCGCCCGCAGCCGATCCCAGGACGACGATCTGAAGCACGGATGCCTAAATGCCATAAAAACAGCCAGAGAACCATTCGGGCAGGTTCCGCTGGAATGCCGCCCAAACAGCCTCTGGCTATTTGAATGGAAAGCTGTCGCGGCCTAGATTTCGGCGCAAGCGTAGCTGTTGATTTCCATGCCGATGCTGATTTCCAGCACTCTCGGGGTCTTCCAGGCCATGTCGAGTACCTCCCTTAAGGTGAATTCCCGTGCGAAATGGGTCACGAACTATGGCCTAACGGGAAAAAAAATGCAAGTTGGCATACCACCAAACAGCCTGAAAACTACGGGATTCCGGCCGCCCAAACCCGACATCGGCGGTACTTGCAGATGAGAGCGAATTTTTCGTCGGACAACCGCGTATGGAAGAGGTGGTGATCACGTGTCGAGAACTGGATCGAACCGAGAAATACCTTAAAATCAGGCCGTACGAAGGGGAGAAAATCATGCGAAAAAGGGTTTTTTTGGCGGCAGTCATACTGGCCGTCCAGACGGGTGTCGCGACTGCGCAATCCACCCCGATCATACCCAATGAACCCAGGCAGTTGAATTTCGCGCTGTTCGAGTCGGCGAAGAAGGGGCGGACCGACCATGTCATTCTGTTCCTCGACAGGGGAGCTTCAATCAAGGCGCGCGACCGCTTCGGGAACACGGCGTTGTTGCTGGCCGCTTTTTCGGGCCGGACCAAGACGGTGAAGGCGTTGATCGAGGCCGGGTCCGACATCAATCACCAGAACCTCGTCGGCAGCACAGCCTTGCTGCGCGCCGCCAAGGCCGGCAAGTACAGATCGGTCAAACTGTTGCTTGAGGCCGGTGCAGAGATCAATCTGACCAATCAGAAATCTCTTTCTCCCTTGACTGCCGCCGCTTTCAACGGCGACGTCAGGACTTTTCGTTTCCTTCTCGAGAACGGAGCCGATCCCACCGTCCTCGACAATTCCGGGAAATCGGCCATTCTTTACGCCGCCGGAAAGGGTTTTGCCGGCATCGTCGAGGCGCTTCTCGACCGGGGAATCGACGTCAACCGGACCTACGGCAACGACCTGACCGCCTTGATGTGGGCGGCCGGATACAGCAACGACACGCCGCCCGAGGAGGCGCTCAACACCGTCGATCTCCTGCTCGGTCGGGGCGCGGAACTGGACTTGATGGACAACAGGGGACAGACAGCTCTGATGATCGCCGCCGAGATGAATCACGGAGAGGTCGTCGAAAAACTACTCAAAGTTGGAGCTCGCGCCGACCTCAGAAACAAGCAGGGCCGGACGGCGCTCGATTTGGCGAAGGCTGCCGGAAGCCCGGCCGCCGCGCGAGTCCTGAGAAAGGCGCCATAGACACCGAAGCCGGAACCGGGCTCCGGTTCCTACAGATTCCCCATGAACACCGCCATATTGGCGATATCGGATTCGCTGAACGACGACATCAAAGTCGACATGGCCGGAGAGTTGTTGCGCGCCTTGCTCTTCATGTCGAGCATGGTCTTTTCGAGATAGTTGGGGTGCTGCCCGGCGAGTCGCGGAATGCGGCTGTTGCCGGTATAGCTGCCGAGATGGCACGCCACGCACTGGCCGGCGTTGGCGGCGGTTTCTCCCTTACGGGCCTGGGCGATGTTCCCCTTGTAACCGATGTTCGGCCAAATCTGTTCCGAATAGAACTTGGACAGCGCCAGCAGTTGTTTCTTTTCCAACTCAGCAACGACGGGACTCATGACCTCGTTCTTGCGAAGTCCGCTCTTAAAGTCCTTCAGTTGCACGTAGAGATAATGCAGTTCCTGGCCCGCCAGAACCGGGAAGGCGTCGTCGATGGAGGCGCCGCTCTTGCCGTGACAGCCGTCGCATTGCTCGATGACTTCGCGAAGGGCCGCATATTCGTCCGCCTTGACGGCCGCGGACATGAAAAAAAGGCCAAGGCTCAACAGAAAGAGGGTTTTCGGGGCGCTCATACGTAATCCTCAACGACGAGATCGAAAACGGCCGCCCCCGGAGGGGCGACCGTCTTCAATCTTACGCAGAATTTACGTCAGTCGCCAAGCGAGAATGCGATGATGTTGTTGCCGCGTTTGTAGTTGAGTTGGACGTTCCCGCCCGCGCCAACCACGATGTACTGCTTGCCGTCGACCGTATAGGAGGACGGAGGCGCGTTGACGCCGGCGCCGGCCTGGAACTTCCAGAGCACGTTGCCGGTCGCCGAATCGTAGGCCTTGAACAAGCCGTTGCCTTCGCCGGTGAAGACCAAGCCGCCGGCCGTCGACATGATGCCGCCGATCATCGGCTGCTGGGTCTTGACTTTCCACTTGATCTTGCCGGTGTTGTAGTCGACGGCGGAGACATTGCCCCACTGTTCCTCGCTGGGAATCACCTTGAAGGCGCCGCCCAGCCACAGCTTGCCGCCCGGATAGGGCGTGCTTTCGACGTGATAGGTCATCGGCTGATGCAGGTTCATGACATAGGTCAAGCCCAAGTCCGCATCGATCGCCATCGGCGACCACTCGACGCCGCCGTTGGCACCGGGCAGCATGCGCTGCCCTTCCTTGGTCGGCAGCACCCACATGTCTTCCTGCGGGACCATTGCTTCCGAGAAGCGGATCAGGCTGCAGTCGTCGGCATTATGGACATAGACGTGTCCGGTCTTGCCGCCGTGCAGGATGCCCTTGACCATGTTGCCGTTCTTGTCCTCGACCTGGGTGATGATCGGCGGGCTGACGGCGTCCAGGTCCCACACGTCGTGGGCGATGTACTGGAAGTGGCAAACGTATTTGCCGGTATCGAGGTCGACCGCAACGAGCGAGTCGGTATAGAGGTTGTCGCCCGGGCGGATCGAGCCGTCCAGGTCCGGCGACGGGTTGCCGACCACGAAGTAGACGCGGTTGGTTTCCAAATCGACGGCCGGGTTCTGCCAGACGCCGCCGCCCAGGGTCTTGTAGGGATCGCCCAATTTCTTAAGGGCGGCCTTTTCGGCCTCGATGTCGCGCAGCATGTCGCGGCCGGTGGCGTCGTGGGTGGCCCACACGCCGACCGAGTTCTCGGGGATGGTGTGGAACGTCCACAGCAGCTTACCGGATTCCCAATCGTAGGCCTTGACGAAGCCGCGAATGCCGTATTCGCCGCCGTTGGTGCCGATCAGGATCTTGCCGTTGACGGCGGTCGGCGCCATGGTTTCCGAATAGCCCAGTTCCGGGTCGGCGATCTGCTGTTCCCAGACCAGCTTGCCGGACTTGGCATCCAAGGCGACCAGCTTGGCGTCGAGGGTTCCCATGTAGACCTTATCGCCGTAGACGGCGACGCCGCGGTTGTTGGGACCGCAGCAATAGGTCGTGATCGGGCCCATCTTGTGCTTGTAGTGCCAGAGCTGTTCGCCGGTGGCGGCGTTCAGGGCGTAGACGTGGTTGAACGATGTGGTGATGTACATCACGCCGTTGACAACGATCGGCGTGGTTTCCTGGGATTCGACGATCTCGGTCTGGAAGATCCAGGCCGGGCGCAGGTTCTTGACGTTGCCGGTATTGATCTGGCTGGCCGGATAATACCGAGTTTGTTCGTAGTTGCCGTTGGTGTGCAGGAAATTGTTGGCGTCGCCGGCGGCGCGGTTCAACATGTCCTGAGTAACCGTGTTCATGTTGCCGTAGAGCGTCGCGGCCTTCACCTCCTGCGCGGAAGCGCTGCCGGCGGCCAGCGACATCACAGCGACGCCGCATACCGCAGCGAGCAGGGTCGAGCCCCGCTTTCTGATCGAAATAAACATGGTACCTCCCAAGCGTCTGCGGGTCAGTAGTTCGTATTCCGGGCTACCCGCATTCCCCCGTTGTCAGGAAACTGTAATACTGTATGCCACGGTAATGCAAATGATATTCAGTCAATAAAATTCAACGCATCGAACATTCAACCGAGCCCGCATCGCATGACCAAGCCGATAATCCGGTCGGATTCCCAATTACCCGTCCGATTTCAAATCGCACTTCCGTTCGTTGCGGTCGAAACCAAGCGTATCCATGTTCTCCGTCGGATGCAGAAACCCGTCGATCGGCGCCCGTTCGATGACCGCGTTGTGCGTACCGAGAAGGATGGGTTGGCGCAACTGGTTGTTCCAGGGCCGGAAGCTGCTTGGCGTCCCCTTATAGCCGTCGAGCGTGAGCTCTTCACTCTTCAGGTATGCGGCAACGGTCTTGAAATCGGTGCTGCGCGTTCGGCTCAACGATTCAACGATGGCGCGGAATGCGATCCAGGCCGCCCAATCCCGATCCAGCATTCGCCGGCCGATGCGTTTCTCGAAACGCTGGTTGAGTTGCGGCGCTCCATGACGCTCCCACGCCCAATGCCAGGTGCGGGCCACCAGCCCTTCGGTGCCAACGATCGGGCGCGGCAGCGCCGTTTGGTACGGAGCGAGACGGCCAAAGTGCCCCAGCGTATCGGCGACGAAGACGACTTCGTAGTCGCCGCCCGAGGTCAGCAGGGTGATGTTGTTCTTGTCACGCTCGCGTGGGTCGTTGCTAAGCACGAAATCGCGTAGGTCTTCGATATCGAGTCCAAATTTCGCTGCCGACGCCTGGAATGCCTGCGAGATTGTTCGGTCTTCGTCCAAGGGGCCCTGCAATAGCAGAACCCCGTTCCAACCGCGGTACTTCAGGTACTGTGCCAAAGCATCGGCCTGCATGGCGTGGCTGGGGATGGTGTGCAGGAGATTGGCCGAACATGCATCGGCCCGCAGGGTATCGGCCGGTTCCGAAACATTGAACAGAAGCGCCTCGGCGTCTTTCGCGTGTTCGGCAAGGGCCGTAAGAACGGCGGCCGGCGCATCGACCAGGAAAAACCGCACGCCCTTTTCCAGGTGAAGACGGTCGAAAGCCGCCTTCAGAGCCGCTACGTCGGTGGCAGCAACCCGCGCGAGCGAGAGCTTGACGCCGAGCGCCCGACCCACGACCCGGCTGCCACGCAGCGCGGCGCGCGCACCATCAAAGGGGCGGTGGCGGGGGCGGACTTCTATGCCAGCGTAGGAACGTGGCCGCTCGTAGCGCGCATCGCCGGCTATTTCGAGGTAGCCGACAGGGAACGGGGTCTTGGCCTGGGCCAGCGCCGCTGGAGAAAACAGCGCCACCAGAGCGACAGCCGCCAGCACAAGCCGGCAACACAGCCTCATGGCCGGCTCAATCGTCGATGAGGATGCCATAGGGAATCTGACCAACCGGTATGGATTTTATGACCTTTAGGTTTTCCGTATCTATGACCGAGACGTCATCGGAGAGCCCGTTGGCGACCCACAGGATCTTCTCGTCTCTTGTCAGGGAAAGCCCCCAGGCGCGTTTGCCGACCAGGATATAGGCCTTCACTTTGCGGCTTTCGACATCGACGACGGCGACGTGGTTGGCGCGGCCGAGCGCCACATAGGCGGTCTTGCCGTCGCCGGTCATCAGCACGTCGACCGGTGTGACTTCGTTGCGGCGAAACCCGGTCGGCTGGAAAACGATGTCGCCGGTGGTGCGGTTGGTGGCGGTATCGATGATATCGACCTGACCGGCCAGTTCGGCCGACACCCAAAGCTCCTTTTCGTCGGGCGTCAACGCGAACCTACGCGGCCGGGTGCCGACCAGGATGTCGGCCTTGACCTCGCCCGTCGCCGTATCGATGACATGGACCAGATTGGCCGCTTCCGACGCCACGTAAACGGTCTTGCCGTCGGCCGTGACCTGAACGCCCTCCGGCTCCTCTCCCAATTCCGCCTCGCCGACGATCTCGCCCGTTTCCACATCGAGGAACGAGGCGGCGGCATCCTCTTCGTTGGAGACATAGAGAATCTTGCCGTCCGGCGACAGGTCGAAGGTTTCCGGTTCCTCGATGCCGCGGAACCGCCTGATCAGCCTGGCGGTGGCCGTTTCGTAGACGATGATGACATTGTCGTCGGCGCAGCCGACGTAGAATTGCGATCGGTCGTGGCTGAAGTGCATGCCGCGCGGCCGACGGCAGGTCTTGAAGGTGTTGAGGACCTCGTAGGTCTTGCCGTCGACGACGGTGATGTCGTTGCTTTTCTCGTTGCTGATATACACCTTGCCGGTGGCGGCGTCGGCACCGGCGGAGAGTATTGCCGACAAGCCGAGGCCGACCAGGACCAGAGATATATTCCGCGATACAGCGTTCATTGTAGCAACTCCCCTAGAGCAAAATTACTTGAACCTAGCCACCGCCGTTCGGAGGCTCGTCATACCGCAGCCCCGAGCCGAACCGCAGTCCGACCAAATCAGCCGTTCAACTCGATCGGCATCGACGCCAAGGCAACGGTTTCATGCACAACCGAACACCCGGTCGGGCGGGCTCGAGCGGAACACCGTCCGAACAGCTCTGGTTTATCGATGGAATGCTTGCGGGTCTAGATATTGGCGCAAGCGTAGCTGTTGATTTCCAGGCCGATGCTGATTTCCAGCACTTCCGGGGTCTTCCAGGCCATGTGAGTACCTCCCTTATAGACGGATCCCGTGCGAAACGGGTGACAGACTGTCGCTTATCGGTGCAAAAAAGGCAAGCCGGCGTGGCGCTGGAACCTCCGGTGCCGGTGGGCTTCAACCCCCCGCGGCGGCGCGGCGGCGAATCATGCCGCGGGCAGGATCATAAGCGTAGATGGCGGCCGCCAGAAAGACTCCCAACGCCACGGCGACAATCAATGCGGCTTCTCCATTGAAACGCCCATAGAGAGCGTGGCGGATCAGCTCGACGACGTAGGTAAAGGGATTCAGGGCACAGATCTGATACAGCCATTCGCTGCTTTCGCGCATTCTCCAAAGTGGATAGAGAGCCGAAGACAGAAAGAACATCGGGAAGATCACGAAATTCATGACGCCGGCAAAGTTCTCGAGCTGCTTGATGACCGACGACAGAAGCATGGCGAAGGCGCCGACCATCAGCCCACAGACGACCAGCGCCGGCAACAGCCAGAAATATCCCGCGGCCGGCATAACGATCCCGAACAGGGCGGCGACGAGAAGGAACGCATAGACCTGCAGGATGGAGACGAAGGTTCCGGCCAGCAGCTTGCAGGTCAGCAGGTACCAGCGTGGCAACGGACTGACGAGCAGCACCCGCATGCTGCCCATTTCTCGGTCGTACACCATGGAGAGCGAACTCTGCATGCCGTTGAACAACTGGATCATCCCGACCAAGCCCGGCGCGATGTAAACCTCGTAGGGAATGTAGGTTTCGTAGGGCGGTATGATCGAAATGCCAAGGGCCGCGCGAAAACCGGCGGCGAAGACCAGCAACCAGACCAGCGGCCGCACCAACGCGGCGGCGAACCGTTCGCGTTGGTGGACGAAGCGCAGGGATTCGCGGGCCAACACGCCAATCAGACAGCGCCATGCGTAAACGGCGGTCATTCGTTCTCTCCCCCGGTCAGCGTATCGAAGGCTTCGGCAATCGTCTCAACGCCGTTCGCCCGGGCCACCTCTTCCAGATTTCCATCGGCCAGCAGCCGCCCTTCATGAAGGATCATCACGTCGTCGTCCTCCGAGATTTCGTCGATCAGGTGGGTCGCCCACAAAACGGCGATTCCGCTTTTCCGGGCCAGGCGATGAACGTGATCGACGATGTCGCGCCGGGTCGGCACGTCGAGCCCGACCGTCGGCTCGTCGAGCAGCAGCAGCGAAGGCCTGTGCATGAGGGCACGGGCGATCTCGACCCGCCGCCGGTGTCCGCCATTCAGAAGGCGAACGCGTTCGCCCCGTCGGTCGGCCATCCCCAGGCGGTCGAGTTCTTCCTCCATGCGCGTCTCAGCCTCGGCCTTGGCCATGCCGTGCAAGGCGCTGTGATACATCAGGTTCTGGCGGACGCTTAAGTCGAGGTCGAGAGTCGGCGCCTGAAAGACGACGCCCATGCGGGACAACGCATGCCGGGAGCTTGCCTTCAAGTCGGCGCCCTTGACCCGTATAGCCCCATTCGGGCTTTCGAACAGCCTGGTGATCAATGAGAAAAGCGTCGTCTTGCCGGCGCCGTTCAGCCCGAGCAGAACCTTGAACCGGCCCTCTTCAACCCGGAACCCGACATCAGCGAGCGCCGGCCTGTCGCCGTAACTGTAGCCGAGCCCGGAGATTTCCAGGGCGGCAGTGTCGGGTGATTGGGAGATCGAAGCCATGTGATCTGTTCCTGTTTCCCCCGATTATGCCGGTGCGACCCGACGGCCACGAGGTGCGAACGGGATGGCGGCGGGGCTTCCCGGCTCAGCGCGGCATTTCGATGGAAATCTTGATGCTGGAATACCACTCGGCCAGATTGGCGATGTCGTCGTCGCCGAGCATTTTCGAAATGATGGTCATTTGCTCGTGCCGACGCTTGCCCGAGCGGTACGCCTCCAGTTGAATCTTCAGGTATTCCTTCTGCTGGCCGCTGAGGTTGGGCGCCGTCGGGATCGTTGCCTTGCCGTCCATGCCATGGCAGGTCTGGCACATGGCTTGTGCTTTCGCCTTGCCGGCGGCCAACTCGTCCGCCGAAGCGGCGCCGCCGAGCGCCGCGGTTGCGATAACCAGCAGCGGCGCATGCAATAGATTTCTGAATTTCATAAGCAGCGGTCTCGGGTTCAGATAGAGATGGGACTAAAAAGATATGGGCCGGGCAAGACGCCCGGCCCATTCTTTCGGTGTCGTCGACTTACTTGCCTTGATACGAGATACGGTAGATCGCGCCGGCCTTGTCGTCGGAGACCAGGAGCGAGCCATCGACGTATTGTTGCACGTCGACCGGCCGGCCCATGTAGACACCGTGCTCGTTCATCCACCCCTCCGCGAAAGGCTCCGTTTTCGCGGCATTCCCTTTCGCGTCGAGATAAGTGACCATGACCCGGGCGCCGCGCGGTTTGATGGCGTTCCACGAGCCATGTTGCGCGCTGAAGATGGCGTTGTGATATTTCTCCGGGAACATCTTGCCCGTATAGAACATCATGCCGAGATCGGCCGCATGGGCGATCATCTCGACCTGCGGCTTGACGTACCGGGCCGCCTTGTCCTTCGGGATTTCCTGTCCCTTGTATTCGTTGGTCCGAACCGAGCCGCCGCCGTAATACGGGTGGCCGTACCACATGCCCATCTTCGGCATTCTGTTCAACTCGCCCGGTGGAATCTCGTCGCCCATGCCGTCGACCTGGTTGTCGGTGAACCACAGCGACCCGTCCTTCGGGTTGAAGGCGTGACCGACCGAATTGCGGATTCCGGTGGCGACTACCTCACGTCCCGTGCCGTCGCGGTTCATGCGGATCATGCCGCCGATGCCGACCCGGTCATAGAGTTCCTGCTTTTCGGCCGGCGAAACGTTGAACGGCTGACCCAAAGAGATATAGAGCTTGTTGTCCGGACCGATGGCGCAGATGCGTGCCGTGTGGTTGTAGGATTCCTCGTCCTCTGGGATCAGGTCGCCTTGTTTGACGATCGGAATGGCGACGGTATCGGAGCCTTCCATGAAGTACTCGGCGGCTGGAAACAGCATGACGCGGTTGCGCTCGACGACGTAGAGGAATCCGTCCGGCGTGTAGCAGACGCCGTTCGGGATATCGAAGCTGACGCTCGGGCTGAACTCTTCGACCGTATCGGCGACGTTGTCCATGTCGCGATCGGTGACCGACCAAACGGTGGTCTTGCGGGTACCGACCCAAACTGCCGCCTTGTTGCGGCTGACCGCCATGTGGCGGGCATCCGGAACGATGGCGAACAGCTCGATCTTGAAACCGTCCGGCATCTTGATCTTCTGCAGAATCTTGCCCAGGTTATCGGCATATTTGCCGCCCTGCGGCACGCGCTCCATCGGGCCGGAATCGGTCCGCTTGAAGGAGCCCAGTTTCGACAAGTTCTCTTCGTCGCCTTTCGCGAAGCTGGTGTCCGCGAACGAAGGCAAGGCTACGCCGATGGCAGCCAATACCAAACAAAACTTTTTCACTTGTACCTCCCTGTAGTTATTTCACAACCGATTGGGGCTGCTTGATTGGTCCCACCGAGCGTGCGGCGGGAAGGAATTAGAATGGTTCAACGCTACTGCAAGGAATTATTGCGAGTCAACTTTGGACCCCGTGATCGTAAGAGCGGCCGGCAGATCGACACACCGCTGTCACGGCGTCATGACGATATTGCCGACGTGGTCTTTCTCGAGGAACGCCTGTTGAGCCGCGCCGAGGTCTTCGAGGGGGTAGGTGGCGGCCAGCAACGGCCTGATCTCGCCCGATTCGATGTAGCCGACCAGGTCGGCGAACAGACCGGGCGGAACGATGGTGGCGCCGCTCAGCGTCAGGTTCTTGAGATAGAAGGTGCGCAGGTCGAGTTCGACGATCGGCCCGGCGATGGCGCCGGCGCACGTGTAGCGCCCGCCCAGGCGCAGGACGTCGAGGAACTGCGGCCACAACGGACCGCCGACGACGTCGGCGACGACATCGACGGTCTTCTTGCCGATGGCGTCGACAAGTGCCTGCCTCAGGTCTTCCGGCGCCCGTTCGATAACGGCCTCGGCGCCAATCGCTCGCACCTGCTCGGTTTTCGACGGACTCGACATAGCGATCGCTACGCCGCCGCGCCGCCGCACCAGCTGAATCAGGGCCGAGCCGACGCCGCCGGACGCACCCGGGATCAGCACGGCGTCGCCGTCGCCGACGGCGGCCCGGACCAGCATGTGTTCGGCGGTGACATAGGCGGTGGCGAAAGTGGCGAGTTCGGCGTCGGAAAGGTCGCTGTCGATCGGATGCAGGTTGGCGAGCGGCGCCTTGGTGAACTCGGCGTAGCCGCCGTCGCACTCGGAACCGAAATAGCCGCACTTGTCGAGGTTCAAGGGGTCGTTCCAGTCGCGCAGCCAGGTGTCGATGAGGACACGCCTGCCGATCATCGCCGGGTCGCCGCCGTCGCCGAGCGCGACGACCTCGCCGGCGACGTCGGCGCCTTGGATGCGCGGGAACGTCAAGCCCGAGCGCTCCCAGGTGCTGGCCTGCTGGTCGACGCCCTCGAAACCGTCGGCGCCGCCGTCGGCGGTGGTGCCTTCGCTGACGGCCTTCGAATACCAGCCGATGCGGGTGTTGATGTCGGTGTTGTTCATGCCGCAGGCACCGACCCTGACCAGCGCCTCGCCGGGCCTCGGTTGCGGCACCGGCACGTCGTCGCGAAACTCGAGCTTGTCGAGGCCGCCGTGACCGGTAAGCAGGACGGCACGCATGGTTTCGGGAAGCCCGGTCATCGTCTCACCTCGCGCGCTTCGGGCGGCTCAATAGAGTCCCTCGAACCGCTTACGGGCGAGGCCTGAGAAAACGTAGTCGGCCATCGTCGTGTAGTCGAATACCGGTAGCCCCGTTGCCTCCTGAGCGGCTGCCGCGTAGGGCGGCAGGTCGGTGCATTCGAACAGGATCGCCTTGACGTCGTCGTCCCCGGCCAACTCGCAGGCCGCCGCGACGACCTCGGCCTCGACGCCGTCGAAGTCGAGCTCGCCCTGTTCGGCGTGGATGGCGGAATCGAAATAGGGTCGTCCCTCCATGCCGGCGATGGCGATCGGAATATTGGCGCCGCCGGTGGCGGCGCGCAGGTGGTCCGGGGTCAACGTCTTCTTCGAGGCGGTGACGACGCCGACCTTTTCGCCGGGCTTGAGCAGGCGCGAGATGAACGGCAGCTGCAGGAGGCTCGACATGAAGACCGGCACCGGCAGCTCGCGGGCCATGTCGTCCTGGAACAGCACCATGAAGCCGCAGTTGCCGGTCACCGCCTTGACGCCGTCGCGGACCAGTTTGCGCCCGGCCGCGAGGAACGGCGCCAACAGTTTGCGGTCCGGATTGTAGACGACCCGCTCCATGTCGGCGCCCTCGACGACTTCGTAACGGACCGGATAGCGAAAGGTCGAGGCATTACCCGGCGATCCCGGCGGAAACGGCATGAAGGTCTCCATCATGATGATACCGATGGCTTCGCCGTAGGTGATCTGCCCTTCGCGCGCTTTATATATCATCGCTGGTTCTCCCGATCTGTTCTTCCCTGGCCGTGTTGTCGTCGCCTTTCTTCGATCGCCGTCAGGCCGGCGCCTGCAGCATTTTGAACCCGACGTTCTTGGACTGGTAGTAATTGGCGAGCGATTCGACGCCCTTTTCGCGGCCGATGCCGGATTTCTTGAAACCGCCGAACGGCGTCTCGATGCCGCCGACGCCCCATTCGTTGACGTGGACCTGGCCGGCGTCAAGGCGCTCGGTGCACCAGACGGCGCGGTCGAGGTCGTTGGTGAAGAGCACCGCGGCCAGCCCGTAATCGGTGCCGTTGGCGATGGCGACGGCTTCCTCGGCGGTCTCGAACCTGAGCACGGACAGCACCGGTCCGAAGATTTCCTCGCGATTGACGCGCATCTCGGCCGTAACCTCGGCAAGCACCGTCGGCGCCATGTAGTAGCCGGCCCTGTCGTCGAGGCGCCGTCCGCCGACGACGGCGCGGGCACCCTCTTGGACGCCCGAAAGCGCGTAGCCCTCGACCCGGTCGAGTTGGGCGTCGGAGATCAATGGCGTGATCTCGCTGTCGTCGATGCCGGGGCCGATGCTGAGCCCTTCGGCGATTTCGACCATGCGATCGACGACTTCGTCGTAGACGTCGTTGTGAACGACGAGGCGCGACATGGCGTCGCAGACCTGGCCCGAGTTCATGTAGATGCCGGCGGTGGCATTTTCGATGACGGTATCCATGTCGGCGTCGGGAAAGACGATGCCGGGCGACTTGCCGCCGAGCTCGAGCACGCAGGGAACCACATTTTCCGCCGCCGCGCGCATGATCGCCTGGCCGGTAGGCACCGAGCCGGTGAAGACGATCTGATCGATGCCCGGATGGCTGACGAGGGCGGCGCCGGCCTCGCTGCCGATGCCACAGATAATGTTGACGGCGCCCGCGGGCAGGCCGACTTCCTCGGCCAGCTCGGCATAGACATAAGCCGCGAGCGGGTCGAGTTCGGCTGATTTGACGACCGCCGCGTTGCCCGCCGCGAGTGCCGGCGCCAAGGAACGCGCTACCATCTGATTGGGAAAGTTCCACGGAATGACGTGCGCGGTGACACCATAGGGGTAGGGCACTACGTAATCGACATAGCCGTCGCCGAGGGGGACGTATCTTCCTTCGATCTTGTCGGCCATGCCGCCGTAGAACTCGAAATACCGGGCCGAGCCCTCGACCTCCGACATCGCTTCCGAGATGCGCTTGCCGCAATCCTTGGTGACTAGGTTGGCGATCTCTTCCTTACGTTCGCGCAGCTTGCGGCCCATATCGATCACCATGCGCCCGCGGTCCATCGGCCGCATGCCGACGAGCGCCCGCGAATCGACACAGGCACGGGCCGCCGCGACGGCGCGGTCGACGTCCTCGGCGGTCGCTTTCGCGGCCTCGGCGAAGGGCTCGCCGGTCGCCGGGTCCATCAGCGATATGCGCTCGCCCTTGGAGCCGTCACTCCAGGCGCCGCCGATGTAGTTCTGCCAATAATCCTTGACGATCTGGTTCATGATTGTCCGTCCTCTTTCTCGTTCTGTCCGGGCCGGCCCTACCAGCGGCCGTCGCCCGGTTTCATGTTCTCGGGCGAAAGGCGGATATCGAAGGCCTCGCGGATGCGGGCGTCGTCCGCCGGGTCGATGTGGTCGGGATAGTATTCGCGCATGATCTCGCCCAACTTCTGTCGGGCGCGCTGGCGGATATCCTTCTCGTTCCAGGCGGCCCAGTCCTTGATCGTCAGGCGCTCGGCGATCTCGGGATAGACATATTCGCTTTCCATCAGCGCCAGCGTCCGGTCGTGGCCGAGAAAATGACCCTCGCCATTGACGACGTCTCTGATGACGTCCGCCGACAGGCTGTCATCCGTCACCTCGATGCCGCGAACGGCGCGCTGCACGCCGCCCAAGAGGTCGGTATCGAGCAGGAAGGATTCCTGCGAGCATGCAATGATGTCGGCCAGGATGCCCGTCGTCTGGGTAATCATGTTGCCGCCTGCGAGCCCGGCCATGGTCGCGAGGTAACCCTTTTCCCAGCCCGACTGGATGTCCGGCTGCTTGGAGCTCGACATCCCCGCCGACAGGCTCGACGGGATGTCGTAGAAGCGCGCCATCTGCGCCGCGCCGGCGGCCAGCAGCGCCATCTCGCCGGAGCCGCCGGCGAAGGCGCCGGTGCGAAGATCGGCGACGAAGGGCCAATTGCCCATGAACAGGGGATGGCCGGGTTTGAGCAAGTTCATGGCGGTCAGCGCCGCCAGCACCTCAGCGTTGCCTTGGGTCAGAGTGCCGGCAAGCGAGGCCGGCGCCGTCGCCCCCGCCTGGCCGACCGAGATCAGGATCGCCGGCATGTCGTTGCGCACCGCCGCGTCGAGTACTCGACACGCGTCCTCGGCGAAACGCAACGGCGGCACGACGAAGGTGACGATAGCCTCGGCGAAGGGCCGCCTGCACCATTTCTCGCCCGAGCCGTCGCCGCCCAGCGACATGTCGAACATGGCGACCGCCTTGTCGACATGCTCGGGCTGGAAGAAGCTGGTGATGAAGTGCTTCGACGTTCCCGACATGACCGCGTAGGCGGTGTTGATGTCGAGGTCTTCGGCCTCGACCATGTCGCGCGCGATGCAGGACCGGATGACGAAGTGCATGTTGTCGAGGCTGTCCTCGAGACGGGTGATGTCGTAGAGATCGAGCAACTGTGTCTCGCGGTAGCGATTGGTGGCGACGTCGAGGATTTCGACCGTGGCGCTGCCGCCGCCGAAGTGAACCCGGACGCCCGAGACATCGAGGTCGTGTTTCGGGTCGCGGCCGAAAACGGTGAATCCACGCCCGGCCTTGGCGATGCAGTCCTCGACCAGCCCGCGCGGGAAACAGAGCCGGCCCTCGTCGGTCATCCAGCCGCCTGCGGCGACGACCCGATCCCGCCAATCGTCGATGGCGTCGGCGATGCCGACGTTTTCCAGGAGATCGAGCGAGGTCTCGTGGATACGCTCCAGGTCGCGATCGCTCAGGGGCCTGTAACGGCCGCCTTCCATGCCGGGCCGGATCGGACGCTGGGCCGGGCCAGCCTCGCGCAACGCGACCCGCGCCGTCCGGCCGCCGGACCGCCGGCCGCCTCTCTTGGCGGGCGGCTCCGTCGCCGCCGCTTGCTCCCGCATCTTTGCCTCCGTTGTCATGTGTGGTTCCTCCCCAAGCGCCGCAACCCGGTGCCGGGCGCTAGTTTCGATCCGGGCCGGGCAGCACCTCGGCCGGATACCATTCGTTCATCAGTTTGACCTCCAAGGCATCGCCGTCGGCCGCGGCTCGGCTCGACACATAGGCCATCGCCAGGCTTTGGCCGGAGCAGTGTCCGTGACCGCCGGACGTGGTCCGGCCGACGTTCCCACCGCTCTTGATGCGAACCGGCTCCATGCCAATGGCGTCGAAGCTGTCGTTGCCGGAGATCGCCAGCCGGACGAGGCGGCGCTTGACCCCGCGCTGGTGCTGATCGAGCACCGCGTCGCGGCCCCGGAAGGCTTTCTTGTCGAAGGCGATGGCCGGCGCCAGCCCGGCCTCCAGCGCCGTGAAAGCGCGGGTCAGGTCGCTGCCCCAGGCGGCCGAGCCGACTTCTAGGCGCAGCCCGTTCATGGCCCGCGCCCCGATCAGGCAGGCGCCGGCCTCGCGGCCGGCCGGCCACAGGGTCTGGAAGACGTGGCGCAGGTACTCGACCGGGGTTTGTATCCGCCAGCCGGACTCGCCGGCGAAGCCCGCACGGACGATTCGAACCGGCGCCAGCCCGAGGGTCGGCGACAGCGTCGATCCGGGCGCCGCCGCTCGCGAAAGGTCGGTCCCGGTAACGCCGGCCAGGATATCGTCGGCGGCAGGTCCGAACAGGAGCAGGCAACCTTCCCGGCCGGTCAGGTTGTCGACCCGCACCGAGCCGTTTTCCGGCGCCGCCTTGACGAGCAGGTCGAAGTCGTAGCGCTCGGCCGATGCCGCCGCCGATAGACGGAAATCCCCGGAGGCTTCCCGCAGCACCGCAAACTCCGAGCGCACCGTTCCCATTTCCGACAGGACATAGCCGCTCACGGCGGTTCCCGTCGCGGGCAGCGCCGTGCACAACAGGCGGTCCAGCATGTCCGCCGCGCCGGGGCCGGAGACCTCGAACTCGGCGCCGTGGCTGACATCCGCAATACCCGCCGTGGCGCGGGCCTGGCGGCATTCGCGCCCGACGTGCTCGAAGTAGTTGGGGCGTTGGAACGAACATTCATCCTTCGCCTCGACGCCCTCGGGCGCGAACCAGTTGGGCCGCTCCCAACCGTAGGCGGCCCCGAACACGGCGCCCTCGGCGGCCAGCAGATCGTGGATGGGGGTGGTCTTCAGGGGCCGCGCCGCCGGCAGCTCCTCCTCCGGCTTCGGCGGCAGGTAAGTGTGCTCGTAGGCCTCTTCGGTCTTCAGGGCCGAATAGCGGCGGGTCGCGAACTCGCCGTAGCGCCGCGAATCGCAGGGCCACATGTCGATCGACGGCTCGCCCTCGACGATCCATTCGGCCAGCTGCCAGCCGATGCCGCCGGCCAGCGTGATGCCGAATGGATTGCCCTCGCCGAGCCACAGGTTGCGATGCCCGAACGCCGGTCCCGCGGTCGGCATGTCGTCCGGCGTATAGGGCATCGGGCCGTTGACGACGTCCTTGATGCCGGCCGCCTCGAGGGCCGGAACCCGGCCGATGGCGACCTCCAGGTAGGGCAGCAGCTTGTCGAGTTCGTCGGGGAACAGGTCTTGGCCGAAGCTGGCCGGCACGCCGTCGACGAACACCGCCTCGCCGTGGCCCTCGTAGCACCCCATGGCCAGCCCGTCGCCCTCCTGACGGACGTAGAACGATTGCTCCGGATCGCGCATCACCGGCATTTCCGGCAGCCTCGCCGCCTTGCGTTCGGTTAGCTCGGGGATCGGTTCGGTGACGATGAACTGGTGCTTGACCGGCACAGACTGGGCGGCGAGGCCGACCATGCCGAGGGTTTGCCAAGCGTAGTTGCCGGTGCAGCTGACGACGTGTTGGCAGCGGATGTCGCCCTTGTCGGTCCGCACCAGCCATTCGCCGCCAGCTTGTCGTTCGAGCCCGGTCACCTCGGTCTCGCGGTGGATCTTCGCTCCACCCTGACGGGCGCCTGTCGCCAGCGCCTGGGTCAGATCGGCCGGTGCGATATGGCCGTCGTCGGGATTGTAGACGGCGGCGACGACGCCGTCAGTCTGCATCAGCGGCCACAGTTCCTTGACCTCGCCGGGGCCGAGCAAGCGGGCGGCGACACCGGCCGTCTCGGCGACGCTCAGATAGCGTTTGAACTCGTCGAGCCGGTCGGCGTGGGTAGCGATGCGCATGTTGCCGCAGACGTGGAAACCCGGGTCCTGGCCGGTTTCCTCATGGAGCCGCTTGTAGAGTTCGACGCCGTACTGGTTGAGCCGGCTGATGCACTCGTTCAGCGTATAGAGGATAACGTGCCCGGCCGAATGCCAGGTCGAGCCGGCGGTCAGCTCGGTGCGCTCGCACAGCACCACGTCCGACCATCCCTTCTTCGTCAGGTGGTAGAGGACGCTGCATCCGGTGACGCCGCCGCCGATGACGACAACCCGCGCCTGCGTTTTCACGGCCCGCGCCTTTCCGCCTGTGCCGGTCACAAAGTCCGGCACGCCGCGTCGAGGGCGTCGACGGTGATCTCGAAGTCGTCCTCGGTGTTGACCGCCGATACGAAGCGGCGGACTCCGGGCAGAACGTAGACGCCGCGTCGCAACATCTCGAGGTCGAGCTTGCGCATGGCGGCGGTATCGCTGCGCATGATGTCGATCGGGCTTTCCGGCTCTTCGGTCAGGAACAGGAATTGCCAAAAGGAAAGCCGGCCGGCAGCCAGCGCCGGCAGGCCGTGGCGGTCGAGGACGTCTTGTAGAGCCGCCAACAGTGCATCGGACCTGGCGAACAGCGCCTCGTAAAAACCCGGTTCGCGGAGCACGCGAAGGGTCGCCAATCCGGCGGCGGCGGCCAGCGGATTGCCGTGGAGGGTGCCGTTCATGAAGGCGTAGTCCTCGGCGCCTTTGTGCTTCGGGTTGGCGCGCTCGACGATGTCGGCGCGGCCGGCGACGGCGCTCAACGGTCCGCCGCCGCCGACGATCTTGCCGTAGGTGGCGAGGTCGGGAATGACGCCATACACCTCCTGGGCGCCGCCGAGAGCTATCCGGAAGCCGGTCACGACCTCGTCGAATATCAGCACTGCGCCGGTTTCGTCGGCCAGTTCGCGCAGCCCGCTGAGGAATTCCGGCTTGGCCGAGACGATGCGCTGCAGGGGCTCGACGATTATCGCCGCCAGGTCGTCCTGGTGCTCGCCGGCGATCTGGCCGGCCGCCTCCAGGTCATTGTAGGGTGCGACCAGGACCATCGGCTGCAGGACGCCCGGGATACCCCCCGAATCTGCCTTGGCGACCGGATAATTGGCCGGCTTGCTCGGGTAGCTGGCGAAGTTCGAATAATCGTGGTTGCCGTGATAGGCGCCCTCGAACTTGAGGATCTTGTCGCGCCCGGTGAAGGCCCGCGCCATGCGCATGGCGTAAAAGGTCGCTTCGGACCCGGTCGTCGATATCGCCAGCTTGTCGGCGCACGGGATGATGCCGATCAGCTCCTCGGTAAGCTCGATGGCAAGATCGTTGAGAGTGCCGAAGTAGTGCAGCCCGCGGCCGGCTTGCTCGCGGATCGCCTCGACCACGGCCGGGTGACAGTGGCCGAGAATGTTGGCGCCGGCGCCGCCGACGTAGTCGATATACCAGCGCCCGTCCACCGACTCGACCCTGGATCCTTCGCCGCGCTTGATGACGAATCGGACATCGTCGGGCAGGGCATAACCGCCGAGCCCGGCGCCGGGAAGATCGGCCTCGGCAGCGGCGTAGTAATCGGCCTGGCTGCGAGCATCGTTCGCCGACGATGTG
>CAYFMP010000032.1:0-15609 GCA_964344215.1 uncultured Thalassospiraceae bacterium | reverse complement strand
GCGGCGTATCGCTGCCGAACGAGAAGCTGTCGCCGGCCCGCAAGGTGTGCGTCTTGGTGCCGATGGTCAGCTCCAGGTTGCCGGAGATGACCATGCCGGCCTCTTCGCCCGAATGCGTGTATTTGTCGTCGCCGGTCGAGGCCCCCGCCGCGTACTGCGAAAGCCCCAGCACCATGTTGCCGTCGAGGTTGGCCGACAGCAGGAAATCCTGAAGGCCCAGGTAGTCGGTCGAGGTCAGGCCGGAGTAGCTCAGCCGCCTGCGGTTCCCGGCGCGCACGACATGACCGCGTTCGGCGTCGTCGGTCGACCCGGCTTCCGGAAAGAACCAGCCGATATGAACGCCGAGCGCCTCGCCGATGTCCTGCAGCGCCATCACCGAAGGCTTGGTCAGGTTGCGCTCGACTTTGCTCAGGAAGCCGATCGACTTGCCGGAGCGCTTGGCCACCTCGCTCAGCGTCAGGCCGCGCACTTTGCGCAGCTGCCGGATCTCGCTGCCGAGCGCGCCGACCTGGTCGTCGGGCGCGATAACCGGCGGCGTATCGGGCCGCGCCTGCAGGCGCAGATGGCGCTCGCCGCGACGTTCGGCCTTGCCGGTCTTGTTGTCGGAGGTGTTATTCGGTTCCGTCATCGTTCGATCCGGTCAATCGACTCAGGAAAATCAAGAGCTAATTTTTTTCATATTATGAATTTTATTGCAAATTAATTTTCATACAGGGTAAAACCGTTGGGATCGGAACGCGGCGGAACAAGGAAACGGCGGACTGTGAGCAAGCATGATCGACTGTGGCCGAAACGCCCATGAAGATCACCGAGATCGTCGTCTATCGGATTGAGTTGCCGCTGGCCAAGCCCTATCGGCTGTCGGGCGGCCGGCTCAGGTTCGACAGCCTCGATTCGACGATCGTCCGCATCGACACCGACGCCGGTTTCGTCGGCTGGGGTGAAGGCTGCCCTTGGGGCGCCACCTACCTGCCGGCCTTCGGCGGCGGCGTGCGGGCCGGCATCGACGAGATCGCGCCGCACCTGATCGGTCACGATCCGCGCCGGCCGGACGTCGTCAATCGCCTCATGGACACGGCCCTGCCCGGCCACCCCTACGTCAAGACGGCGCTCGACATGGCGTGCTGGGACATCGCCGGTCAGGCGTCAGATCTCGCCGTCTGCGAGCTCCTCGGCGGCCGCGAGGATGGCGACGTCACCTTGCACAGCTCGATCCCGACCGGTCCGCCCGATCAGATGATCGGCCTGATCGAGGAGGCGCGGGCCAAGGGCTACGCGATACACTCGTGCAAGATCGGTTCCGGCGTAAACGAGGACATCGAGCGCATCCAAGCCATCGACAGCACCCTCGCAGACGGTGACAGCGTCACTTACGACGTCAATCGGGCTTGGCTGCCGGACCAGGCGATCCAGGTGATGACAGCGACCGAGGACTGCCCGGCCTATTTCGAGCAGCCCTGCGAAACCATGGATGAATGCCGCGCCGTGCGGCGCCTGACCCGGCAGCCGATCATCCTCGACGAATGCATCCACCGTTTCGACGACATCGTCCGGGCCGAGCGCGACCGGGTCTGCGAGGCGATCGGCCTCAAGCTCGGCCGCGTCGGTGGTCTGACCAAGGCGCGGCGCATCCGCGATTTCTGCATCGCCCGCGGAATACGCATGAACATCGAGGATACCGGCGGCAGCGTCATCGCCGACACGGCGGCCGTTCACCTGGCGCAATCGACCCCGACCAGCCACCGCCGCGCCACCTGGCTGTGCCACGACATGATCACCGTCGAGACGGCGCGGGGCGGATCGCGCAACCGCGGCGGCGCGACGATGGCGCCGACCGCACCCGGTCTCGGCGTCGACGTCGACGTCGAGGCGTTGGGCGCGCCGCTCGCATTCTACCGGAACCAACCCTGTTGACGGACGGATCGCCCGGCTCACGCACCCGAAAGCCCGTTTTCGATCTTTGCGGCAGACTGGATTCGCCCTCCGGCGTTCACTACCGACGCCGCTCGTAGACCACGAAACGGTCGACCTCACCGGCCCGGCGATAGGACTGAAGGGCCGCCTCTATGCGCCGGTCGCCGGCCAGGATGTCCGGCAGCGAGATCGCTTCGCTGCGGCAATTGACGCAGGCCAGCCTGTCGATAAACACCGCTTTTGTCGCGGCGGCCTCGATATCCTCGGCCAACTCGCCGAGGACCATGGTCACGGCCGGCTGCCCAAGGCCGCCGTTTTCATACAGGCCCGGCAGCATCCACAAGCCTCCGTATCGGCTTGCCCACTCGACGCCGGCATAGGTGATCGCAGGGAACGGCACCGAGAAATTGGTGGTGGCGACGACAACGGCGTGGCCGGCATGACGGCCGCGCAGGTACTGGACGAAGGGCTGGCGCTCGAAGGCCGGCCGCAGGGCGCTCTCGGCGTAGACCCCGTATACCGGCCCGCCGGCCAGGAACAGCGCCACGCCTAGGACCACCGCCCGGGTTCGCCCCGGTGTCGGCGGACCGGTTCCCGACCGGGCGGCGGCGCCGTCGACGAGACCGGCGGCGAAGGCCAGGCCGGCCAACGTCAACGCCGGCAACAGGTGGTAAGCGTATCCCTTGCCCTGGACCAGATAGGCGGCCGCGAAACCACCGGCCGCCGCCAGGAAGACGCCGCGACGGTGACCGCCGCCGACCAGGCCGGCGGCCAACACGATGACCGGCAGACCGGTCAGGAAGAAGGTGGTGACGAGATCGGCCGCCGAAAACTGTCCCTGGTAGAACTCGATGGCCTGGGGCACGACGGCACTCAGGTAGGCTGGGTGGAAAACCGCGATGAACGCCACATAGGCGAGGACGGCCGCGGCGACGATGAGAACATCGGCCGCCGCCTCGCGGTAGAATTCGCGCCGGACGTAAACGCCGTAGGCCAGGGCCGCCGCCAGGGCAGCCAGAAAATGCGGTTTCAGGAGGAACCCAAGGCAGGCGAAAAGCGTCACCGCCGCGGCCACTGGCCAACCGGGGTCGGCGCCGCCGAGGCGGGCGGCCAAGAGCGCGAAGTAGGGCATGGCGAACAGCACCAGCAGATGTTCGCGGTCGCCGAAGCTGGGACCGGGAAAAACGAGCACCAAGAAAGCCAGGACAACGATCAGGGACGACTTCACCGGTGCCGTCGCCTCGGTGCGGCCGAGCTGGGCGACGGTCAGCGCGAACGAGATCAAGGCGAGAATATGGGTGATGAGCAGGAAGGCGTCGGCCCGGCCGAGCCCGGCGGCGGCCAGCCACACTGCGGGCACGTGCATGTAGACGATCAGCGGCGGGTTCTCCTCGAAGAAGGCGGCGTGAAAGGGCTGGTCGCCGAGCAGCACGCCGGCGCCGTGCAGGAACCAGGAAATATTGTCGGAGACGACGATGAACTGACTCCGTACAACGAACGCCGCCGCGAACAGAATCGCCGCGGCCAGCCAGAAACGCATTCGGCGGACGTCCGGCGTCACCGCTTCCGATGTCGTCATGCCTCAGCTCCCGGTCGCTTTCAAGTGTGCCTCCAACTCAGCCAGCCCTTGCGGCGAGCCGATCTCGTAGAACCGCTTCGTCGCCTCGTAGCCGGCCAGCTGGCCGGCGGCGGCAAGCTCACGGAAAACATTTGCCAGATCGGCCGGCCGGCCGGCCTCGGTGTGCTCGACGACGACGTTTACGGTCAGCACCGACAACCCGTAGTCGATATAGTCGAGCCCGGCGGCCGCCGGATCGGCCAGGCCCTTTTCGAAGCGGACGATGCGGCCGTCGTCGAATCGGGCGTTGCTCGTATCCCAGCGCCCCCGGTTGCGAAAGACCGTCATCAGGGGCCTGGCGCCTTGTCCGGAGGCGCGCCACACGGCGGCGACGTCGATGGTCAGATGGGAATCGCCGTAGAGCACCAGAAACCCAGCGTCCAGCAAGTGTTCGTCGATCGCCTTGCGGATCGCCCCGGCAGTGCCCAGCGGCGGCGTGCCGTCCTCGATGCACACCGCCTCCAACCCCCAGGCGGCGCCGTCGCCCAGGTAAGCGCGAACGGCCTCGGCCCGGTAGCCCAACGAGCAGACCACGCGACTGACGCCGTGGCCGGCCAGCCATTCGAGTTGGCGGTCGATGAACGGCCGGCCGCCGACCTCGATCAACGCCTTCGGCACCGCATCCGTCATCGGCCGCATCCGCGTGCCGCGTCCGCCGGCCAGGATCAGGCACTGCACCGCTCGGATTCCCCCTCAGTTGCGGAGTTGCACGATGGAGCCGTCGTAGTCGAACGAGAAATCCATTTCCTGCAACCCCTTGTCGGCCATCAACTGCCGCAGGTCCCGGCGCTCGCGGGCGTAGAACATCAGGAAGCCGCCGCCGCCGGCGCCGACCAGCTTGCCGCCGAGCGCGCCGCACGCCCTGGCCTCATGGTAAAGCTCGTTGACCCGGGAGTTGGTGATTCCACCGCTGCGTTCTTTCTTGTGCAGCCAGTGTTGGTGCATGAGATCGGCAAAGGCGGCGGTGTCGCCGGCCTCCAGCGCGGTCTTGATCCTTAGCCCTAAGTCCTTGATGAAGTGGAGGTTTTCGATCATCGCCCGGTCGCCGCTCTCGGTCCGGGTCTTCTGGTCCTCCAGCATTTCCGATGCGGTGCGGCTGTAGCCGGTGAAGAACAGCAACAGGTTCTCGCTCAAGTCCCGGAGCGTCGCTTCGTCGAGCTTGAGCGGCGTCACCAAAACACCGCCACCCGCCTCGTATTCCTGGCAGACGATGCCGCCGTAGGCGGCGATAGTGTGGTCCTGCTTGCCGCACGGCTCGCCCAAGCGGTTCATTTCGATGTCGTTGGCAAGCCGGGCCAGCTCGCCGGGACCGATCGGCAGCCGCTTGTAGGCATGCAGGGCATGGACGAGCCCGACCGTGAAGCTGCCCGACGAACCGAGGCCGGTGCCGGCCGGCACGTCCGCGATGCTGACCGTCTCGATGGCCGGTTCGATATCCATCATCCGCAGCGTCTCGCGCAGAAGGCCGTGCTCGATCTCGTCGATGGTCTGGACGTGCTCGGTAGCGGCGTACTTCAGCAGATAGCCGGGTCGGAAGGTGCGGTTGACGGTAATGTAGACGTATTTGTCGATGGCCGCCGAGATCACGAAACCGCCGAACCTCTCGTAGTAGGACGGCAGGTCGGTGCCGCCGCCGCCGATCGAGATGCGCAGGGGCGTGCGGGTAATAATCATCGACCGCCGCCGCTGGCCGCCCGGCCCAGCCGCGCCTCCTCGACAAGGGAGTCGAGCGAGCGCCGCACGGCCTCCTTCGAGGAGAAGCGGCACCGCCAGCCGAGTCCCTCGATGCGCTTGGCGTTGAGGCGGACGACCGGGACGTCGCCTTTCCAGCCGCGGGCGCCGCCGCCGAAGACGTACTCGACCGAGCCCGGGTCGAGACCCATTGCATCGACCGCCAGATCGGCGATTTCGGCAACGCTGAGCGCATCCGCCGTCGCCACGTTGAAGGTGCCGAGAGGCTCGGACGAGGCCCGGTTGGCGAGCAGGACCGCCGTGACCACGTCGTCGACGTGGATATAGTGCTTCGATTGGCGGCCGTCGCCGAGGATTTCGAGCCGCCTCGGGTCGGCCTCGAGCTTGGCAATGAAATCGAGGCCGACCCCGTGCGTCTGGCGCGGGCCGACGACGTTGCCGAAGCGGAAGATGCAACCGTTCAGCCCGAACAGATGCACGTAGGCCGAAATCATCGCCTCGCAGGCCAACTTGGAGGCGCCGTAGGTCGATATGGGCCGCAACGGGCCGAAGGCCTCGCCGACCTCGGTCTCGCCCAGATCGCCGTAGACCCCGCTCCCCGAAGCATACAGGATGCGCCGACAATCGGTCCGCCGCATGGCCTCGAGGACGTGATGGGTGAGCACCGTGCCTTCGTCGAAGTCGATCGCCGGTTCGACGGCGGCGCGGGCGATATCCGGGTTGGCGGCCAGATGGAGGACGACGCCGTGACCGGCCATCGCTTCGGTCAGCCGCTCCTGATCGGCGGTCTCGGCCCGGATCACTCGGCAGCGCGAATCACTCCGATGATCGGCGATGTGCCATTCGCGGCCCGACGAGAAGTTATCGTAGACGGTGAGCGCCGCCGTATCGGCGTCGGCCAGCAGACGGTCGGTGAAATGGCTGCCCAGAAACCCGGCGTCGCCGACGATCATGTAACGGTTGCCGGCACCCGCCTCAGGCGTCACCGCGTCGCTTCCCGTTTCGTTGACTTAATCCTCAAGGTCGGGTCTCCCGCCGACGGCGTCGCCGTTACAGGCCCGTGACCTGAAGCGCCGCCGGTCCGATGACGACCAGGAACAGCACCGGCAGGAAGAAGATGATCATCGGGACGGTCAGTTTGGCGGGTAGCGCGGCCGCCTTCTTCTCGGCCGCGGCCATGCGCTCGTCGCGTTTCTCCTGGGCCAGGACCTTCAAGGCGACGCCGACCGGGGTGCCGTACTGCTCGGATTGAATCAGCGCCGTCGCCAGAGATTTGACGGCGGGCAGGCCGGTTCGGTTGGAAAAGTTCTCATAGGCCTGCCGGCGGTCGCCGAGATAGGCCAGTTCGGCCGACGTGATACCCAGTTCCTGGGCCAGGACCGGCGCCGATTCCATGAGTTCCTCGGTGACGCGGGCGAACGCGTTCTCGATACCGAGTCCGGCTTCGACACAGATCACCAACAGGTCCATGGTGTCGGGAAAGGCCTTGATCATCTGCTGCTGACGCTTCTGGACGGTGTTGCTCAGCAGCACCCGCGGCAGGTAGAAGCCGACGGCGCCGGCGACGCCGGCGAAGATGAACTTGACGAAATCCGGGTATGGGAAGTCCTTTGCGAACTGCAGAAAAATGAGGACGCCGAGGAACAGGAACAAGCTCAACAGGATTCGCGACGACACGTAGACGACGACGGCGGACCGCCCGCGCATGCCGGCCTGAGCCAGTTGCGAGCGTAGCTCGGTCGAAAACAGCAAGTTGCGCAGTTGCAGACGCTCCAACATGGTCTGCAGAAGCTCGACGTGGACCTTCTCCTTGCGGCTACGGATGGCCGACGGCTTCGCCAGGCTTTCCATCTGGCGCTTGCTCATCTCCGAACGGTGCTTGCTGAGCACGGACTTGATGCGGTTCGCCCGCTTGCCGCCCTTGAGGAACGTCATCGCATAGAACCCGCCGCCGATCAGGGCGATGCCGCCGACCAGCAGAAGGATCATCACCGACAGGTCCATGCGGGCGAGCGCGGCCATCTCTACATCTCGAAGTTGATCATGTTGCGCATCACCATCGATCCGCAGAACATCCAAAACAAACCGCCGTAGATCATGTAGTTGCCGGCGTCGGTCGTGAACAAGAGCAACAGGTAGTCGGGATTGACCACCGACAACAGGCCGGAGACGACGAACGGCAAGGAGCCGATTATGCCGGCCGACGACTTGGCTTCGCTGGCCATCGCCTGCGCCTTGTCGCGCATCTTCTTGCGTTCGCGCAGGACGCCTGAAAGGTTGGACAGCGTATCGGCGAGGTTGCCGCCTGTCTGCTTCTGGATCTGGGTGACGATGGCGAAAAACTTGTACTCGGGAGTCGGTATGCGCTTCAGCCCCTTCGCCATCAGGTCGTCCATCGGCAGGCCCAGGTTCATGCCTTCGACCAGGAGCCGGAATTCCTCGCCGACCGGCGGGTCGAACTCGCGGGCGACGACACTCAGGCATTCGTTAACCGGCAGGCCCGAGCGGATGCCGCGGACGATCAAGTCGATGGCGTCGGCAAACTTGGCGGTGAACATCTTCTGCCGCCGTTTGGCGATGAACCTGAGGACGAACCTCGGCAGGAACAGGCTGCCGACGACGGCGACCGGCAGGGCGCCGAAGATGTGGAATCCGAGAACCAGGTAAACGAACGCGCTGAGCACGCCGGCCACGGCGCAGATCACGAAATAGGAGCCGATGGTGATATCGAGGCCGGCCTGCAGCAGCTCGTCGCGGACGGCCTCGAGGCCGCCTTGTTTCTCGCCTTTCGATTCGAGCTGCTTGACTTTTTCCTGGATGCGCCTCTGGCGACGGCTTTCCTTTTTTTCCGATGGCGCGCCGTCGCCGATCACGCCGATCTGGTTCATGCGCTGGCGCAACAGCACTTTCGGCCGGATCACCATGGTGGCGCCGATGATGCCGCCGCCGAGAATGAGCATGGCGGCGACCGAGCCGATGACCACGAAGATGATCGTTTGCTCGGTCATTCTAGCTGATGCCCCCAGTCATGTTCAGCGCCGCAGCGAGCTTGTGTTCGAGGCCGAAGTAGCGGGCCTTGTCCCAGAACCCGGGGCGCAGGCCGGTCGGCCGGTGGGCGCCGATCAGCTTGCCGCTCTCGTCCTCGCCCTCGAACTCGTAGGTGAACAGGTCCTGCAGGGTGATGATATCGCCCTCCATGCCGATCACTTCGGTGATGTGAGTGATCTTGCGCGAGCCGTCACGCAGGCGCGAGGCCTGGATAATGACGTGAACGGCAGCGGCGATCTGTTCGCGGACCGCTCTGGCCGGCAGGTTGTAGCCGCCCATGGCGATCATGTTTTCGACGCGGCTGATCGCTTCGCGGGGATTGTTGGCGTGGATCGTCCCCATGGAGCCGTCGTGGCCGGTGTTCATGGCCTGCAGCAGGTCGAATGCCTCGGGACCGCGGACCTCGCCGACGATGATGCGTTCCGGGCGCATACGCAGGCAGTTCTTGACCAGGTCGCGCATGGTGATCTCGCCGGCGCCCTCCAGGTTGGGCGGCCGCGTCTCGAGACGGACCACGTGCGGTTGCTGCAGTTGCAACTCGGCCGAGTCCTCGCAGGTAATCGTGCGCTCGCCCTTGTCGATGAAACGGGTCATGCAGTTGAGCAGCGTCGTCTTGCCCGAACCGGTTCCGCCGGAGATCAGGATGTTGAGCCGCGAGGCGCCGATCACCTCGAGGACCTGCGCCATCTCCGGGCTGGCCGAGCCGAAATCGACCAAGCTCTGCAATGTCAACTTTTCCTTCTTGAACTTACGAATGGTCAGCGCCGCGCCGTCGATGGCCAGCGGTGGCGCGATGACGTTGACGCGCGAACCGTCGAGCAGGCGGGCATCGCAGATCGGGCTCGATTCGTCGACCCGGCGGCCGACCTGGGTGACGATGCGCTGGCAGATGTTCATGAGCTGCGCATTGTCGCGGAACGTGATGTCGGTCAGCTCGATCTTGCCGTCGGTCTCGATGTAAACTTGGCCGGCTCCGTTGACCATGATGTCGGCGATATCGTCGCGCGCGATCAGCGGCTCCAGGGGACCGAGGCCGAGGATGTCGTTGCAGATGTCGACGACGACCTGCTGCTGTTCCTGGACCGTCAACACCAGGTTCCGCATGGAGATGATCTCTGCCGTCATGTCGGTGATCTCTTCGCGGACCTGGTCGGAGTTGAGCTTGCTGATCTCGGCCAGATCGACCGCCTCCAGCAGGTCGTTGAAGATGACCACTTTGATTTCGGCCAGACGCTCGCTGGCAGCCGTATCGGCCGGGCGCGGCCGTTCCTCGGGTGCCGGTTCCGGCGCCGGTTCCAGCTTGGGGGCCGGTTGAGGCTGTTCCGGCGCCGGCGCTTGCGCCTGCGGTTCCGGTGCGACGGTCTCTTCGGCTACCGGCTCCGGCGCTTCCGGGGCAGCTTCCGGTTCGGGAACGGCTTGCGGGCCCGGTCCGGCCGGCGGTTCCGGTTGCGCGGGCGGGGTGCTCGGTGGCGGCGGCGCGGAGGCGCTGGGGTGCGACATTGATCTTCAGAGATCCGAAGAAGACCTCCGGCCCATCGTCGATAGCCAGCCGAACCCCCGGCACCGTAACCTCGAAAGTGTTGTTCCCGAGAAGGACGACGCGCTCCTTGCCGCGCCCCTGGAGCTTCATCCCCCGTAGGGAACCGTTGATGCGGCCCAGACCGGAGACGACGGCGCTGCCGACAAGCTCGGTCGTGGAGAGCTTCTTGTCCTTGTCGTGGAATTCGTCAAAGGTGACGATCTCGGTGTCGCCGTCGAGCCTTTCCAGCGCGTACTCGGCCTCGATGCTGCCGTGCTCGGCCGCCTGCTCGAGCCACTTGCGGGCCAACCTCCCGTCCTCGGGAAAATCCTGATGGCCCAACAGGTAGACCATGCCGAGCCGGCGCATCGCCTCGTCGTGGCCTTTTTCGGCGGCGCGGCCGAGCCATTTGACGGCTTCGCGAGTTCGCACCGGGGTGCCCAAGCCATCCAAGTACATCTGGCCGAGCCGGAACTGGGCTTCAGCGTCGCCGGCATCGCCGGCCTGCTTGTAAAAGCCCAACGCCAGCGAATCGCTCTGACGCAGTCCGTCGCCGCTCAGGTGCAATTCAGCCAGCGTGATCATCGCTTCGACGCTGCCGGTGCGGGCCAGCCCGGCCAGCGACTCGACGGCCTTCTCGAATTCGCCGGCTTCGATCCTGGCCCGGGCCTCGGCCAACTCCGTTTCGACGCGTTCCCGTTCGGCCGCCGCCGACGCCTCGGCCGCCGCCTTGGCGGCGTCCTCTTCGGTCTGGGCCCAGGCCCCTCCGATCAGCCCGGCCATGACAACCACGGACAGTATGATGCGCCGCATTCCGCAAATCCCCCGGATGACGGTAAATCGCCCGATATGGTGCGGGTTTAGGGAAAAGTTTGCAACAAGCGCCTACCAATCCGTCGCCGACCGGCCGGTTTCGGCCGAGTTGCCGAAGCCGGCTCCGACGCTCAAGCGGCAGCCGTGACGGCGGCGCTCGGCGTCTTTTGGAAGCGCTCTTCGGCCATGCTATCGGCGATTTCCTCGGGCGGCCGGCCGGAGCGCCGGGCGCGTTCGAAAACGGCCGTCAGCGTGTCGTAGATGCCGGCCACCTGCGACAGCGCCTTCTCAGCCGTATAGTCGGGCCCCTCGTTGGTGATGTCGATAAGACCGCCGGCGTTGATGACGTAGTCCGGCGCATAGAGGATGCCGCGCTCGTTCAGGACCAGGCCATGACGGGGTTCGGCCAGTTGGTTGTTGGCGGCGCCGGCGACGATCCCGGCGGTGAGGCGGGACGCGGTGCGGTCGTTGATGACGGCACCCAGTGCGCATGGCGCAAAGACGTCGGCCTCGGCCTCGAAAATCTCATCCGGACCGACGGCGCGGGCGCCGAAATCGCCGACGACGCGCTCTATACGGGCCGCATCGACGTCGGTGACGATTAACTGGGCGCCGTTCTCGGTCAGATAGCGCGACAGCACGTAGCCGACGTTGCCCAGTCCCTGGACGGCGACGCTGAAGCCGGCGACGCCCTCCTTGCCGTGGCGGTGCATGACGGCGGCCTCGATGCCGCGAAACACGCCGAAAGCGGTAGCCGGCGACGGATTGCCGGTGCCGTCGGAAAAACCGTGGGCATAGACGGTCTCGCGGCGTAGCACGTCCATGTCCTCGACCGTGGTGCCGACGTCCTCAGCGGTCCTGTAACGCCCGCCCAGGGAGTGGACGAACCGGCCCATGGCGCGGAGCAGTGCGGGCGTCTTGTCGGTCTTGGGGTCGCCGATGATGACCGCCTTGCCGCCGCCGTAATCGAGGCCGGAAACGGCGGCCTTGTAGGTCATGCCCTTCGACAGACGCAAGACGTCGGCGACGGCGTCGGCCTCGGTTTCGTAGGGCCACATCCGGCATCCGCCGAGGGCGGGGCCCAAGTTGGTGTTGTGAATGGCGACGATGGCCTTGAGGCCGGTGTCGGCGTCGTTGTGGAAAACCACCGCTTCGTGAGTGTCGAAATCGGGTGAGGAAAAAACGGTCATTTCGCGATCTCCTTTCGGACGGCGCCCGAGGACGTTCGACGTCGACTCGAGGGCGCACAGTAAAAATACCGTTGAATAGTTAATTTAATAAAAAAACTGAAATTGAATCAATAAACAGTAAATAAACGCCATGAAATGGCGTTAATGACGCCCGACTCGTTATAATGTTCCGTTAAAGCGGCGCCGTCGGAAAGGTTGTGACTCGGCCGTCGTTGCCGTCATTCGGCGGCTCGATCCGCACCGGTCAATCGGTGTCGGAGCCGTCGGCCGTCCATTCGTCGACAAAATCGTCGATGGCGGCGCGGGCCGGTGCGCATTGCCGGCTTCCGTTGGCGTCGACGAGCTCGGCGCGCAGGTGAACGATGACCAGGGTGACAGCGCTCAAAGCGACCTGGTCGTTCTTGCGGCGCGCCTCTTTGTGCAGGGTCTTGTAATCGACGAGCGCCCGTTTGCGGTCGATCTCGGCCGTTCCATAGACCGTGTGAGCGCGCCTGATGTGCTCGGCCGTCATCACGGCGATGTCGCGGATGTGCTCGGCCCGGAAACTCTGCAGGGTGTGCTCGACCAGAAGCGGAGCATCGCGGTTGAGCTGCTTGATCTCGCGTCGGCGCGAGCCTCCGAACCATCCGAACATGGGTGCGGTTCCCTACCTGCTTGCGGGCGCTTGGTCCCGGTACGGCGATGATATACGGTCGGGGAAACAACGACAAAGGAGACCGAGCATGCCGATCCAGCGCCATGTGACCGACTTCGAACGGCTCGACGCCGACCGCCTCGAGGCGTGGCGCGACATCCCGCCGGCCATCGTCTCGGACTGCATGAACCGCACCCACGTCATGGCCGCCGCCGTCAAGCCGCTGGCCGCCGGCATGCGGCTGTTGGGCCAAGCCCGCACCGTCGCCTGCATGGTCGGCGACAACTCTGCCCTGCACGTGGCCATCGGCCTGATGCGGGAAGGCGAGATCTTGGTCGCCGATGCCGGCGGTTACGAGGATACGGCGCTGTGGGGTGGCATCATGACCCGGGCCGCGTTGCAGCGCGACATCGGCGGCCTAGTCATCGACGGCGCCGTGCGCGATGCCGCCGAGATTAGGGAGCTCGGCTTCCCCTGCTTTAGCCGGGCCGTGGTGCCGGCCGGTCCGCACAAGGGGTTCGGCGGCGTCATCGACGGCGTCATCGCCTGCGCCGGCTGTCCGGTCCGGCCCGGCGATCTGGTGATCGGCGACGACGACGGCGTCGCCGTCGTGCCGCTCGAGCGCACCGAGGTTCTGCTGGCGGCTTCGCTCGACAAGATCGCCCAGGAAGGGGCGACCAACGCGGCGACGGCCAAAGGCGTGTTGCCGGCCGACGGCATGGGTTTGGCCGAGCCGGAACCGATCTGAGTCGACCTCGCCGTTTCAGATCTTTGGGGTGTCGATGACCCAGGGCTCTTCGGCGGCGGCGGCCCGCCAGGCCGCCATCGGCCGGTGCCGCCAGACGGCTTCGGCATAGTCGGCCGCCGACCCGGCCAAATCGACCGCATAGGTCCGAAAGCGCGAGACGACCGGCGCGAACATGGCATCGGCAATGGTGAAACGGCCGAACAGAAAAGGACCGTCGTCGCCGAACGCGGCCCGGCACTGAGACCAGATGTCGACGATCCTGGCGATGTCGGCGTCGACGCCGCCCAACTGGCCACGGCCCGGCCACTCGGCGCGTACGTCCATCGGCATATGGGTCCGCAACTCGACGAAGCCGGCGTGCATCTCCGACGAAATCGCCCGCGCCCGGGCCCGGGCCGCCGCCGGCGCCGGCCATAAGCCGGCCTCCGGAAAAGTCTCGGCCAGATACTCGGCGATGGCCAGCGATTCCCAGACGGTGCCGTCGGCGCATTTCAGGACCGGCACCCGGCCGGCCGCCGAGTGCGACAGGATGGCGGCCTTCGATTCGGGGTGGTCCAAGGGGATCACCACCTCGTCGAAGTCGGCGGCGGTCTGTTTCAAGACCAGCCAGGCGCGCAGCGACCACGACGAGTAGTTGCGGTTGCCGATGACGAGGGTGTAGTCGGGCATCGAAGTTCTCCTGGCGACGTTCACAATGTGTAATTCTTGGGGGCGGCGGATGATGGCTCGCCGGCCGCCGCCTGGCAAGAGAGCACGAAACGGCGGTAGAAATTGTTTCGTACTCGTTACAGAAAGCCTTTGCGTTTTCTATTGCGGTTCGTTTGTGAACCGCGTAAAAGTTCCGTTATCGAAACGTTATTGACTGGCTGATGCAGGTTGAACTCGACGAACTGAAGGCCCTCGACATCTGGCGCGGCGCCATCGTCAACAGCGTCCGCCTCGATGCGCCCGATCTTTCGGCCCGTCAGATGGCGCTGTTGCTGACCGTCTACCTGACGCCACCGCCGCATACGGTGCGCGGGCTTGCCAGCGCTTTCAAGGTCTCGAAACCGGCCATAACCCGGGCCGTCAACCGCTTGTGCGACCTTCAACTGGTGCGCCGCAAGACCGACGAGGCCGACCGCCGCAGCGTACTCATTCAGCGCACCGTCCGCGGCTCTGTTTTCCTGCGCGAGTTCGGCGAACTCATCGTCGCCGCCGCCGATACCGGTGCCGGAGCCGCCGATACCGGCCTGCCGCAGCGGTTCTGAGGCTGTTGCCGGCGCCGGCCGGTGGTCGTTTTCAGACCGGTTTCGATCCCTGCCGGACAGGTGGACGGAAGCGGTGCAGATAGGTCGGCAGGATGGCCTCGGCCGAGTGCGCCTCGACGCCGAGGTCGTTGAGGCCGAGCGCTTGGTCGCTGACCACGTTGTCGGATTTCATGAGTTCCAGCTGGTCGCGGGTCAACGGCGGTTGCGGGAGCTTTTCGAGGAACCAGGCCGGCACCACGGCCAACCCGAAGGCGACCGGAATCAGCAGCCGTCGCCGCCCGATCTGTTCCAGCATCAGTTCCATGAGCTCCTTGAAGCTGTAGACGGTCGGTCCACCGAGCTCGTAAACCTTGCCCCGGGTCGCGTCGTCGGCCAGCGCCGCCATGATGGCGTCGGCGACGTCGCCGACGTAGACCGGCTGAAACCGGGTGCCGCCGTCACCGTAGAGCTCGACGTCGACGTCGATTCGGCCCTGCTCGACACTGATCGACGCCTTCGGAAAAGTCGGACAGCCGAACACCGGCAGCATAGGGGTCAGCCGGGTCAGGCCGGCGAACATGTTGAAGAACGAATCCTCCGGCCCGAACACGACGCTGGGCCGAACGATGGTGGCGCCCGCGAAGGCGGCGCCGACGGCCTCTTCTCCGGCCGCCTTGGTTTGCGCATAGCGCGACGCCGAAGCGGCGTCGGCGCCGATGGCGGAAACATGGAGCAGCCGCGCGACACCGGCGGTACTGGCGGCCTCGGCGATGACGCGGGCGCCGTCGACGTGGACGGCCTCGAACGTGCGCCGCCCCCACTCGGATAGGATGCCGACCAGATTGACTGCGGCATCGGCGCCGTCGAGCGCGGTCGCGACCTGGTCGGGTTCGCGGATGTCGGTCGGCCACAGCACGATTTGGCCAGCCTCGCCGGCGGTTTTCAGGAAGTTCGCCGCTTCCGCATCGCGGACCGCGACCCGGACCTCGTCGCCGTCGGCGGCCAGACGTTTGACGAGGTGGCGGCCGATGAACCCGGACCCGCCGAATACGGTAACGATGCGCGCCATAGCATTGGCCTCCTTGTGCCGGCCCGGAAGGCCGGGCGCCGACGGTTCGATTCTGGCCCGCGGGCCGGCGAATTGCAACGGCGCCGTCGCCGTCGGAGGCGGCGGCCGACGGTTGAGGTTGACATACGGTGCCGG
>CAYFMP010000031.1:0-38325 GCA_964344215.1 uncultured Thalassospiraceae bacterium | reverse complement strand
CGCATAAACGAAATCCCGTCAAACCGCGGGCTTTCATGAAATATCCAGGCTAGCCGTCTTCCTCGAGCAGCGGCAGGGCGCTCAGCATGTGCGGTTCGACGACCGCTTCGCTTTCGCTCAGGTAGCTTCCGTCCAGTTCGTCGAAGCCGGTGACGCCGAGCAGCCCGAGGGTGATCTCGATCTCCGTTTCCAGCAGTTCGAGGGCGCGGACGATGCCGGCGGTGCCGGCGGCGCCGGCGCCCAGCGCCTGCAAGCGCCCCAACCCGACCACGTCGGCGCCCAGGATCTTCGCCTTGACGACGTCGGTGCCGCGCAGAAAGCCGCCATCGACGATGATCACGGCCCGGCCCGCCACCTCGGCGGCGACCTCGGGCAGCACCTCGATGGCGCCGCGCCCGTGGTCCAATTGGCGGCCGCCGTGGTTGGAGACGTAGACCCCCTCGACCCCGTGCTCGACGGCCAGCGCCGCGTCCTCGGCGGTGGCGATGCCTTTCAAAGTGAGCGGTATGTCGAAGCTGTCCTTGAACCACTTGACGTCGTCCCAGTCGAGGCGCTTCTGGTACTCCTCGTTCGACGCGCTCCGGCGCGACGTGCTCAGGTGGCGGAGCGCGATGTCGCGTTCGCGCCTGCCGTAGTAGTCGAGATCGACGGTCAGGCAGAACCCGAGGTAACCGGCGGCGATGGCGCGCTCGGCGTGGTCGGCCACCCAGTCGCGATCGCCCCGCACGTAGAGCTGATAGATCTTCGGCCCCGCGGTCGCTTCCGCCACCGCCTCGAGGCCCGGCGCGCAGACCGAGCTCAGCATATGGACGATGCCGAATTGATCGGCCGCACGGGTCGCCATCACGCCGCCGCCTTCGTGCAGGTCCTGCAACGAGCCGATCGGCGCCAGCATCACCGGCAGCCGCGTCGCGTGCCCGAACAACTCACCGCCGCAGTCCACGTGCTCGACGTCGCGCAGCACGCGCGGCCGAAAGGCCAGCCGGTCGATTCCCAATCGATTGCGCTTCACCGTCGTTTCGGTGTCGGCGCCGCCGGCCAGATAGTTCCAGGCTTCGGGCCTGAGGTTGCGGCGGGCGGCGGCGGCGATCTCGTGCAGGGTCAGGAACTCGTTGTCGTCGGTGCTCATACCGGGTCCTCAGGCGTGAACCGGCTTATCGAGCACGATGACCGCGTCGCGGTCGGCGTAGACATAGTCGCCGGGCTTGATGTCGATGCCGCCCATGTGCAGCGGCACGCCCTCCATGCCGATGCCGTCGTGGCGCGGCCGCATCGCCGTCGCCCCGATCGCCTTGACCCCGAAGTCGAGGCCGGCGAACTCGTGGGAGTCGCGGATGGCGCCGTTGAAGATCAGCCCGGCCCAGCCGTACTCGTGGGCTTCGGCGGCGATGTTGCCGCCGCACAAGGCGCGCCTCAGCGAGCCGCGGCCGTCGACCACCAGGACACGGCCGTCGCCGCCCTGGGCCAGGATGTTGCGCACGCCCTTGTTGTCCTCGTAGGTGGCGAAAGTCACCGCGGTTCCGTGGAAATCCTCGCGCGCCGCGTAGTCCAGGAAGTGAAGCTCGCAGACCCGCGCTTGCGGGTGGTCGTCGCAGACGTCGGCGGTGCGGACGATGGTTCGGCTGTCGTTCATCGGGGTCTCCGTCGGAAACTGGTAGCGGTGGCCCGATTCGGGCCGAGCGCACTTTAGGAGGTCTTCAACAACGCCGCAATTCCCGGTTAAAGTGGGGCAACAACCGATCCGACCCAGCGCTCATAAGGAGGACGCCGCCCGTGACCCGTTTCGCCATCATCGTCACCATCAAACTCAAGCCCGGCTCGGCCGACGAATTCGAACCGCTGATCCTGGCCAACGCCGAGGCCGCCGTCCGCGACGAGCCCGACTGCCACCAGTTCCACGTCCTGCAATCGAACGAGGACGCCGACACCTTCTTCTTTTACGAGATCTACACCGAAGCGGCGGCGCTCGACGCCCATCGCGAGACGCCGCACTACAAGAAGTTCATCGAGTACGCCTCGCCGCTGATCGAGGACCGCAAGATCGAGCAGGTGACGGTGCTCAACCCGTGAGCCGGGCGGCGGCGAGAGGCCGGCGGCGGTTCGGGAGGCCCGGCCTGAATCCTTAGCATTTGTTATCATCCAAGCGCCCGGCGCCGATCTCGAGAGGCCGACAAAAGCCGATAAATGCCGACACGTGATTATAAACTTGACCTATGTAAACGATTCTGGTACATTTCTTTATCAAATGGAGAAAGAAATGACCAAGCCGACCATTACAGACTTCTTTCAGCAGTTTCCCGACGATAGCGCCTGCCTCGAATTTCTTATGCAGTTGCGTTACGGCGAAAGCCTGGACTGCCCGAAGTGCGACAAGCACAGCAAGTTTTCGCGTATTCGCAAAGAGCCGGCCTACCAGTGCCAGTGGTGCGGACATCACATTCACCCGATGGTCGGAACCATGTTCGAGGGAACCCGCGTTCCATTGCAGAAGTGGTTCTATGCGCTCTACCTGTTCACCACGACGCGCCACGGTGTTCCCGCCAAGGAATTGCAGCGCCAGTTGGGCGTCTCCTATCCGACCGCTTTTCGGATGGCGCACAAAATCCGCGAATACATGGGTTCCATTGACGGCGACCCGCCGCTTACCAATCACGTTGAGGTTGACGAAACCTACATCGGCGGTCGGCGTAAGGGCAAAAAACAGGGCTTCACCGGTCGTGGTTCCAAGGGCAAGACCATCGTCATGGGTATCCTTGAGCGTGACGGCGAACTGTTTACCAAGGTCGTTCCGAACGCTTCCCGCAAGTCCCTCATTCCGCCGATCTTTGAGCGTATCAAAGCCGGGACCATCATCAGCACCGATGAATGGCCGCCCTACAAAATCCTCACTGGCTTGGGGTACGACCACCGGACGGTCGAGCATGGCCGCAAGATTTGGGCGGACGGCGATACACACGTGAACACCCTCGAAGCCTTTTGGTCGATGCTCAAGCGCTCGATCCGAGGAACGCATATCCATGTTAGCCCCCATCATCTTCCGAAGTACCTTGGGGAGTTTGAGTATCGCTACAATCTTCGGAAGAGCCCGGACCAGATGTTTCCGCGCCTATTGGCGAACCTTTGATCGCCGCGTCCATTAGCATCTTGAAACGCTCGTGGCCTTGAGGGTGTGCGTCCTCAATAGGGTGCTCCTTGCAGAACTGGTCTATCTGACCGGCCTTGCGGGCCTCTTCAAGGGATAGATGTTTACCGCGAGACATCTTCTTCACATTTAAATTCTGGGGTTATATCAACAAGGTCTGGCTTGTGCGCCACAACGATTAGTTTTAAGAAATCCGTGGGCTTGTGAATAAAGAAATAGATGCCTTCTGGTGTTAGCTGGCCATAGTCGTCGAAGGGCGATTTTCCCCCGCCCTCTCTCAGCACATCAAATATTTTTGTGTCTGCTTCGTTGCTACGGGCGCGGGCTTCAAACCGAATGCCAAATAAATCTGCACTGCTCGTCTCGACCCTCACCGTTCGAGAATATTTCCAGTAATTTGGGGATTTCCAGTGATCGGGAACCTTGGCAAGCACTCGCCCTTCGTTAATCGTTCTAATTTGCCCGCCGCAGATTTCGATTGAGACAGGGACATTCCTTGTGCCGACAACGCCTGCCCATGACTTCTCAATAAACGCGGCTATTCCAGGGACCCTCTCTCTAAGCAAATCAATCTGAACCACCGACCACGCGGCCACGCCCAGTACAACGAGAATAAGAATTGCTTTTGTTAGCCTATTGCCGCAAATCTCAACCATCAATTCGCGCGCTTCTTTGAGGCTAATGCGGAAATTAAACATGGTGCAGCATTGTACGACAGCCGCGTACATAGGTAAACTTTATAAGCACGTGCCGACAAATGCCAAGAACACCCGGGCCCGGTCCGGGATGTCCGGAAATGTCCATGAATGTCCGGAAATGTCCTTGTCATCCGGCCTCCGCCCGTTTTTTCCCGGAATCCCGCCGTTCTCTGTGAGTGGAGCCGGACATTTCGGGAGCAAAACCGGACAAAAACGGCGGAAAACATGGACAATTTCCCGCCCACATCCACGACGGACAAGGATGAGGAAATCCCGAACGGCGCCTCACCCCGAGCGCCGCCTTGGGCGCCGGTCGAAGGGCGATGCCCGCCCGACGGTCTCTGTCGTCCCTGGCCCGTCCCGCCAACGCCCGGATGAGCATCGGATCGCGGGAGCCGCAATTGACGCCACGTATTCAAAATGTCAAAGAGCACCGGCCGCCGCGCCGGATTGGACCGGGCTCGGCGACGATGGTTTAAATATCATATAAAAGGAAAAAAGTCAAGATAAATAGAGAAAAAATTAATTCTCACCGTGAACTTTTTTCGAACAAGTCCGTGTCCTTCTCACCCCGCGAAGCAGGCATGGACCCGCTCCACGGATACCGTCAAGGCCAGCGGTTCCATACGCCGCGTCAACCGGCCGGACACAAGACCGTACTCGACTTGGCCGCCATGCCGCCAAGAAGTCCTTGCGACGCGGGAGCCATCCGCACGGGACATTCCCTGAATCGACCAATGCTTCGTTATCAAAGGAAAGTTACCGCCGGCATGGTAGCTCGCTTAAGCTGATTCTGCCATTTTACAGCGGACAATATTTGATCTTTGCCGCAAGCAACGCTCTTGACGATAGCGGAGCCGGGATCATTTAGTAACTTTGGCGCTCTCGCGCGTTGTCAAAGACCGCGCCGAAGGGAACTTGAAAGGGCCAGGCCGTTGAATAGGAAACTGCTTTTCATCCCTCCAATACTGATCGGCATCGCCGTCTTGTTTTATATGGCCAGCGGCAAACAGGCGCCTGATCGCAAGCCGCCCGAAGAACGCGCCCGCGCCGTCAGGGTGATCACCGCCGACCAAATCGAACTTGTGCCACGCGTCACCGGCTTCGGCAGCGTATATCCCGGCTCCGTGTGGAGCGCCATCGCCCAAGTCGCCGGCGAAGTGGTCTATGTGCACCCCGGTCTCAAGAAAGGCGCCATCCTCCCTGCCGGCACCGAGATCGTTCGCATCTCGCCGGCCGATTTCGAACTCGCCCTGACCCAGGCAATGGCCAATATCCGCTCGGCGGAAGCAAAACTGGCCGAATTGAAAGTAACTGAGTCCAACACCGCCGATCTGTTGAAGATCGAAAAGCGCGGCCTGAAGCTGCGTGAGTCCGAACTCGAGCGCAAGCGGGACCTGTTGAAACGCGGTACCGTGGCGCGATCGGCCTTCGAGCTTGAGCAGCGCGAGACCCTTGCCCAACGCAAAAAAGTTCAGGACCTCGAGAATGCCCTGCGCCTGCTACCGACCCAGCGCGCCGTGGAGCAAGAGCAAGTCGCCGTCTACCGGGCGCAGATGGATTCGACCAAGCTCGATCTCGCGCGCACCCGCATCGAGCTGCCGTTCGATGCCAGGATCGCCGAAGTCGCGGTCGAGGCGAAACAGTACGTCCAGACCGGCGGAACGCTGGTTACCGCCGATAGTCTCGACGTCGCCGAGGTCGAAGCGCAAATTCCGATTTCCCAGTTCCGCGCCATGGTTCAAGCCAGTTCGGTCGGCGACTTGCCGACCGGCATTACCGCTCAGTCCCTTTCGCGGATCGTTCAGACAATCGGCCTTGAGGCAACCGTCCGCTTGCGCGCCGGCAACGATGTTGTCGAATGGCCGGCCCGCTTCGCCCGCATCAGCGATACGGTCGACCCGAAAACCCGCACTATCGGCGCCATCGTTGCCGTCGATGGCGCCTACGCCAAGGCCGCACCAGGTCGGCGCCCGCCGCTCACCAAAGGCATGTTCGTTGAAATCGAAATACGCACCCGAACCAGGGATGACCAGATCGTGGTGCCTCGCGCGGCGTTTCATGACGGCAGACTCTATGTGGTAAACGCCGATAGTCGGCTCGATATCCGCCCTGTTACCGCCGGGCTGGTCCAGGGCGACCTTGCCACCATCGACAAAGGTATCGCTCCGGGTGAAACAATCGTCGTTTCCGACCTGATCCCCGCCGTAGCCGGCATGCTCTTGACGCCGCAGCGTGACGACCAATTGCAGAACAGGCTCAAGGCCGAGGCCGCAGGCGGGAAACCGCGCCCATGATTCGTTATTTCGTACGTCATCCCACGGCCGCCAACTTGATGATGCTCGCCTTCATCGTTTGCGGCCTGTTTGCAGCCCCGCTGCTGCAGCGTGAAACCTTTCCGCGAGTCGAGCCGAAAAGGGTCGAAGTTCAGGTGCTTAACCCGGGAGCCCGGGCAGAGGATGTCGAAGAAGCGATCTGCCAGCGTATCGAGGATGCCATTGACGGCATCGACAATGTTGCCGAGGTGACGTGCGACGCGCGCGAAGGCCTTGCCCGCGCAATTGTCGAAATGGTCGAAGGCGGCAACCTTGATCGTTTCTCAACCGACGTTCGCACCGAAATCGACGCCATCACCGAATTTCCCGACCAGGCCGAAGACCCGGTTGTCAAACAGCTCGGCCGGACCGATTTCGTTGCTTCCGTCGCGCTCACGGGCGCGGCCAGCAAACCCGACTTAAAAGCCTATGCCGAAGGACTGAAGGACCGTATGCTACGCTACGGCGGCATTCCCAAAATCGAAATCAAGGGATTTTCCGATCACCAGATCCGCATCGAACTGCCGGATGCCGTAATCAGACAATACGGCATCAGCATTTCCGACGTTGCTCTCGCTATCCAGCGTCAGAGCCTCGACCTGCCGTCCGGCAGTATCCAGGCCGCGGACCAAGAGGTACTGATCCGTTTTGCCGATGAACGCAAGACGCCGGACGATTTTCGCGACGTGGTTGTCGTCGCGGACGCCGGCGGCGGTCAAATTCGTCTTGGCGACATCGCGAAGATCACCGATCGTTTCGACCTCGATGAGACAAAGGTACTGTTCAACGGCGAGCCGGCTGCCATTCTCGATATCACCAAGACGGAAACCGAAGATACACTCGAAGTGATCGACGCCGTTAACGCATTTCTCGAACTCGAACGCCAGACTTCCCCGCCGGGCATAGAGGTGGTGGTCACCAACGATGTCTCCTCCATTGTGCGCGACCGCCTGCAATTGCTTTTGACGAACGGATCTCAGGGCCTTGTGCTGGTATTGCTGGTGCTGTGGCTGTTCTTCGGTTTTCGCTACGCTTTCTGGGTCGCCGCCGGCTTGCCGGTCTCATTTCTGGGCGCGGTGGCGCTGATGGTCGCGGTCGGGTACACCATCAACATGCTGACCATGGTCGGGCTGCTGATCGTCATCGGCTTGTTGATGGACGACGCCATCGTTATTGCCGAGAACGTCGCAACGAAACGCCGTCAGGGCAAGCCGCCGCTCGAAGCGGCCATCGACGGCGCACGACAAGTCTTGCCCAGCGTGTTTTCCTCCTTTGCGACGACGGTCTGCATTTTCGGGTCCTTGGCTTTCCTGAAGGGCGATATCGGCCAGATATTGCGTGTTGTCCCGGTCGTGATGCTTTTTGTCCTCGTCGTCTCGCTGATTGAAGCGTTCTTGATCCTGCCGCATCATCTGACCCATGCGCTGGCAAAAACTTCCGGCGAACAGCCGCGTATCCAGCAAGAGGTTGATCGCGGCGTCGATTGGCTGCGCGATCGCGTGGTCGGCCCGATCGCCGTTGCCGCTGTTAAATGGCGTTACCTGACCGCCGGTATCGCTATTGGCGCGGGGCTCTTGGCGGCCAGCGGTATCGCTGGCGGGTTGCTGAAATTCTCCGTCTTTCCCGAACTTGACGGCAACGTCATGGAAGCACGCATCCTCCTGCCGCAGGGAACGCCCCTGAGGCGCACCGAACGGGTGGTGGACCGCGTCAACGCCGCCCTTGCGCGCGTCGATGAAAAGCTGAGCCCGGAACAACCCGGCGGTCAGACTCTGGTCAAGAAGGTGGTTGTAAAATTCAATGAGAACGAGACCGCCAACGAAACCGGACCGCACGTGGCCACATTGACTGTCGATCTGCTCGATTCGGAAACCCGAACCAGCCGCATCGACGACGTCATTGCCTTATGGCGCTCCGAGACCGGCGATCTGGCTGACGTCATATCGGTCAAATTCGCTGAATCCCGGATCGGGCCGGCAGGGCTTGCCTTCGACATCCGCCTCACCGGCCGTGATTTAGGTGAACTTAAAGCCGCGGCTTTGGAACTTAAGGACTGGCTAGGTGGCTACCGCGGCACCTCCAATCTGACCGACGACCTCAGGCCCGGCAAACCGGAATTGAGGGTCAGGCTGAAGGAAGGCGCCTCGACCCTGGGTGTCGATGCCCGTCAGATTGCCGACCAGCTTCGTGCCGCATTTTTCGGCACCACGGTGAGTGAAATACAGCGGGGCGCTGAATCCTACGAAATCGACGTCAGGATCGATCCGCGCAATAAGGACAGCCTCGCCGATATCGACAATTTCGCCATTACGCAATCGGACGGCAGCCTGATCCCGCTGACCGCAATCGCCGATATCGAAACCGGGCGCGGCTTTTCCCGCATCAACCGGGTCAACGGCCAGCGCACGGTGACGGTGCAGGGCGATGTCGATGTCACCATCGCCAATGCCAACGAAATCCTCGACGATGTCGGCAAAAAGTTCTTTCCCGAACTGGCGAAGCGCCACCCTGGTGTTTCGGTATCGCTACAGGGCCAAAACAAAGAAGGCCGAACCACTCAACGCTCGATGCTGGGCGGCTTCATCCTTGGCTTGATCGGGGTTTATCTGCTGTTGAGCTTTCAGTTCCAAAGCTATGTCGAGCCGTTGATCGTGATGATCATCATACCCTTCGCCCTGGTCGGCGCCATTGTTGGGCATATCTTGCTGGGACTCGACTTCACCATGCCCAGCATGCTCGGTTTCGCTGCGCTGGCCGGTGTCGTGGTCAATGATTCCATCTTGCTGGTCAATTTTATCAAACACTATCACGGCGACACGCGATCGGTCGCCGAGGCCTCTCTACTCGCCAGCCGCGCACGCTTCCGCGCCATCCTGTTGACCTCGCTGACGACCATCGTTGGCCTATTGCCGCTTTTATCGGAAACCAGCCTGCAGGCGCAGGTACTGATCCCGCTGGTCACCAGTCTGGCATTCGGGTTGATGGCCACTACCTTATTGGTGCTGTTCCTGGTGCCGGCGATTTATTCGATTCTCGATGATTTCGGCCTGGCCAACATCGATTGACGGGCACCACCGGACAGGCGATCGAACCGCTTGCACGACGGAAAGGTAAACGTATGTGCGGCAACCCTTGTTGGCGACGTGGAATATCGAAGATGCAAGATCTTGTCCCGGCTGCCTGTCGTCTTGCCGAACGCCGAATGTCCTCGGTGTTCAAGCCCGGCCTAGGATTCCGAGCGCGTCATGCATTACGATGGGCCGACCGGCGTCAACGCGATCGGGAGCCCGAGAGTTGTTACAAAAGTACATCCAGCAAAGCACCCACAAGGTCATCGAGACCGTCGAGATGGCCGTCGCGGTGCTGGCCAGCCAGCGTCAGAACGTCCTGACCCCGGACTTCCTGTTGCTGGCCCTGCTCTCGCAGCCCGACGGCGAGGCCTACAGGCTGCTTGAAGAGGTCCTGCCCGACGGCGACGAATCGATCGGCCGCCTCAACGACGAGGTCCGCAAGCGCCACCAGACGGCGGCGCAGGGCGAGGCGACCCAGATCGTCATGTCCCAGGAGATCGAGGAGGTGTTCAAGATCGCCTTCGAGGAGGCCAAGAGCCTGGGCGACGACTTCATCGGCACCGGCACGCTCTTGATCGCCCTGTTCGACGACAAGGCCGGACACACGGCGGCGCTGCTGAAGGAAACCGGCGTCACCGCCGAGCAGGCCCGCGAGGCCCTGAACGAGATGCGCGGCGGCCGCACCTTCACCGCCCAGGACGCGGAAACCAAGCAGGACGTGCTGGAGCTCTATACCACCGACCTCACCGCGATGGCGCAGAACGGCGAACTCGACCCGGTGATCGGCCGCGAGGAAGAGATTGGCCTGATCGTCCAGACGCTTTCACGCAGGAAAAAGAACAACCCGGCCCTGATCGGCGAGCCCGGCGTCGGCAAGACCGTCATCGTCGAGGGGCTGGCCCAGCGCATCGTAGAGGCGGAAGTCCCCGACACCTTGCTGAACAAGCGCCTGCTGTCGCTCGACATGGGCGAGATCGTCGCCGGGGCGAGCATGCGCGGCGAATTCGAGGAACGCCTGAAATCGGTGCGCGACGCCGTCATCCAGGCGCGCGGCCAGGTCATCCTGTTCATCGACGAGCTTCACGCCGTCGTCGGCGCCGGCGCCGGCGCCGGCGGCATCGATGCGCCCAGTCTGTTGAAGGCGGCCCTGGCGCAAGGATCGCTACAGGTGATCGGGGCCGACACGCTTGACGAATACCGCAAGTACGTGGAAGCCGACAAGGCGCTGGAGAGGCGCTTCCACCCGATCCTGGTGCGCGAGCCGGGCGTCGAGGATACCATCGAGATCCTCCAGGGCATCGCGCCCAGATACGAAAGACACCACAAGATCCAATACACGCCCCAAGCCTTCGAGGAGGCCGCCCGGCTGTCGGAGCGCTACATCACCGATCGCCGGTTGCCCGACAAGGCCGTCGACCTGATCGACGAGGCCGGTTCGCGCAAGCATCTTCGCGTCACCTCCATCCCGCACGACCTCGGGCGCCTTGAACGCCTTCACCAGAAGCTGCTACGCGACAAGACGGAGGCGTTCAACGCCCAGGACTTCGAGGAAGCCGCCCGCCTGCAGATGGAGAGCCTGAAGCTCGAGGAAAAGGTCCAGGCGGCCCGGGCCAGATGGCAGGAAGACCGCGTCGAGGAGGAAGCGGTGGTCGACGGCGAGGATGTCGCCCAGGTCGTCGCCAACTGGACCGGCATCCCCGTCGCCCGCATGGTCGAAACCGAGCAGGACAAGCTGGCCCGCATGGAGACCGAGCTGCACCGGCGCATCGTCGGCCAGGAGAACGCGGTCGGGGCGGTGTCCAACGCCATCCGCCGCAACCGCGCCGGCATCACGACGCCGCGCCGGCCGATCGGCTCGTTCCTGTTCCTAGGGCCAACCGGCGTCGGCAAGACCGAGCTGGCGCGGGCCCTGGCCGCCTTTCTGCTCGACGACGAGACGCGGATCGTCCGTCTCGACATGTCGGAATACATGGAACGTCACGAGGTCTCGAAGCTGATCGGCGCGCCGCCGGGCTACATCGGTTACGGCGAAGGCGGCCAGTTGACGGAACGGGTCCGCCGGACGCCCTATACGGTGGTGCTGCTGGACGAAATGGAGAAGGCGCACCCGGATGCCTTCAACATGCTGCTGCAAATCCTCGAGGACGGCCAGTTGACCGACGCCCAGGGAAGGACCGTTTCGTTCCGCAACACCATTCTGATCGGCACCTCCAACCTCGGCACCGAATCGCTGTCGCCGGACAAGCGGCCGATCGGCTTCATCACCTCGGAAACGCCCGATTACGAGGAAGCGCAACGGCTGGTCATGCAGGAGGTCAAGAAGTTCTTCAAGCCGGAGTTCCTCAACCGCCTCGACGACATCATCGTCTTCCACTACCTCGAAGAGGACCACGTCCGCACCATCGCCGAGATGTTCGTCGCCGAGCTGGTCGAGCGCATGAAGGTCAGGAACATCAGCCTCGAGGTCGACGACGCCGTCATCGACAAGCTCGCCCGCGACGGCTTCGATCCGGTCTACGGCGCGAGGCCGCTCCGGCGCGAGGTCGAACGCCAGATCGAGAATCCGCTGGCCATGAGGATCGTTCAGAGCGAATGCCCGGACAACTGCAGCGTCAAGGTCGGCCTGAAGGGCCGCGAGGTCAGCTTCGAGGTGAAGACGTAGGTCGGATCACGTTTTGTCTTGTCCGAAGCACGTGGTGTTGGCGACAAAACGTGTGAATCCGATCGGTTTCAATGATGTAGAGCGGATTCACAGGTTTTGACGGATCGCCCGGGCGATTCCGGCAAAACATGGTCTGCTCTTGGTCGCTCGCCGCTGTCGCCTGACCCCGTCATCGGCTGTCCGCTTGACGTTAAACGCTGAACAGTATACGGTTATCCGGTGATCAGGGGCTTCAGGAACGCCAAGACCCGCAAGGTCTTCGAGACCGGAAAGCCCAAGGGCTTCAAGGGCCTGGATGGCGATTGGGCTGTCGAGATCATGGACATGCTGAATGCAAACTCGTCCCTCAACGATTTGCCACGGCTGGCCAGTTATGGGTTGCACGCCTTGAAGGGCGATCGCAAAGGCCAATGGGCGATGACGGTCAATGGCCCCTGGCGGGTCGTCTTCACGCCGGACCCGGACGGCGGCTTCCGGGACGTCGAAATCATCGATTACCACAAGGGATAAAAAGGGGATGCGCCTGCCGACTCACCCCGGAAAGATACTCAAGCGCGAACTTGAAACCATCGGCCTGAGTTCCCATGCGCTGTCGATGACCTTGAATGTGCCAGCCTCTCGCATCGACCGGATCGTCAAGGAAAAGCGCGCCGTTACGCCCGACACGGCACTGCGTCTGGCCCGCTATTTCGGCGGATCGGCGGCTTTCTGGCTCAATCTGCAAACGGCCCACGACCTGGCGGTGGTCGAGAAGAAGCGCGGCGCCGAAATCAGGCGCACGGTACCGTCGCGCGCCGCCTGACGGCAACGACACGACCGTCCTGCCTCTATAGCGGTTCACGTCGATATGGAACCGCTCTACCGTCCGGCCCGCTCGCGGAACCCCCAGGCCAGCAACCCGACGCCCGCCGCCACGGCCGCCGCCGTCAGCAGCCAGCCGGAGGCGTAGCCGCCGGAGAGATCGACGACGAGGCCGAACAGCGGCGGCCCGGTCATACCGCCGATGTGCACGCCCGTCATCGAATAGCCGGTCGCGGTACCGGCGTAGCGCGCCTCGACCGCTTCGACGGCCAGCGTCTGGGTCAGCGGCGCGTACGAAGCCACCGAAACGCCGAGCAGGAAGGCCATGCCGAGGCCGAGGACGACCGGCGCGCCCGGCTCGATCGACGCCAAGATCACGAAGAACGCCACCGCGGCCGCCCCCAGCATCGCCTTCAGCGGCCGCCGCCGGCCGCGGAAACGGGTGTCGCTGACCACCGACCAGCCGACCCGGGCGATGGCGCTCGAGGCTTGCGCGATGCCGACGGCGAGACCGGCTACGGGTTGCGATGCCATGACGACGTCGCGCATGAACAGCGTCAGGTAGGCGAAGAAGTTGGCCTGGCCGAAGTTGAACAGCCCCGACAGCGCCACGAAGACGTTGAAGTTACTGTCCCGCATGACGTGGAGCAGTCCCGGCAGCACGCGCCGCGTCGTCTGGCCGCGGGCGGCGATCGGCCGTCGCGAAAATCCGAGCCAGGCCAGGCCGCTCAAGGCGGTGGCGGCGGCGATCCCCCACATGATCGATTGCCAGCCGACGAAGACGACGAGCGCGCCGTTGGCGGCCGCCAGCACGCCGCCGATCGGCACCCCGGTCTGCTTGATGCCCATGGCGGTGGCTCGGCGCTCGGCCGAGAACCAGTCGTTGACACCCTTGCCGGACGCCGGGTTGACCATCGCGTAGCCGGTCCCCATCAACACCATGGCCAGCACCACGAAGGCGAAGCTTTGGGCCATGCTCAGCGTCACCGCGCCGCACACCAGGAAGGCGTGCGCCGCCATCACGGTGCGCCCGACCCCTAAACGGTCGGCGAGGCCGCCGGCCGGCATCGACATCATGGCTTGAGCGCCGTTGTAGGCGGTCATAAGCAAGCCGATCTGGGTGGCGCTGAGAGCCAAGTCCTGGCGAATGACCGGCGCCATCGCCAGCACCGAGACGCTGTGCAGGGTGCCGACGGCGTGGGCCGCCACCAAAAGCCACAGGCGGCCGTCGCGGAGCGAGGCGCCGGCGCTGTCGGCGTCGGGCGGGGGCTTGGGCTCGGTGGTCATCGGGGCGGGTTTAAGCCTCGCCGGGCGGCGCCGCGACGACGTCGGAGAAATCGTGGTGGCGGGTGATCAGGCCGCTCAGCAGGAACACCTCGAGCGTCACGTCGAAGGCCGGCTTGGTAATCTCGACATGCGGCGTCCAGCAGCCGAGTTCCTGATAGAAACGGATGGTCGCCTCCAGCACGTTTCTGTCGATGCCCGGGAACAACGATGCTTCGGCGGCGGCGATGTCGGCGGCCGCGGTCTCGTTGACGTAGGCCCGCGCCCGGCGATACGCCCGCATGAAGCTTCGCGCCGTGTCGGAGCCGAGCCACTCGCGAGTGGCCGCCAGGCTGGAGAATCCGCACGGCCCAATGGCTTCGCCGACGGCGGCGATGACGTGGCCGACGCCGTCATGTTCCAACTGCTGCGGGGCCGGCCCTTGCTGATGGACGTAGTCGGCCTCGCCGGCCCTGAAGGCGGCGTCGATCTCGCCTGTGCCGCCGGCGTTCAAGGCGTCGATCGAGTCGTAATCGACGCCCATCCTGTGACACGCGTAGCGGAACATGGCCAGCGGCTGGGCGCCGTGATCGACCAGCACTTTGCGGCCGACCAGTTTGTCCCAGGTGAAATCCGGGTCGGGCTGGCGGCCGGCGATGAAGAACCCGTCCTTTTCGTTGATCTGGGCGAAATGCATGGCCGGCGGCTCGTCGCCGCGCTCGAGCGGTCCGAAGCTCTGCGACGGGGCCGATTGCACGACGTCGGCCGAACCGTCGACGAGGGCGGCGATGGCCGAAGTGCCCGGCGCCGCCACCGCATGGCTGGCCTCGAGGCCTTCCTCTTCGAGAAATCCAGCGGACATGGTCGAGATCAGCGGGCTGTAGAACGCCGAGAAGCGGGTGAAGACGATGTTGATCTTGGTCATGACGGGTCTGTCGGGCAATGGCTGGCGGCGTCTGGCGGCGGTGATGTCATCCCCGCTCGAGGGGGGTTCCGTCCATATCATTCCAGTCCAACCCCAGATGACGCAAGACCGTTGGCGCGATGTCGATCGCCGAGGTCGGCCCGTCGTCCTCGCTGCCGGCCGCGAAGCCGCCGCCGACGACGATCAGGAAAGGGTTCTGCTCGTAACGCCCGAGGCCTCCGTGCTGGCCGCAGCCGGCGTGGGTCTCGCCGCCCAGCGGATCGTCGATGGCGTCGCTCAAACCCGGTATGCCAAACGGGTTGGCGGCGTCGGACTTGCGCGTCGTCACCGCGATCGCCAACGCCGTACCCGCCGGCAGCCCGTGGCGCTGCAATTGGTCGCCGGCCAGGATGCCGTCGATGCCCTCGGTCGCTTCCAGGAACTCGATCAGGGCGCCGAGCCGGGGCCGTGCTTCGTCAGACAGGTAAATGGCGGCGCTGAACACGTTGGAGGCGACGACGACGTCGCCGGAACCGGCGCCGTCCTTGAGGCCGGCCTCGATCAACATGTCCTCCAGCGGGATGATCTCGGCGACCGTCTCGTGGCCGTGGTCGGCGGCGCAGACCAACAGGACGTCGTCGCCGGCCTCGTTCAGTTCGGCCACCGTCGCCGCCACCCGTGCGGCGTTGGCGTCGGCGGCGGCAACCACGCCCAAGTGCTCGGGCGAGCCCAACGGAAGAACGTGCTGGCTGTGGTCGGGTTCGCACAGCCACAGCACGGCCAGCGCCGGTTTGCGCTCGCCCAGGACCTCTTCGCAGAAGCGCTCGGTCATCGCGGTGTCGCCGGCGGCGTCGTGGCTGACGTCGAGGTGGGCGGTGCCGGTGATTTGCTCCGGGCCGGGGCCGAACGAGCCCAGGCGGTGATAAACGTGACCGTAGCCGTCGGGGTCCTGGAACAGCGCGGCGCCGGCCGAGACGTTGGAAAAGACGATCGAGCCGCCGTCGTCGGCCACGCGTTCGGCCAGGGTCGGCACCCTGAGCGTGCGGCCGGTGGCGGCGCGCAGACGGTCGCGGAAATCGGGCGGACCGGCCGACAACGCCACCAGGCCGTCGCCTTCGTCCAAGGCCACGACGTTGCCGGAAAGCCCATGACGGCCAGGCCGGCAACCGGTGGCGATGGAGGCCGAGGTCGTCCGGGTGGTCGACGGAAAGACGCTGCGATGCGCCGTGAAACGCCGGCCGTCTCGAGCAAGCCGATGGAGATTGGGCGTCCAGGCTTGCGTCACCATGTCGGCGCGAAGTCCGTCACAGATGACCAGCACGGCCGATGGCATGACGCCGCTTCCCATCCGCAACCGGCGTCAGCCGGACGCCACCTTGGCGGCGAAGATATAGCCGGCGTTGCGGACCGTCTTGATCAGCTGCGGGTTCTGCGGGTCGGCCTCTATTTTCTTGCGAAGCCTGGCGATCTGCACATCGACGCTGCGGTCGAAGGCCGGGGTGTCGGTGTCGTGGGTAAGGTCGAGCAGTTGGTCGCGGCTCAACACCCGGTTGGGGTGTTCGACGAAGGCCCGCAACAGGTTGAACTCGCCGCTCGACATGTCGACCACCTCACCGGCTGCCGAAGTCAGCGAGCGGACCAGGACGTCGAGCGTCCAGCCGGCGAACCGATAGGACGAGGACGCCACCTCGTCGGGTCCGTCGTTCTTGTCGACCCGGCGCAGGACGCTGCGCACGCGGGCCAGCAGTTCGCGCGCCTCGAACGGTTTGGTGACGTAGTCGTCGGCGCCGATCTCGAGGCCGATGATCTTCTCGGTGGTATCGCCGCGACCGGTGAGGATGATGACGCCGACGTCGGAGCGCTCCTTCATGGTGCGGGTCAGGGTGAGGCCGTCGATGCCGGGCAGGCCGAGATCGACGATGACGAGATCGATGCCCTTGTCGCCAACGGCTTCGATAACACCGGTCCCCGTGTTCATGGTTTCGACGTCGAAACCGGCGTCCTCGAGGGTCATGGAAACGACCTCGCAGATATCGGGTTCGTCGTCGACGACCAGGATTTTCGGAGCAATACCCACTTCAAGAGCCCTAGCAACAAGTCCTTGTGAAATATACAGAAATATTCCCGCATATTTCAAACCCCCGGTTTTTCAAGGCCGGGGCGCCGACTGGCCGGCCGACCGGGACAGCCTTGGCGACGCCCTCCCCCCGACTTCGACAAAACCCACTTGACCTGAGCCAAGGGCAAGGAAAACAATGACTTGGCGGCGAACGCAAGGCCCGAACGGTGGCCGCGACAGGAACCGGGCCGGCGCGCCGCGTCTTGGTCGACCCTAAAACTGGAAGGAGCGATGGCTCCCGGAAACGAATCGAAGGACCGCCGGCGTCCGTTGGGCCGCGCTCTCATCGCCCGTGGCCTCGTCGTCGCCGCCGTGGTGGCCGTGATCACGACCGTCGTTCAAATTCAACTGGGCGGCTCAACCGCCGCCGGTGCCTTCGACGGGTACGCCTATGGCTTGTGGATCGCCCTCGCCGTCAACGCCGCCGCCGCCGCCGCCGTCGCATCGGTCATGTGGTTTCTGTTCCGCGACCTGATCTCGAAGCGGCTGACCGCCGCCGGCACCGCCGTCGATCTGGCGAAGGGCGACGGAACCGACGACGGCGCCGCCCTGCCCGACGACATCGACCTGCTGTTCAACGCCATCGACGTCATGAGCCGGCGCCTGCGCGAGAACGCCCGCGCCCTGGAGGCCAGCCAGCAACGGCTCACCGATTTCGCCGAGGCGGCGTCGGACTGGTTGTGGGAGATGGACGACGAACTCAGGTTCTCGTACGCGTCCGACCGTTTCTACGAGATCTCCGGCCTCGACCCCAAGGCCTTCATCGGCCGCCGCCAGGACTTGGCGGCGAAGGCCGAACCCGACAGCCAGGAATGGCGCAACCACCTGTTCGACCTCGGCGCCCGCCGGCCGTTTCGCGATTTTACGTACGGCGAACGCCACCCGGACGGCCACGTCCTGTGGTTTCGCCTCAGCGGCCGACCGGTGTTCGACGACGACGGCGCCTTCGTCGGCTACCGGGGCACCGGCACCGACATTACGGGCGAGGTGCGGGCCCGCGAGGAAGCAGTCGAATCGACCCAGCGTTTCCTCGACGCCATCGAGAACGTGTCCGACGGCATCGCGTTCTGGGACGCGCAAGACCGCTTCCTGCTGTGCAACCGCATCTTCCGCACCCAGGCCGGCGAGGCCAAGCACCTGTTGGTCCGCGGCACCCGGTTCGAGGACTACATCCGCGACGTCCTCAAACACACCGGCCGCGATGTTTCGCCCGAAGAGGAGGAGCTTTGGGTAAAGCGCCGCGTCGCCGAACGCCGCAACATGCCGAACGCCGTCGAAGTGCTGCGCGAAGGCACCTGGCTGTTGATCCGCGAGAACCGCTCGCCCGACGGCGGTTCGGTCAGCGTCACCACCGACGTCACCAGCCTGAAACAGCGCGAGCAGGAACTGCAGCAGGTCACCGACGCCGTGCCCATGCTGCTCGGCTACTTCGACAAGGACCTGCACTACCGACTGGTCAACCGCACGTTCGAGGAGTGGTTCGGCGTCAAGCGCGAGGACATCCTCGACAAGTCGGTCAGCGACACGATTGCCCCGCAAACCTATGAAAAGATCGTCCCCTACATGGAGGCGGCGCTCGAAGGCAAGAACGTCCGCTTCGAAACGACACTGCCGTTCTTCGATTCCTCGACCGTCCCGAGGTACGCCGGCGAACGCCACATCGAGGCCACCTACACTCCCGACGTCAACGAGCAAGGAGGGGTCGAGGGATTCTTCGTCGCCGCCAACGATATCACCGAACGCAAGCTGACCGAGGAGCAGCTTCATCAATCCCGGAAGATGGAGGCCGTCGGACAGTTGACCGGCGGCGTCGCCCACGATTTCAACAACCTGCTCGCCGTCATCGTCGGCAGCCTCAACCTGCTGGAGGACCGGGTCGACACCGAGAAGGAACACAAGTTGGTGGCCTCCGCGCTGATGGCGGAGGTCACGGATGCCAATGAGCTGATCGAGGGGTTGATCGAGATGCTGCGCCGCACCCTCGGTGTCGCCATCGAAATCCACACCGATCTGGGCGGCGACCTGTGGAAGATGGAAGTCGACCGCGGCCAGTTGGAAAACGCCCTTCTCAACCTCACCATCAACGCCCGCGACGCCATGCCGGACGGCGGGTCGCTTTCCATCGAGACCCATAACGTCGTCCTCGATTTCCCCTACACGGAGCAATACGAGGGCCTGTCGCCCGGCGCCTACGTGATGATCGCCGTCAGCGATACCGGCGTCGGCATGACGCCGGAGACGCTGGACCACGCGGTCGAGCCGTTTTTCACGACCAAGGATATGGGCCAAGGCAGTGGACTGGGTCTGAGCATGATCTACGGCTTCCTCCGCCAGTCCGGGGGACACATGCGCATCTATAGCGAGGTCGGGCACGGCACCGTCGTTCGTCTCTACATCCCGACCGCCGAAGGCGAAGAGATCGAAGCCGAATCGGGACTCGACGCGGCTTCCGGTTTCGCCAGCCGCGGCGAGCGCATCCTGGTCATCGAGGACGACGCCGAGGTCCGCGCCACCACCCTCGGCATGCTCCACAATCTCGGCTACGATACGCTCGAGGCGGAGACCGGCGAACAGGCCTTGAGCCAACTCGACAGCGAACCGGCCATCGACCTGGTGTTCACCGACGTCTTTCTGCCCGGCGGCATGAACGGCCCCGATATCGCCCGCGAAATCAAGAGCCGCCTGCCGGACATGCCGATCCTGTTCACGTCGGGCTACAGCGCCGATCAGATCTCCGGCAACGAGGGGACGGACGAGTCGGTGCAACTGATCACCAAGCCGTTCGAAATCTCGCAGTTGGCCCGTAAGCTGCGCGAGGCGTTGGACGAACGCCGCTAGAGCGCAATCCCGAAGTCGGATTCTTTGCTTGGCTGGCGGGACCGGGACGGTTAAGAGTCGGCGTCGGCCCCCCGATCCCTTGGCGACCCCGATAGCGGCGCCAGCAGGGCCATTTCAAGAGATAAGGAACGGAGACCCACCGCATGGCGTACGAACTCATCCGTGTCGAGCGCAAGGGCGGAGTCGGCATCATCACGCTCGACCGCCCGGAAGCGCTGAACGCCCTTTGCAACGAGCTGACCGTGGAGCTTTCCCAGGCGCTCGAAGAACTCGCCGCCGACGACGACATCGGCTGCCTGCTGTTGACCGGATCGGAGAAAGCCTTCGCGGCCGGCGCCGACATCAAGGAGATGGTCGATCAATCCTACGCCGACGCCTATCTCGGGGATTTCATTACCGCCACCTGGGAACGGGTTACGTCGTGCCGCAAGCCGGTCATCGCGGCGGTCTCCGGCTACGCGCTCGGTGGCGGCTGCGAGCTGGCGATGATGTGCGATTTCATCATCGCCGCCGACAGCGCCAAGTTCGGACAGCCGGAAATCAGCCTGGGCGTGCCGCCCGGCGCCGGCGGCACCCAGCGCCTGACCCGCGCCGTCGGCAAGGCCAAGTCCATGGAGATGTGCCTGACCGGGCGGATGATGGACGCCGACGAGGCCGAGCGCTCAGGGCTCGTCGCCCGCGTCGTGCCGGCCGCCGGGTTGATGGACGAGGCTTTGAAGACGGCCGAGAAGATCGCTTCGTTCTCCAGGCCGGCCCTGTACGCCGTCAAGGAGGCGGTCAACCGGGCCTTCGAAACAACGCTTTCAGAAGGCGTCCGCTTCGAGCGGCGCCTGTTCCATGCCGCTTTCGCCACCGAGGATAAGACCGAGGGAATGACCGCCTTCATCGAGAAGCGAGAACCGAAATGGAAAAACCGTTGAACATCGGGCCGAAACCGAAGAAGGCCGTCGACGGCATCGAGGGCGTGCGGTCGGTCGGGAACCGGATCGAGGCGCGGGCCGAGAAGTAGGCGCGCCGGTTTTCCGTTCCTACGGCTTCAGGAACTGCCGGCGGTATTTCTTGGGCAGAAAATACAGGTAGTCGTTGTCGGCCACTCGTTCGTGGCATCCGTGGCAAAATTCCACCTTGTCGGCGTTGTCGCCGGTGGTGTCGCCGAAGTAGCTGCCGTCGGGCAGGATCATCAGGTAACGCCATTCGGCCGTCCGCGGACTGGTTCCGGGCGCCAGCTTCTCCATCACGAAGAGCGCGCCGGCGAACACCGCCTTGTCGGCGGTCACCGTGAAGCTGTCCTTGGCGATGACGGCGCCCGGCGGCAACTTGGCGCCGGTTTGCGTTTCGGCGTAGTCGGCCGCCTTGGCGTTGGCGTAGTTGTTGACGTAGCGGTTGCCGTGCGTGGCCGAGCGGTAGGGGGCCGTGTTGTAGCGCCGCCATTGCCGGTAGTCCTCGGCCGTCGGCTCCTGCGAGGCCGCGTAGCCGCGCACCATCTGGTCGGCGACGTTGTCGTAGATGCTCAAGGCTTCGGCGTTGGTGAGAACGGCCGGTTTCTTGATCTTGAAATGGCGTTTCGGCTGAGCGGCGTCGTCGGAAGCGGCAAGAACGGCGGAACCGGCCACGGCGAAGGCGGCGGCGAACAGAATAGCAAGTCGCCTCATCTGCATTCTCCTCGCGCTCAAAGATGATCGTGGGGTGGCGAATCAGCTACCCACAAGCCCGTGAGTTCACGGTGTTTTGAAAAGCGGTGAGCGGAGGGCCCGAACGATGGCCGGCGGAGCTTGCCGGATCAGTCGTAGGGGTCGGCGGCGTCGCGCAGCCCGTCGCCCAGAAAGTTGAAGGCGAGGACGACGATGACCACCGGCACCATCGGCAGCAACAGCCACGGATAGAGCGCCACCGCCTCGATATTCTGAGCTTCGGCCAGCAGCACCCCCCAACTGGTGACCGGCGGCCTCAAGCCCAGCCCCAGGAAACTCAGCGCCGTCTCGCCGAGGATCATCGACGGGATCGACAGGCTGGCCGAGGCGATCAGGTGGCTCATGAAGTTGGGCAGGAGGTGGCGCGAGATGATGCGGCCGGGCGGCGCCCCCATCAGGCGGGCCGCCGTCACGTAATCCTCCTCGCGCAGCGCCAGCAATTTCGATCTGACGGCGCGGGCCAGGCCGGGCCAGTCGAGCAGACCGAGGATGATGGTGATGCCGAGGTAGATGTAGACCGGGCTCCAGTTGACCGGCAGCGCCGCCGACAGCGCCATCCACAGCGGCAACTCGGGCAGCGAGCGCAGGATCTCGATCAAGCGCTGGATGGCGTTGTCGACCCAGCCGCCGAAGTATCCGGCGGCGCCGCCGATCGAGATGCCGAGCATGAAGCTGATGGTGATGCCGATCAGGCCGACGGTCAGCGAGATGCGGCCGCCGTACATCAGCCGCGACACCATGTCGCGGCCCAGGCGGTCGGTGCCGAGCAGGTACATGGTGCCGTCTTGGGGCGGGCAGAACAGGTGGAACGAGCCCTCGACCAGCCCCCAGAACTTGTAAGCGTCGCCGCTGCAGAAAAAGCGGATCGGCTGCGGATCGGTCGTGACCTCGGAATATTCGCGCTTCAGGGTATCGAGATTGAGGCTGTACTTCAGCGGGTAGACGAAGGGGCGCATCAGCGCGCCGTCATGAACGATGTGGATTTGCTGCGGCGGCGCAAATAGGAAATCGGCGTTGCGGGTATGCAGCTCGTAAGGCGCCAGGAACTCGACGATGATGATGCCGAAATAGCCGATCAAAAGGACGATCCCGGAGCCGACGGCGAGCTTGTGGCGCTTGAACTTCCACCACATCATCAACCACCGGGACGCCATGTAGACGCGCTCCTGCTCCGGCGTCAGGGTCTCGATGGTGTAGGGATCGAACGGCGCGTCCGAAACGAAGTGCTCCAGCCTTTCGCTCATCGCCGGACCCCTCCTTCGAGCCGGATGCGTGGGTCGAGCACGGCCAGCAGCAGGTCGGAAACGAACATGCCGATCACCGTCAGCAGGGCCAGGAACATCAGGAACGAGCCGGCCAGGTACATGTCCTGACTCTGCAAGGCGCTCAGCAGCATCGGTCCCGTCGTCGGCAGCGACATCACGGCCGACACGATGACCGATCCCGACACCACCTGCGGCAACAGGCTGCCGATATCGGCGATGAACGGATTAAGAGCCATGCGCAACGGATACTTGACCAGCAGGCGGCCCTCGGACAGCCCCTTGGCCCGCCCCGTGGTGACGTATTGTTTCTGCATCTCGTCCAGAAGGTTGGCGCGCAGGCGGCGGATCATGCCGGCCGTGCCGGAGGTGCCGATCACCATCACCGGCACCCACAGGTGCTCGAGGACCGAGACCATCTTGTCCCAACTCCACGGCTGGTCGATGTACTCCGGGTCCATCAGCCCGCCGATCGACGTGCCGAAGGCGATGTTGGCGACATACAGCAGAATCAGGGCGAGCAGAAAGTTGGGCGTGGCCAACCCCAACAGGCCGATGAACGTCAGGCCGTGATCGCCCCAACTGTACTGGTGGGTGGCCGAATAGACGCCGATCGGAAACGCCACCAGGTAGATGAAGATAACGGTGGCGAAGTTGAGGAGCATCGACAGGTAGAGGCGATCGCCGACCACTTCCGTTACCGGCAGGCTGTATTCGAACGAGTACCCGAGGTCGCCCTGCGCCAGCCCCGTGACCCACACGAAATACTGCTGATAGAGGGGCAGGTCGAGACCGTACTGGCGGCGCAGGAATTCGATCTTCTCGGGTTTCACCGCCTCGCCCTGGCTTTCCAACTCGGCGATGTAGGTGGTGAGGTAGTCGCCTGGCGGCAACTGGATGACGATGAAGACCAGCGCGCTGATCACGATCAGGGTGACGGCCATGGTGGCGAGGCGGCGGATCAGATAGTTCAGCATCGGTCTGTCACTTGTCCCCGAACCAGAACGAGTCGGGACGGTGAACGCCGAAATGCGCGCCCGGTTCCCAATTGTAGATGCCCTTGGCGGGAACGTTGCGCAGGCGGTTGCTGACCACGACCGGTTGCGGGACGGCGGCGATCAAGCCGATGGTGAAGACCTGATCGGCGTGGATGGCCAACATTTCATGCCAGATCTTGGCCCGGTCCTCGCGCCTCGGTGTGTTGACCCAGGCATCGTTCAGTGCAAGCAGCCGTTTGGCGGCCGGTAGGGCCGGCGGCTCGCCGGCGCGCCCGTTATTGGCGTGATACTGCCCCCATTTCGGCCATTGCAGCTGGTCCTGTTCGGTCGGCGCCAGTTCCTTCGGCAACGCATCGGCGGTCGGCACCGCGTTCTCCAGGCCGAACCAGACCGAAACCATGGTCGAGCCGGAGAAGATCCGGTTGCGGAAAACCTCGCGCTGCAGCGGCTTGGTATAGAGCTTGATGCCGGCCTTCAGCCAGCTGTCGTGAATCAATTCCAGGACGTCCGTTTGATCGGTCGATTCGCCGGCCGTCTCGACGATGATTTCCATCGGCCGGCCGTCGGGCAGCAGTCGGATTTTCAGATCGTTGCGTTCGGTCAGACCGAGCTTGTCGAGCAGGCGGTTGGCCTCGTCGAGGTCGAATCCGGCCCAGCGGGTGACGTAGTCCTCCTTGAAGAGCTGGCTCTGTTCGAGCACCGTATTGTTGCCCTCGCGGGCCAGCCCGAAATAGATCACCTGATTGATCTCGTGACGGTCGATGGCGAGCGACAGGGCGCGGCGGAAGTCGACCGAGCGGAACAACTTGCGCCAGACCGGGTCGGCCACGTTGAGGTTCGGATAGAGCGCCACCTGGGCTCCCTTCGCCGAATACCAGCGCCTTACCATGAAGTCGTTGCGTTTCTCGCCGCGCTTCAGGAACGTATAGTTCTTGAATTCGAGCGCCCGAGCCTGCAGGTCGACCTCGCCGCTGCCGGCCTTGGCGGGAATCAGCTTGGCCGAGGCGACGGTAAAAACCACATCGTCGATATAGGGCAGCTGCCGGCCGGCCGGGTCGACCCGGTGGTAATAGGGATTGCGCCGAAAAATGAAACGGTCCGAAGGTGGCCGCGTGGTGTTGACCCAAGGCTGCAGGGTCGGCAGGTCGGGGTTGTTATTCTTGTATTGGCGGCCGTGATAGAAATGCAGGGCCACCCAGTTGCGCTGCTTGTATTTCTGGACCTTGGCCTCGAGCTCGGCCGGTTCGGCATATCGGGCGTGGAACTGCTTGAGGTAGTGGGCCGGCCGGTAGAGATAGAACGGCGAGGCGCCGGCCAGGGCGGGAAGAAAATACGGGTTGCGGTCTTCCCAGCTGTAGCGCACCGTCAATTCGTCGAGGACCTCGAACTTCGGTCCCTTTCCGTTGGCCAACAGGACCTGCGGTAGGCCCGAAGGCGACATCTCTTTGTCGTTGGCGAAGTCTTCCCAGTAATAGCGGAAGTCCTCGGTCGTAAAGGGGTGGCCGTCGGACCATTTGTGGCCGCGGCGCAGACGGAAGGTGAAGACGCGACCGTCCTCGACCTCGAAATCGGCCAGGATGTCGGGTTGTAGGTTGAAGTTGCGGTCGTAACCGACCAAACGGGCGTATCCGTAGACGACCATCATGCGGATGTCCTTGGCGCGGCCCATCAACATCCTCAATTGCCCGCCGTGACGTCCCGGTTCCAGGTCCGGCCTGTCGAAGCGGGCGACGGCCGGGTTCTCCGGCAAGCGCCGAGCGACCGGCGGCAGTTGGCCGGCCTTCACCCGCTCGGTCAGAACGGGCGGTTCGATGTAGGTCGTGTTCTGCGCCGAAGCGACTGAAGCCGAGACCCCTAGCATCGCGGCCGTCAACATGAGGCGGCCGAGGACGTCGGTCGTCTTGATACGGGCGGTCGGTGTCATCGTCCTCGGGCTTTCGCTTCTCTGTTATTCGCCGGCGGCGGCCAACGCCGGGGCGACGTGGGTGCGCACGTAGTGCCCGCCGCCGGTGTCGACCAGCTCCGCGTGTTGGCCCGCCTCCACATGGTAGGGCTCCGGCCAGGCTTCCGGGTCGGTCATGCGGTTTTGGCGGAGCGCATCGAAATCGAGGCGGCTGTCGAGGTCGGGCATCGGGACCGCCGCCAGCAGCGCCCGGGTATAGGGGTGCTGCGGGTTTTCGAACAACATGTCCCGGGGCGCCATCTCGACCAACCGGCCCCGACACATGACGGCGATCCTGTCGGCGATGTACTTGACCACCGCGAGGTCGTGGGAAATGAACAGATAGGTGAGATTTAAGTGGGTTTGCAGGTCCTTCAGGAGGTTGAGCACCTGGGCCTGGACCGAGACGTCGAGGGCCGACACCGGCTCGTCGCAAATCAGGAAATCCGGCTGCAGGGCAAGGGCGCGGGCGATGCCGATGCGTTGGCGCTGGCCGCCCGAAAAGCTGTGCGGATAGCGGTTGAGATGGCGCGGGTCCATGCCGACCAGTTTCATCAGTTCCTGCGACACCTTGCGGCAGTAGGCGCGGTCGCCGAGCCTGTGAATTTGCAACGGCTCGCTCAACGTATCGAACACGGTCATGCGCGGGTCGAGCGATCCGAAAGGGTCCTGGAACACGTACTGGATCTTGCGCCGGTACGGGACCATCTCGTTGTCGTCCTTGCCGGTCAGGTCGACCTGCTCGCCGCCGTCGTTGTAGAGCACCTGGCCGTGGTCCGGATCCATGACCCGCATGATCATCCGGCTCACCGTCGTCTTGCCGCAACCCGATTCGCCGACCAGTCCCAGGCATTCGCCCCGGTTGACGTGAAAGCTGACATCGTCGACGGCGCGCACCAGCACCGGCGCCCCCCGTCCCAGCAACGTGACTTCGCTGCGGATTGCGAAGCTCTTGGTGACGTTGCGCACCTCCATGAGCGGCGCCGTGTCGCCACCGTCCTGCTGACGGTAGGACTTGGCCGCCAGATGCCCGTATTCGGGCTTGATCTCGCGCAGCGGCACGAGGCGTTCGCTCGGCCCCGTGTGGAACTTCGGCACCGCCTGCAACAGGGCCTTGAGATAGGGGTGCTTGGCATCGCGGAAGATGTCGTCGATGGTGCCGCTCTCCATGACCTCGCCGTGATAGACGACGATGACCTCCTCGGAAAAGGTGGCGACCACGCCCATATCGTGGGTGATCAGCAGCACGGCCATACCGAGTTCGGCCTGGAGGTCGCGTATGAGGCCGAGGATCTGGGCCTGGATGGTGACGTCCAAGGCCGTCGTCGGCTCGTCGGCGATGAGCAGGGCCGGCCGGCAGACCAGGGCCATGGCGATCATGGCGCGCTGGCGCAACCCGCCGGACAGCTCGAACGGGTAAGTCCTGTAGGCGCGTTCCGGATTGGGGAAGTCGACCAGGCCGAGGATCTCCACGCAGCGCCCGTGTGCCGCCTTGTCCGACAGCTCGCAATGCAGGCGCAACGCTTCGCTGATTTGGTCGCCGATGGTGTGCAGCGGCGACAGCGAGGTCATCGGTTCCTGGAATATGATCGAGATGCGGCCGCCGCGGATCGCACGGAACTCCGGGCTGGCTTGATTCATCTTCGCGAGATCGACCGTTTTGCCGCCGTTTTCCGGGTCGTTCAACAGGATTTCGCCGCCGGTGATCGTGGCGTTGCGCGGCAGAATGCCCATGATCGCCTGCGCCGTTACCGACTTGCCCGATCCGCTCTCGCCGACGATGGCGACGGTCGATCCATGACGGATTCGGAACGATACGCCCTTCAACGCCTCGATCGGTCCAGCCCGCGTCGCGAACTCGACACGGAGGTCGTTGACCGTCAACAGGTCCGGCATGCGGGTTCCCTTCCTGGTCGGGACGATCGGTCCGTGCCCGTGGCGGCGGCGAATGCGGTATCGACGGTCAAAACTCGAACGCCTCCTTGGCTTCCAGCCATCGCGCGGCCGGATGGGCCTGGGTGGCGCGCAGGAAATCGCCGATAAAGGACCAGCATTGGTCGTCGTGGTCAAGATGGTGTGTCAGCAGCCCGGTCGGTTCGTCGGGGTCGGCGGTCCGGGTCCGCCGCGCCCGGAAGTGTTCGATGAACATCTCGAGGGCGGCGGCAACGCCGACGAATCGGCGGCCTTGGCGCCAACCGATGATGTCGACGTGCGTGTTGACGCGGGTCAGGCCGGGTGCGGCGCTGGCCGCCGAACGCGGGGCAAAAGTGGAGATTCCCCTGAGACCCAGCCCCGGCAGGTCGGACAGAAGATCGTCGCCGATGCGGTTCCAAGGCGGCACGAAGACCGGAAGCCGGAAGCGAAAGCCGGAAAGCCCTTTCAGCCCGGCAGCGATGTCGGCGAGCCGACTGCGCCGACTGCGATCGGACCCGAATTCGGAGGCCTTGGCGTCGGCCGGTGCGTGATTGACGTGTTCGAAACCGTGCTGGAGGACGCATACCCCATGTTCACCGTCGAGACGGGGCTGGAGACCGTCTTCGAGGCGCCCCGGCACGACGGCCAAGGCGATCGGCGTTTCGGTCTTGGAACTGATCCCGAGGAGTGTTTCGAGCGCCGGTGTCACCTGGACGGCGTCGTCGTCGCGCCACCACAACGTGGCGACGCGGTCTTCATCGTGCCACGCGTCCAACTCGTTCTCCAGGTCCTCCCAGCCTGTCATCGCCCGTTTCCGGCCGTTTCGATTCGCGCCTCTTCGCTCATAGAATATCGCCGGTTTTCTCGACCGTGTTCTCGTCGAGCGGATAGGTATCGGAGCTATAGCCGGCGGCGAGATCGATCCTGGCCTCTCCGATCACCAACGGCTCGGCCAGCGCATCGGCCACCCGTTTCATCAACAGATCGACGCCGCCGCCGTCGCCGACGCCCTTGGCGACGATCCCAAACGACGTATCGCCCAACCGGGACAGGGAATCGGCCTTCCGTAGATTCCCCTTGAGGCGGTCGGCGATGCCCATGACGACATCGTCCTGGCTCAAGCCGTCGCCTGTGTCGACGGTCTCGATGGCCTCCGCGAAGTCGAACAACACCAGCGCCGAGATCTTGCCGTCTCGGCTATCCGCCGTGATGGCGGATTCGATGCGATCGATGAAAAGGTTGCGGTTGGCCAGCCCGGTCACGTTGTCGTAGAGAGGCGCCGGGCCAACGCCAACGCTCCGCATCGTGTACTCGAGGCGGCCGGCGACGATGCGGGTCAAGTTGGCGCCGATCTCGGCGTTGTCCTCGAGCAGTTTCAGGAACACGTCCTTGGCGATCCGCAGCACGATGGTCTGCCCGACCGCCTTCAACGTCGCCGTCCGCGGAGCGTCGCACAACAGCGCTAGTTCGCCGGTGACGTCGCCGGCCGAATTCGACGCCACTTTCAGCGGTCCATCGTCGGTATCGACCAGGATGTCGAAACCGCCCTCGACGACGACGTAGGCCATTTCGCCCGGCTCGCCCTGCTTGAACAGGATTTCCCCATCCTCCAGGGTCTGGCGATCACTCGTGAAGGCCAACAGCTTCAGCTTGGAGCGATCCAGTCCGGCGAAGAACGGTATGCCGGCCAGGATCTCGACGTCCTGGCCAAGTTCGCTGCCGGCTTCCTCCGGCACCGCTGCCGGTGCCGCTGCCGGGGCGGCGCCTTCGCGTTTCTGTTCGTTGATACGGCCGCTGTCGGCGGCCATGACGACTTCGAACGCAGCCACGCTATCGGGGTCGTCGGTCACCCAAACCAATCCGGCTCCTTCGCGGGCTTTCTTGACGGCGTCGAGCACGCTTTCCTGTTCCGGCTTCGGCAGGGCGGCGGTCGAATCGTTGACGATCATCATCTTCGGGTTCTTCAGCAACCCGCGGGCGATGCCCAGCTTCTGGCGCTGCGCCTGGGTCAGGCGCTTGCCGCCGATGCCGACGTCGTAGTCGAGGCCGATCTCCAGGACCTCGGGCCGCAGCCCCAAATCGTCGATGGTCCGCGTCACCAGTTCGACGACACGGGCCTGGCCGTCGGCCTTGTCGGCGGCGACCTTACCGAACAGCGCGTTGTCGAGAACGCTGGCTGCGGCATTGTATTTCTCGATGTCGAAGAAGGCGATCGAGTCGCGCACTTCGTCGGGCAGGGTCTCGGCGAACACTCGGCGGGTTTCCAGCAGCTTCTCCTGCATCGCGTCGTCGATCAGGTCGAGGCGGTGGCGTGCCACGATCAGCTTGAACGGCAGGTCGGCGATGCGTTCGCGATCCTCGCCTTCGAGCCCTTCGACGCCCCTATTGCCGGCCAGGTTGATGATGCGCTGGAAGTCGGACAGCTCGTCGGCGTCGATGAAACCGAAACGCTCGAAGAATTCGTGGCCCGGCGGCAGGTCCTTGAACAGCTCGACCATGACGCTGGCGATATTGACACCCATTTCCAGAAACGTGGTACTGAGCCCGACCTTCTCGAGGGCGGCCTGAACGTATTCGTTCTCGCCCAGGTTCTCGACGTCGAACTGGTCGTCGACCGGGGTTCCGAACAGGATGTTTTCGGCGACCGAGGCGTTGACGTTGTACTTGCTCTCGTCGAACACCTGCACCAGATCGGCGATCGATGGATCGTCGAGGCGTTCGTGGAGGGTCTTACGGGCTTTCAGAATGCCTTCGGCGAGCTTCGGGTTCCGTTCCGGGTCGACGACGCGGCGCAAGCCGAGATCGAAGATATCCTGCTCCAGGCCGACAACCTGCAAGGCCTCGATGGCTTTTCCGCGCAGACCCTCTGGACCGTCGACGCCGAGCGCCCCGTAATCGATCCAGTCGGCGTTGACATCCAATACCGAATTGCCCGAGGCGGCCGATTCGCCTTCGTCGCGGCGGGCGTCGGGATCGATTTCGGCCGCCTCGCCGCGTGGATAGTTCTTCAGCACGTAATAGAGGTTGTCGCGGATGGTGCCGGCCGAGATGTAGACTTCGGGGTCGATGTAGCCGAACTGGCGGCCGGTCACGGCCTCGGGAACCTCGTTCAGATTGACGCCGTTGACCGCAATCGAGCCGCCGGTCGGAAATACCTGCCTCGACATCAGCTTGGCGACCTCGTTCTTGCCGCTGCCGGCGGCGCCGACCAGGGCGACGTGATCGTCGACGTCGAAAGAGAAAGAGGCCCCGGCCACGACCTTGGTCCCCTCCTCTTCCTCGAGGCTGACGTTGTTGGCGACCAGCGAACCGGTGAGTTCGGTCTCCACGCTCTCGCGAGGCAACAGCATGTCCTCTTCCAGCATGTTCGGTGGCTGGAAGCGCTCGACCAGTTGCTGGTACTTGATCCGCGAATCCTCCATCCGCTGGTAATAGGTGAGAAGCTCTTTCCACGGCGACGCCAGGTCCTTGTAGGCGGCCAGCACGGCGACCAGGGCGCCGAACGAAAGATCGCCCTGAATAACGAAATAGCCGCCGATGGAATAGAAGAAGAATGGGGTCACCTGGGCCAGGAAGTTGTTAAGGAACTTGATGAAGAACTTCTTGCGGTAGATGTCGAGGCGAATGCCGAAGATCTTGCCGAGGCGTTGGCTGAAATCGGCCAACTCGAACTGGCTGGTGTCGTTGGCATGGATCTCGTGGACGCCGGAGACGACTTCGCTGACCCGTTCGGATATCTTACGTGCGGTGGCTACCCGCTCCTTGGCCAACAGGTTTACGCGGCGCTGCAGCTTCGGGATGGCGTACATCTGGACCGGATACAGCGCGATCGCGGCGAGCCCGAGCAGCCAGTCCTGAACGAACATGAAGGCCAGGATGGTCAACAGCGTGCCGCCCTGGAAGGCCGGCAACGAGAAGGCTTCGCCGATAAAACCGCCCAGGGGCTCGGTTTCCGTGGTGACGATGGCGACCACCTCGCCCTGCGAGACGTTGCGGAAATGCGGCAACGGGAATCGCATGACCCGTTCGATCAGCTGGTAACGCAGCCGGCGCAGCATGCGTTCGCCCATGGCGCCCCGGTAGACGTTGATGAAGTACTTGAAGCCGCCGTTGATGAGGACCAGCGACAGGAAGATGCAACTGAGCAGCATCAGGTAGGGGACCTGTTCGAACTCGATGCCCAGGACCTCGACCGGAAAATCCTCGCCGCCGATCGCCTTGTTGATGATCATCTTCGGAAGATCGAAGGACATGTAGAGAAAGGGGAAGGCCACCGCGATGATGATCAGCAGAATGACCTGTTCTTTCTTGCTGTACCTGGTTATGAACCCAAAGACACCGCTTTCCATCAACCCTCTCCCCAAATCCTACTTTTTCGTGATGGCAAAGGTATTTCGTTCGTGATCCATTGTCTGTCCGGATCGGCGCGAACTCCGGTTCCGGCCCTGAACCGATGCCGGGGTGGACCGTCTCTCCAACAGGTTTTTCGTCGCACCCCCCCTGCGGGAAACGGCGCCGCTTGCCGACCGACGCTCTAATTCCCGCGCAACCGAGTATTCTCCGCCCGGGTAGAGGGTGTCAAGTTGACACAGCCGTTCGCAGATCGGTTTACTGCCGTCGATTGCCGGCGGCGGCGGCCGACTAGAGTTCGCCGATGAGCCGGGCCGTCTCATCGGCGCCGTTCATATCCAATTGACCGGGATCGGGAGGCGGTTTGTTCATCGCTTCATCGGCGGCGGCGGCCAGGCTCTCGGGGCCAAGCGACCCGGCATCGAGGACGGTCATCAACCCGCGATTCTGGAAAACCAGGGCGCGGTGGGTCTGCTCGCTCTCGCCGGCCTCCGCGAACGGCACGACGACGCTTCGGCAACTTGATCGGAGCACGTCCATCACGGTGTTGTAGCCGCCTTGCGAGATCGACAGGCGGGCGCTCGCGAGCAACCGCCTGAAATCCGGCCGAGCCCGTTCGACGGCGACACCTTCCGGCGCCCCCGCCTGCAGTTCCTCGAACACGCCGTCCGGCAGGTTGTCGCCGGCCAACAGGCGCCACCGGGCGGTGGCCAGGCGACCCAGCGGACGGGCGGCGATGGCCGTGCGCAGCAGGTCCGCACCGATGGCGCCACCGCCGACCGAGACAACAACGTCGCCGGCACCGGCCGGGTCCGGCGGCTCGGCATCCTCGGCCACGTACCCCGTATAGACGAGCTTGTCGGACAGCGCTTCGGCCTCCGGAAAGGTATCGGTAAACGGAATCACCGCCGGGTCGCCATGCACGAATATGCGCTCGAACCAGCGCCGCGCGGTGTTTACTACGTCACGGTTCTTGGCCGCATCGTCCTTGCGGACGAGAACGTCGCGGACCGACGAGACGATGCACGCCCGCCCTTCGGCGGCCTCTACCAGCGGCAGGAGTTCGAAGCGAAACTGGCGGCGGCCGAACGGGAACAACTCGATCATCAGGACATCGGGCGCGGTCTGTTCGAAAACATCGAGCAGCTGGCCCTTGCGGCGGCGTCGCCAGGCCTCATCGACGGGGGCGCCGTCGGCGTCGAGCAAAAGATCGAAACTCGAGTCGGCGGTCCGCACCGGCGCCAGCCGGACGATGCGGGCGCGCCCGAAATCGACGTTGCGGACCGGTAGGCCACCCAGCGCCACGCTAACCTCGTGCCCGGCCGCCGCCATGGCGCGGACAATGACGGCGGCCCGCCTGACGTGGCCGACACCGAGCAGGTGCTGAACGTAAAAAAGCACCCGCCGGGTCAATTGGCCAGCCTCCGCAGCGCTTCGTCGAGCACTCGGCTGGCCGCCGCCGCCGTATGGTGGGCTTCGACGTAGGCGCTCGCCGCCTCGCCCATGGCCGCCCGATTTGCCGCGTCGTCGAGCAGGCGAGCGACCGCACTCGCGAAATCTCCCGGATCGCCCGGCTCCGTCAGGTATCCGCCGGAGCCGTCCTCGACCACTTCGGGCACGCCGCCGGCTCTGCCGCCGACCACCGGCAGGCCGGCAGCTTGCGCTTCCAAGAAGCACATCCCCGGCGATTCCTTGATGGCCGGCCACACGAAACCGTCGCAGGCCGCGTATATTCCGGCGAGTTCGCCGCGCTCGCGAAGACCGAGCCAGGCGACCCGGTCGCCGAGCCCGGCCAGAACCTGCCTGACGTCTGCCTCGGCCGGGCCGCCGCCGACCACCAGCAGGCGCCACCGCCGGTCGAGCAGTCTTGACAAGTCGCTCCCCAGGACCTCATAGTACTCGACCTTGTCGCCCGGCCGCATCATCGCCACCGCAAGCAGCCACGGCGTCCCCCCGTCGAGTTGGAGGCGGCCGGCCAGCGACCGGCGATGGCGGTTGCGCTGCCGCCGGGCTGCATCGAAAGGTTCCGAATCGATAAACGGCTTCAGCGCCAGGTAACGGTCCGGTCCGGCCAGCAGCGGCAAGACGCAGCCGGCGTCGGTTTGGTCCATGCCGACGATCAGGTCGGCCCGGCGGATGGCGGCGCGGGCGGCGGCGCATCCGCTGTCCCAGGGGCCGCCCTGCTGTTTCGGCGCAAAAGACGCTTCGGCGACGACGTAGGGAATATGAAGGGCGTCGGCGACGGCGGGGCCAAGCCAATCGGGCGCCTTGTGATAGATGTGATAGGTGAACCAGAGCCGCGGCCTGGCCGCCTCCGGCAACGCACGATAGCGGCGCACCAAGCGTTCCGCCAACCTCAGACCAAGCGCTTCGATACGCGCCTGACGGCCGTCCGCGGTGGCCGGATCGAAGCTCCGAAACCGGCTCGCCAGTTCGACCTCGTGGCCGGCCTCCTCGAGCGCCCGCATCAGCAGCCGGGCAATCAGTCGATCCCCGGACGGGACCGGGTGGCCGGGCCATTTCAATGGCGCATAAAACGCGATTCGCAATCGTCCGTCCCTACCGGGCGCAGGCCGAAACGCCGCGCCAGGATGTCGATACCCTTTTCACAGGTGAACTCCGCCCGCACCCGTTTCATGCCCGCCTTGCCGAGCGACAGGCGCAAGTGCGGGTCGCCGATCAACCGCGCCAGGGCGTCGGCCAAGGCCGCGATGTCACCGGTCTCGACCAGAACGCCGGTCATTCCGTCGATGATCAATTCCGGTACCGCCGACACCCGTGTCGCCAGGCACGCCAGACCCTGGCTCTGCGCTTCCATCAACACGTTGGGCAGGCCGTCGCGGTCGCCGTCGGGGGCGATGCGGCTGGCCAGCACGAACAAATCGGCCGCGGCGTAGTTATTCAGCACGTCGGCCTGCGCCCTCGGTCCCAGCCATTCGATCCGCTCCTCCAGCCCGAGCCGCCGGGCTTGCGCCTTGAGCTTGTCGAGCAAGGCGCCGCCGCCGATATGGACCATCCGCCAATTGAGGTCGTCGGGCACCCGGGCGAGTGCGTCGAGGAGGTCGGCATAGCCCTTCTTCGCAACCGCCCGGCCGACCGATACGATCACCACCGGGTCGTTGGGGTCGGCCCCGTCGCGGGCCGGCCGAGCCGGCGGCGGTTCGGCGAAGCGCGAGAAGTCGAGACCGTGATAGACGAGCTCGACGCAGTCCGGTTGGGGGGCCAGGGCGGCCAGATGGTCGGCATTGTATCTGGTGCACGTCACCAGCCACCGCGCATCGGAGAGCTTCTCGGCCTTCTCCCACTCGGGCAGGGTCCAGATGTCCTTGGCGTGGGCCGAACAACTCCACGGCAAACCGGTCAGCATCGCCGCGTAACGGGCGACCGAAGCCGGCGTGTGCAGGAAATGAGCATGGATCCAGTCGACCTCGGGCGGCAGTTCGTGGGCCAACACCAGGGCCTGTCCGAAACGCCGCATCCGGTTGGGCGTCGGGTCGCGGCCGAGGTCGGTGAGCCATTGCCGGCGCGCCGCCGCGTACCGGTTCGATCGCCTGAGCGCCCGCCATGCCCGCCACACCCGGGCCGGCTCGCGATAGAGGTATTCCGGCAGATAGGTGACGGCCGCCTTGATCTCGGCGTGCATGGGGTGGACGTGCGGATCTGTCGGCAGACGCATGGAATAGAGGCGGATGTCGAGGCCGCGCCGCTCGAGGGCGTGGATTTCCTGAGCGATGAAGGTTTCCGAGAGCCTGGGATAGCCCTTGAGGACGAAGGCGACGGCGCGGTCCACGTCAACTCTCTTGGTGGACCAGGGAAAGCTTGATCGGCGTCCGGCCGGGAACGCTGAACCACTGATCGACGGTGGCGTTGATCGCCGACAGTCCGTCGAGCAGGCCGGGGATATGTATTTCCGAGGGTTTCGGCCGCATCGGCAAATCCCTGATCGCCCGCGCCATGCGTTGCGGGTCGCGCTCGCCGTCGTCGGCCAGCATCGTCACCAGCCCGAGCTGCTCGGCCCGCGACGCCCGAATGTACTGCTCGAGCCTCGGCACGGTACGAGGCACGATGAGGCTCGGTTTGTCGAACGACAGGATTTCGCAAAACGTGTTGTAACCGCCCATGCCGATGACGCCGATGGCGTTGAGGACGAGATTTTCCAGGTTGGCGTCGAAGGTCGCCGCATGGACCCGAGGCAGGCAATCGACCCGTTGCTTGAATTCGGTCTGCAGATCGACGTGCATGAACGGTCCGAACATGATCAGCGACGTATGCGGGATGGAGCGATCATGTTCGTAGGCGCGCAGCACCCAATCGACCATGCCGGCGCCGTCGCCGCCGCCGCCCGGCGTCACCAGGATATAGGGCTCCTGGATCTGCTGCGGATCGAATGTGGTCGGTTGCGCGGCGGCCGTCGAGGAACGGCGCAGGTAGCCGGTGTAGTGCAGTTTTTCGGTGACCCCGTCGGCGACCTCGATTCCCTCGAGCGGCCGGCAGATGCTCTCCAGGCCGTAGACCCAGATGTCGTCATAGAAGTCGGCCAGCACCGCGGCGGCCCGCTTGCGCTTCCACTCGGCGGCCAGGTTCTCCGGCGAATCCATGACGTCGCGCAGCCCCAGCACCAGACGGGTGCCGTGGCGTTTGAGCATGGCCAGCGTGCTCTTGGCCTCGCCGCGCAGGCCCAGCGGCTCCTTGTCGACCAGGAAGATATCGGGGGAGAACACCTCGGCGGTCTGACGGATGATCGATTCGCGGATCGCCACCGCCTGGTCGACGCCGATGTCGAGACCGAGCGGCGTATAACCGCCGCTTCTGAGCTTGATGACGCCCGGAATGCGGACGAAATCGACCCGCGAGCGGAAATCGAAGCTGCCGATGATCGGCGAACCGGACAGAATCAGGACTGAGACGTCCTGACGGTGTTCGACCAGCGAATGGGCGATGGTCCGGCACCGCTTCAGATGGCCGAGTCCGAACGAGTCGTGGCTGTAGATCAAGACTTTTCGTTTGTTGGATGGGCGTGGCATGGCCCCTCCCGGGCAGAGCGCTTGGGTATATATCCTAATTAGTTAACGAAAATAACCATTTCGGAAACATCCGTCGTTTTGTCCATTCCCTTTGAAGCTCGATCAATTTGCTTCTTTTTTGAGTTTCGCGGTGATCGCCTTGAGGATCAGCCCATTGCGCACACGCGAGAAACGCAAGTCCATGCCGCCTTCGCTCAGCGTCCGCTCGTAGGTCTGCATTTCATAACCGCCGTCGTCGAGAATCAGCAGCGAATGAATAACCAGCGTGTCGCCGTCGATCTGTCCCCAGAGGTAGGGATCGCCGGCCAACGGATCGAGCGGTTTTTCGGACCCGAACTTGTTGACGCGCATGGCCGACGAAAAGATTCCGGAGCGTTTCGATTTCTTGAAATTGACCTTGTAGGAAGATTTCTTGACCTTGCCACCCGCCTTGTGGCGGGTCGTCGACCATTCGACCGTGAAGCCCTTCTTATACGGCGCGATGGCGACGTCGAGATCGCGTTTGGTGACCTCGCCATCGGTATCGATCAGCGCTTGGCCGACGAAATGCCCGTAAAACCTCTCGATACCGGAATCGGCGGCAGCGACGCCGGCGCTCAGCAGCAAGGCCAGCGCCGGCAGCCCGATCCACATACGCCGCACCATACGATACAGCGCTTGCACCCGGTTGGTCATTGTCAACATCGTAAACTCTCGTTCTTTCTGAATGCCTGTCCAAGTATTCCGTCGAACTCGCCCGAACGCAACCGCCATCGATACGCTACCGGTTCGGTCTGTCGGTGCGATGCCGCTCGCCGCTCAAGGCCCCGCACGCCATATCGTCGCCTTCGTCTCAGTCGGCACCGGCTTTCGGCGTCCAGGCCCGCGCCAACCGCTGCGCTTCGGCGACCTCAGCCGACGTCAGCCGTGCCGCGAGATCGTTGCGGTTCTGCTTGGCCGACGAGTGTCCCTTGGCGGCGGCCAGGGTCAACCACATGAGGGCCCGGACTTCGTCCTTGGCGACGCCCTCGCCTCTGGCCAGGCGCACTCCGATGTGGTTCTGCGCCTTCGCATACCCCTGCTCGGCGGCGCTAAGGAACCACTGGGCGGCCGCTTTCGGGTCGGCCGCGACGCCGCGGCCGTCGCGATATATCTTTCCGAGGTTGTACTGGGCCTTGTCGAAGCCGCTCTCGGCCGCTTTCTTGATCCACCTGAAGGCCTCGGCGTCGCTCTGTTCGACGCTCAAACCGGCCGCGTACAGTTTGCCCAGCGAGTATTGGGAGCGAATAGATCCCTTGTCCGCCGCCATCCGCAGGTATTCGACGGCGCGGTCGAAGTCCCGTTCGACGCCG
>CAYFMP010000030.1:27343-39582 GCA_964344215.1 uncultured Thalassospiraceae bacterium | reverse complement strand
TCACACGTTTTGTCGTCGACACCTCGTGTTTCCGACAAAACGTGATCCGATCTAGGCTGACGCACTTGTCATTTTGCCGTCAGCTAATTTCCTTACGGTGGTTTGAACCGAGGATATCAGCAGTCTCCTTGGCCAGTGAGACCGACCCGGCATAGGGTACCCCCGCTGGGTCGGTCTCTTTGTGGTGGACGGGTGGCGTTAGTCCGAAAGCCCGTGCGCCGGCTGGGGGCCTACGTCTTGGATTCGGTGGCGATCAGATACGGAATTTTCCACGATTAAGAAACGCCGAAAAGCCCCAACCTCAACCCAATAAACGCCATCTTCAGTGTAGATAGTGATGTAAGGTGGAGAAAACGACAGCTTCATAAGCAATTGATACATAAGAAAAAGTGGCGGATGGGGTGGGATTCGAACCCACGAAGAGCTTTCACCCTTGCCGGTTTTCAAGACCGGTCCCTTAAACCACTCGGGCACCCATCCGATCGCCCGGCACTTATCGCATCGCCGGTGGATGCGTCAAGGGCGGCGAGCCGCGCCGGTCACTTGGCGTCCTTGGCGGTGAGCGGGTAGCGGTCGAGCCAGCGATAGCCGGCGTAAGGCTTCAGGCATTTGTTTTTCCTGGCGTAGGCCTTGATCGCCAGGCATTTCCGTCGCGCTTTCTTGACCTTGATCAGACGCTTCATCCGCTCGGCGTTTTCGAGGTCCCAAGACGACGGTTCGGCCGGCGCCAGCAGCGATTTCAGCGACACGGCCAGCGGTATGCCGTCCTTCGGCTGGTGGCAGCCGGCGGCGGCGTATTTCCTGCCTTCGAAGTCGTAATAGATATACTTGATCCTGCCGGCCCAGCGCCCGGCCGCCTTCCTGTGGGCTCTTTCGTGCTCGACGATGTCGCGGTCAATTTCCGACAGCCACGCCGTCAGCTTGCGTTTCTTGGCGGTGTCGTAATGGGTTCCGGTGCGGTCGATCTCGACGCGCAGCCGGTGTTGAAATCGGGCATTCTGATGGCGCAGCTCGTTTCCACAGTCGAGCCCGTGCCTCTCGGCGCTGGCCGGCTGGGCGGCGATCGCCACAAGGACGACGGCCAGAGCCTGCCGGCGAGCCGTCATCCGACCAGACGGCGCATCTTGGAAACAGCGCTGGCCGGGCTGGTCAGAACGACGCCGCCGGTCGTTTCGGCGACCGCGGCCTGGGCCCGGGCCATCGAGGCCTGGGCCAGCAGAACCACGTCGCAATCACTCAAATCCGCCGCGGCTTCCGCGCACCGGCGGTCGTGGGTGGCCGGATCGCCGTCGTTGAGCGCCTGCATGGCGCCGGTCGCCAAGACCGGCGAAATCTCGATGGCCTTGCCTTGGCTTTCGGCCAAGCGGTCGAATTGTTCCGAGACGTCGGCGATGGTCGCCTCGAAGGTGGCCAGCAAGCCGATCCGCCCACCCACCTCGAGGGCTTCTTCGAGCATCGCCTCGTTGGGCTTGAGGACGGGGACGGGAAGCCTGGCCGCGGCCTGCTCGATGGCCGGCCCGAACGCCGAACAACTGAACAGAATGCCGTCGACATCGAGGCTCATGGCGTAATCGGCCAGCACGTTGATACGCGCCGTCAGGGCGGGCGACAGCTCGGGCGTCCCGGCCCGGTCCCGGCTCAGGGAATCCTCCAGGATGGTCGTCCGTTCGGGTTCCGGCCATAGGTCCTCGAACGCCTCGCGGAACGGCGCCAGGGAATTGACGGTGGCATGGATCAGGGCGATCTTGGCGGGCATCTTCGTTTCCGGGACAGCCGAGCGGATCGCCAGCATACCCGAATGTCTGAGGGGCGATAGCCGTATTTCCCGACGATCACCGAAAATGGCGGCCCGGCCAAGCCACCGCCATGATCGGTCGGAACGGCCGCCGCGTCGGCGGCGGGTCGCGTCGGGGCGCTAGTTTTCCAGTTCCCGGTGCCGCCATTCGGCGGCCTGGCGGCGAGCGACGTAGGAGCGGCGTTCTCCCATGCGTCGGTCGTCTTTATTCCATTCGCCGGTTTGTTGCCGGCGGTCTCGGTTCGATCGTTGATCCTTGTCGCTGCGGCGGTCGATCTGATTGCCGTTTTCGTTGGTCTCTTTCTGTGACACCGAGAGGCTCCTTCAGTCCCGAGGTCCTTCGAATTTTTTGCCGGGAACGGGGCCGCGAGGGCGTCGTCGCGGCTCGAATCCGTTCAGTCCGGATTCGATTTATAGGTCCCGAAAATGACAGAAACCTGACAAACCGGGCATCGAATTCGCCGTTGAGCGGTCGGGTAGGCGGTCTTTTTGGCAAAGGTTAACGCATTGTTAACGTGCGTTTTTTCCTGGGGGGCAAAAAAAATTAGAATTTTTCGAATTTTTTTGTTGCGTGGCTACCCAAAATTATATAGTTTGTGGTGTAATACCTGAAATAGTATATTCTAGGTATGAAGTGTAGGTAGCAGAATGCTGAACAACGGTACAACGGCTGTAAGGCAAGTGCTGGCAAGCGCTGCGATGACTGCTTTCCAAGTTGCGGAAGTGCAGCAAAAGCGCTTTGAGCAGACTTTCGAGGAGGTCAAGGACCGCAATCGAGAGGTCGCCGATCGCCAGGAAAAGGCCGCCCAAGCTCAGGATCGTAGGGTCGAAGAGCAGCGCAGGGCCGCCGAGGCCAGGCGCGTGGCGCGTGCAAGCAATGCCGAAGAGCCTGCTCCCGTGAAGTCCGAGCCTCAGGAAGCGCCGGCTCCGGCGTCGAGCGGCGAAACAAGGGGAGGTTCGGTCGATCTAGAGGTCTGACGGACAGTATTCCGATCGGTTCGATCGCGTATGCGCCCTCGTAAGACGGGCGTTTTTTTGTTTTTTCAAGCCGGTTTCCTGGTATCTCCTGAGTTTCGTTTGCGGCGCATCGTGAGCGGTGTTGCGGCGCTGTCGCGCCGGGAGTATCAGAAAGCATGTTCTTTACGCTCTCGAAGATCCTGTGGTTCTTCGCCAACCCCGGCAACATCGTCCTCCTCCTTCTGGTATGTGGCGCGTTGCTGATGTTGACCCGGTGGCGGCAGGCCGGCGCCCGCCTGTTGTTTCTGACAACAGCCCTGATCGTCTTCGTATCGACCGTGCCGGTCGGATCATGGGTGGTCACCGAGCTGGAAAACAGGTTTCCGGCTCCGCAATCGCTCGATCGGGTCGACGGCGTCGTCGTCGCCGGCGGCTTCGTCAATCCGTACTTGAGCTCGAAGCGCGGCGGGGTGGCGATCGGCTCGGCGGCCGAGCGGCTGACGGCGATGATCGCGCTCGCCAACCGCCACCCGGGCGCCAAACTGATCTTCAGCGGCGGTTCCGGCGATCTGTTTCGCCCCGAACTGAAGGAAGCGCCGCACGTCAAGCGGCTGCTCGGCGAGATCGGCTTCGACACCGGCCGGGTGATCTTCGACGACCGCTCGCGCAACACCCACGAGAACGCCGTCAATACGCTGCGTCTGGCGGCCCCGGAACCGGGCGAGGTGTGGCTGCTGGTGACGTCGGCCTTCCACATGCCGCGGGCGATCGGCACCTTTCGCCAGGCCGGCTGGACGATCGTTCCCTATCCGGTCGACTACGCGAGCGGTGGCCCGTTCAGGTTTTCGCTGAAATTCAACCTGCTCGGCGGCTTCGGTTCGCTCGACAAGGCGATTCACGAGATATTGGGGTTGATATTCTACCGGGCGACGGGAAAATCGGATTCCCTGTTTCCCAGCCCGGCCGACTGACGATCGGTCGGCATCGGATATCGGAGAAAGAAGACATGGGCGGATCGAGGTGGACGAGGATGACGGTAGCGGCGGCGATCGCCGCCGTCGTGGTATCCGCCACGGCGCACGGCCAGGATACCTCATTCGCGGCGTGGCTGGCCGATCTGCGTGTGGAGGCGTTGAGCCGCGGTGTCCGGCCGGCCGTATTCGACGACGCGCTGAGAGGCGTCAGGCCGATCAAACGGGTCATCGAGCTCGACCGTCGCCAGCCCGAATTCACGCTGACCTTCTGGAAATACCTCAACAACAGCGTCAACCAGAAACGGATCGACCGTGGCCGGGCGCTCCTGCAATCCCATCGGGCGCTGTTGGAGAAGGTGTCGCGCAAGTACGGGGTTCAACCACGGTTCCTGGTGGCGTTCTGGGGGCTGGAGAGCAATTTCGGCACCTACACCGGTACCTTTCCGGTCGTCGGCTCGCTGGTGACGCTGGCCTTCGATCCGAGGCGGGCCGGATTCTTTCGCGAGCAGCTTCTTGCCGCCCTCGGCCTCATCAACGACGGCCACATGACGGCCGACGTCAAGGGATCGTGGGCCGGAGCCATGGGCAACCACCAGTTCATTCCGACCACGTATCGCGATTACGCGGTCGATTTCGACGGCGACGGCAAACGCGACCTGTGGAACAGCCTGCCCGACATCTTCGCCTCGGCCGCCAACTATCTGAGGCGTTCGGGCTGGGATTCGAGGCGCACCTGGGGCCGCGAGGTCCGTCTGCCCGAGGGATTCGACTTCGAGCTCGCCGGCCTCGACACCGGCAAGCCGATGTCCGCATGGCAAAATCTCGGGGTGCGGCGGATCGACGGCCGCGACCTCCCCGGCGTCGAGATCGACGGCTCGATCGTCCTGCCGGCCGGCTCCGCCGGCCCCGCGTTCCTCGTCTACAGGAACTATCGGACCGTCCTGGTATGGAACCGGTCGATCTTCTACGCCATCGCCGTCGGCCATCTGGCCGACCGGTTGAAGGGGAGTGGCGCCCTGCTGACGGCGCAACCGGCCGATGAAGTGGCGCTGTCGCGCGCCGACGTCCAGGACCTGCAACGCCGTCTCGCCACTCTCGGCTTCGATCCGGGCGGCTCCGACGGGGTGATCGGCCCGAATACCCGCAAGGCCATCAAGGCGTTCCAGAAATCGGAGAACCTGCCGCCCGACGGCTTTCCCTCGTCGGAGTTGTTGAGTAGGGTGCGAGGCAAATGAGCGGTCGCCGTCCGCGGCCGTTCCGGCAGACCTTGAAGGGAGGAAGCAACCCCGGTAGACTACAACATAAAGTGAATTGTGAATTTTATTTATACAATATATTGAGATCAGAAGTCTCGTTCGTCAGGTGGGAGCCAGCATGAAGGGGGTCCGGATATCGGCGCTGATCGTGGCGGTGAGCGCGTTTGCCGGTTTGGTTGCGGGGTGCGCCGAGACCGAGTTCGTCGTCCACTCCGCCAAACGCGTGGTCGGCGCCATCGAGGAGCCGCCGCCGCCGCCTGAATACAAGGTCGGCAAGCCCTATCAGATCCAAGGGGTCTGGTATTACCCGCGCGAGGATTTCGACTACGAGGAAACCGGCATCGCGTCGTGGTACGGGGCCCAGTTCCACGGCCGCAAGACGGCCAACGGCGATATCTACGACATGAACGCCCTGACCGCCGCCCATCGCACCCTGCCGATGCCGAGTTACGTGCGGGTCACCAATCTCGAGAACGGCCGCAGTCTGATCCTCAAGGTCAACGACCGCGGCCCGTTCGCGCGCGGCAGGATCATCGACGTCTCGCGCCGCGCTTCGCAGCTGTTGGGCTTCCAGAAGAACGGAACGGCGCGGGTCCGGGTCCAGATCATGGCCGACCAGAGCCGCGCCATCGCGGCCCGCTTGAGAGGGCAGGCGCAGTTGGCCAAGATCGGCACGCCGATCACCGTCGACAGGCTGCCGAAACCGAAGGTCAGCACCCAGGCCCTGCCGCCGCCCGGCGACGAATCGGAATCGACCGATATCGCCGAGGCGCCGCCGGCCGCTCTGCCGTCGCCGGCCGCCATCGCCGAGCCGAACGAGGAACTCTCAATGAACCTCGAACCGGCCGATGCCAAGATCACGGTCGAGGCCGTCAAGGAGACCCAGATTTTCGTGCAGGCCGGGGCTTTCAGCCTGTTCGAGAACGCCAATCGGGTGCGCGCCCGGTTGACCCCGATCGGCCCCGTCAAGCTGACCTCGGTTCTGATCAACGGCAAGGATCTCTACCGGGTCAGGGTCGGTCCGCTGAAATCGGTCGGCGAGGCCGACAGGATGTTGGATTCCGTATCGCGGGCCGGGTACCCTGAAGCGCGTATCATCGTCGAGTGAGCGTCCTGATTGGGCGGCATCGGGCCGCGGGCCCGGGGAGCCGGCCTTTTCCTCTTGTATCGACCTAGCTTGGAGCCATTTATATCTTTATGAAACAATCGATTAAGCAGGAATTTTACAGCAAAATATTAACTTGGTGCGGGCTCGTTGGCGTCGCCTTCCTGATGCTGACTCCACCGGCGGCGGCGATCGAAACCATCGCCCGCGAAGCCATCCTGATGGATGCGACGACCGATACGGTGCTGTTCGCCAAACAGGCCGATCAGCCGATGGCGCCGGCCTCGATGAGCAAGCTGATGACGGTCTACATGCTTTTCGAGCGGTTGCGCGACGGATCGTTGTCACTGGACGACACCTTCCGGGTCAGCGAGAACGCCTGGCGGCTCGGCGGCGCCAAGAGCGGCGGATCGACCATGTTCCTGAAACCCGGCGACAAGGTCAGGGTCGAGGACCTGCTCCGCGGCATCATCGTGCAATCGGGCAACGACGCCTGCATCGCCGCCGCCGAGGCCCTGGCCAGCAGCGAACGGGCCTTCGCCGACGAAATGACCGAGCGGGGCAGGGAACTCGGCCTGACCAACAGCACCTTTCGCAACTCAACCGGCTGGCCCGACCCGGAACACCAAATGACGCCGCGCGATCTCGCCATTCTCGCCAAGCGCACCATCATCGATTTTCCCGAGTATTATCACTACTACGCGGAAACCCATTTTACCTATAACGAGATCCGCCAGATCAACCGCAATCCCTTGCTTTACAAGGACATCAACGTCGACGGCCTGAAAACCGGCCACACCGAGGAATCGGGGTACGGCCTGGTCGCTTCGGCGACCCGCGACGACCGCCGGCTGATCCTCGTCGTCAACGGATTGGCAAGCCGCAAGGACCGCAGCCGCGAACCCGAGCGCCTGCTGGCCTGGGGGTTCCGGGAGTTCAACAACTACGCGCTGTTCAAGGCCGGTGAGCAGGTCGAGAAGGCCAAGGTCTGGCTCGGCCAAAGCCCGACCGTCGACCTCGTCATCGAGAACGACGTGCTGTTGACCATGCAGCGCAAGGCGCGGCGCAAGATGAAGGCGACCGTCACCTATGAAGGCCCGATCGCGGCGCCGATCAAGAAGGGCCAGAAGGTCGCCAAGGTGGTTATCTCGGCGCCCGGAATGGAACCTCTGGAATATCCGCTGGCGGCGGCCGAGGAGGTGGCGCAACTGGGCCTGATCGGACGCCTGGGCGAAGCTTTGAAGTCGATCCTGTGGGGCGAGTCCGGCTGAGGCCCGTCGATAAGGATGCGGGTGAAGTGAGCGAGGGAAAATTCATCACCCTGGAAGGCGGCGAAGGGGCAGGCAAATCGACCCAGGTTGGCCTGCTCGGCGAAGCGCTCAGGACGAGCGGCCTCGACGTCGTCGTCACCCGCGAGCCCGGCGGAGCGCCGGGCGCCGAAGAGATCCGCAAACTGCTGGTCGACGGCGGCACCGACCGCTGGACCCCTATGGGGGAAGCGCTGTTGCATTCAGCGGCCCGTATCGATCACCTGGAACACACGGTCCGCCCCGCCCTCGACGCCGGCAGCTGGGTGGTCAGCGACCGTTTCGCCGATTCCACGGTCGCTTACCAGGGCTACGGCCACCGGTTGGGAAGCGAGACGATCATCGACCTCAACCGGCTGGTCATCGGCGACTTCGAGCCGGACCTGACCGTCGTCCTCGATCTGCCGGTCGACGAAGGGCTGGCCCGGGCCAGCGCCCGCGGTACGGCTGAGGACCGCTACGAGCGCATGGGCGCGGACTTCCATCAGCGCCTGCGCGACGGCTTCCTGGAGATCGCCGAACGCGAGCCCGGGCGTTGCGCCGTGGTCGACGGCGTCGGCGAGGTCGAAGACGTTCAGGCGCGGATCAGGGCCGTCGTCGGCGCCCGGCTCGGAGTCGAATTCCGATGAGCGACCACGACCCGCTGGCGCCGCGCCAGAACCCCGACCTGGTCGGCCAGGAAGCGGCCGAGCGCGAGCTTTACGAGGCGTTTCATGGGCCACGCATGGCGCATGCATGGCTGCTCTGCGGCAGCCGCGGCATCGGCAAGGCGACCCTGGCCTACCGTTTCGCCCGCTATGTCCTGGCCGCGAGCGGCAAGATGGAGGGCCTCGGATTGTTCGCCGACGAGCCGGTGACCGGCCAATCCGGCTCGCTGCCCGGTTCGCTGTACGTCGCTCCCGAAGACCCGGTCTTTCAAAGGGTGGCGGCCGGCGGCCACGCCGACCTCAAGACGGTCGTGCGGACGCCTCATCCGCAGACCGGCAAACTGCGGGGCGAGATCGTCGTCGACGATACCCGCGAGATCGGTCCTTTCCTGCGGCTGACGGCGGCCGAGGGCGGTTGGCGGGTGGTTGTCATCGATTGCGCCGACGAACTCAACCGCAGCTCCGCCAACGCCGTCCTCAAGATCCTCGAGGAGCCGCCCGAGCGCGCCCTCCTTCTGCTGGTCAGCCACAATCCAGGCCGGCTGCTGGCGACCATCCGCTCGCGCTGCCGCCACTTGGCGGTGCCCGACCTCGACGACGACGTGGTGGCGAAGCTGTTCAGGCAGCACGATGCGGGGGTTTCAGAGGCCGACCTTGCCATCCTCGTCCGCCTGGCCGAAGGCAGCATCGGCCGCGCCATCGGCTTGGCCGGGGCAGGGGGGCTGGAGCTGTACGGCGACGTCATGGACTTGCTCGAGACCCTGCCCAGGCTGGACAGCCGCAAACTGCACGACTTCGGCGGCCGGCTGGCGAGAAGGGGTGCGGAGGACGCCTTCACGACCGCGACCGAGCTGTTGACCTGGTGGCTGGGGCGGCAGATTCGCGCCGTCGCCGGCGGCGGGCTGGCCGAAGCCGGCGGCGGCCCGGTCGACGACCGCGAACGGCACCTGTTCGGCCGCCTCGAGGGCACGGCCAGCCTTGATCGCTGGCTTCAGGTATGGGAAAAGATCAGCGGCCTGCTGGCCCGGACCGAAGGCGCGAATCTGGACCGCAAGCAGGTGGTTCTCAGCGCCTTCCTGGCCATCGAGGACACCGTCCGGCCCTGAACCGACCGCGCCGCCAGCCGATCTTCCGAAGTACCGCCATGACCAAGCGCTTTTACGTCACCACGCCGATCTACTACGTCAACGACGCGCCGCACATCGGCCATGCCTATACGACGCTGGCCTGCGACGTGTTGGCCCGCTTCAAGCGCTTGGACGGCTTCGACGTCAAGTTCCTGACCGGCACCGACGAACACGGCCAGAAGGTCGCCAAATCGGCCGCCGCCGCCGGCACCGACCCGCAGGCGTTCACCGACCGGGTGTCGCAGAACTTCCGCGATCTGGCCGGGTTCATGAACTACTCCAACGACGACTTCATCCGCACCACCGAAGTGCGCCACAAAGAGGCCTGCCGGGAGTTGTGGCGGCGCCTCGAGGAGGCCGGCGAGATTTATCTCGACTCGTATTCCGGCTGGTACGCGGTCCGCGACGAGGCCTTCTACGGCGAGGACGAGCTGAGCGACGGCCCCGACGGCAAGAAGATCGCGCCGTCCGGCGCCGAGGCCGAGTGGGTCGAGGAGCCGAGCTACTTCTTCCGGCTGTCGGCCTGGCAGGACCGCCTGCTGGCGTTCTACGACGCCAACCCGGGCTTCATCCTGCCGAAGACCAGGCGCAACGAGGTCGTCAGCTTCGTAAAAGGCGGCCTGCAGGACCTGTCGGTGTCGCGCACCACCTTCAAGTGGGGGGTGCCGGTGCCGGACCACGACGAGCACATCATGTACGTGTGGCTCGACGCGCTGACCAACTACATCACCGCCGTCGGTTATCCGGAGACCGAGAGCGGCGAATACGCCGCCTATTGGCCGGCCGACCTGCACATGGTCGGCAAGGACATCCTGCGCTTCCACGCCGTCTACTGGCCGGCCTTCCTGATGGCGGCCGGGCTGGAGCCGCCGAAGCGGGTGTTCGCGCACGGCTGGTGGACCAACGAGGGCCACAAGATCTCGAAGTCCCTGGGCAACGTCATCGATCCCGTCGAACTGGTCGAGAAATACGGGCTCGACCAGGTTCGCTATTTCCTGTTGCGCGAGGTGCCGTTCGGCAACGACGGCGACTTCTCGCACCGCGCCATGGTCAAACGAATGAATAGCGAGCTGGCCAACGATTACGGCAACCTGGCGCAGCGCGTACTGTCGATGATCGCCAAGAACTGCGACGGCAAGGTGCCGGTTTACGGGGAGTTTACGCAAGAAGACAGAAACCTGATGGACGAGGGCTTACGTCTCTACGGTGCGATGTGTAGAGATATGGACACGCAAGCCTTCAGCAAGGCGCTGGACGTGATTTGGGCAGTTGTTGGAGAAGCAAACTGGTTTGTAGATGACCAAGCTCCTTGGAAACTCCGCAAGGAAGACCCCGAACGCATGGGGACCGTGCTCTACGTACTGGCCGAGACGATCCGCCACCTGGCTATCCTGACGCAACCATTCATGCCGGACTCGTCGGCGAAAATCCTCGAGCAGCTCTCCGTCGCCGAGAACCGCCGCGACTTCTCGGCGCTCGGGCCGGACGGCGCATTGACGCCGGGCACGCCCTTGCCGAAGCCGCAAGGGGTGTTCCCGCGCTTCGTCGACGAGGCTTCGGATGCTGGTTGACAGCCACTGCCACCTCGATTTTCCCGAGTTCGAGGACGATTTCGACGCCGTCCTGGCCCGCGCGGCCGAGGCCGGGGTTAGCCACATGCTGACCATCTGCACCCGGGTGACGACGTTCGATGCCATCCTCGCCACGGCCGAGCGTGCCGCCAACCTGTGGTGCAGCGTCGGCATCCACCCGCACAACGCCGCCAGCGAGCCCGAGGTCTCGGCCGAACACCTGGTACGGATGGCCGAAAACCCGAAGGTGGTGGCGTTTGGCGAGACCGGCCTCGATTTCCATTACGAACACAGCCCGAGGAACCTGCAGGAAACCTATTTCCGGGCCCACATCGAAGCGTCGCGCCAGGCCGGACTGCCGCTCGTCGTCCATACCCGCGACGCCGACGCCGACACCATGCGGATTCTCGAGGACGAATATGGCAAGGGGCCATTCGGCGGCGTCATCCACTGCTTTTCGGCCGGCCGGGAACTGGCCGAGCGGACGCTCGCCATCGGTTTCTACATCTCGTTTTCCGGCATCGTCACCTTCAACAAGGCCGAGGAAATCCGCGCCGTCGCCGCCGACGTGCCGATCGAGCGCATCCTGGTCGAAACCGACGCCCCTTATCTGGCGCCGGTGCCGAAGCGGGGTAAGCGCAACGAGCCGGCCTATACGGCGTTCACCGCGGCCCGCGTCGCCGAGGTCAAGGGTGTGAGCCCGGAAGCCTTGGCCGAGCGCACGACGGAGAATTTCTTTCGGCTGTTCGCCAAGGCCGAACCCGAGGCCGGGGCGGCGGCATGAAGATCACCATTCTCGGGTCGGGCAGCTCGGCCGGGGTTCCGGTGGTCGGGTTGGGGTGGGGCGAATGCGACCCGGAAAACCCCAGGAATCGCCGAACCCGGCCGTCGATCCTGGTCGACAGCGGCCAGACATCTCTACTAGTAGACACGTCGCCGGATCTGCGCCAACAATTGCTGGCCGCCGGGATCGGCCGCCTCGACGCAGTCGTCTATACCCATCCGCATGCCGACCACCTGCACGGCATCGACGATTTGCGCGCCGTCAACCGGGCCATGAATGGGCCGATCGAGCTGTTCGCCGACGCCCAGACCCTGGAAACCATAGAAACCCGATTCGGTTACGTATTGGAGCCGCTGCGCGAAAACGCCCAATCCATATACAAACCGCTCGTCAACCCGCACCGGATCGGGCCCGGCGATGCCTTCGACGTCGGCGACGTCAATATCCAGGCGTTCGACCAGGATCACGGGTATTCCCGCACCCTCGGTTTCCGGTTCGGCGCCGCCGCCTATACGACCGATCTGATGGAAATGACGGAACAGGGGTTCGCGGCGATCGCCGGCGTCCACACCTGGGTCATCGGCGTCTTCTGCGCGACGCCGCATCCGACCCACGTCCACGTCGACAAGGCGCTCGACTGGGTCGAACGCGTCGGGCCGGCCCGCGGCGAGCGCCTCGAGGACCACCCGGCCCCGCGCCCGGTGCGGCCCCTCGAC
>CAYFMP010000030.1:16380-27333 GCA_964344215.1 uncultured Thalassospiraceae bacterium | reverse complement strand
GCCAGTCGCCGGATTACCGAAAGCTGTCTTCCAGACTTCCCGACGGGGTAGAGGCGGCCTACGATGGCATGGTTTTGGAGGTGCCCGACGGATGAGCGATTCCATTCGGACAATCGGGGTCGAAAAGATCCGATAGAAATACTGTAAGTATTTGATATAAAGAAAATATATATAATTTTCCATAATATACATTATGCGACTTTCGGGATTGGATATGGGTAAGGACAACGAACAGATCGAACGCCTCCTCTCGATCATGGCGCGGCTGCGCGACCCCGACGGCGGCTGTCCGTGGGACGTCGAGCAAACCTTCGCCACCATCGCTCCCCATACCATCGAGGAAGCCTACGAGGTGGCCGACGCCATCGAGCACGGCGACATGCATGAACTGCGCGACGAGCTCGGCGACCTGCTGTTCCAGGTCGTCTTCCACGCCCAGATGGCGGCCGAGGCCGGCGCTTTCGATTTCACCGACGTGGCGCGGGCCGTTTCCGACAAGATGGTGCGTCGCCACCCGCATGTGTTCGGTGACGCCTCGATCGAAGGCGCCGAGGCACAGACGGCGGCCTGGGAGGAGATGAAAGCCGGTGAACGCAACGACAAGGACGCCGACGAAAGCGCCCTGGCCGGGGTCAGCCCCGGTTTTCCGGCGCTGACCCGCGCCGTCAAGCTGCAGAAACGGGCCGGCCGGGTCGGCTTCGACTGGACCGAGGCGCGCCGGGTGATCGCCAAGGTGCACGAGGAACTGGCCGAGATCGAGCACGAGCTGGACACCGACGGCCCCTACGAGCGCCTGGAGGACGAGATTGGCGATTTGCTGTTCGCCTGCGCCAATCTGGCCCGAAAACTCAAGATCGATGCCGAAACCGCCCTGAGATTGGGGAATCTCAAGTTCGAACGCCGTTTCAGGCGCATGGAAGCGCTGGTGGCCGAGGCCGGCAAGACGCTGTCCGATACGCCGCTCGAAGAACTGGAGGCCTTCTGGGAGGCCTCGAAAAGGGCCGAGACAGAGGCTTAAAAGGCTATCCCCTTCCCGCCCGGCTGATTATGATCCGCTCGATGTCCATGAAATGCCGCGCATTCAGCCGCTATCTCCGTGCAACCGCGCTCGCCGCCGCCCTCGCCGTCGTGCTCGGCGGCTGTTACATGCCGATCCGATTCGACGCCGAGATCGAGATATCGCGGGCCGGCTACTACAAGATGATCTTCGACGGCTACGTCGCCAAGGTCCATCTCTACGAGGGACTGCGCAAGGGCGAGGTCAGCCCGGCCAAGGAGCGCGAGGAAGTCGCCAAGATCGAAACCGACATCACCCGCGACCCGTCGGTCAGCGAGTTCAAGTACTACAAGATGGGCCATTTCAAGGTGCACTGGGAACGCAACGGCGATCTCACCAAGACCCGCGCGGTCACCTTCATCCGGCGCAACGAGTACATATTGGGGCTGACCTACAACCGCGACACCGGGCGGGTCGCTATGGCCGGCCGCTCCATCAAGCGCGACATCAAGCAGCAGCTCCACGACATGGGACTCGGCATCACCGGCACCATCCGGGTGTTCAGCGACGCCAAGGTGGCCGCCCACAACGCCACCTCGGTGAAAAGGAACAAGCGCCTCGGCGGCAATTACAAGACCTACACCTGGAACATCAAAACCATCTTCGACCCGACGCCGAGTCTGATCCTGGCGCTGCGCTGAGGTGGGGCGCCTTGCCTCGGTCGGTCAATCGAGATCGACGTACAGATTGACCGTCCGATTGTCGGGGTTGAGGTAGAGGCGCCGTTCGAAACCCCTTTCCAGGAGATCGCGCACCCGGATGAACGACGGCCGCTCCAAGAAGAGTCCAAAGAGCTCCGACAGACACCGGTTGCCGCCCTTACGCGCTAAAGCGGGTATTCCTCCGAGGTGAGGCATACGCGCCAGAAAACGCTCTCGCCGATGAAGGTATTGACCGCTTCGAGTCCGTTCGCTGGTGTGGGAGCGGAAACGGGCTTTGGATGAATTGACGACGAGTGCCGGATAGAAGGGGGCGCAAGGACATCGAACGAAAGCTTTCCTCAAGGGGAAGGCATGGGTGGCGGCGAAGACTGACAGGTGTTGATCGCCGCCTCCACTGTCGGATAGATTCGCCGCCGATCGAAGGACGGCGGACAGACAACAGGCGACGTGCGTGAACATCAACTTCCTGATCGCCGGCGACTCAAAATACTTTCACTTGCTCCGCGAGAACGTCGCCCATGTTCGGGCGATCTATCCAACCGCCCGGGTTTTCGTCTTCGATTTCGGGTTGAGACCGGACCAGCGTGCCGCTCTGCAGGCGACGGCGGGTGGTGTCGAGGCGATCGATTGGCGGGCCGAGTTGGATGACCTCTCGATGATGCGTGAAACGACGCCGCCCGAGCAGGTCCACAACCTGGCACTGGCGGTCAACACGCGGCGGCGCGGCATCAAGAAGCGCTTCACCAAGTTCATGCTGAAACGCTTCCCCGGATCGGCGATCGCTCGCCGTACCGAGACCGAAGGGCTGCGTTTCGAGAACCTACTGATCCAGAATATCCGCTGTATGCGCCGCGCCTCCGAGCTTTGTCCCAACGAACCGCTGGTGTTCCTGGACGCCGACGCCATCCTGTTCGCGCCCATCGACGAATTGTTCGGCGAAGAGGCGGACGGCGCCGACGTCACGGTGACGCTGATGGACGGCGATCACAACTGGCAGCCGAACCGGTGTCTGGTGCTGAACAGCGGCGTTATCGCCTTCGGCGCCAACACGGAAGCGCGCAACGCCTTTATCGACGCCTGGTGGGAAAAGGTGTTGCAAATCCACGAATGGCTGCGTGAACAGACGGCCATGGTTCGGCTATTGGAATCGCACTCGCGATCGCTGTTCGCCCCCTATCGATGCGAAACCCTGAACCTCGACGGTTGCGAAGTACGCGTCCGGGTCGTGCCATGCGGCACCTACAATTACTGCTCCATGGAAAACCGCTCGGTCTCGGAGTTTCCTGCCGATGCCAAGATCTATCACTTCACCAACCGGGCACAGGAAAAGGAGCAGTTCGCCGCTACCCTGTCGGAACTGAAGGCCTATCTCGGGAGCGTTGCCGGCTAGTCGCGCAGCCGCCGGATCAGGCTCGAGGTGTCCCAGCGGCTACCGCCCCTGTTCTGGATTTCCGAATAGAACTGGTCGACCAGCGCCGTCACCGGCAACAACGCGCCGTTGTTGTTGGCCTCGGCCAACGCGATTCCCAGATCCTTGCGCATCCAATCGACGGCGAAGCCGAACTCGAACTCGTCATCGATCATGGTGTTGCCGCGGTTCTCCATCTGCCACGACTGCGCGGCGCCCTTGGAAATGACGTCGACCACCTGCTTGGCGTCGAGGCCGGCCTTCTGGGCGAATGCAATGCCCTCGGACAGGCCCTGTACCAGCCCGGCGATGCAGATCTGGTTGACCGCCTTGCAGAGTTGGCCGCTGCCAACCGGGCCGAGCAAGGTGACGGCGCGGGCATAGGCGTCGATGACCGACGCGGCCGCATCGAAGTCCGCCTGCTCTCCTCCGCACATGACCGTCAATATTCCATTCTCGGCGCCGGCCTGGCCGCCCGAAACCGGGCCGTCGACGAAGCCGATGCTTTTTTCCTTGGCGGCGGCGCCGATCTCGCGGGCGACGTCGGCGGACGCCGTCGTGTGGTCGACGAAGACCGTCCCCTCGCCCATACCGGCCAGAATGCCGTCGTCGCCGAAGACGACGCTGCGCAGGTCGTCGTCGTTGCCGACGCAAGCCATCACGATGTCGGCGCCGGTGGCCGCCTTGGCCGGGGTATCGGCAAACGCGCCCCCATGTTCGTTGGCCCAGGCCTCCGCTTTCGAGGTCGTGCGGTTGTAAACGGTGACGTCATGTCCCGCTTTTGCCATGTGCCCCGCCATGGGATAACCCATGACACCGAGGCCGATGAATGCCGTGTTTGTCATTCCGATATTTCCTGTCGAGTCTTCTGAGTTTTCGGAGGGCGCGCTTGCGCCGGAAGGTTGTTCCGCTTTGGAGCGGATTTGCTGGTCGGGATTATAAAACCAACCGACCAAAAGGCCAGTGCCTTTGAGACGCTTGGGAATATTGGGAAAGAGTTATTCGGACTTGGCGAAGGCGGGCACCAGAACGGCGAAGAAATTGGCGCTCCAGATTTCCGGAGGGGTCATCAGCAGTCGCCCGAGAAGCCCATGCAGCAAGCGGTCGAACCGCCGCCTGTTGGGGCTGCCGAGCAAGTGCGGGTAGCATCCAACGCAGTCGAAACCGGCCGCCAACGCCAACTGCCGCAGGCTAGCCGGCGTAAAAGCGGATTTGTGAGTGAGGTCGCCGTACTGGAACTGCAGTCCCCACGGCGACCCGGCGTTGGGAACCTTGATGAGGATTTTTCCGTCGTCGTTGAGAATATTTCTTAGGCGTCGCAGCAGTTCCACCCCCTCTTCCACCGTGAAGTGTTCGAGCACGTCGAGCATGATGATACGGTCGAACGACCTGGGCGCTGCGGTATCGAGGTAGGCGTCGACGTCGATGGCCCGGAAGCGTTCGCGAACGGCTGCCGGTACGACCTCGGCCAGACGCACGTCGCGGTCTATGCCTATAAAATCGGAAACGCCCTTGGCCTGCAGGTAGGCCAGAACCAAACCGGTTCCGCAGCCGATCTCAAGCACCGAAGTCCGATCGGTGCAGCCCAGCGGTTGCCAGATCTCGCGATCCAGACGCTCGATATGCTTCGGCGTCAGGGCGGGCGTCGTGTAATCCTTGAAATCCGCATAGGTATTCGAGAATTCCATCGACGCCCGATCCATCTACTCTCAGCCCTGCGCCGCCGAAGAGGTCTTCTTGAGGATGCCCATCATGTTGGCGCTCCAGATCTCCGGCGGTTCGGTGATCATCCTCGACAACACGCCATGGACGATATATCCTCGCTCAGACGTTTAAGGCGATTGCCGCGACGCTGGGGAAAGCAGCTGTCGCATTCGTAGCCGGCCGCCAGGGCGACCTGACGGAGACTGCCCGGCGTATAGGCCGCCTTGTGGGTGAGATCGTGGAACTGGTATTGAAGCCCCCACGGCGACGACAGGTTGGGGACCCGGACGGTGATCGAGCCGTTCTCCTTGAGTAGGCCCGACAGGCCTTTCAACAGCGCCACCCCCTCGTAGGGCGAGAAGTGTTCGAGCACGTCGAGCATAACGATGCGATCGAACGGCTGTTCGCCGCCGCACTCCACGAACTGCCAGATATCGCCGATCCGGACCAGCGCCGCCAAGTCGCCCGGCATGTGGTCCTTGACCAACGGGTCGAGTTCAAGCCCGAGCGGGCGCTGAACGCCTTTGTGCCTCAAGTAGTTGAGAAAAATTCCGGTCCCGCAGCCGATTTCCAGCACTGCCATCGACGGGGCACAGGACGCCGGGCGCCAGAACTGCTCGTCGAACTGACGAATGTGTTTCTTCCTCAGTTCGGGAGATGCGTAGGTCCTATGCCTAATCGTAGACGTTGTAGAAATCCTCCGGTTTTTCGAAGGTCGGCGATTTGTCCGGCATCGTCGGGTTCCCGGAATTGGTTAAAGGCAGCAAAAGCCGGCTGCCGCCGCCGCGCGGGGTCATGCCCCGAAAGGCTATGGGGAATGTCGGACTATGGCAACAGGCCGGTTGCCGAGCCCGGGGCGTTGTCGCGATAATCGGATATGACCCGACCGAGACTCTACAAACTCGTCGACTGGCTGATCGCTCGCCGCGCCGAGCGAGCCGGCCTCGAAAAGCCGCGCCGCGGGATGCTGATGGTCAACAGCGGCGGCCTCGGCGACTCCATCCTGTTTTCGCTGATCGCGTCCCGTTTCACGGATCTGGTCGAAGCCGGCGAGCCGGTCGATCTCGTGGTCCGCGACGGCAGCGCCGCTGCGGCCTTCCTTTATCCTCCGGAAATCAACGTCATATCCCTCGACTACCGCCGCTACCGGCGCGATCCGCTGTATCGCTACCGGAAATCGGCGGAACTGCAGGACCGGCGTTATCGGATCGCCGTCAGCACCGATCATTTGCGCCTGCCGACGGTCGACGACGCGCTGGTCCGGGCGACGGCGGCGGAACGGACGGCGGGCCTGAAACCGCGCAGTTGGCCGAAGCACGACGCCGAACTGCAACGCAACCTCGATTTCTATACGGATATAATCGAGCCGAGCGCCGGCATGGCGCACCGGATGATTCGCTGGCTCGAGCTGATCAACGCGTTGACCGGCGGCAGCCATCCCCCTCCCCTCGTCCGTTTCGCGCTCGAACGCCTGCCTGTCCCCGATGAGGCCGCGTCGTCGTGTGTCCTGCTGCACCCGTTTTCCTCGGAAGCGCCGCGCCAGTTTCCGTATCGGCGTTTCGAGGCGATCGTCGAGCGTCTCGGAGATCGGTTCTCGATCATCCTGTCGGCCGGTCCCGGCGATCTCGAGAGAAATCCCGAATACCGGGGTCTCCTGCGGCGTTCGAACGTCGGTCTCAACGAGGATCCGCTGCAGGCCAAGCTCGCCGTTCTGCGCTCGGCCAGGCTGGTGGTTTCTGTCGATACTTCGATCATGCACCTTGCGGTCGGCGCCGGGGCGCCGACGCTGTGTCTCAGCAGCGCCGCGCACGTCGTCGACAGCGTTCCGTACGACCCCGCGATCACGCCCGACAACGTGACCTTCCTCTATCACGACATGCCGTGCCGCGGCTGCCTGGGGAACTGTATCCACCCCCTCGAAGAGGGCCGGTTCGCCTGCGTCGCCCGGCTCTCCGGGGACGAGGTCGTCGCCGCCGTCGAGGCGGCGCTGGCCCCTTCAGCCGGCGAGTAATCCCCGCAGTTCAAGCCAGGAATCGCGGTCGGGCGCCAACGCCAGGGCGCCGCCGAGGGTGATGCCGGCGGCCGCGTCGTAATCGGCGCCGTCTTCCAGCATGGCACTGTAGCCACCGGCTTCGCGGTGGATAAGGACGCCGGCCGCATGGTCCCAGGGCTTGAGCCGGCCGGCGTAACGCGCGAAATGAAAATCACCGAGGGCCAGGCCGGCGTACTCGCATCCGACGCTGCCCAGGCGGATGAGGCGGCGGGGGATGCCGCTTTCGCCGGCTTCGTGGCGCAGACGAAGACGTTTGCGCGGGCCGGAGCCGAGAAACCCTGTCATTTCGTCCAAAGGCCCCGGCTCGGCGACGCGCAGGCGCTTCGGTCCGTTCCAGGCGCCGCCGCCGGCGATCGCCATCAGCATGCTTTCCGATACCGGTTCGTAAATCCAGCCGGCCCGAGTCTCGCCGTTTTCGTGGTAGGCGACGATCACCGAAAAGCGCGGGTTGCCGTCACAGAAGTTCTTGGTGCCGTCAATCGGATCGACGATCCAAACAGGTTCGTTCCCGGCCAGGACTCGCAGCCGGGTGCGGTCGGCGTCGGCCCCCTCCTCGCCGACAACCGACGATTCCGGGTTCAGCTCCCGAAGCGCCCGTTCGAAAGCCTGTTCGGCCGCGGTGTCGGCGACCGTGACCGGATCGCCGGGTTTCTTCTCGATGATATCGCGATCGGCCAGATTGCCGAAACGGGGCAGGATTTCATCGGCGGCGACCCGCCGTATGATGTCGGCCACTTCGTCGGGGTCGGGAACCATCCCTCTTTGTCGCCGATGTCGTGCGGCCTTGAAAGGGCAATCTGAAACGGCCGTCCTCAGTTTCCGTGGATATCGCGATCGCGATGGTAGGCTTCGGCGAAATCGTCCAGCATCCTGGCCGCCTCGGCGCTGAAGTCGGCGCGTTGAATGAGCGCTTTCGTAACAAACGCCGCGAACGTCACCGCCTCGCCCTTCCCCCGCAAGCCGTACACCGCGGCCAGGCCGTCGAGGTCCTCGTGGGTCTGCTTGCGCGCCATGACGTTGAGCTGGGTCTTGACCAGCCGGTGTTTGTCGCGCCACTTCTTCTGGGTTTTCGCCGTCGCCACTGCCGCCTCCCGGTGCAGTTCCTCACCATCGAAGCAATTCTACTAGTAGACGGATCGATTCTCAACAGGCGGCCGCCGCCTCAATGCGAGCGGTGCAGGAACCTGGCCGCGTTCTTGGCGTCGAGACGGACCGTGAGATGCACGGCGTCGGCCTCGTCGCGCCTTTCGACGACGTCGCCATGGTCGTACAGCCAAGCCAGCGTGGCGCCGCCGCCGTAACCGAGGGTACCGTCGATGGTCCGGCACCCGGCGGCGATTCGATCATCGACCGCGTCCACGAGTATGGCCGTCCCGTCGCCGGTCAGCGCCGACAGAGGGATGACCGGAACGTTGCTCCGTTCGGCGCGATTGGCGACAACCTGGCGCTGTTTGTCCTCCAGCAGATCGATCTTGTTCAAGACCTCGATGACAAGTTGCTCGATCTCGTCGCCAAGCCCTAGTTCGTCCAGGACGCTCAGGACATCCAACTTCTGGGCTTCGGTGTCGGGATGGGAGATATCGCGGATGTGGAGGATGATATCGGCCTCCAGAACTTCCTCGAGGGTGGCGTGAAAGGCGTTGACCAGCTCATGCGGCAGCCCGGAAATGAAACCGACCGTATCCGACAGGATCACGGTGCGCCCGGACGGCAGCTCGAGGCCGCGCATGGTGGGGTCGAGGGTAGCGAACAGCTGGTCCCTGGCCGCGACGTCGGCTTTCGTCAGGTAATTGAACAAGGTCGATTTGCCGGCGTTCGTATAGCCGACCATGGCGATGATCGGATAGGGCACCCGGCGCCGCGCTTCGCGGTGCAGAGCCCGGGTCCGCTTGACGTCGTCCAATTGCCGCTTGAGGTGGGCGATCCGTTGGTCGATAAGACGTCGGTCGGTTTCGATCTGGGTTTCGCCGGGGCCGCCCATGAAACCGGCCCCACCCCTCTGCCTCTCCAAGTGCGTCCAACTCCGGACCAGCCGGCCGCGCTGGTAGGAGAGCGCCGCCAGTTCGACCTGCAGGCGCCCTTCACGGGTGCGTGCGCGCTCGCCGAATATCTCCAGGATCAGACCGGTACGGTCGATCACCTTGCAGTTCCAGGCGCGTTCCAGGTTGCGCTGCTGGACCGGGCTGAGCGTGCTGTCGACGACGACGATCAAAAGGTCGCCGGTTTTCTCGCCCTCGGCGGCGATCAAGTGGCTCAGCCGATCGACCGTACCGCTGCCGAACAGGGTTGCCGGGTGCGGCTTGGCGAGATTGATGACCTCGGCGTGGGTGACGATCAGATCGATCGCCCGCGCCAGCCCGACCCCCTCGGCAAGCCTGGCGTCGGGGTCGCGTCGCCCCGAACCGCGGCCATCCATGTGCGGATAGACGACGAAGCAAGCTTCATTCTGTTCGGATACCGTGGTCGAGCCGGAGTCCGATCCTGTTGGTCCAGTCAAGTCGGGCGCCGTCTATTCTTCAGAACTGCCCTCCTTGTCGGGGTCGAACAACTGGATGGGCACCGATGGCATGACCGTCGATATGGCATGTTTATAGACCAGCTGAGTGTGCCCGTCTCGGCGCAACAATACCGAGAAGTTATCGAACCAAGTGACGATGCCTTGTAATTTCACGCCATTGACGAGAAAGACCGTTACGGGTGTTTTTTGTTTCCTGATGTGATTCAGAAATACGTCTTGAACGTTCTGGGATTTTTCCGGCGACATTTGTCATACCCCTTAATATTGTATTCAGCCCGCAGGGTCTGGGGAATGACCGCGGGCATCTCCCTGATTTTCCTTAACTTTTTTTGCCTCCCCCGGATGTCGTGTACGCAACGCACACACCATCCCCATAGTACGCCTACACCTTACAGGTTCCGGATGAACTTGGAAAGCGCCTGACAATCGGTGAAGTGCCAGGCCGGCGCGTGCGGGCCGGACTCGCCTGGCGCCGGTTCATGGCCGCGGACCAGGACCGGTGTGCATCCCGAGTTGACCGCGCACTCCATGTCGATATCGGCATCGCCGGCCAACCAGACATAGGCGCCTGGAACGAGGCCGCTGCTCTGCAGGGCGAGGTGGACCGGTTCCGGCGCCGGTTTGTCGCGAACCGCGTCCGTTGCGCCGACCACGCCGCCGAACAGATGGGCCCATCCGAGATGGTCGATTTCCGTTCTCAGGAAGTCGTTTCTCTTGTTGCTGACGACCCCGAGATAGATGCCGAGCGAAGCGAGATCGCCGAGCATTTCTCTGGCGCCCGAAACGGCCGTCAGCTTCTCCGCATGAATGGCTTGATAGCGTTCGTAGAAGACCTCGCCGGCCTTCTCCCAATTGTCGCCGAACAGGCCGGGAAAGCTGTCGCGCAGCGATTTGCGGACCCGCGTCCGGACTTCCGCGCCGCTCCACCGCGGCAGACCGAATGCCCGCATGGTGGTATTGAGGGCGTCCTCGATGATGTCCCAGGTGTCGACCAGGGTGTTGTCCCAGTCGAACAGGATTGCTCGCGGTTTTTCGAGCAATCGATCGCCCGAATTGGCCGCAGGCCAAGTCAATTCCAGGTATCCGTTTTCTGCGGGCCGCCGCGGCTCTCGATGAATTCGACATAGAGGTCGAGAAGCCGTCCGGTCATTTCGCCGACGTGTCCGTTGCCGATGGTCTGAGCGTCGATGACGGTGACGGCCTTGACGTGCGACGTCGAACTGGTGATGAACGCCTCCTTGGCCTCGAGAGCCTCGGCCTGCGTAAACGGACGCTCCGCGAAGCTCAGTCCGGCCTCGGCGGCGGCTTCGAGGAGCGCCAGCCGGGTGACGCCGTTGAGGATCGCATGGCCGGCGTTTCGGGTCACCAGTTCGCCGTCCTTGGTGACGATCCAAGCGTTGGTCGAGGTGCCCTCGGTGACAAAGCCGTCGGCGTCGACCTGCCAGGCTTCGAAAGCACCGGCCTCGCGGGCCTGCTGCTTGCCAAGGACGTTGGGGAGCAGGGAAATCGATTTGATGTCACGCCGCTGCCACCGCAGGTCGGGAATGGTGA
>CAYFMP010000030.1:0-16370 GCA_964344215.1 uncultured Thalassospiraceae bacterium | reverse complement strand
GACGGCGACCCCCTTGCTGAGCGCCTCCTTGTCGAGCGCCTGCATCTTGCGGGCGGTGACGACAAGCGCACTCTCGGCCTGATCGGGGAACGGATGGTCGCGACGGGCGGCGCCACGGGTGATCTGCAGGTAGACGAGTCCGTCGGTGACATGGTTGCGGCGGACGATCTCGCGGACCACGACCATCATCGGCGCCGGCGCCATCGGCCATTCGATTCGGAGCTCGCGCAACGAATGCCCGAGCCGGTCCAGGTGCCCCTTCTCGCCGATCAACTTGCCGGCATGGACGGCGAACACCTCGTAGACACCGTCCGAGAACTGATAACCGCGGTCCTCGATATGAACGGCCGCTTCCCCGTGCGGGACATAGCGGCCGTTGACGTAGGCGATTCGAGACACCCCACCCTCCCCGATCAGAAGAATTCGAGCTGCACCGCAAACATCTTTTCGACCTTGCGGATAACATCGGCGGACGCGAACAGGACGACCCGGTCCTCGGCCTGGACCACCGTATCGCCGCCGGGACAGATCATTTCCCCGTCGCGGACGATGGCTCCCAACAATACGCCGGAAGGCAGGTCGACCTCGCGCAACGGCTTGCCGACCAGATCGGAGGTCTCCAGCGCCTCGGCCTCGATAAGTTCGCCGAAACCCTCGCGCAGCGTGTGGACGGAATGGATGCGTCCGCGGCGCACGTGCTGGAGGATGGTCGAAACGGTGATATTGCGGGGGCTGACCACGACATCGATCTCCAGCGAGTTGATCAAGGGTTCGTAGGTGCCGGAGTTGATCAGGGTGATCGCCCGCCTGCAGCCGTAACGCTTGGCCAGCAACGAAGACAGGATATTGGTCTCGTCGTCGTTGGTGACGGCGACGACGGTCTCGGTCGCCGCCACGTTGGCTTCCTCGAGGATCTCGGGGTCGAGAACGTCTCCGTGGATGACCATGGTATTTTCCAGGCGGTCGACGATACGCTCGGCCCGTTCACGGACCGCCTCGACGATCTTGACCTTGACCCATTCGTGCTCCTGTTCGATGGCCTGGGCCAGGAACAGTCCGATGTTGCCGCCGCCGAATATCAGCAAACGCCTGGCTTCGCGCTCCTCATGGCCGAACGCTGCCATGGCGCGGGAAACCTGTTCGCTGTCGACGACGAAATACACCTCGTCGCCGGGCAGCATCTGGTCGTCGGCAGAAGGGACGATCGGCTGGTTGTCACGCATCAGCCCGACGATCACCATGTCGAGGTCCGGGAACAACTGCGTCAATTGCCTGAGCGGCGTGTTGACCAAGGGGCAGTTCTCCTCGCACCGCACGCCCAACAGCTTCACCTTGTCGTCGACCAGCGGGATCATCTCGAACGCGCCTGGAACCTTGAGGCGCCGCGAGACGGCGCGGGCAACCTCGATCTCGGGCGAGATGATGACGTCGATCGGCATATGGTCGCGCGAGAACAGGTTGGCCCACATCGGCGCCAGGTAACTCTGTTGGCGGACCCGGGCGATCTTGGTGGGGACGTCGAACAGCGAGTGGGCGACTTGGCAGGCGATCATGTTGACCTCGTCGGCGTAGGTAACCGCGATGATCATGTCGGCGTCGGCGATTCCCGCCCCTTCGAGGACTTCCGGATGCGAGGCATGCCCGACGACGCCGTTGGCGTCCAGGGTATCGCTGACCCGGGCGATCAGTTCGGCCGACTGGTCGATGACGGTGACGTCGTTGTTCTCCATCGCCAGATGCCGGGCAATGTTGAAACCGACCTGGCCGGCGCCGCAGACGATCACCTTCATGACGGAAAGACCTTTGGCATATTCGCTGTTTAACCCAAGCCGGGCTATTTGTCTCCACTGTGGAGACCGAGGGAGCGAAGTTTCCTGTGCAATGCCGATCGCTCCATGCCGACGAACTCGGCTGTCCTCGATATGTTGCCGCCGAACCGCGTCACCTGCGCGCTCAAGTATTCCCGTTCGAAGATCTGTCGGGCGTCGCGCAGCGGCAGCCCCATGATTTCCTCTCCGTTCGCATGGTCGCGGCTGACCGGAGCGCCGGCGGCGATTTCCGGCGGCAACAGATCCCGGCCGATCACCGAACTGGGATCGCCGGGCGCCATGATCAGCAAGCGCTCGATGATGTTGCGCAACTCGCGCACGTTTCCCGGCCACTCGTAGGCCTGAAGAGTTGCCAACGCGTCATCCCCGATGATTCTCGGCGCCTGCCCAGTGGCCTCGCCGGCGCGTTCCATGAAGTGTCGGGCCAGCAACGGGATGTCTTCGCGGCGGGTTTGCAGGGAGGGAACCTGAATGGGGACCACGTTCAACCTGTAGAACAGGTCCTCGCGGAATCGGCCGACCCCGATCTCGTCGGCGAGGTCGCGCGAAGTCGCCGCCACCACCCGCACATCGACCTCGACCCTGTTGTTGCCGCCAACCCGCTCGAAAACCTGCTCCTGAAGAACCCGAACGATCTTGCCTTGGGTTTCCAGCGGCATGTCGGACACCTCGTCGAGGAAGAGGGTTCCGTTATGCGCCGCCTCGAAGGTTCCGACTCTTTGGGCGGGAGCGCCGTCGCCGTTTTCCGACTCGGTTCCGAACAATTCGGTCTCGACCCGGTCGGGATGCATGGTGGCGCAGTTGACGACGACGAAGGGACCGGCGGCACGATGCGAACGGGAGTGAATGCGGCGTGCCACCGCCTCCTTGCCGGAACCGGCCGGACCGACGATCATGACTCGGCTGTTTGTGGTGGCGACGCGATCGATCGCTTGGATGACGTCGCGTATGGCGACCGAGCGCCCGACGATCTCGTCGTCGGTTCCGGTACGCATTCGCAACTCCTCGTTCTCGCGGCGCAGCCGTTCGGCTTCGATGGCTCTTTGCACCAGCAAAATAAGGCGATCCGCCTTGAACGGCTTCTCGATGAAGTCATAGGCGCCGTCCTTGATGGCGGTGACCGCCGTCTCGACGGTGCCGTGACCGCTCATCATCAGGACCGGAACCTTGGGATGATCGCGCTTGACGACCTTCAATATTCCCAGTCCGTCGAGATCGCTGCCCTGCAGCCAGATATCGAGGAGGATCAGACTGGGGCGGCGGGTCTCGACGGCCGACAGGGCGCCGGCGCTGTCCCCCGCAACCCGCGTCTGATAACCCTCGTCCTGAAGAATGCCGGACGTCAGATCGCGGATATCGGCCTCGTCATCGATGATGAGTATATCGTGCGCCATACCGTTCCCGTCTACGCTCCACGGACCGCCAGGTCGATTTCCGTCTTCAACGGATCGGTCGGCCGGCCGTCGAGTGCATCGTCCGCGCCGTCGACCGGTTCGATGGAGTGAAACACGAGCGAGATGCGGGCACCGCCGTCATTCCTGTTGGCAAGCTTCAACTCGCCGCGATGGTCTTCCATGATCTTGCTGACGATGGCCAGCCCCAGTCCGGTCCCCTTCGTCCGGGTGGTGACGTACGGTTCGGTCAGGCGTTCGCGCATATTGGCCGGCAGTCCGACGCCGTTGTCTTCGATGACGACGGCGACCCGGCTTCCCTCCTTTCCGGAATCGCGGGACGCCGTCAACCGGACTTCTCCCTTCGCGGGCGAGGACGCTTTTCCATCGAAGTTTTCGATGATCGACTCGGCCGAGTTCTTCAACAGGTTGGTCAAGGCCCGAGATATCTGCAACGCATCGCAATTCAAGGAGATGTCTTCCCGCGGCAGCTCGATTTCGAACTCGATGTCGGGATGGCGGTTCTGTTCCAGGAAGACCGCCTGGCGACAGATCTCCGAAAGGTTTTCGGACTTGAGAGAGGGTTGCGGCATACGGGCGAAGGCCGAGAATTCGTCGACCATGCGGCCGATGTCGGTAACTTGTCGAATGATGGTTTCCGTACAACTCGCGAAGACGTCGGGGTCGGTCTTGATCTCCTCGACGTATTTGCGTCTGAGCCTCTCGGCGGAAAGCTGGATCGGCGTCAACGGGTTCTTGATCTCGTGGGCGATACGCCGGGCAACGTCGGCCCACGCTGCTTTGCGCTGGGCCGACAGAAGTTCGGTCACATCGTCAAAGGTTACGACGTACCCGATGACGTCACCGGCCAAGCGTTCGGCGGTGATGCGCACGTGAAGGGTGCGCGGTTGATCGGCATAAGGCAAGTCGATCTCGGCCTGCTGCATCCGTTCCGGTTGGCGCATCACCGCGTCCAGAAGGTCGGCCATTTCGGGAACGATGTCGCGCAACGGCTTGCCCGCCAGGTCGTCGGTTCCCTTGGCGAGCAAATCCGAGGCCGATCGGTTCTGAAGGTGAACATTGCCGGTGGCGTCGAGAGCGATGACGCCGGCCGAGACGCCGGCCAGGACCGTTTCGGTGAACTTGCGCCGCTCGTCGAGCTGTTGGTTGGCCTCGATCAGCCCTTCCTGTTGACTGGCCAACTGACCGGTCATTTCGTTGAAGGCCCGGCTCAGGGAGCTGATCTCGTCCGAATCGTCCGTTGTCTCGACGCGGACCGCGAGATTGCCGGCGCTGACGTCGCCGGCTGCCGATATCAGGTCGCTGATCGGGTTCGCCATCTGCTGGGCGACGGTCAGACCGATCCACGCGGCGGACAACAGCAACAACAGGGCGACGACGACGAAGATGAGAACGAAGCTGAGCTGAATCCCCGTCCGCTCCTTCTCCATCGCTTGATAGTCGGAGACTGCGCTTCTCATCAAATCGATCTGATCGACGATCCGTGGATCGACGAGTTTTTCTACTAGTAGATACGCGTCGACGAACCTGTTGAGCCGAATGAAGGCGCCGATACGCTCGTCGTTCTCGGAGTTCAGGATGACGATTTCGCCGCGAGCCGCCGTTGCCAGCGCCCGTCTTGGTATGGAGGCCGCGTCTTCGTCGAGGTTGTAGCGGGCGCGGGCGATCAGATCACCGGAACTGTCGACGACGACCGCCTTCGACAACGAGCGCAGGGCGGCGTGCGAGGACAGCAGTTGCTCGAAGGCGCTCTTGTTCCGCATCAGGATCGGCGCGTTCAGATTGAGATCGTTGGCCATCGCCAAAGCGTCGGTCTCGATATTCTTGAGGTGCTCCGAAAAATAGGCGTCGGCGACATCGAGGGACCGTGTGGTGGCGGTGGTGACGCGTTCGGAGAACCATACCTGGATGCCGAAATTCAGGTAAAGGGCGGAGAATACGGCGACCAGGATGGCCGGCGTCACGGCGACCAGGCTGAACAACATGGCGAGCCGCGTATGCAGGCTGGCGCCGGCGGCGCCACGGCGTTTCTCGAACCACACCTGAACGACGCGCCGCCCGACGACGAAGCCGAGAAGCAGCAGCAGGATGCCGTCCACATAGAGAAGGTTGAGAACGGTCTGAACCTCGTAGCGTTGCGCGGCCGGGCCGGTCATGGTGGCCACCGTCGCCACCCCGGAAGCGACCGCGGCGGCGGCCAAGCCGTAGGCCAACAGGCGATACGCACTGGTCCGCTTGGTCCAGGCCAGGGCTTTGCGCGAGACCGATCCGGGATCCGTCATTTGGCAACCCTTATGACCGGGATATCGAGGTCGCGTATCTTCTTGCGAAGGGTGTTGCGGTTGAGGCCGAGCACTTCGGCGGCGCGTATCTGGTTGCCGCGGGTCGCTTGCAGGGTCAAGGTGATCAACGGCTTTTCGACCTCCTTGAGAACCCTGTCATAGAGGCCGGCCGCCGGCAAACCGCCGCCATGCGCGGAGAAGTAAGCCGCCAGACGCTGCTCGACGGTCTGCGCCAGGCCTTTTGAGTCGACCTCGGCCGTGGGCTGGGCGTCGGACAGTTCCTGCTCGATGACCTCGACGCCGATCTCTTCCTGGGAATACAGCGCCGACAGCCGTTGAACCAGGTTTTCCAGCTCGCGCACATTGCCGGGCCAACGGTGCGCTCGGAGCCTTTCCATGGCGGCGCTGTCCACTGTCTTCCACGGCAGCCCTTCCTCCGCCGCACGGGCGAGAAAACACCTCACCAGTTCGGGAATGTCCTCGACCCGTTCGCGCAGCGGTGGCAGACGGATGGGGACGACGTTCAAGCGGAAGTACAGGTCCTCTCGGAACATTCCCTGGCGGATGAGTTGGCGAAGGTCGTGATGGGTGGCGGCGATGATCCGGACATCGGCCTTGATGGTGTTGCGGCCGCCAACGGTGTTGTATTCGCCTTCTTGCAGGACACGCAACAAACGGGTCTGGGCTTCCGGCGGCATGTCGCCGATCTCGTCGAGAAACAGCGTTCCGCCCTCGGCCTGCTCGAAGCGGCCGGCGCTGCGGGACTGGGCGCCGGTAAACGCCCCCTTCTCGTGTCCGAACAACTCGCTTTCGATCAATTCGCGCGGAATCGCCGCCATGTTGACCGGGGTGAATGGGCCGCTCTTACGCTTGCCGTAATCGTGCAGGGCGCGCGCCACCAGTTCCTTGCCGGTGCCGGACTCGCCGGTGATCATTACCGTCAGGTCGGTGCCCATGAGCCGCGCCAGGGTCCGGTAGATTTCCTGCATAGCCGGAGAGCGCCCGATCAACGGCAACGTCTCGTCGATCTCGGCGACCGCCCCGGCGTCGCCTCCTTCTCCCTTCGGCGTCTGCAGGCCGCGCCGGACGACGCCGACGAGTTCTTTGATATCGAAAGGTTTCGGCAGATACTCGAAGGCGCCGCGTTCGGTCGCCTTGACCGCCGTCATCAGCGTGCTTTGAGCGCTCATGACGACAACGCGAAGCTCCGGCCGGATTTGCCGGATACGCGGCACCAGGTCCAAGCCGTTCTCGTCGGGCATGACGACGTCGGTGATGACCAAGTCGCCCTCGCCGTCGATGACCCATTGCCACAGGGTGGCTGCATTGCCCGTCGCCCGCACCTCGAGACCGGCGCGGCTGAGCGCCTGGGTGACGACCGTACGGATGGCGTTGTCGTCGTCGGCGACCAAGATAGTGGGAGCGGTCATGGTTCGGCGTCCGGCTGGGAATGGAGCGGCAGCATGACCCGGAAACTGGTGCGCTTGGGCTCGCTGTCGCATTCGATGACGCCGCCGTGGTCGTCGACGATCTTGGCAACCAGAGCAAGCCCGAGGCCGCTGCCTTGGGGTTTGGAGGTGACAAAGGGATCGAACAGATAGGCCTTTATATCGTCGGAAATTCCCGAACCGTTGTCGATGACGCTGACCCGAAGCGGCAGATGAACCCGCGACTCGGCGCCCGATACGGCGAACCTGACACCCTGCTGGTAGGCGGTCTCGAGCACAACCTCGCCGCCCCTCTCCGGAACCGCCTCGACCGCGTTCTTGACGAGGTTGAGAAAAGCCTGGACCAACTGGTCGCGGTTGCCGAGGACAGGCGGCAGCGAGGGGTCGAAGTTGGTGACGAACCTGACGTGACTTCCGAATCCGTTCTCGGCCAGTTGATGGACCCGGTCGAGAACCTGGTGGATGTTTACCGCGTCGCGATGCAGCGGAACGCCGTCGGAAAATACGTCCATACGATCGACCAGGCCGCAGATCCGGTCGGCCTCGTCGCGTATCAGGTCGGTCAGGTTGCGGTCGCCGTCGGCGACGCTCTGTTCGAGCAATTGAGCGGCGCCGCGGATACCCGACAGCGGGTTCTTCACTTCATGGGCGAGCATGGCGGCCATGGCGCTGACCGAGCGGGCGGCGCCGCGATGCGTCAACTGACGATCGATCTTGTCGGCAATCGAGCGGGTATGCAGGGAGACCACAACCGAGTCGCGGTCTTCCGGTATCGGGGTGGCCTGAATGTTTACGAAGTGCCTGCCGATACGGGGCGTCTCCAGGGTCACGTCGTATTCGGAAACGGCGTGTCGTTCGTTTCGCGCCTGAGCAATCAGAGAGAAGATCGGGTTGTCCGCCGGCAGCAGGTCGGAAAGCAGTCTGCCGCACAAAAAATCGGAACTGCCGCGGAGCAATTGCTCGCCGGCGGTGTTGACGTGAACGATCGCCTCATCGGCACCGACGACGACGACCGCACCGGGCAGCGTGTTGAGGATGGTTTCGCTGTCGATTGCCCGCGGGCGGTCCTGCTTGGGCAGAGCGACGATGTGCTTTTCCATCAGGCCGCCATCCGTTCTATGAGGGGCTCGTAAAAAGCCTTGATCCGCCGCACGACCGCTGCCGGGTCGTCGAGGCGCATTACCTCGGAGCGGTACTCGGCCGAACCGGGCAGGCTTTTCGAGTACCAGCCCAGATGCTTGCGGGCGATACGAAGGCCGGCGCGTACGCCGTAATGTTCGAGGATCGAGGCGTAGTGCTCGAGAACGATCTGCAGTTGCCGTGCCAGCGGCGGCTCCTGAGGCTTCTCGCCGGCTTCCAGGTATCGGCTGACTTGTGCCGGGAACCACGGCCGCCCGTAGGTGCCGCGTCCGATCAGCACGCCGTCGGTACCGGACTCGTCCAGCATACGGCGGGCGTCGTCGACGGTGTTGATGTCGCCGTTGCCGAACACCGGTATGGCCACCGCCTCCTTGACCTTGCGGATGAACTTCCAATCGGAGGCGCCCTTGTAGAATTGGCAACGGGTGCGTCCGTGAACCGAAAGCGCCTGAACGCCGCAATCCTCGGCAATCTTCGCCAGTTGCGGCGCGTTGCGCGAGTTGTCGTCCCAGCCGGTCCGCATTTTCAGGGTCACCGGGATGCCGACCGCCTCGACAACGGCGGACAGGATGTCGGCGGCCAGCTTTTCGTCGCGCATCAATGCCGATCCGGCGTCGCCGTTCGTGACCTTCTTGACCGGACAACCCATGTTGATGTCGATCAGCGCCGCCCCGCGGTCCTCGTTGAGGCGGGCGGCTTCGGCCATCACTTCGGGTTCGCAGCCGGCCAGTTGCACGGCCATCGGGTGTTCATCCGCGCAATGGGTGGCCATTTTCATGGTCTTCCGCGCGGCGTGAACCATCGCCTTGCTGGCGATCATCTCGGACACCACCAGACCGACGCCATGGCGCTTGACCAGGCGGCGATACGGCATGTCGGTCACTCCCGACATCGGCGCCAACACCACGGGCGTGGCCAGGCGAACGGTTCCGATCTGTACGGACATGGGCTAGAGAGTTCCTTTGGTGCCCATTTATTGGGCAATTCCCAGGGAATTACAAGGTATTGCCACCGTCAGCGGCAACCGAAGTGTTACGCTAATATCACATCTGTGACAAATTTGACACCCGGATATCCGAGAGTAAGCAGCAGGTAAGCCAGCAAAACGAAGCGGGCCGCCTTGCGCCCCCTCAACCCGGTGCGGACATTGGCGATCAGCAGGCCGCCGATGACCAAGAAGGCGGTGACGGTCAGGATGGTCTTGTGATCGAACACCAACAAGCGCCCTCCTTCGCCGAACTGCAGGGCCATGCCGCTGATCAAGCCGAGCGCGAGGACGATGACGCTGAGGGTCAACAGCCGGATCATCAGCCAATCGCAATCGGCAACAGAAGGCAACATACGGCTCAACCGGGTCGGACGTTTGGCCTTGAAGGCGCGTTCCTGGAGGACGGCCGCCAGACCGGCGACGGCGGCGATGGTCACCAGTCCGTATGTGGCGACCGAAACGACGATATGGATGCCGATCCACCCGGAGGCCGCGGCTTCGGTCAGCGGCCGGCCGGCACTCTGCCCCCAAACCGTGGCAAGGATCCCGAGCAGAACCATGTATGGCGTGAACAACGACGTCAATCGCCAGGCTTCCTTGGTTAGCAGCGCGGTTCCGGCGAACAGAACCATGCTTGCCCCGATCGTTACCCAGAGCGCCGTCGAGACGTCGGTCTGCCAAGAGCCGGCAACCTTGTAAGCGACCCAGACGACGGGCGCCGCCACCGCCACCCCGAGGACGGCCCAGAAAAAAGCGTCACGCGCCGACTGGCGACGCCACGGCAGCAGCGTCGAGGGAACCATGGCCAGGATCGCCAACAGGTTAAAGAAAACGGTCTCCCGCATCGTTCAGCCGGAATCACCCAAGTCTGGTGTCGGTCGGGAAATAACCCCGGACTCGACCGCACTACGCGATGCGCACCATCGCGCCAGTTGGCGACAATGGCAAGCCCTTTGGCATTACCCTTGGCATTCCAGCAGCGCCCATCTAAGTTGCCCGTCGGCTACGGCGAGACCGTGATCGAGACGACCGGAAGCCCGTTAACATAAGGATAGCAGGCATATGGGGACGACCGCCGCACTGATCGTCGCCGCCGGACGCGGCAGCCGGTTCGGCAGCGAACTGCCGAAACAGTACTGCGCCCTTGGCGACGAACCGATGCTGCGTCGGACGATAAGGCATTTCCTCGATCACGCCGAGATCGGCGCGGTGCGGGCGGTCATTCACCCCGACGACCGCGCGTTGTACGACGAAGCGGTTTCCGGACTGGACCTGCTGGATCCGGTCAACGGTGGCGCCGAGCGTCAGGATTCGGTGCGCCTGGGGTTGGAGAGCTTGTCCGATCTCGGACCGGACCGGGTGCTGATCCACGATGCGGCGCGGCCGTTCGTCGACGACGCATTGATAACGCGCGTCATCGATGCCCTCGACGGTTCGCCCGGCGCCATCCCGGCGCTGGCCGTTAGCGATACCGTCAAGCGCGAAGACGACGGTTTCGTCGCCGGAACGGTGGATCGGAGCGGGCTATGGCGTGCCCAGACGCCGCAGGGGTTCCGATATGCGGACATCCTCAACGCCCACCGCGACCTGACGGGGCGCGACCTGACCGACGATTCGGCGGTCGCCGAAACGGCCGGACTCGGCGTCGCCATCGTCGAGGGCGACGAGGCCAACTTCAAGGTGACGACCGAGGACGATCTCGTCCGTGCCGCGAAACTGGTCCTGGGCCGCCTTGTGCGGACCGGCATCGGGTTCGATGTGCACCGGTTCGGGCAAGGCGACCACGTGATGTTGTGTGGCGTCGAGATACCCCACACCGCCGGCCTCGAGGGGCATTCCGACGCCGATGTCGGGCTACATGCAGTCACCGATGCGCTGTTGGGAGCGATCGCCGCCGGTGACATCGGCAGCCACTTTCCGCCGACCGATCCGGCTTGGCGGAACGCTTCGTCCGATACTTTCCTTGCCCATGCCCGCGATCTGGCTCGGGAAAACGGAGGCCGCGTCGTCAGTATCGATGTGACGCTGATATGTGAATCGCCCAAGATCGGCCCCTTTCGCGGCGCCATGCGCGAAAGGATCGCCGGAATTCTTGATATTCCGCTCGAACGTGTAAATGTTAAGGCGACGACGACGGAACGACTGGGATTCACCGGGCGCGGCGAAGGAATTGCCGCCCAGGCCGTCGCTTCGGTGGCGATTTAGGAGGCTCTCTTGCGGAACCGCCTTACAACATATCAATCCGGTTGGCCGGCTTGTAAGGTAGAGTTAAGATTAAAGGTTAAGAAGTTGCCCGAGAATCTTCCCCGGTTTCGACGGGTTGTTGAAGATGGCTAAGCTAGACTACGCAAGCGTCGATATCCTTCTTGTCGATTGGGACCTCAACACGCGCCAAAGCTGTAAGAATATCCTATACAACAGCGGCTTTCGTGAGGTGAACCTCGGTTCGACCATGGCCGAGGTCGAGGACATCCTCTCGAAGCACCTGCCCGATCTCTTGATTTGTTCATGCGACTTGAAGGATGGCGATTTTCTTGGCTACGTCCGTCTCATTCGCCAGGGCAAGGCCGCCAACAATCCTTTCCTCCCAATCATTACGCTGGTCGATGAGCCGACTCCGGAACTGGTTGCGCGAATTGTCGAGTCCGGTACCGATACGGTGATCGCCAAGCCGATTTCGACCAACCAGCTTCTCGATCGCATCCACGATCTCATCGACGCCCGCAAGGAGTTCATCGTCGCCGACGATTACGTCGGCCCCATACGGCGCAAGGACGGCAGTCGGACGAGCATGGAAGTCCCCAATACGCTTCGCTCGCGGGTCAACGGCGAGAAGATTAGTTTCTCGGAACTGGAAAACGCCATCGCCATCGCGCAAAGCCAGATGAAAATGCTCAATATCGACGTCATCGGCATTCAGATCGCCGCCCACGTGACCAACCTCGTTCCGATGCTGGAGCGCGGCGGCCGACTTGATCCGAGCATCCGCAACGAACTTCTCGGTCTTCTCGACGTCACCGACGGCGCCGGCAATCAGCTTTCCGGGAGTGCGTACGAGCACGCCATCAGCCTATGCGCGTCGATCGGCGACGTCGCGAGCTCGATCCTTTCGGCAAGGAGCGGCAACCCCGACCCCCGTGACGTCAAACTCCTCAAACCGCTGTCGCAGGCCATTCAGGCCTGTTTCAGCGGCGCCATCTCGAACGCCCAGCAGGTCGAAGCGATCGTCCAGCAGATCGGGGTCAAGCAAGCTTAACAAGGACTACCCGGCGACTTTCGTCTGTTCGTCGATCCAATCGAGATAATCCGCATTGCCGGTCTCGATCGGCAGGGCGACGACGCAGGGGCAGTCGTAGCTGTGTAGTTCCTTCACCTTCTCGACCACCGTTTCGACCATTTCCTCGCGCGTTTTCAAGATGAATGCGACTTCGCCGTCCTCTTCGAGTTTGCCTTCCCACCAATAGACCGAAGTCATCGATCCGAGGATATTGGCACAGGCGGCCAGTCGGCTCTCGACCACATTTCGGCCGATTTCGAGCGCCTCGTCATGCGATCCGGCGGTCACGTAGATCATTCTGTATCCCATGGGTTCTCCTCATTGCCGGGGCCGGGGAACGGCCATTTCCTTACCTCCGGAAGTTTCTGCCCTTGGCCGGAAGCCCAAACTATCCTAGCATCGGTCGTCTTTTTCGAAAGGTGGACGTCCTGGGAGACCCGATGAATTCGCAAAAACCCCATTTGGTCGTGATCGAATCGGAGGATGTGTCGGCCGGTCCCTCGCCCCTGAGCGCTCCGCAGCAACGGTGGCTGACTCGTGGGCTCGATCAACCGGGCGGAAAGCTGCCGCTGTTCGACGGCGACGGCCGGCGGGTTAGCGAACGGACCGTCAGAAGTTGCATCGACAAGGGATGGGCCGAACCCTGGTTCGACAACCCCCTGAAGCCCGACTGGGTCATATGCAAGCTGACCGACGAAGGGCGCTGAGTGGTTTCCGGTAACGATTGACCGGCTCTTTCCGAGCCGGGACCGGTCTTCGAACGCGTCGATACTTGGCCCGCTTTCAATTCCATCGATGAAACTGCGAAAGCAGTTGAGGTTTGTCTCGCAACCGTTACGGAAGCGATGTCGAAGTCCCCTTACCTTTCAACCGAGTTCTGGGCATAATGCCGATCCGACGGCCGCAATTCCGCCGTGGGGGTAGGTATGGAATTCGACATCAGCGAAGAAAGCGAGCGCGCGACCATCGTCCTACGGGGCGAGATCGACCTCGAGTGTTCGCCTCGGGTCCGCGAGTTGCTGCTGGATCTGACCGCGAGGGCGGTCGAGGTGGTCGTCGACCTGTCGGCGGTGTCGCTTATCGACAGTTCGGGCGTGGCAAGTCTCCTGGAGGCGTTCCAATCCGCCAAGAAGCGCGGAAATCGGATGGTCCTTTCGAACGTCAGCGACGCCGTCTTGCGGGTCCTGCAACTGGCCAATCTCGATATCGTCTTCGAGATTTCGGACGATGTTTAAATGAGTCCGGGCGTCGCCATCGACCGGCATACCGGCAACCGAGCTCGATCGCCATACAACGGAAAATTCTGCTTCATGTGATACCCGTCACATGCAAAGCGTGGCTTTGCGGGCAGTATAGAGACGTAGGATGGATTTCTATGGAAATCCTCCCTTCCCTCAAGAGCACAACCTCACGGCCGGCCTCGCGCCGGCCGTTTTTTTCTTGGAGGTTCGCCGGATGGATTGGAATACGTGAGGTGGTCGGGGAGACTGGATTCGAACCAGCGACCGCTCGGCCCCCAGCCGAGTGCTCTACCGGGCTGAGCTACTCCCCGCGCACAAGGCGGCACGAGCCGCCGCAACGCGCACTATACTGGCGCTCCGGCGACGGAGCAACAACCGGCGGCGCTAGAGCGGTTCACGTCGATATGGAATCGCCGAGACACGCTCTCCGGTCTCCCGGCAAGGAGCGGCTCGCGCGGCGATGCGGGGCCATCGGAAGCGGGCCGCGACGCCGTCCGGGGGGCCGGAGAACGCGCCTGCGGTCGGTTTTTCGACCTTCCGGCGTCGTCGAGGAGGCTCGCCGATGCCCCACATCGCCTTCGCATCCTCTCGTAGAGCAGATCATGTTTTGTCGGAATCGCCCGGGCGATCCGTCGAAGCATGTGAATCTGCTCTACTTCATTGAAACCGATCGGATTCACACGTTTTGTAGCTGCTATCCCCATAATATATGTAGTCATGGAGGTAGCGATGTCGAAAATGCCCACAGTTCAAGACTTTCTCCGCCAGTTCCCGGATGACGATAGCTGCCTTGAACACCTGTTCAAAATTCGCTTTGGCGATGAGCCAGCATGTCCGAAATGCGGCGAAGTAGGTAAATTCCGCCGCCTTCGCAAGGTACCGGCCTATACGTGCAACTGTGGGCACCATATTCATCCGATGGCCGACACGCCTTTCGGGCGTTCGCGAACGCCGCTGCAAAAATGGTTTTACGCGCTCTACTTGTTCACGGCCTCGCGCCACGGCGTCCCGGCCAAGGAATTGCAGCGCCAGTTGGGCGTGACCTACAAAACGGCGTGGCGGATCGGCCATGAAATCCGCAAGTACATGGCTCGCGTTGACGGCGATCCGCCTCTGTCCGGCCACATCGAGGCCGACGAAACCTACATCGGCGGCAAGCCGCGTCAGCGCCGCCGGCAGGCCGATCAGGGCAACTGGCGAGAAAACAAGACCGCCGTGTTCGGTATCGTGGAGCGGGGCGGCGATGTCATTACCCGCGTCGTTCCGAACGCAAAGCGGGCTAGCGTGTTCCCTGTCATCACGGAAAACGTCGAATTGGGTAGCACCATCAGCACGGACGAACTGACCACCTACAAGACGCTCCCCGACCTTGGCTACAAGCATCTTGCCGTCAAGCATAGCTACGGCGAGTACGTCAGAGGCGAGGCGCACACTAACACCCTCGACGGGTTCTGGTCGCAGTTGAAGCGGGCGATCAAGGGCACTCACGTTCACGTCTCCAAACAGCAAATGGCTAAGTATCTCGGCGAGTTCGAGTTCCGCTACAATCTTCGGAAGCGCCCGGAAGTGATGTTCGATCTTCTGTTGGCGAACTTTTAGCCATCACGTTCAAGACGCGCTCAAACAATTCGCCATCGCCATCCGCCGGATGTTCCTTGGCGAACTGGCGGAGCTTTCCGCTCTTGCGGGCCTCTTCGAGGGATAGATGTTTACCGCGTGACACTATTCAATAGCCCTTTAGAGGGGTCGGATTTTTCACAAACTCCTTAAGCCCCCATTTCTTGTTCTTGAAATAGACGCTAAGCAAATAGTGATGACCACACGAACCATGCCCACGCTGCCGATTTGCTAAATGCAACCCCAGTTCTATGAAGGTCAGGGCTTTCAATAATCGTTCGTCGTTACGAACATCTCGTTCCACATTTCGATACCGAAGCTTCCGATCCCGAAAAATCAAATTGCCAGCATCATTCCAGAAATAGGTTAATCTTTGTCGAGCGAAATGAAACTCTTTGACATCCTCAACCGGCAACAGCGTAAGATCACCACGCCCCTTCAAGTAATCGTCGATCTCTTTGTATAAATCTCTTGCTAGTTTCCATAGTGGTGGAGGATTTGAATGGAATTCCCGTTTTATGGCATCTATTAGCGGCTCGTCCAGCACTGGAAGCCATGAAGGAAACGGTGTCTCCTCTATCAATTCTTCAATTGATATAGGTAGCTCTTTTGATTCAGTTTGTGTCTTTTTCCATGTCTCGTAGGCATGTCCAAGGCCATTGAATAATTCAGAGCGCGCCCTAGCCATTGATTCGCCGCGAAATGTATCAAAAAATCTCTGATACTCCCGTCGCGCTGTGATGCATTCAACTATCGGAACCGCCAAAAGACTGATCCCAACTCCGGTCAAGATGTAGAACAATCTAGGATGCTCAGGCGTAAAAAAGAAAAATGCGAAATCGGAGGGCGTATCCATTACGAATAGCCTCTCCAAATCATAGCCTGCCGCAGACCCCAGCCACGCAGCGAGCCATAAACCAGTGATGACCCTGAGCGCCGTAAACATCTTAATTCCAGATAATGCGTCCAACTTAAATCATGCCCCCTACAACCTCGGGAAGCAAAGCGAAAGATTTTGCCATAATCTGCTGTAGTATGCCCTATCGGCACACATACGCCAAGGGGATAATCGCGCGTTTTTTCGTCGACACCTCGTGTTTCCGACAAAACGTGATCCGATCTAGCCGGCAGGCCGC
>CAYFMP010000029.1:0-41735 GCA_964344215.1 uncultured Thalassospiraceae bacterium | reverse complement strand
TCGCCGCCTTCTGCGGGCCGGAAAGATTACGGAAATCGTCCTTGATGCGGGCCATCTATCCGCCCCCGTCAGGCTTCTTGATACATCCAAGCACGGACGATGGAGAGCGCTTCGTCCGGATGCTTCTCGACGATTTCGGCGACCTTCTTGACCGAGGATGCCTTGACGCGGCCCTCGACGCGGTCGATATCGATAAGCTCCTCGAACTGTTCCTCTTCCATGCCTTCGGTCGGCGCCGGTACGCCCGGCGCGCCGGGGCCGGCCAGGGCCGGGGCCAACCCAGCCGCCTGTTCGGCCAGCAGCCGTTCGCTGGCCGCGGCCGCGGAAGGAATACTCTCGAAGGCGCGCGACACCAGCGGGCGCACGACCAACAGGATGACCAGCAGGGCGACGATGGCGAGAACGAGAATTTCGGCGATCCGCAGGAGGTCGTTCTTGCCGAGGCCGAAGAACAGTTCGAGTTTCTCCTCCGGCTCCTCGAATTCGGCGAACTCCATGTTGATGACCTCGACCGTGTCGCCGCGGTCGGCATTGAAGCCGATCGAGCCGCGCACCAGGGTCGCCAGGAGTTCCATCTCGGCCTCGCTGCGGGGCTGGTAGACGAGATCGCCGTCCTCGTTCTTGACGCGATTGCCGTCGAGCAGGACGGCGACCGAGAGACGCTTGACGATGCCGGTTTCGCGCACGTGATTGATGATTTTCTTGGAAATCTCGAAGTTGACGGTCTCTTCGGTCCGATTGTCGGCTGCCGCGCTGCTTTGGCTCTCGCCGGCGCCGGCAGTGGGGTCGGGAAGGTTGGTGCCGACCGAGACCGGCGATTGCCCTTCGGTGTCGCGGCTGCTGGCGGATTGCTCGACGGTTTGGGTCGAACGAACGACCTGGCCGTCCGGGTTGAACTCTTCCGATTGGGTGCTGATACGATCGAAATCGACTTCGGCGTGAACCTCGGCGCGGACTTTGCCGAACCCGACCGTTCTTTCCAGCAGTTCCTCGATGGTGCGACCGAGGCGGTTCTCGAGGATGCGACGCTGCTCCTCGGCCTTGGCAGCCATCGCGCCGACGTCGTCCTCGTCCTCGAAGCCGCCGGCCAGCAGCTTGCCCTTGTTGTCGACAATGGAGACGCGGCTCGGGTTGAGGCCGGGAACGGCGGCCGCAACCAAGTGCTGGACGGCAGAGACCTGTTCTGAGTTGAGGCGCACGGCGCCGCGCATTCTCAACACCACCGAGGCGCTCGGTTCCTGCTTCTCGCGGGAAAATAGCTCGCGCTTGGGCATCACCAGATGGATGCGCGCGTCCTTGACCGACGACAGCGTCTGGATGGTCCGGGCCAACTCGCCTTCGAGGGCGCGGACCAGATTGACGTTCTGCATGAAATTCGTGGTGCCGAGCGAGTCGGCGTCGTCGAAGATTTCGTACCCGATGGAACCGCCGCCGGGCAGGCCTTCGTTGGCGAGACTGAGGCGGGCGCGGCCCACGTCATTGGCCGGCACCAAGATCTGAGCGCCGCCCTGCTTCAACTCGTACGGAATGCTCATGGATTGCAGCCTTGACTGAATGGACGCGGAATCGCTGGATTCAAGCTCGCCGTAAAGCAATTCCATGCTTGGCGTCGTCAACTTGGTAATGAGGAAAATGAAAAAGCCGATGAGGCCGACCATGACGGCGCCCATGATGGCAAGCCGCATGGGGCCGAGGTTCCGCAAGGCTAGCGCGATAGTATCCACTTCGTTCCCCCGTCCAACACTAGGTTACGATATTTCGAAAAACGCCGCGTCCCACCGCAGCGTATACGTCCCACATTCGCCGTGATGCTAGAATCCAGGTAGTGAATAAGACGTTAACGACTAGGCAGAATTTGCCTAATCGATCAAGTAGCGTTCGGTTTGGTGTCCGGGCGCTTTGGGCGCTGGCGGTATTTCTTCGTCCGCGTCGTGCGCAGCCCTTGTATCCCGTGCGATTCGAGCAATCTTTGCCAGGACCGGAATTCGTCGACCGAAAGGTTGTAGCGGTGACAAGCCTCCTCCAGGGAAATCAGGCCGCCCCGCACGCCGGCAACCACTTCGGCCTTGCGCCTGGCGACCCATCGCTGGGTTCCCGGAGGCGGCAGGTCGTGCAAAGTCAATTGCTTGCCGGCTGGACCAACGGCCTCTTTGTAGGAAATCTCCGATTTTCGCTGGTCCGGGTAGTAGGGTTTCTGTTCGGTCATCACTGGGTATTTGGACATTCGGAGCATCGGTGGCGTTGCTGGGCACACCCTAGCCCACAGGCTGTTAAAGAAACGCTAAAGAAAAAGGTTAACGCAACCGCTGCCGGCAAACCGACCGGTCTTAGGTGAACGGCGGCAGCCGGATTGCGCTTCGCGGACGGGGCGGTATCATGCGTAGGTCCCCAGCCCGGCGCTGTCGGAGGCACAGGATCGAGTATGAGTCGAAGTGAAACCGGGATCGACGCCGAGGACGTATTCGCCGGGGCGTTGGACCACCACCGAGCGGGTCGTTTGGCCGAGGCGAGCGCGGCCTACCGGGAGGTTTTGCAACTGGTTCCCGATCATGCCAGATGCCATTACTTCCTCGGTCTTGTCGCCCGGGACAGAGGCGACGCGCGCGGCGCCGAGGCCTTGATCAGGCGAGCCCTCGAACTCGATCCCGGGTACGCGGAGGGGCATAACAATCTGGGCGTGTTGCTGCAAAATTCGAGTCGGGCGGCGGAGGCGCTGGACTGTTTCGAACGCGCAGTCGCCCTCGATCCCGGGCTTGGCGAGGCCAACTTCAATCTGGCCGCCGCCTATCAGTCCGAAAACCGTTTGGACGAAGCCGCCGAATGCTACCGCCGCGCGATCGAGAAAATCCCCGATTTCGCGCCGGCCCACAACAATCTGGGAACCGTGCACCATCGTCAGAACCGCCTCGAGGAAGCCGCCGCCTGCTTCGAGCGTGCGATTGCTGCCGAACCCGGGTACGCCGAAGCCCACTTCAACCGAGGTTGCGTTGAACACGAGCGAAGCCTGTTGGACGATGCCAGACGCAGTTTCCAAAGGGCGGCGGAACTGACCCCGGATAACGCCCGTGTCCATCATCATCTGGGCTCCCTGTTCAAGGACACCGGCGAGTTGGAACAATCGGCGGCCAGCCTGGAGAGGGCGAGGTCGCTCGATCCCGATAATACGACCATCCTGATCGACCTCGGCGTCACCTATCAGAGAATGGGACGTCTCGATGACGCTGGCGCCAGCTATGAGCGGGCCTTGACGATTGCTCCCGACCTGGCGAGAGCGCACGCCAATCTCGGCACCGTCCGCCGAGGTCAAGGGCGAGCGGCCGAAGGGCTGGCCCATTTCGAGAAGGCCCTTGCATTGGCGCCGGACGACGCCGATGCGCACATCAAGCACGCCGAGGCCCTGCTCCATGCGGGGCGTTTCGAAGAGGGATGGGCGGAATACGAATGGAGATGGAAACACAGCCGCTTCGATCCCCGCCACGACCGCTTCCGGGCGCCGCTTTGGGACGGCTCCGATGCGGCCGGCAAGACGATCCTGGTCTGGGCCGAACAGGGCGTCGGCGACGAGATCATGTTCGCCGGCATGCTTCCCGACCTGATCGAGGCCGGAGCCGAAGTCGTTTTCGAATGCGATCCCCGCCTGGTCTCTCTGTTCGAGCGATCGATCGCCGGACTCGAATGCGTGCCGAGGTCCGACCCGCCGTCGCCGTCAACGACTTCGGATCGCATCAACGCGCAGGTTGCGCTGGCAAGCCTGGGACAGTGGCTGCGCCGGGATTTCGAGTCGTTCCCGGGTCGCGTGGGCTACCTCGCAGCCGATCCCGACCGCAGCTCGGCGCTGCGCCGGAGCTACGGAGCGGACGGCGACGATCTTCTGGTCGGCATCGCCTGGTACAGCGCCAATGCCGATATCGGCGGCGACAAGTCGCTGGCCCTGTCCGATTGGCGTCCGCTGCTGGCGGTTCCCGGAATCAAGGTCATCGATCTTCAGTACGGAGACACCGGGGCCGAGCGGGCACGGCTGAGGGAAGAAGCGGGAATCGCAGTGGTGCGGGACGAAGCGGTCGATCAACTGGCCGATCTCGACGCCTTCGCCGCCCAGGTCGCTGCCATGGACTTGGTGATCTCGATTTCCAACTCAACGGCCCACATGGCGGGCGCCCTTGGCGTTCCGGTCTGGATCCTGCTCACAGCGGCGCCGCTTTGGCGCTGGTTCGAGCAGCGCGACGACAGCCCCTGGTACCCGTCGGCGCGGCTGTTCCGCCAACAGGAGGCGGGAGATTGGGGGGGCGTGCTGGCCGACATGACCGAAGCCCTGTGGGAGTTCAAGTCGCAACACAGGCCGCCGGTGGCGGCCGGCGAACGCAGCAGCAGCGATGCGGACGACCACAACAAGGAGGGCATAACCCACCGAAGACAGGGCCGGTTGGAAGAGGCGGCGGCCAGTTTCCGAAGCGCCATCGATGCCGATCCGGCGTTTGCTACGGCCCACATGAACCTCGGCACCATCCGTCAGATGCAGGGACGTCTTGAGGCGGCGATAGAGTGCTACGAGAAGGCGCTCGCCCGGCAACCCGATTTCGTCGAGGCCTTGAACAATCTGGGGCTGGTCCTCAAAGACGCCGGCCGCTTCGAGGATGCGTTGCAGCGGATGCAGCGGGCGCTGGCGTTGAAACCCGAATCGCCGCATATCCACAACAACCTGGGCACGGTCTTGCACGACCTCGGTCGACTGGACGACGCCGACGAGCACTACCTGGAAGCCATCGACCTCGACCCCGGTTATGTCGAGGCCCACAACAACCTCGGTTCGATCCGCGACCGCCAGGGACGGCTCGAAGAAGCGGCAGCCTGTTTCGAGCGTACCGTATCCCTTGCTCCGGGCTTTGCCGAAGCCCACCACCGATTGGGCGTGGTCCGCCAGAAGCAGGGCGCTTTCGAAGATGCCGAAGCCTGCTACGACCGCGCCCTGGCGCTCGACCCCGGCTTCGCCAAGGCGTACAGCGACCGCGCCATGTTGATGCACTGGACGAACCGCCTCGACGAGGCCGAAGCCGGCCACCTTCGTGCCATTGCACTCGATCCCGAAGCCGCCCAGGCGCACGTCAATTATTCCGAAACCTTGCTGCTCGAGGGTCGTCTCGAGGAGGGATGGCGGGAATACGAATGGCGCCTCGGAGTCGACGGTCATCCGGCGGCGCGGCGGCGTTTCGAGGCGTTGCCGTGGCGGGGAGAGGACCTGGACGGGCGGAAACTGTTGGTGTGGTCGGAACAGGGCGTCGGCGACGAGATCATGTTCGCCGGTCTGCTGCCCGACCTGGTCGAGGCCGGCGCCGAGGTCGTCGTCGAGTGCGATCCGCGCCTGGTGCCGTTGTTCCGGCGATCTTTCGAGGGCGTCACCTGCGTCGAAAGGACCGAGCCGCCGGCCCCGGAGACCGACGCAGGCATCGATTTCCAGGTTCCGTCGGCCAGCCTCGGCCGGTGGTTGAGGCCGAGTTTCGAAGCGTTCCCGGCGCGGCGCGCTTTTCTGCTGGCCGACGCCGGACTCAGGGACGAATTGCGAGGGCGCTATCTCGGCGGCAACGGCGACCTGCTCGCCGGCATCGCCTGGCACAGCCGGAACGCCGAAATGGGACACCTCAAATCCATGAGCTTGGAGGCGTGGTGGCCGGTCCTCGAGACTCCAGGCGTCGTCTTCGTCGATCTGCAATACGGCGACACAGCGGCCGAGCGCGCCGCCCTCGAGGCCGCGGCCGGGATATCCGTCGTCCACGACGCTGCCGTCGATCAGATGGCGGACCTCGATGCCTTTGCCGCCCAGGTCGCCGCCATGGACCTGGTGATCTCGATTTCCAACTCAACGGCCCACATAGCAGGCGCCCTTGGCGTTCCGGTCTGGGTCCTGCTCACGGCGCCGCCGCTGTGGCGCTGGTTCGAGCAACGCGACGACAGTCCCTGGTATCCGTCGGCGCGCCTGTTGCGGCAGACGGTGCCCGGCGATTGGGAGGCGGTCCTGGCCGAAGCGGCAGCCCTTCTCCGCCAACGGGTCGAAGCCGGGAAGGACAGTGCGCCGTGAGCGACCGGGTTCCCGAAGACGACTTCGAGGGACTGACGGCGATGGCCGCATCGAACCTCGACGACGGCCGCCTCGAAGATGCCGAGGCCAGCCTGATCGGAGCGCTGACGCTTAAGCCTGGATCGGCCGAGACGCTTTGCCGACTGGGCCGGGTCCAGCACCGGCAGGGTCGTTCGGATGCGGCTATGGAGAGCTTCCGCCAAGCACTGTCGTTCGATCCCGGCCTGCTCGCGGCGGAGCGCGGCCGCGGCGGGGTTCTCATGGACCGGGGCGAATTCCAGGCAGCGCTCGAGTGCGCCGAGCGCGTCCTCACCGAGCATCCGAACGACGCCGAGGCCCACGTTCTCCGCGCGCAACTGCTGCTGTTGCATGGCCAACTCAGCGAAGGCTGGCCGGAATACGAATGGCGTTGGAAGACCGCTGCGGGTTTGACGGATCGGCGCGACTTCGAGGCGCCGTTGTGGAAGGGCCGCAGCCCCCGCGGCATCGACCTCCTGGTCTGGGGCGAAGCGGACATCGGCCACGATGTCATGTTCGCCGGCATCCTGCCCGGCCTGGTCGCGGCCGGCGCCCGCCTCACCCTGGAATGCGACCGGCGGCTGGTCGAGCTGATGCGGCGCTCATTTCCCGAGGTAACATGTGTCGAACGGACGACGCCGCCGTCGCCGGAAATCGTACCGGCCGATTTCGACGCCCACATCCCGATCGGCAACCTGGGTCGCTGGATGCGGCCCGAACCGGCGGCGTTCGGCAAGCCGGCGCCCTACCTGACGGTCGATAGAGGACTGTGGGAGCGTCTCCGCGTGGGCGGCGCCGACAAGCCGCTGGTCGGCATCTGCTGGCGCGGCACGGCGGCGGAGACCCGCCATCGGGACAGCCCCGGCCTCGACGAGTGGCGCCTACTGGTCGAGGTGCCCGGCGTCACCTTCGTCGCTCTGCAAGGCGACGCCAGCGGCGAAGAACGGGCCCAATTCGAAGCACGGACCGGAGCAGCGCTTCTCTACGACGAGGCCGCCAGCGAGGCCGACGATTGGGACGGGCATGCGGCCCGGATCGCGGCCATGGATCTGGTCATCACGGCGTCCAGCGACACCGCCCACCTGGCCGGCGCGCTCGGCGTTCCCTGTTGGGTGTTGCTTTCGGCGACGCCGTCGTGGTGGTGGTTCCTGGGCCGCGGCGACAGTCCCTGGTATTCTTCCGTGCGCCTGTTTCGGCAACCGGCGCCGGACCGATGGAGCCATGCCGTCGCAGCCGCCAAGGAGGCGTTGAGTATACGGTACCGGGAAGCGGCGCCATGATCACGACCGATGACCTGACCGATCAGCAGAAACGCAATCTCATTCTGTTCGAACAGATGGTGCCGGGAATCCACCAGCGCCTGATGGGTTTGAGCGAAGAGGAGAGGAATGCGGCTCGCACCTCAGGGCAGATCGAGCCCCGCAACGTCCGCTTCACCGTTCAAGCGCCGGCGCCGGAGAGGATCGATGCCCATACCTACCGGATGCTCGAAGCGACATTAGAACGGGCCGCACAGGAAGAGATCGCCTTTTTCGATATCCTACGCTCGCACGACGCCTACTTCCTGATGGTGTTCGGGGTCGGTCAGGGCATCGATTTGACCGAGTTGCTGGACCGCGCCCGAAGCCTCTGCGTGTTCGTGATCGAACCGGACATGGCTTCCCTCTGGCGCTCGTTCGACAGCTTCGATTGGTACCGGTTCGTCCACGCCGTCCAAAGGCGCGGCGGCACCGTGCATTTCCTTTACGGCGACGACCCCAACGAGCTGTCGGGGCATGTCTGGCGCCTGATCCGGGACGCCAATCCGTGCGCCTCGGACGGCCTGACTTGCGTTATCCACGACCATGCCGAATTGGCCGACCGGGTTCTCGACAATCTCAGGTACGAATCCTCTCTGATCATCGACGCGCTCGGCCATTTCTTCGACGAAACCCTGATGATGTGGAATGCGTACCGGAATCTCGGAACCGGCAGCAGTCGGGTCTGCGTGCAGCCGCAATCCGACGTCTGCGGCGAGACGCCTGCGTTCATCGTCGCCAGCGGGCCGTCGCTCGATTCCGATCTGGAGGCGATCCGCCAACATGCCGGGCGAGCGGTCGTCATTTCCTGCGGCTCGGCGCTCCGGGCGCTCATGAAGAACGGCATCGTGCCGGATTTCCAGATCGAGATCGAGAACTTGAGTGTTTCGCCGCTGGTCGCCCAGGTCGCCGAGGAACACGATATCTCCGACGTCTGTCTGGTCGCCGCCTTCACCGTCGACCCGGACGCCTTGAGCCATTTCGAAAACATCGTCTATTTCTTCCGGCCAGGCTTGAGTCCGTTGGCGATCTACCGCGATCCGGACGAGAAGGCCTTTCTGCTTTCGGGTCCGACGGTCGCCAACGCGGCCCTCGATTTCGCGCTGGAAAGCGGTTTCAAGGAGCTCTACTTCTTCGGCACCGATTTCGGAGCGCGTTCCGACGACCATCATCACGCCAAGGACACCTATCACTACACGCCGGGTGCGGAGTTCAAGAGCCAGACATTCGAACTGCCGGTGCCGGCCAACTTCGGCGGCACCTTCCATACCTCGCGTGGTCTGTTTCCGGCGATCGTCAATTTCTCCGACCTGCTCGATCTCTACGCCGACAGCCACCGTTATTACAATTGCAGCGACGGAGCGGCGCTTCGCGGCGCCGTGCCGCGGCGTGCCCGGGACCTCGCCTTTGCCGAGGCGTCGACCGACAAACACGAGGTCGTTCGGAATATTGTCGAATCCTTTCCTGTCTATTCCGCGGAACGGTTTCGGCGGGCCTGGAACGGACCGGCCGTAGGCGCCGCCATCGACAGGTATGTGGAAGCCGTGACCGCCTTGTTCGCGGAAATCGAGGACTTTGGCGATAAAGCCTATCTGGTTCGCATGATGAAGTTCTTCCGGCCGTCGATGGGCTACATATTTCCGCTCGAACCGGGTCTCGACAACGCAGTCAACAGCCTGTTTCGCGGCACCCTGTTCGGCATGCTGATCTACTTCGAATACTTCCTGGCGCGGGTCGCCGACCCGACCCATGTCCAGCGGTTCGGCGAGATCGGCCGCGATGAAATATTGACCCGCCTCGGGCACCTTCGGGAGATCGCCAAGGACGCTTTCGGCGGCGATCGGCCGAAAGCGCCGCCGACCGACGGCATCGTCGCCGCCAACCAGGGCAAGCCGCTTCCGAAGGGTGCCGCGATCGGTCGCAACACGCTGTGTCCGTGCGGGTCCGGAGAGCGCTACAAGCACTGCCACGGCGTCCGCTGAGAGTACCCGCGGCCCAGAGCCCGAAGAACCAAGAGCCCGACACAGGTTGGGAATTCCTGTGCCGGGCCCCTTGGGTTGGGACGGTGGGTTGTGGAACTGGTCTTGGGTCTTAGCGTTTCGTCCTCAGGAGCTCTTCGAGCATCTCGTCGGCGGTGCTGATGATCTTGGCTGCCGCCGAGAACGCTCTCTGCACGACGATCATCTTGGTGAACTCGGTACCGATATCGACCGTCGATTGCTCGAGCGCGGCCTGGATGACCTGGCCGGCCGGTCCGTTGTCGGCTTCGCGCAGGGTCGCGTCGCCGGACGCCTCGGTGGCGTTCCAGACGTTGCCGGTCCGGCTGCCGAGCGAGTTGACGTTGACGAATGTAGCGATCGGCAGCTTGTAAACCGGTCGCGTCTCGCCGTTGTCGAACAGCGCCGTCACCAGTCCGTCGGTGCCGACGGTGACGCCGGCAAAGGTACCGAATTGCGAGCCGTTCTGGGTAATGAACACCGGCGTGAACGAAGAGCCGAACTGGGTCAGGCCGTTGGCCTCCCCGACGTTGCCGAAATCGAGGGTGATCTGCGAGGCGCTGTTGGAGCCGTCATCCATGTCCGAGGCGCCGTTCTGGAAGTCCTTGATCTCGATCTCGGCGACGTTAAACGTGGTCGGGATGCCGTCCGAGTTGAATACGATGGCGCGGGTCGTCGAGACGGTGACGGCGGCGGTGATGTCGGCCGGCGTCTTGGCCACCGTCTGCACGGTGGCGGTCAGGCCGGTCATGTCGACGGTGTAGGTGGTGCCGTTGTCCTTCGACTTGAAGACGACGGTGTCGTTGGCGATGGTCGCCGAGCTGTCCTGGTTGGAGCCGCGCAGCCGAACGGCGTCACCGGCGAACTCGGGGTCTTGCGCCTCAACGGCCGTCTCCAAATTGGCCAGGGTGGCGGCGATGCTTGAGTTGACGGTCGATCCGGAGGTGCCGCTGACTGTAATGGCACGGTCGGCCGTGCCGGTCACCGAGCCGCCGGCGCTGACGAACTCGTACTGAATGCTGTTGATGAGGATCGTATTCCCCGTCGACGGGTTGAACGGGAAATGGAACTGCCGGTAGCTGGAGAACTGGTCGGCCGTCTTGTTGACCGTGAACGAGCCGGTCTGCTTGACGACCGGCGAGCCGACCGAGTTCAGGAGGCCGGCCGGATTGACGACGATGTCATCGGTGCCGTCGTCGGCGAACAGGATCGTCGAGCTGTTGGAGGCGCTCACCGCGACCCGGCCGAACACCGAGTTGAAGTCTGAATCCTTCTGCTGGATGGCGTTGATGAGGTCGGCCACGTCTTCGGAAACGCTGGTGTTGCTGGAGGCGTCCCAGAACTTCTTGGTGGCGGTTTCCTGGGTCGTGGTGTCGGCGAAGATGCCGTTGGTGTCGAACTCGTAGGTGATGCCGTCGACGACCACGGTCGAACCCTCATTGGCCCGCGCCGTGAATTCGAGCTGGCCGATACTGCGATAGGCCAGGGCGCCCGAGGCAGCCGACGTCTCCAACGTCAGTGCGGCGGTGCCGGTCGGCGGCTCGATGGTGACGTCCCACTGGTTGTCGGTCGGCGACTTCGTGTAGACGACGCTCATGGTGTTGGCGTTGCCCAGCGTGTCGAAGAACTGGACGTCGGTCTTGTGGGTGACGCCGGCGGCGTCGTTCGACGGCAGGTTGGCGCCGATGGCAATGTTCGAGGTCGCCGTCGCGGTGCCGCCGACCCGGTTCAGGTTGATGGTCTCCAGGAAGTCCGTCGAGATGACGTTCTGGTTCGGCACCGTCAGCGAATCGTTGGCCGGCTTGACGTTGCCCTGCGCATCGGTCGGCCAGGCCTGAAGGTAGAAGCCCGCCGTGTTGCGCAGGAAGCCTTCGTTGTCCTGGAAGAAGGAACCCGCCCGCGTATACAGGAACTCGTTGTTGATGGTTGGCCGGGCGGCTTCGTTGACGACGAAATAACCGGAGCCCGAGATCGAGATGTCGGTTTGCGAAGCCGACGCCTGCAACAGGCCCTGGACGCCGGTATCCTGACGCGGCCGGGACTGCACGCCGCCGGCGGAGAAGAAGGTCGCCGAGGTCTGCGCCGTCACCAGGGTCTGGAAGTCGACCTGGGTGTTCTTGTACCCGATGGTGCTGACGTTGGTGATGTTATCGGAGATCGCACCCATGGCGCTCGACTGCGCCGACAGGCCGGAGACGCCCGAACTCAGTGCACCAAACAATGTCATTTTCTTTCTCCTTGCTTTACCAGCCGGTCGGCCGGCTGAAGATCTTTACCTTCGTATTCATGCCCGGGCCCGCGGGCCCGATTTCAAAACCCTTAGTCCCTCTTATTGCAGCGTCACGTTGGGCTCCTTGACCGACAGAACCTTGTCCTGATCGACGATCAGGTCGTCGCCCAGGAACAGGAAGACGTTGCCCTCGTCGGCGCCGGCGCCCGAAACCGTGCCGAAAATGGTGTGCTCGACCGGGATCAGATTACCCTGGGGGTCCTGGGCGCTGACCAGGACGGTATAGATGCCGTCCGGCTGCAGATTGCCGTTCTTGTCGATACCGTCCCAGCTGATGCCGTGCTTGCCGGCCGACGTGTTGGCGTCGGCGGTAAACACGTTGAGGCCGGCCGAGTTGGCGATGTTGACGGTGCCTTTGGCGACGCCGGTCGGCATGACGTAGGTGAACTCGGCCTTGCCGTTTTCAAGCGGCACCTTCTGGCCGAGCGCCTCGACCTTGGTGCCGATGTAGTTGACCATCTGCGCGACCTGGGCGGTCTGTTGCAGGTTGAGGAGCTTCTCCAGGTTCGAGTTCTGGAAAATCTGCTGCTCGACGCTGGCGAACTGCACCAACTGCGACGTGAACTCGTTGGCGTCCAGCGGGTCCAGTGGATCCTGGTTCTTCAGCTGCGTCACCAGCAGGTTGAGGAAGCGGTTCAGGTCCTCGTCGAGCTTGGCCTGCGAGGCCGCCGACTGGGTGCCGGTGCCGGAGAGGTCTGGAGTGTTGCCGATGATGGGCATGGTCGTTGTTCCTCGGTCCCTGCTCTATCCTCAAGCCCGGACGTCGATCCGGCTGTCGGAGATGATGTCGCGGTGGGCGGCGGCCTCGGCGGCGATTTCGGCGTCGAGGTCGTTCTCGGCTAGCTCGCCGTCATTGGGGCCGCCAGAGCCGCTGCCTTGGCCGCCTTCCCCCTGGCCTTCCTGGCCGCGCAGGTTGAAGGCGAGGTCGTCGGAATCGAGATGCATGCCGGCCTCTTCGAGGGCGCGCTGCAACTCGGCCGAGTCGCGCCGCAGGACGTCGAGCGTTTCCTGCCGGTCGGCGGCGACGACGGCTGTCAGGCGGCCATCGTGGGCGAGCTCGATCTTGACCTCGACCCGGCCCATTTCGGCCGGCCGGAGCTGGATGTTGATGCGATCGTTGCCGGCCTGCAGCGCCTTGGTGATCTTGACCGAGACCTGATTGGTGACGGCCTGGCCGGGCAGGAACGGCTTGGTGGCGTTGTTGGCCTGGGCCTGGGCGCTTTGGCCCGACTGTTGGGTTTGCTGGGCCTGCTGGGCGGCGCCGTTGGCGGTGGAGCCGGTCGCCGACGTTCCTTCGCCGCCGCCGTGGGCGGTGCCGCCGGCATTGGCCGTGGCCGACACGCCGCCCGGACCCTTGGCATCGGCCGTCGCCTGGACAACGGTCTGGCCCTGGACGTTCTGGGCGGCGGATTGCTGGACCTGCGCCTGCTGGGCGGTCGCCTGGCCTTGACCGGCGACGGCGACGGCGGGTGCGCTGTGCGAGCCCGAGTTCTGTCCGGTGGCGGTCTGCTGGCCGCCGGCCTGACCCTTTCCCTCGCCGGCCAGAAAGGAGTTGACGCTGAGCGCCGCAGCCGGCTTGGAAACCACTGCGTCGGCCTCGCTGCCGACCTTGACCTGCATACGCTCGCCGGCGCCGAGTGCCTTGGCGAGCTCGGCGGCCTGGGCCTGCTGGGCGGCGCCGGTGTTGGTGGCGACCTCGACCGGCTTCTCGACCTGTTGCACGGCGTCGGCACCGGTCTGGGCGTTGGTGTCGGCAGTCTGCGGGCCGGTCGCCTTGCCGGCGTGATCGGATTCGCCTTTCGATTTGGCCGAAGCGGCCGTTGCCAAGCCGTTGGCGGCGGCTGTCTCGGCGGCGGCGACGGCCTCGACAGCCGTTGTCAGACCTTCGGCTGCTTCTAGCTTGCCGGCGTCGGAAGCAACGCCGTCGTCGCCATGCGCCTTGCCGTCGGCGAGGACGGCGACCTCCAGCGGATTGACGGTAGCCGCCACTGTGGTCTTCTGACCGGCCGCCGAGTCGGTACCGGCGGAAACCGTTTCGCCGCTGTCGCCGTCGCCGGCAGCGGCGGTCTGGGCGTCGTCGCCGGCGCCTTGGTCGGTGGCTTCGGTGTCGGAATCGGCGCTGTCCTTGGCGGCGGTCTCGGTATCGTCGTCGCCCTGACCGTCATCCGGGTTCTCGTCGGCGGCCTGCGGCGCGCCGTCTGCGTCGTCGTTGGCCTCGGTCTGATCTTCGGCCGTCTGTTCCGTTTCACCGTCGCGGTAATCGTCGGCGTGTTCGTGGCCGGTGTCGTCGTTGTGGTCGGCCCGTTCGACGTAATCCCGGTTCTCGCTTTGGTCATCGTCGGAACTGCGATCGACATGGGAATCGCGGGCGTAGTTCTCGTGTTCGTCGTCGGTGCGATAGTCACCGTCTTCGACGACGGGGGTGGCCTGGTCGCGGGGGGCGAGGAGGCCGGACTGCTGGGTCAGCGCATGCAGGCTGGTGTCGATATGGGCGCCGGCCTTGCCTACCAGCTCGCGGAAACTGGTCGCCAGTCCGATCAGGGAAGCGGCCTTATCGCGGCCCTTCTGGACGGTCGGCAGGGAGTCCTGGTAGCCCGCAGCCTTGAACGAATAGTCTTCCATAGCGAATGCATCCTTAAAGAAATTCTGGCGCCCCCTTACAAGCAAGGGCCGGGCCAGTTTTTGGATGTCCGCTAATTTATTGAAATTGAAGGAAAATACCTCAAGACGCCTGGGGATGGCGGCAGCAAAGGGTATGCCATGGGCAATTTTTTACCCGTTTGGGCGGAAGATATTGCTTGTCGCGGCGGCGATCGGGCTTCAGCCGTCCTCGTGAAGGCCGCGCTGCCGGTGCCATTCCTCCATGCCGACGGTGCTGCCTTCCTCCAACCTTTCGATGTTGTCGCCTTCGTAGAAGACCACCCACGGCGCCGCCGAGCCGACGAAATTGTCGCAGAACTCGGGCGGTCTGGGGAGCGGGGTGTCGAAAACGGAGGCATGCGGATGGAGATGGACCGGCCAGTTGGGATCGAACAGCCACAGCTGCGAGCCGCATTTCCTGCAGAAACAGCGTTCGGCCGGGCTGACGGTGCCGTCGTCCATCTTGGCGTTGTACTTGGCGATGTTCTCCTCGCCCTCGATCTTCAACGTTTCGGCGAGGGCGACGGTGAGAATGGCGAAACCGCCGCTGCCGGCCGTCTTGCGGCAAATCGAACAGTAACAGCGGTTGTAGGGGTAGGGGGCGGGGCTATCGACCGTGAAGGTCACCGCCTTGCAGTGACACGAGCCTTCTAGATGCATGTTCGCCTCCTCGGAACGGGTGACGAGAATTCATTGTAACGTCGATCGCCCAGCCCGGTCAGGCGAAATATGCGGACGAACGGATCAGCCATGTACCTGGAATTCATCCCTCAGCGCCGCTTGCACCCTCGCCACGACGTCTTCCCACCGTCGCGGCTCGGTCTGGCGGAACAGCCGCGCGCTCGGGTACCACGGGCTGTCCTCGCGCTCCATCAACCACCGCCAGTCCGACGCCGTCGACAGCAGAACCCAGGTCGGCCGCCCCAGCCCGCCGGCCAGGTGGGAAACCGCGGTATCGATGGTGACGACCAGGTCGAGGGCCTCCATGACCGCCGCCGTCTCGGCGAAGTCGACCAACTCGCCGGACAGATCGACGATAGCCTCGGGCAACGGCAGGTCCGACTCCGGGGGGTCTTTCTGCAGGCTGAACAGGCGGACGCCGGGCTCCTCGAGGAGCGGGCGCAAGGCCGCGAGCGGACAGGCACGGGTCGGGTTTCCGCGTTTTTCCATGGAGCCCTGCCAGGCGATGCCGACTTTCAGGCCGGCCTCGCCGGCCAGACGTTCCTTCCATTTGGTGGCCGCCGCGGCCGGCGCGAACAGATAAGGGGAATCGCCGGGAATAGTGTCTATGGTTGTGCCGAGCAGCCTGGGCACGCTCAACAGGGGCGCATGGCAATCGAAACCGGTGACCGTATCGCCGCGGGGCACGGCCCGCTCGACACCGGCCGCCGTCTCCATCAGCCGGGTCAATTGCGGTTCGCATTCGAGCACGACGCGCCCACCCATCCGGTTGGCAACGGCAGCGTAGCGGGCGAACTGCAGGGTATCGCCGAATCCCTGCTCGGCGTGCAGCAGGATGCATTGGCCGTCAAGGCCCTTTCCGTCCCACATCGGCTGCGGCAGTTTGCGGACCGGCGTTCCGAACACCGGCACCGCCCACCGCCACTCGTATTCGCGCCAGGCCTGCTCGAAATCACCCCTCAGCAACAGGGCGAAAGCCAGGTGCACGTGGGCTTCGGCGAAGTCGGACCGCATATCGATGGCGCGGTTGAAAGCATCGACGGCTTCATCGGCCCGGTGCTGGTCCTTCAGCACGTTACCGAGGTTGAAGTAGAGGGAGGGCGCCTCGCCGAGTTCCAGCGCCCGCCGGTATCCGACCTCGGCTTCGACGGTAAGGCCTTGCGCCTCCTTCGCCATGGCGAGACCGTTCACCGCGTTGAACGATTGCGGGTCGCGATCGATGGCGGCCTCGAACGCCTCGGCCGCCTCGTCGGCCTTGTCCCGTTTGTGCAGAATGCCGCCGAGCGAGGTCAGGAACTCCGCATTGTCGGGGGCCAGTTCGACGGCTTTGCGGTGGGCCGTCTCGGCTTCCTCCAACCGGCCGAGGTCGGCCAACACAAGTCCCAGGTTGAAGTAATGGGCGGGGTTGGGGCGGCCGCTCTCTATCGCCTTGCTGATCCAGTCGACAGCTTCGTCGTGGCGGCCGGTTTCGGCGCATACGAGGCCGAGGAAATGAAGCGCGTCCGGCTGGTCCGGTTCGGTCTCCAGGACCGAATGCAGCTCAGCTTCCGCCTCGCCGGGGCGACCGTCCGCCAGGTGCGAGACGGCGCGGCGGATGACCGCACCGACACCGGCTCCGCTACCGGTATTCTCAGCCATCGGCGAACCGTGCCATGTAGACGGCGTCCACCGTTCTGCCGTCGAGCAGGAACTGCGCCGAGCGGCGGCCGTCCTCGACCATTCCGGAGCGCCGCATGATGGCGAGCATCACTTCGTTGTCGGCCATGGCGCCCGCCGTCACTTTGCGAATGCCGCCGCTATCGAGCAGGTAGTCGACCACGGCGATCCAGGCCTCGCTGCCCAGTCCACGGCCCCAGACCCGCTTTTCGCCGATCAGGATGGCGACATCGGCGGTCCGGTTGGGCAGGTCCGTATCGGTGTTGATGTTGCCGATGTGGCCGAGGCCGGTCTCGTTCTCGACAATGGCCCACAGATGGCTGGGGCCGTCTTCGAACGAGGCAATGAACCGTCGACAGCTCTCGATGGTGTGGCGGCGGTGGCGCTGTTCGCTGTAGCGGACCACGTCAGGGTCGTTGAGCCAGCCGACGTAGCGCTCGCTCAGGAAAGTCTCCTCGAACGGAACCAGCGACAGGCGAGGTGTATCGATGCGTGGCGTGTCCACCATTTCAGCCGTCTTTTTCCGCCAGAATGTCCTCGACCACGTCGGCGACCCGATCAAGGGCGCCGAAGCTTATCATTTCTTGAGGCGGCTTGCCGCGCAACGTTTCCGGCTCGTTGAGGGCGGCGGCCAGCGTGCGGCGCAGGTCTTCGCGAGTCCATACCGCTTGCGTCAGGCCGAGACCGACGCTGGTCAGCCACGCGGTTTCGCTCTGGCGCGGGACGATGGCGAGGGTCGGGCAGCCCAACACAGCCGCCTCGAACAGGAGAATGGTGGTAAGCCCGACCACGAGATCAGCCGCGAACACCAGCGCGTGGGCCGGCTCGGTACGGCTGACGCGGTCGATTTCTCCATTGTAGGCGGCAAACTCATCGACGTCGTTCTTGGGATGCAGCCGCAACACGACGTAAGGGCGCGGATCAAGACCGCTTAGCGCGTCCAGGAACTCTTCGAGGACGATATCGACCCGCTTGTCGCTTCCGTCGCGCCCGGCTAGCGTGTAGTCGGGGCGGCGGCGGTGCTGTGCGGGATCGAGCCCGTCGGAGACCTCGGCCAGGAACACCCAGACGGGCCTGTCGGGCGGGGCGTCCGCCAGTACGTCGCGGCGGACGGCGCCGGTGCTGCGCGCCGCCAACTGCCGCCTCTCCTCGACGACGCGATCGAAATGCGGATGGCCGCACTCGACCACCCGCGGTTCCGGATGACCGGCCTCGATGAAGGATCGGCGGGTCGGGCCATCGGCGACCACGATCCAATCCGGCGCGAAGCCGAGCGGCTCGTCGCCGCCGCCTCGGAAACGGCGATCGGCGCTGGCCGGTCCATCGACGACACCGACGCTCGGCAGGCCGCGGCGGCGGGCCTCGGAAATCAGCTTCAGGCCCAGGGTGTCTGGATTCTCCGAGGTCCCGGAGACGACCAAGCGGGGGGTGTAGTCGTCGATGACCCGCGCCGCGTCGAGGCCCTCGTCGACCTCGATGTAGGCGCATTCCAGACCGCGCAGCTGTGGCGCGGCATGCCCGGTGGCAACGATCCTGGCCGTGCAGCCACGTTCGGCCAGGACATTCGGCATTCCGGCCACGTAGTTGGCGGCGCCGGGATCCTCGACGAAGATCAGGACGTCCGTTTGTCGGTTCGCCACGTCGCCCTTCCCCGTCAACGGAAATACAGGCGTTCGCCGCCGCCGTCGGCCGACGTCAGCACTGAATTCAGGATGTTTTCCGTGTGCAACGCCTGGCCGCCCGGGCTCCACAACTCGGCACGGCCGGCAATGGTTTCGGCCAGATTGTCGTAGAGATCGTAGAGCGCCCTGTCGACGGTCGGTTCCAGGACGGTCGGCTTGTCGGAGGAGATCTCCATTTCGTTCTCCAGGCCTCGATTCTCGGCCAGCGGATAATGGAAGATGCCGAGGCTTTCCTGCAACAGGGCGAGCCGCCCGTCGGTGCCCCAGATATCCAGGCCGACCTCCCGGTATCGGCCGAAGTCCAAAGGACTGACGGTGGCCAGCGTACCGCTCGCCAGGGTCAGTGCAAACGCCACCTGGTGGTCGTCCGTCCCTGCCGGGTTTTCCAGCGGGGCCGGATCACCGAGCGCTTGGACGGTCTCGACGTCGCCTAGCAGCATACGGAGGAAATCGACGAGATGGCTGCCGTTGTTGAACAGGCCGTTGCCGTAGGTCGCGAATACCGCCTGCGGGCGGCCGACCAGATTGCTTAGTTTCCCGGCCGCCAGTTCGCGAAACAGCGGGTCGCCGCGACGCCAGAAGTTGACCTGGATGTCGACCCCGTTGCCGCGGCAGAACTCGACGAAGGCGCGCCCGTCCGAGTTACCCTCGCCGATCGGTTTTTCGACGAACACCGCCTTCAGGTTGGGAAGCTGCTGGATGATTTCGGCCCGGCCGCCCGGCGGTGTGGCGATAACGGCGACTTCGGGTTCGACGGCCTCGGCAACGGCGGCGAGGTCGGCCGAAACGTGAGGGACGTTCCAATCCCGGCTGGCGGCCTGGCGGGCCTGTTCGGCGGGATCGACGACGCCGAGCCAATCGAACGCCGGATGGGCGTCTAAGGCCTGGGCATGGGTGGCGAACCCGAAATACTCCGCCATCTTGGCATCGTGCCGGAGCCCGTCGGCGATCTGGCCGAAGCCGACGACGATGGTCCGAAAACCGCTCACCGGACCGTCTTCTCCCGGCAATGGGCGTTGATCTCCGCCAGTTCCGGATTGTCGCGCAACAGGGCGAGGATCTCGCCGGTTCCGAAGGCGTCCCCGTAAACGGGCTCGAGGCGGCCATAGATCTCGCGGACCAGGGCGAGGTCGTCCGAATAGTCGACCTGCAGGCGTTGTTCGGGGTTCCGCAGTTCGGGCGGCGCTTCCAATTCGTGCAACCGATAGACGTCCGGGTGTTCGTAGAAGTACAGCGACACATGCTCGCGCGCGGCCGGGTCGGTGGCGGTGCGGGCGATCTCCTCGAGGTCGGCGAGGCGGAAAACCTGGGCGTCGATGCCCTGTGGGTAGGACAGGGTCCAGGTGTTGCTGACGATGTCGCAAGCCTCGGTTTCGAAGGCCTCGACGGCGGTGTCGATGACGGCCGGATCGAGTAGCGGGGTATCGCCGCATACCTCGACGACGATCTCCGAGTGCATCATCCGCTGGGCTCCGACCACCCTGTCGAGCACGTCCTCTTCGCTGCCCCGAAAACAGGCCACGCGCTCGGTCTCGGCCCATTCGGCGACGGCGTCGTCGGCCGGATCGTCGGTGGTCGCCACGACCACGTCGGAAAGCCGCGACGAGCGCTTGAGCCGGCGCACGATGCGGCCGAGCAGGCAAACGCCGCCGATATCGGCCAGCACCTTGCCCGGCAGCCGCTCGGAACTCATACGCGCTTCGATGCTGGCGATGGTTCGCGGCACGCCCTAGGCCTCCGCCGCGCGGCCGATCAACTCGTCCCGCGCTTCATGGACCTTGCGGACCGCCGCGACCAGCTTGTCGGTCAGTTCGGCGCCGGCGTCGATGGTGCACGGCTCGAACAGCACCGCCTCTTCCTCGTGCAGGCGTTCGGTCACCGGACACAAACCATCGCCGTAGGCCCGCTCGCTCAAGCTGAACGGATAACCCTCGCGGCCAAACGCGATACGTTGGCGGAACGCCGGCAGGCGGTAGAGCGGCGCAACGTAGCCGGTGGCATGCGGGAACCCTTCGGCGGCCAGAGCCTGGCTGAAAAGCTCACGCCCGACCCCCGTCGTCTCGGCGTCGTAACGCACCATCCAAACATAGTAGTTGTGGCGGCAACCGGCCCGCGTTTCGGGAACGGTCCAGCCGTCCAGGTCCCGCGTCCCTTCGCTCAGGGCCTCCGCCAGCCGCTCGCGGGCCTCGACGTGACGTTCGATGGCCTCGAGCTGGGCGAGGGCGACGGCGGCGCTCAGCTCGGTCATCCGGAAATTGAATCCGATCATGTTGGTAATGTCGCCGTCTGAGAGCATCCCGGTGCAGTTTTCGCCGTGGTTGCGGATCAGTTGCAGGCGCGTCGCCAGGTCGCCGTCGTTGGTGACGCAGACGCCGCCTTCGCCGCTGTGGACGTGCTTGTGGAAGTTGAGGCTGAAGACGCCGATGTGGCCGACCGTCCCGGTGCGCCGCCCGTCTTCCTCGGCCAGCGGCGCCTGGGCGCTGTCCTCGACCAGGTAGAGGCCGCTTTCGTCGGCGAGGCGGCGCAGCTCGGCCAGCGGTGCCGGGTGGCCGAACAGGTTGACGGCGAGGATGGCCCGGGTCTTCGGCGTGATGTTCTTGCGAACCGAGGCGGGATCGAGGCAGAAGGTCGTGTCCTCGATGTCGGCGAATACGGGAATGCCGCCGTAGAACAGGGGCGCCACGGCACTCGCCGACATCGTCCACGCCGGCACGATGACCTCGTCGCCGGGGCCGACGCCGACGGCGCCGATGGCGGCGACCAGCCCTGAGGTCGCCGAGTTGACGGAGACCGCGTGGGTGACGCCGTGGCGCGTCGCCCATGCATCCTCGAAGGCGCGGACCCTGGGGCCGCCGCCGAACTCGGGGCCGGGGTTGCCGAAAAATCCCGACAGGCAGCCGGAACGGACGACGTCGATGACGGCACGCTCCTCCGCCTCACCCATCGACGGATAGGGCGGGAGGTCGCCGTCGATCGCCGGCGGGCCGCCGAATAGGGCGAGCTTGCTCATCGGTCCTGTCCTTCCCCCAAGGCCGCCAGTGTAGCGTATTGGCGGGCCAGTGCGGCGATTTCGTCGAGACCGGCGTCGTCGGCCGCGCGTTCGGCGATCCACGTCGCCTTGTCGACGTCGTCGGGCGTATCGACGCTCAGGCTCAGCCCCGCGTAGCGGTCGTCCTCGGCCCGCTCGTTGCGGATCGTGAAATCCGCCGGGTGCCGATAGAGATAGCGGGTCACGTGCTCGCGGTCTTCCGCGTCCACGGTCAGGCCGGCGGCGCGCCGCAGCGCCCCGGTGTCGATGACCTCGACGCTTATGCCCGGCGGGAAAGTGCGTGGCGAGACGTTGGTGGTGAGGTCGGGTTTTTCCGATTGGTGAATGGCGATCATGCGGTCGATCAGGTGCGGATCGATGAACGGGCTGTCGCCTGAAATGCGGACGAAGGCGGCCGCCTTCATCGTTGCCGCGCAAGCCAAGGCCCGACCCAGGACGTCCGCGGTATCGCCGCCGAAGGCTTCGACGCCGGCGGCAGCGGCCAGCTCGCAAAGCGGTTCGTCGAGCGGCCGGTCAGACGTACAGACGGCAACGGGGGTCGCACCTGAAAGCTCGACCCGGTCAATGACCCGGGCCAGCAGCGGCCGGCCGGCGATATCCAACAAAGCCTTGCCGGGCAGGCGCCGCGAATCCATACGCGAGAAAATGAACGCCGGCACGCTCATGCCTCCTCCTCGACCGAGGCAGGGGCGGCGTCCGGGTTGACCCAATGAAAAGTCTCGTGGCGGCCGAGTTCGGCGAAGCCGGTCCGCCGGTAGAGGGCAAGGGACGGCAGGTTGTCGGCCTGGGTGCCGACCCGCATGCTGGAGACTCGGCCTTGGTAATGGGCGAGGGCGCTCCCGACCAGCCGGCCACCAAGGCCACGATTCCGTTTTCCGGCATCGACGGCGATCAGGTCGATGACCGCCACGTCGCCGTCGAACAGACAGAGACTGAAACCGGCGACGGCGCCGTCGTCGCGGACCACGAAGTTGGCATCGGTCCGGCCGCCAAGGTCGTTTTCGATCCAGGCCCGGCGCACCCGGTCGGCGATTGCGTCGGGCACCTGCGGGTCGCTGTGCAGGCGGTCGTTGGTGAACGCCCGCCGGGCGATCTCCAGGCAGGCTCCGCGATCGGCGGCGGTGGCGATCTCGGCCCCGTCCGTCGGCATCGCACCGTCGAGCCGGTGCTCCAGCGTCACCAGGGTTTCAATGCACCGAAAGCCGGCCGCCTCCAGCGCACCGGCCACGGGGCTGGCCTCGCCAACCCGGCACGAGACCAGCCAGACGCCTTGTTCGCGCCAGCCTGCGGCCTGCCGGACCAGGTCGTCCAACGCCTCTTGTTCGGCCGCTTCCGCCACCGACAGTTTGCCGACGGGAACGCCGAGAACGCCGGTCTCGAAGGGCTCAACGGAAAAATCGGCATCCATGACGGTTGCGCGCGGCCGGGCGGGTCTCACGCGTCCTCGAAATGCTGTCGGGTATCGCGGTCCCAGCGCTCGAAGAAATCGAGGACCGCTTCGGGGTCGTCGCCGTGCCAGGCAATCTCAGTGCCCTGTTCCGCCTTGCGGCCGACCACGACCAGGTAATCGCTGTCGATGTAGCGGTTGACGTGGGTGGTCTCGAATCCGGCGACCGCCAGGAGTCCCTTCAGGCAGTTGACGGAGAAATGGAACGGATGCACGTCCATGCTGGGGCCGAAGTAGTACTGTAGGGGTTTCTTGAACGGCACCAGGATGCGCGAGCCGGTGGCGACCAACAGATGGCCGCCTTCGACCAGGGCCCGGTCCGCCTTCTCCAACACGCCGCGGGCCGACTGGCAATTCTCCAGCGCCCACACCAGCGTCGCCACGTCGAAGCGCCCGTCCTCGAAACCGGGGCTGTCGGCGTAGTCCTCCATGGTGCCATGGAAGAACGCGATGCCGGCCGCTTTCAGCAGGTCGCAGTTGGCGGCGGAAGGTTCGACGGCGAACCCCTTGGCGCCGTAGTCGGGCGATTCCAGCATGGCCAGGAAGTCGCCCTCGCCAGCGCCGATGTCGAGGACGCTCTTGCCGGCCAGGGGCACGGCCTCGGCCAGGAAATCGGCGGCAAACACCTGGCGGGCGTGGACCGCCGGCATCCGCGCCGTATAGGTGGCGTTGCCGAGGCGGGTTTGCTCGTCGGCCCGGTACAACTCGTCGGCCCAGGCCTTCTGGATGGCCTGCGGCGGGCGTCGCTCGGCGACCTGCGCGAAGCCGCAGGTGCGGCACACGTGCAGCGGCCAGCCGTCGCTGTAGCGCTTCGACGCGGCGACCTCGGCCAGATCGGTGCCGCCGCAGAGGTCGCAGGGATGGATAACGGTGCCGTCGGGTTTCATGGTCTGGCTGGTGTCCCGTCTCAGGTCATCTCAAGCCGGGGGGTGTTTGAGCACCCACCGGTTTCCCCGCTGTTCCCAGATGTCCGGATCGCGGTGCTTGTCGACGATCTCGGCGAATTCGGCCGCATCGAGGCCGAGGTAGTCGAGGTGCTCGTCGTGGAAGGTCTCGGGGAACTCCGAATCGTGTTTCAAGGCCAACTCGAGGCCCTCGGCCCGGCTCATCAGCCCGTTCTGGATCATCCGGCAGGCATCGCGGGTGGCGCGGCCGAAGCCGAACTTGATGAACTGCATGTGGTAGTAGAGGTTGTCGATCTTGTCGTCCAAGCTGTCGAAGTCGGTAAAGGTGCCATCGGTGCGACCCTTCGGCTCGGTCCGGAAATCGATCTTGTCTCTGATGAAGTCGTAGTTGTCGCGCATGCTCCAGCGGAAAAAGTACCCGAAGTAGAGCGCCTTGACGCCGACCTCCTCGACGGCGCCCAAGTCCGGGTACAGGTAGCAGGCGAGGTCGCGCCCGGCGATCTCGTCGTCGACCCAGTTGGCGGGGTCGTCGCCGATCTGGTGTTCGAGGACCTCGGCGAAGTCCCGCATCTTGGTGTGTTCCTCCGAAAGCACGCGGCCGCCGTACTCGCTCTCGCCGTGTTCGGCGAAGAAGATCAGCGGCACGCGGTAGTTGACAGCGACCTGCACCGGCACCGCATTGACGCCGGCGTTCCAGTGGATCTTGGGGTCGCCGCGCTCGATGAAGAAGCGCTTGGCTAGGCGTCGCGATACGTATTGGTTGCCGCGCACCATCAGGTGATCGAAGCCCAAACGGATCAGCGCCTCGCGGTTGTGGACGGCGACGTCGTTCGGCATCAGCGGCGAAAAGGTGACGAGCAGTGGGTTCAATCCGAACTCGAACTTCAGACGGTAGGCAATGGTGCTCGAATCCTTGCCACCCGACCAAGGCACGATGCAGTCGTATGATTTGCCGGCGTCCCGGGCCGAGTTCTTGTAGGGCTCGATCAGCTCGAGGAACTCTGCCTTGCGAGCCGGCCAGTCGATCTCGTCCTTAGCCGCCGCCGTGTGGCAGGCGTTGCACACACCGTCGTCGTCGATGACGATGCGGGGACGGGTGTCCGGCATCAGGCACGTCTTGCAGAACTGAACCATGCGGGCGGCGCTTCCTTGCGGCTGATGGAGGGGCGAGTGTAGCACTAGAGGCGCACCTCGACGCCATGGTGGGCGAGAAACTTCTTGGCGCTGTCGATGCTGCTTTCGGTGAAGTGATAGATGTTTTGGGTGCAGACGGCCGCCGCGCCGCCCTCTTCGAAGCCCTCGACGAAATGCTTCCAGGCGCCGGCGCCGCCGAGCACCAGGGTCGGGATGCCGACGGCGTCGCTGACCCGGCGGCAAAGCTCGATGTCGTAGCCTTGCAGGGAACCGTCGTGGGTGATCGAGGTGATCATGACCTCGCCGGCGCCGAGCCGCTCGCCCTCTTTCGCCCACTCGGCCGGATCGCGGCCGGTGGCGTTGCGGCCGAAAGCCGAGAACACCTCGTAGGCGCCTTCGTCGTTCTTCTTGGCGTCGATCGACAACACCACGCTTTGCGAGCCGTAGGTCTCGGCGATCTCGGTGATCAGCTTCGGGCGGTCGAGCGCGCCGGTGTTGACGACTACCTTGTCGCCGCCGACAGCCATGAACCGTTTGACATCGTCGAGAGTCCGGATGCCGCCGCCGACCGCCAACGGCACGAAGCAGTCGTGGGCGAATGCGGTGACCATGTCGAAAAACGCCTGTTTGCCGGAACCTGCGTCGCGACTGACGTCGAGCATGACGATCTCGTCGACCGACCACGAATCGACGAAGTTGTGGGTATAGCGGTAATCGGGCTCGAACAGCTTGGTGCGGAACAGCGTCCCGTTGTTGATGGTAAGCACAGTGATCAGCCGTTTCCTCAGCATCGCTCTCAGGCCTTTTCCAGGAAGTTGCGGAGCAGGGTGAGGCCGTGCAGTTGGCTTTTTTCCGGGTGGAACTGGGTGCCGAATATGTTGCCGTCCTGGACGGCGGCGGTAAACCGCCCGCCGTAGTCGCATTCGCCGATCACCGTTGCGGCATTTGCGGTGTCGAGCTTGAACGTATGTACATAGTAGAACAGCGATTGGTCGGGGACGTCGTCGAACAGGATGCTGTCGCCGGTCCGGTAGAGCTCGTTCCAGCCGACGTGCGGGACGCGCAAGGCCGGATCACCGGGTTGCAGGCGCGACACCTGGGCGTCGATCCAGCCCAACCCCTCGTGGTTTCCGAACTCGCTGCTCGACTTCGCCAGCAACTGGAAGCCCAAGCAGATGCCGAGCACCGGCACGCGGCGTTTGACGACCAACCGGCCGAGCGGTTCGACGAGGCCCAGTTGGCGGAGGTTGCGCATGCCGTCGCCGAAAGCGCCGACGCCGGGTAGGATCAGCTTGTCGCATTCGGCGAGCACCTCGGCATCGGCGCTGATGACCGCCTCGAACCCGACCTTTTCGACGGCGCCCGCCACCGAAGTCAGGTTGCCCAATCCGTAATCGATAATTCCGATCATCGCCGCGGCGTGTTTCCGGGTCTCCGGCCGGACCGGGAACCCATCACCCCTTCCAACGATCTCAGTTGGCGGCCACTTCGCGCTGTGTCCGCTCCCATTGATCGACGTACCACTCGCAATACTGTTGGTAGCCCTTCTCGAGCGGCCATTGCGGCTGGAAGTTGAGAACGTCGCGGGCGCGCTCCGTCGACAGGGTGCCGCGTATCGGCTTGATCTCGTCGCGCGGCCGCTCCTCGAGGATGGCGTTCGGCACCACCGATTTCACGATACCGGCCAGCTCGGCGATGGTGCGGGCGTTGCCAAACGTGATGTTGAAGGTGTTGGAGCTGCCGGATCTGTGTTCGACCGCCATCGAGCGGATGATACCGTCGACCAGATCGTCGATGTAGGTGAAATCGAGCCGACCATCGCCGCCGCCTTCAAGAAACAGCGGCTTGCCCATCAGCGCGTTCTCGATGAAGGCCTGGCTAACTCGCCGACTGATGCAGCGCTCGCCGTACAGCGCGCTGGGCCGGATGATGGCGAGGCCGAGGCCGTATTGGTCGTTGTAGGTGCGGGCCAGGCGTTCGGCCATGAACTTGGCGTTGGCGTAGATGCCGTAGGGCCGGGGCCGAGTGTTCTCGTCGACCGTCGGCGTCTCGAAGTCGCCGTAGACGGTGCTCGAGCTCATCAACACCAATTGATCGACGCTGTTCGGGAACAGCCGCGTGTACTCGAGAACATTGCGCAGCGTCACCAGTTGCAGGTCGAAACAATGGCCAGGAACCTGTTTGGCCTCGACGGCGCTGGAAATCGCCGCCAGGTGGACGATCTTGGTCGGGTGAAACTCGGCCAGGACCTCCGGCAGGTCGATCATCGAGCGGGCGTCGGCGTTGTCCATCCTGACGCCGGCGTCCCGCATCATCTCGAAGCGCTGGGTTAGGAAGCCGTGGTTGAGGGCGCGCCTGAACGGATCGAGTTCCGGGTCGCTGACGTTGGCGGTCATGTTGTTCTGCATCAGGTTGTCGACAACCTGAACCTCGGCGCCGGCCTTCCTGAGGGTGACGGCGAGATTGTGGCCGATGAATCCGGCGCCGCCGATGAGAGACACACGCTCGCCGGACAAATTCCGCTTGATGAGGGAGGGAGTCAGTATTTGGGTCATGTCGGTCATCTCGTTCTGAGTTCGGCGCTGTAGCTTTCTGACAGCAAATCCGACGGGGGTGGGAAGCGCCCTTCGTCGGATATTCGGCGCGCACTATACACGATTTTGGCGAAAATATTAAGTCCCCAAAATTTGATCCGAAATTTCCGCCAGATTTTCGGCGATTGCGACCATGTCGCCGGTTCCCAGGTGCGGCCCCACCGGCAACGCGACGGAGCGGTCGCTGATCGCCTCCGATTGCGGGTAGAGGGACGAATCGTAACCGTACTTGGTGCGGTAGTAACTGAGCCTCGGGACCGGGTGCGGATAATAGATGCTGGTGCCGATCCCGCGCTCGTTCAGGGCCAACACGATGTCGTCACGGTGGCGCCCGAGGCGGTCGCCGAGCAAGGCCGTCAGGCAGTAATGCGTGCTCCGGAGACGGTCGCTCGGCGCATCCAGTACGCTGACGTCCGCGATCCCGCTCAGGCCTTCCTTGAGGGCGGCGAAGTTGGCGGCACGGCGCTCCAGCATGTCATCGATTTTGGTCAATTGGACGCACCCCAATGCCGCCTGCATCTCGCTCATGCGGTAGTTCATGCCGACCCCGGTGACGTCGTAGATACCGGGGATCTTGCGTTCCGTGTAAGTGCGGTCGACGTTGAAGGCTCGAAACCGCGCGATCTCGTCGATGACATCGGCGTGCCGGGATACCAGCATGCCGCCTTCGCCGGTCGTGATGTGCTTGACCGGGTAGAACGAATAGCACCCGGTGTGGCCGAACAGGCCAACGTGGCGGCCTTCGACGCGGGCGCCGACGGCGAGCGCGCAATCCTCGACCACCTCGAGGCCGTGCGCTTCGGCGATGTCCATGAGCCTGGGCATGTCGCAGGGAATACCGCAGAAGTGAACGACGAAGACCGCCTTGGTGCGCTCGGTGACGGCGTCTCCGACGGCCTCCAAATCCATGTTGCCGGTCTGCCGTTCGCAATCGACGAACACTGGCGTCGCGCCGGTCAACTCGACGGCATGGACGGTCGCCACGTGGGTCATGGCCGGCACGATGACCTCGTCGCCGGGGCCTAGACCTAAGTGCAGGGACGACAGGTGCAGCGACGCCATGCACGACGACGTGCTGGTCGCGAAGCCGTCGCCCATCATGCGCTCGAAGCCTTCTTCGAATGCCGTGCACTTGGGGCCGTGGGTCAGAATATGGCCTTGCAGAACTTCGATCACGGCGTTCCGGTCTTCGTCTTCGATCCAGGGGCGGCCGAAGGGGATGTCCAACTTTTTCGTTCGCTTCTTCGTCATTCCACGTATCCGATACCGACCGACGTGCCTTGATGCAGCGAGTCGTCGGCCGCCGCGCAAACGCTGATCAGGTCGAATTCCCGCTTGGCCGCCGGCGCCGGATCGCGGCTTTCGCGAATGGCGTCGACGAAGGCGGGGATGAGGACGCCCTTGCCGGCCGGCAAGGCGGCGGCCTCGACCGGCTCGGCTGCGGCCGCGTCTTCGCGCGAAGTCAGCAGGCGCGGGCCCTGGTCGTCGTAGATGAAAGTGGCCTCGGTGCCGAACACCCGTACCACGTGCTGGTGCGGGTGGACGCAGCCGAAGTTGGCGGTGATGCGGCCGACCAGCCCGGACGGAAATTCGAAAGTGGTCGCCATGAAATCGTTATAGCCGAAATCGGTGCCGCGGGTTGCGATGTCGGTGCCTACGGTGCTCGCCGTCTCCGGCTTCTCGCCGGTCAGCTCCATCATCAGGTCGATCAGATGAATGCCGCCGCCTTCCATCACCGAGTAATCGGGAACGTCGCCGCGCCAACCCCCGGTGATCTTGTCGAGGCGACCGTAAAGGTAATCGCCGTCAAAGGCGTAGATGCGGCCCATTTCGCCATCAGCGATGGCGCTCTTCAGCCAGCCGTAGAGCGGCGCCTGACGAAGCACCAGATTGGACTGCAGGTGCGGGCGTCCGGCCGCGATCCAGGCTTCGTGCAAAAGGTGCAGCTCCCGGCCGGTCCGGCACAGCGGTTTCTCGACGAACACCCGCTTGCCGGCCAGCAACGCAGCTTGGACTTCATCGAAATGCAGGTGATCGAAGGTGGCGATGGCAACGATGTCGACGCCGTCGTCATCGAGAATTTGATCGTAGCTGCGGGCCAATTCGCCGCTGCCGATGCGCTGACGCACCAATTCCGCCTGATCTTCGGACAGATCGAAAAGCCAGCGCACCTCGCAGTCCCGGCGTTCGGCAAAGGCGCGGGCATGCTGCTCGCCGACGCCGAGGCCGACGACGCCGACTCCGAGCCGGTCGGCTTCACCGGTCATGACGTTTCCTCGGAAGCGCAGGAGCGCACGGCCGTCAACCCGTACCTAGGCGGGCGTATTCCTCGCCGATCCGCTCGGCGATGGCCGGCGCCGTCAGGCCGTAATGGGCAAGGATGTCTTCGTACTCGCCGGATTTGGCGAAGCTGTCGGGAATGCCGAGCAGGAGTTGAGGCGGGGCGCCGGCGACCGTCGCCTTGACCTCGGCGACGGCGCTCCCCAAGCCGCCGACGACGTTATGCTCCTCGACGCTGACGATGAGCTTGACGCCGTCGCACAGCGAGCGAATCGCTTCGGCGTCGATCGGCTTGACGGTATGGATGTTGACGACCGCCGCCGAGACGCCTTTCTGTTCGAGAAGAGTCGCCGCTTCGAGGGCGGCGTGGACCATCGTTCCGGTGGCGACGATGGCGACGTCGCCGCCTTCGCGCAAGGTGACGCTGTCGCCGATCCGGAAATCGTAATCGGCGGTATACACCGGCGGGCTGTTGGCGCCGCCGGTCAGGCGGATGTAGACGGGGCCCGGATGTTCGAGGGCAGCCGCCGCGGCCTTCGCCGTCTCCCCGCAGTCGGCCGGCGAGATCACCGTCATGTTCGGGATCGAGCGCATCACCGCCAGATCCTCGATGCAGCAGTGCGTGTAGCCCAGCGTACCGAGGACGACGCCGCTGGCCAGCCCGACGAGGCAAACCTTGTGTTCCATGTAACCGAGATTGACCTTGATCTGTTCGCAACACCGCATGGTCTGGAACGGCGCGAACGTGGCGGTCACGACGTTCATGCCTTCGCTGGCCAGTCCGGCGGCGATGCCGACCATGTTCTGCTCGGCGATGCCGACGTCGAGGAACTTGTCGGGGAACGCCTTCTTGAAGCGGTCGAGGCCGGCCGACGTCGACGTGTCGGCGGTCAACACGATGAGGTCGTCGACGGTCTTGCCGAGATCGAGCATGGCCATCCCGAAGGCGGCCCGAGAGCCGATCCGCGAATACATCACCGCTTTCTTTTCGTCGAGAATCATGGGGTTTCGCCGAGCTCCTCGAGGGCCTCTTCGTACTGCGATTTGGTGAGAACCGCGTGATGCCAGGCGTTGTTGTCCTCCGAGAACGAGAACCCCTTGCCCTTGACGGTGTGGGCGATAAGCGCGAACGGAGTATCGGCCGGTCGCTCGGTGGTCAAGGCATCGTAGATCTGTCCGACGTCGTGGCCGTCGACCTCGGAGACATGCCAGCCGAAGCTCCCGAATTTGGCGGCGACGTCGCCGATCGGCATGATGTCCTCGTTGGTGCCGGTTTGCTGCAGGCGGTTGCGATCGACGATGCAGACCAGGTTGCCGAGCTTGAAATGGGCGGCCGACATGGCGGCTTCCCAGACCGACCCTTCGTTGCACTCGCCGTCGCCGATCAGCACGTAGACCCGAAAGGCGCGGCCGAGCTTGGTTGCGGCGATCGCCGTTCCAATGCCCAACGAAAGACCCATTCCGAGGCTGCCGTTCGAAAACTCTATGCCTTTCGACCGGTTGACGACCGGATGCCCGAGCAGATAGCTGCCGGTCTGCTCGAAGGTCAACAGGTCGTCTTTCGGAATGACGCCGATGTCGGACAAGGCGGTGTAATACCCCAGAACACCGTGTCCCTTGCTGAGGATGAAACGGTCCCGTTCCGCCCATTCGGGATTGGCCGGGTCGTAGTTCATGACGCTGCCGTACAGCGTCGCCATGACGTCGACGAACGACAACCCGCCCCCGAAGTGCGAACTCCTGGCGCCGGCCTCGAGGGCGACGTCGAGAATGCTGCGACGCATGCGCGCCGCCATACCCTCCAGATCGGCGATCATTTCTTCCCGGCTCGGCATGCGGCTCTCCCTCGATCCCTACATCCCGCCGTCGACCGACAGCACCTGGCCGGTCAGGTAGGACGACAGGTCGGAAGCCAGAAAGACGACGACGCCGGCGATCTCGTCGGGCTCGGCGATCCGTTTCAAGGACAGCCGATCGACGACCTGCGCCTGAGCGTCATCCGGCGTGCTGCCGAGCATCATGTCGGTGCGGGTCAGCCCGGGCGCCAGGGCATTGACACGTACGTTGGCGGCGCCGAGCTCGCGGGCCATGACCTTGGTCGCCGTGATCAGGGCCGCCTTCGAGGACGCATAACCGGTCCGGCCCTCGTTGCCCTCGATGGCGGCGCTCGACGACAGATTGACGATCGAGCCGCTCTTCTGGCGCGCCATGGTGCGGGCCAGGCGCTGGGTCAGCGCCAGCTGCGAAAAGAAGTTGATCTCGAACAGTTCCTTCATCTTGTCGATAGGCGTCATCAGAAACAGCGAGGTGTCGATGATGCCGGCGTTGTTGACGAGAACGTCGATCGGCTTCTTGGCGGCCAGGATCTGTTTGGCGCCGGCCGCCACCTGCTCGTCGTCGGCCAGATCGAAATGAACTTGGTCGACATCCACACCCGTGTCCGCCTCGAGTTGTCCCACGAACTCCGTAAACCCATCGTCGGGCCGGCGCGTACAGGCCCAGACGTTGGCACCATACTCGGCGAACTTGGTTAAGATCGACTTACCGATGCCGCGGTTGGCGCCGGTGACGACCGCGTTCTTTCCCTGCAAGAGCATGCTTTACTCCGTTTCGTTTCGCTTCAGCGCCGGCCGACTTTGAACTCATTGACCAAGTCGGGCATAACGATATTGAACTCGGCCTCGCACGCCTTTTCGCCGGCCACGGTGCCGATCCCGCTGCATTTGCCGACGCCGCGCCGCCAGCTCAGCAGCCGGGTGTCGATATCGAAGCGGTCGCCGGCCACCACCTTGCGCCTAAGCGCGATCTTGTTGACCGAGGTCAGGTAGACGACCTTGCCCTTGTTGCCGGGCAGGGTGACGACCGACAGCGCCGCCATCTGAACCAGCGCCTCGGTCTGTAACAGGCCCGGCATATTGGGGTCGCCCGGGAAATGGCATTCGAAGAACCAGTCGTTGGCCGTCAGGTGCTTGTAACCGCGGGCGCTCTCGCCCGGCACGACTTCCTCGGCGACGTCGATCATCAGGTAGGGAAACCTGTTCTTCTGGTATTCGAGGATGTCCGGCATCTCGAGCCGAAACGGTTTCGCATCTGTCTTTGCCACTGTTCTCTCCAGGCCTTCAGTGGGTGCTCACCAATCGCGACAGCGTCTGCAGGACGTTGATGCCGTCCCACTCGACATCGATATTCAGGGCGCTTCCAACCGGCACGATGCGGTCTATTCCCTTGAGGCGGTTGGTCAGCACGAATTCGTGCAAGCGTAACTTATCGACCCCGAAATAGGTAAGAGTTTGGAACTTCTTGCTGACCAGCGGCGCAATTTCGTCGAGATCGTCGGTAGCGTATTCGAAGAAGATCCCGAACCGCCCCCTCAACTCGTCGAGACCTTGGGGCAGGTTCGACAACACCAGCCGGTAGATACGGTTGCCGTGCATCTCTACGTGCGGCGCCTCGGTGAGCTTGATCAGGGTCGCCAGCAAATGGGCGTGCTTGTCGACGGCATGAGCGTGCGCCAACTCGTAGCGGGCGGCGACGATATCGGACAGCTCGGCCCAGAAGCGTTTGCTGCCCTCACCGTAACCGCCCAGCCACAAGACCAGGTGCGGCGAAGAGCAGGCGTTCTGATCCATCAGATAGGTGTCGTTGTAGAACTGCTCGGCGAGACGGCCCAAAGCGCGCCGATCGAGCGCCGCCACCGCGGTGTCGTTCAGGACGCACAGCGAATAGCGGTCGGCAAAGGCGATGTCGAACGCCCTCACCGGTAGCGGAATGCGGCGGACATCGGCGATGGTGGCGTCGCCGCCCCACACCACCCGGGCGTCGCACTGGCCGGAAATCCCGGCGGTGATCTTGTCGTCGCGCGAATACCGGATGAACGAGGTCATCGGCCGGATAGCTTGGTGATCCCCAAGCGCGTCGTCGAGCACGTCGAAGAAAACGCTTTCCTCCGGCGTCGGTGTGGACGGCAGCCGCACGACGTTGGCGTTGCCGGCCAGCAGGCCGAAAACGTAGGAGTAGGCGAAACTGACCGGGACGTTGCCGGGCGCGACGTGGAACACCATGCCGAGTCCGAGCCGCCGGGATGCGTCCTTGAGGTTCTTCTTCAGGCGCTTGATGTTGGCCGCCCGGCACCAGAACGACAGCGCCGCCAGTTCCGGATAGGCGGCCGCTTCCTTCGATTGCTTGAGGCGTCTCGAAAGGTCGGCGAGAAAGTCGCAGACGGCGGCGTCGAACGGCGGCGCCGGTCGGGTCGTGACCTCGCCGTTGCCCGAAACGACGGTGACCCGGCCTTCAACCCCAACGACACCGACCGCATCGTCGTCCGCAACGACGGCGACCTGGCTGTCGCCCGACACCTTCACGGCCGTGCCGTTATCCGGAGAAAGTGTCACCGCAGCCTCGTATTTCCGCGTGTTCGGCCCGCCCGTGAACGAGGAAGTACTTGCCCAGCCTGCCGCACGGGCAGTCGTCCTCGCCGACGATCTCTCCGATGTCCTCGGAAAGTAGGCTGTGCCCCGGATAGCTTTCGGGAAGCAGCGAAACCAGTTGAATGAGCCCGGGTGTGCCTGGACCGCAGACAGCGAATTCGGGATCGCGGACGATGATGTCGGAGAAATTCGAGCAGTGCAGACGGCCTCGTTCGCACTCGACGAAGATGGAGCCGGTCTGCTCGACCATGCCGTAGTAGTTGTGTACCCGGGAAATGCCGGTGGCCTCGCCGACGCGACGCTTGAAGGTGTCGTTGTCGACGGCGCGTTCGAGAAGCCTCTTCCAGCCGCCGCCGTGCAGCAGGATGCCCTTGTTCAGGGAAAGGGGGCGGCCGCCGTCGAGCAGCCGACCGACGAAGTAGTCGTGGACGATGTAGGTGAAGCCGAAGACGAGGACCTCGTCGTCGGCGTGTTTGTCGCAGAACGCGTCGATCGAGCGGGTATCGAGTTCGAGGTCGTCGTCGAGGGCGTAAGCGATGTTCTTGCCGAACATGGAGAAACCGAGGATGGCCGCGCCGCGCGCCGAGAACGTCCTGCGGTCCTTGACGGCTGAGGGCGAATCGACGATCAGCATCGGCAGGCGCCTGGAGCCGATGACGTCGGAAACGATCTTGGTCAGGACCTTGGTCTGGACGGCGGCGGTAGCGCGGTCGAGAAAAATTCTCGACACGCTTTGCCCGGAAGTCCCGGACGACGTCATCGTCTTGACGACCTCGTCCTCATCGACACTGCGGAGCGAGAACTCCTTGAACAGGCGGACCGGAAGATAGGGCAGCCCCTCGACGGCGTTGGTGTCATCGAGCCGGCATTCCAAGGCATCGAGGATGCGGCGGTATTCAGGGCACTTCCGATAGTGCCGGTCGGACAGCGACTTCAGCCGGTCCAGAAAAACTTGCGCCTTCACGGCCTTGTCGAGAGAAAAGGCGGGCTGGTCGAGGATCTCTTTCAAGTCAGTTTCCATTGAGCCCTTCGCCGATCCCGTCGAGTACCGAGTACAGGACCTTTCCGGCGTCGTTTCGAGGGATCTCCGCAAGCGGAACGATGGAAACGCCGGATTGGTTGATACTTACACGATCCAGCACGAAATCCATCACCTCGCGTTCGACGAAGTCGCCGGTGACGAAGATCCTGAGGTCGTCATCGGTCCCGGCGCACGCCGTATCGTAGCCGTGCTCGGTCAGAATCCGCTCGACATCGTCGAGGCTGATCCTATTACCGTAAACCTTTAGAAAACGTTTCTTGCGACCAACGATGTAGTAATAGCCGTCGGCGTCGAAAACGGCGATGTCCCCGGTATCCAGTATGCCCCGGTTGTCGTCGCCGCGGGCCAGGTCGAACCGCGTCTCGGCGTAGCCCAAACTCACGTTGGGTCCCTCGTACATCAGGCTGCCCGGCGTGTCGGCCGCGTCGATGGCACTGCCGCTTTCGTCGACCAGCCAGAAACGGCCGCCGGGTATCGGCTTGCCGACGCTGCCGAGCTTGTCCCTGGCGGCGCCGGGCGGCAGAGCCGACATCCTGGGGGCGGCTTCCGTCTGGCCGTACATGACGACGAAATCGATGTCCTTGGCGGCGCAGACGTCGGTGAACTCCTCCGTCAACTCGAGGCTGAGCTTGCCGCCGGCCTGGGTCAGATAGGCCAGGTTCGGCAGCTCCATCTCGGCGAACTTGAGTTTCTTGAGGATCTCGTAGATGAACGGGACGCCGCCGAAGGTGGTCGCCCGGTGCTGCTCGAAGGCGCGCCAGAACCCGGCGCCGACCAGCGGTTCCTCGTTGACGATGACCGAAGCGCCGCGCAGAAGGTGGCTGTGCAGGATCGACAGCCCGTAACTGTAGCTCATCGGCATCGTCGTGATCGGACGGTCATCGGCCGATATGCCGAGCGATTCGGCGATGGCTTCGGCGTTGGCGTCGATATTCGCATAGGACAGGCGGACGAAAGCCGGCGCGCCGGTCGAACCGGAGGTGGCGAGTAGAACGGCCAATTCGGGATGCAGATCGTAATCGATCTCGTAGGTCGTCTCGAGAAGCCGGTAATCGTCACCGGGCGCCGGCACCTCGGCGGCGAAGGCGCTGCAATCGAGGTCGCGCGGCGCCAACAGATAGCGCGGCTTGTAGCGCTCCAGCACGTCTGCGAAGTGAGTGGGCTTGACGGTGTGGGGGACGAGAAGAACGGCGGCGCCGGCCCGCATCAGTCCGATATAGCCGGCCACCGACTCGAAGCTGTTGGAAGCGGCGACGACGGCAAGCGAACGCGGTACGATCGCCGCCGCCAGCGCATCGGCGTGGCCGACGACGTCCGCATAGGAATAGGCGGCCGCTTGCGGATCGATCAGGCAGACCTTTTCGGCGAACGCTTCCAATCGATCGAAGATAAGGGAGCCCATCAATCGCCCCCGGTGCCAATCCGAACAAACATCGGTACCCGGCTCAATTCGTCAAGAGGTCTTCCTGGCTGAAGATTTCCTTGGCGTCCAGGGGATTGAATATCGATGTGCCGTCGCGCTGCAGGTACTTGCGTACGAAATTCTTGTCCTCGCCGGCCAGGCAGAGGCTGCTGTGTTCCCCGAAGTTCTTGATGCTGAAGCCGAATTCGCTGATCTCCTTCAGGCTCTGCTCAAAGACGTTGCCGATCTTGATGTGGACGTAGGGGCACACCAAGACGTCGCCGACAGGAGTGATGTAGAGGCGGTTTACGGTGTTGCAACCCAACACGCCCTCGAATTCCTTGTCGAACGGGTTCCACAGATTGCGCAGAATGTTCCTGTATTTCTTGCGCATCTCGATTAGGTACGCCTTGTCGTCCTCATCGACCATGATCTCCGACATCTTCTGCCACATGCCGGCCGGCGTCGCCACGTTGATGAGAGTCGTATAGCGTTTGTCCTTCGAATATTCCATCAACAGCCGGACATCCTCGGACTTGGCGTTGTAGTGGGCGACGGTGATGTTGAGATAGGGCGACATGCCGGCGTTCTGGACGTGCTCGAGCGCCGCCATCGCCCGCTTCCACGATCCCTTCTTGCCGCGGAACTCGTCGTGGACCTTCTCGTCCATGCTGTCGATGCTGACCGAAACCCGGTTGACGCCGGCCTCGGCGAGCCTTTCCGCCATCGCCTGGTCCAGGTAATAACCGTTTGTCGTCAAATACATATAGAAGCGCTCGGTGCCAATGGCGTCGAGCGTTTCGAAAAGGATGTCGGGCCTGAGCAACAACTCGCCGCCCTGCAGGTCCCACTCGAAAATGCCAAGCTCGTCGGCCTGGTCGGCGATATCCGCGACCTTGTCGGCCGGCAACACTTCCTTGACGTGGTCGCCGATCGGCGAGTTGGTGAAGCAGTGCTCGCAACGGAGATTGCAGGCGTTGTTCAGGTTGAGATCGATACCGCGCTGCTTGGTGCCGATCTTGCCGTCGTTCTCCTTGACGTAGGTGTAGAACGACTTGAACTTTTCAACGACTCTGGGCTTGTCGAGGAGCGGCATGACGTTTCTCCGTTAGCTGCTTCTGACCGAATGCATGGTCGACGAAACGAACGCCATGCCATGAAAACCTTCCCTCGCGAACGTTCTGGCGGGGAAACCGGTTTTCGCCCCCATTAAATAAGGTAGGGACGCTGAAATTCAATCAGATATGGATTTCGACCCCGTATTTGGCGAGGATCTCGACCCCTTTCTTGTATGAACTGAAATCGACGATATCGTCCGTTTCCATACTGATATCAAAAGCTTCCTCGAGCTCCGACATCAAGCCGAGATGGCCGATGGAGTCCCACGCCTCGATCGAGTTGTACTTGAGGCTCTCGCTAAGCTCGGACTGGTCGATCATGAACGCATCGACGAAGGATTGATCGTATTTTTCCTTGTTGGACATCGGAAGCTAACCTCTTTCGCTGCTTAAATCCGCGGTCTCCCATGCAAGTTCCGAACCAAATCGGCCACTTCGGGCCGATTCCCGACGGAACCCGGTGCTCGGCCCGTTTGCCGTCACGACAGGTCGAGCCTGACGACAGCCGAGTCGCCGGCCGAATTGTTGGCGGCGACGCCGACCTCTGCGACAAGATCGACGGGAAAGGTCATGGCATCGAAGATGTAACGCCACTCGTTCTCCCGCATGCAATCCAGGTTGTCCCAGAGGTAGCGGCCGTCCTTGGTCTTGAAGCAGAACCACGGCTGGCTGCCATGGATCGGGCCTGAACTCTCGATTCGGAAAGTATCGGCCTGACGTTCGATCCGCAGGGAAAAATTTTCCTGGCCCGGCAATTCCAGCACCCTTCGAAAGGCGTCGACGGCCGAGCAATTGTAAAATGGAATATCCGAGTAGCGCCGGCGGACGGCGTCGACCATGGCGAAGAACTCGCCGTACTTGCGCATCGGCGAATGGTCATGGACATGGCACGAAACGAGGACGCTGTCGCCGCTGCGCGCCTTCTCGAAGGCGCTGGTCAATTCGGCCTCGTCGAGGTTGCCGTAGCGGCTGCCGACCTGTAGGCAACGGCCGATCCAGCGCTGCATCGAGCCCGGCACCCGGTAATCCAGATAATCGGGTCGATAGAGCGACCAATCGGACGGCGCGCCCTTCCAGTCGACGAAGCGCCTGAGGTCGACGTCGGGCTGATCGGTGTCGTCGTCGAGGCTCAGACTGCTCAGGTCGAAAGGGAAGTACTGGTCGAGGAAATAGCTGATGTCGGGGGCCATGATCGGGGTCCGGGCGCAGGCCGGAAAATGGCCGTAATCGAGAACACCGGCGCTAAGTTTGGCGATGTGGCCGGTGCTGTTCGTCCAATTGCGCGCCGGGTGATGGGTGGCGCCGGAGAACGGCAGCGCATGGTGGTGGAAGTAGATCGGGTTGTTGGCGCGGTCGTGGTCGAAGCGTGCCCAGTAGTATTCGAATATGGAATTAACGCCGATCGTCTTGCGGCGCGGGTTGACCTTGAAGTCGTCGACCCAATCGCAGACGAACCAGTTCATGACCAGGCCGTTTTCCTCGTCGTCGACGATGCCGGCGCGAAACTCTTCGGACAGCGCGTAATCGATGTTGTCGTCGATGTCCTTCCAGTTGCCGAGCCAGTCGCGGACCTTGGGCGAGACCATGGTCCGGATGGCGTCGGCGTGTTCGGCCGGCATCTCGGCCGACCCGTCCTCGAGGCGGGCCAGCGATCGAGCGTCTTCCGGGTACGACGTGCCGAAGGTGTGATTGACGCGGCGGATGCACTCTTCCACCGACTCGTAGAGCGGCCCCTCGGTGTCGACACAGATCACCAAGCATACGGCGGCACTGTTTGTCTTGTCAGAAGTCATTGAAATATCACGCGTCCTACGGCTTCCGAGATCCTCAGGGGTTGATCCGGTCCTGATTGCCGTCGCCCTTGGTTACATACCACTTGCCGGTGTGCCATAGCCAGTCCCCGGCCTCGAACGGCGGCGCGATGTTGACGGCGACACTGATGGTTTTCCGGAAATCGATGGCGAACGGCGAGAACAGGCGCGGCAGATCGAACTCCTCCAGAGTGACGACCGGCCGCATGCCGCCTTCGAGAAGACCGGCGATGGTTTCGTCGTGAGTCCCGTAGTAATCGCAAAAAGCGATGCCGGCCGCTTTCAGGTCGCGCCACAGCGCCCGAAACCCCTCGACCAGGGCCGGCCGCGAGCCGACCGCCTCGGTGATCCTGGCGACGCTGTATTTCATGTCGTCGACGGTCTCCTCGCGGTAGACGAAATAGGCGGGTCCCGCTTCGGTGCCGTAACGCAGGCAGACGTAATCGATGAACGGATTTTCGATGTAACGCCAGTTCATGTAAGGGGCGGTGCGGTCGGTCGCAAAGGAAACCGTTTCGCGCACCGCCCGCCAACACGCATCGTAAGTCTCATCGAAGCTTTCGACCGAGCGCGCGTCGTTCGAGCGCGGCGCCGCCAGCTTGGCGTGGAGCTTGAGCATGGGCAAAGCATCGGCGCTGCTTGTCGTCATCGCCCGCATCGTCGTTTCCGGGTCGATGACGCCATAGAGACGCCGCGTTTCGAACCAGATGCTGGGAAACAGCCGGTGATGGATGCCCGCCGTCAGGACGCCGAGGCCGCAGCTGGCGAAGACGCCGGCGCGTTTGATCTGCTCGACGGAAAGCGGCAGCCCACCGCCCATGCGGTCGGGATCGGCGTACCAGTCGTGACCCCACGTTCCAACGAACTCCCTGCCTTCCAACCACATCGGCGCCTTGTTCGAAAGCCACAGCGCCGTCACTTCGCCGTCCTCCTCGTAGACCCAGGTTCCGGGATCGCGTCCTTCGTCGAACAGCTGCGACGCGCGTTCGAACTGCCACGCGAAGAAATCAGGGCGCAGGGAGATGTAGTCCGGTCCGAACACCTTGGCCGCGAGCTCGGAGCAGGACTCCAGGTTGTCCATGGTCAGTGGAATGATCATGCTCGGCTTCTCTAAAGCTTCGGAGATCAACACGCTGGCATCAGAATAGGCGCCGTTGCCTCGATGGGGAGGGAGCCCGAATCACGCGGCCGAAGCGGTCGCGCCGACGCCGCCGCGGTCGGCGGCGCCACGGCCGGCGTCGGGGCCGTCGATGGTCCGGCCGGCCTTGTTCAGGAAGGCGACTCCGGCGATCTCACGGAGTTCGTCGAGGTCCGGGAAACGCTTGTCGTTGGCCAGCGTCTTCTCGAGAATTTCGGCCAGGGTGACTTCCCCCTCGGCGATGACGGCGAGGTCGATATTGTCGTCCTGGAGAAGATCGACGTAGGAGGCGGTCGGATAGGGGCCGCCGGCGATGACCGGAACGCCGATGCCGTTTTCGCGGATGTAGGCGACGGCATCGTGAAAGAAGCCCTTGTAGAAGGTCATCGCGCGAATGCCGATGATGTCCGGGTCGAACTCCCGGATCAGCTCGAGAAACGCCTCGTAGCTGTCGAAATCGATTCTCGACTTGAAGGCGCGGCCGTCGACCTTGCCGCCGAACTCCCGATTGACGTAGGTCAACAGCGCCATCAGCCCGAGCGGCGGCTCGAGCACGTTGTATTCGCGGGTGTCGATGTCGTGGGAGAAATAGGTCGAGAGGTCGACCAGCATCAGTTTCAGCGCGTCGTCGTGTTTTTCCTCGCCGGCCGGGAACTTGTCGCGGAGACGCGTCTTCAACTCGGGGATCCTGACCGTGTCCTCGTCGAAAGGATCGAGCGGACGCAACTCGGAGCGGTCGATCTTGGCGAGGTCGAGGACGTCGTTCAGCGTTTTCACCTTGTCGGTCGGGAAATAGCTGTTGTACTTTTGATTGAGCTCGTCCTCGCTGAACTGTTCCATCTGGTGCGGCAGCACCTGCAAAAGGCGCTCTTTGCTGAGCACGTAATCCCTCAGGAACATGGCCCGCACGCCGCGCGTGAAGTCCTCCGAAAACGGCAGGGTCGGCGCATTCTCGTGATACGACATGTCCTGGGACTGTTCGATCAATTCCCGCGGCACCCCCACTTCGAGGGCGAAGTGCTCGAGTTCGGTGCCCGGAAAAATCCTGACATT
>CAYFMP010000028.1:0-42576 GCA_964344215.1 uncultured Thalassospiraceae bacterium | reverse complement strand
CGTGATCCGATCTAAGAGAGTGCGCCCTCGAACTTCAGCATGTGGAGCGCGTGGCGCATGGCCTCGGCGGTGGCGGCGATGTCGTCGTCGGTATGTGCCGCCGAGACGATGGCACCGAGCTTGCCGGAGATGTCGACGCCCTTGATCATCAGCGCGAGGCGCAGGCGGGCGGCCGCCGGGTGGCCGGCGGCGGCGGTGAAGAAGCGCGGATCGAAGGCGGCCGGGTCGAAGGCGAGCGGGTCGATGTCGTCGCCGTCCGGGTTGGTGTGGATGTAGACGCTGGAGCCCTGACCGTAGGCGGCCCAGGCGACATTTTCCTCCGAGAACACCTGGTTCCAGGCGGCTTTGAGCTTGTCTCCTTGTGCGTTGGCCGTGGCCGGCACGTCGTCGTCGCGAACGCGCATCAGCATGGCGACGCCGGATGCAGCCGACAGCGGGTTGGCGTTGAAAGTGCCCTGGTGGGCGATCTTCTCGAAACCCCTGTCGGCGGCAATGTCGAAGTCGAGCAGATCCATGATCTCTTTCCGCCCGGCGACGGCACCGGCCGGTAGGCCGCCGCCCAGGATCTTGGCCAACGCCGTCAGGTCCGGGGTGACGCCGAGGTAAGCTTGCGCGCCGCCCTTCGAGACCCGGAACCCGGTCACCACCTCGTCGAAGATGAGGACGATGCCGCGCTCCTCGGTGACGCGGCGCAGCATCGCCATCAGCTCGGCCGGCAGCGGCACTTGGCCGGAGCTGGCTCCGGTCGGTTCGATGATGACGGCGGCGAAATCGTCCCAACCCTCGAGCAGCGCCTGGGTGCCGGCGACGTCGGCCGGATCGGCGACGATGACGTTCTCGGCGATGCCGTCGACCACACCCGGCGTCGGGGTGCCGTCGAAATGGTCGGTGACGGCGAACGCCACGTGGTCCTGCCAACCGTGGAAATGGCGCTTGAAGCGCAAAAGCTTCGGCTTGCCGGTGTAGGCGCGGGCCAATCTCAGCGCCATCAGGTTGGCCTCGGTGCCGGACGAGGTGAAGCGGACGCGCTCGGCCGACGGCACCAGCTGCTTGACCAGGCGGCCCCATTCGAGTTCCAAGCGGTGGCAGGCGGCGGGGTGGGTGCCGAGCGCGACCTGCTTCGCCACCGCTGCCGTCAAGTCGGGATGCGCGTGACCCAGCAGCAACGCGCCGTGGCCGCCGTAGTAGTCGATGTATTCGTTGCCGTCGGCGTCCCACTTGCGCGACCCTTCGGCGCGCTCGACATAGAGCCCGTAGGGGGCCATGCGGCGGCTGTCGTGGACGATGCCGCTCGGGAACACTTCGAGCGCCCGCTCGGCCAGCTTGGCCGAGGTCGGCGTCAGCTCGCGGAAGGTAGCGACGATCGGCGAGTTGGTGGGTTTGGACGCGGTATCGGGCATGGCGGCGAGTGTGCCCGTCCGCGTCGGCACCGGCAAGTCTCGAGAGCCGGGTGTTTCGAGGATCGAGGGCCCGGGGGATGCCAATCGAGGCCTTGCACCGCCCCGGCGTGAATTGGCGGTGTTAAATCCGGAAACTTGGGCCACGCCCGCTCAGCAATAGTTGTCTCGCATTACATCCAGGAGATAGGCGCGGCGGTCGGCGTTGCCATTCAGGACGTTCCTGATCCAAGATTTCTGCTCGAACCAAATGATTGCCGTTTCGTAGACGCAAGCGCGCATAGGGCCGGTCGATTGTTTAAACGTGAGCGGAGTGCCGATGGGGGAATAAGATAGGAACTGGCACCAAACATCGCGATGCGTCCACCATTGGAAGAGCAGCCAGTTGGCCATTTCTCCTTCATGAAGAACGACAAAACCGGTCTTGTAGAATTCCCCTTCCTCTCTGGTGAGCGGAAGCAAGTTCGAAACATGTTTGCGTGCGGATGCGACAAGGTCGTCATCAACAAGGGGCTCGCCATCCACGAGTTCGCGATGCCGGATTCCATACGCCTTGATAGCCCATTCATCTGCACGCCAGTGGTCGATAAAGCCCATGCGCCGGGGCCGATAGATCGGGAAGTCGTTACCGCTGAAACCTGATGGCCACCGGTCGAACTGGTCAATCATCTCCGTTTTCCTTCGCATGACTTGAAAACACCCACTTTATGAAACGGAACCGACGGAATTAGGTGAGGTGTCCTCGGAATTGCGTCCCCGGAATTGCCGGTTATTGCGTAGCTCGCAAAGGTCGTTCTCCCGGATCACTCAAAGTGCCCAGTTCCGCCAACAGGTGCCCGACCTTGACGTAGATCAGGCATCCCTGGTCCGAGAACGGTGTGTGCGTGCTTAGATGCGGGCTGCGAAGCCAGGTTCCGGCGGGATAGGAGCCGAATTCGTCCTCGAAAGTTCCCTCGACAACGTAAATTTCCTCTCCTCCGAAATGGCTGTGGCGATTGAAGACCGTTCCAGGCCGCCAGCGCACCAGGGCCGTGCTCTCGGTTTCGAATTGATGCAACGGCAAGACGCTGAGGCCCTCCACCAGACCCGGCGCGAACGTACTCGCGCGCGTATCGATCTTAACCGTCTCTGTGTCGCCGTCCTGGAACTGCCAAAGTTTAACGAAAATCGTGCAGCCCTCGCGGGTGAACGGCGTATGTGAAGTGCCGGCCGGGTTGCGCAGGTAAGAGCCGGGACCGAAGTCGCCGAACTCGTCGGAGAACGTGCCCTCCAGCACGAGGAATTCTTCGCCCCCGCCGTGGCTGTGCATCGGAAAAGTGCTTCCCGGATCGAAACGGACGATGGACGTTGCGCGCGCAACCTCATCACCGATCCGATCCAACATGATGCGCTCGACGCCGGAACTCGGCGAAGATACCCAATCCGCGCCGATCGTTTGGACCAAAGCGCGTTCGTTAAAATTCGCGTTGATGCGCATGGTTTCTTTTTTCATCCCTCGGTATACGGCCCGACGTTACCAGTATTTTGGATAGCGGACGTCGGATCTCAGGTTATTGAAGATCAGGGCAACGATGGCGATCAATACGGCCCCTGTCAGCACGGGGAAGATCAAGAAACTCCAGGCCGGTTGAATGGCGAACACGACCATTGGGTCGGCGCCTGCGGGTGCGTGTCCCGTTCGGGTCACCTGCATCAGAATGACCGCCAGGCCGACGGCGAGCGCCATGGACGGCCAACCGTCGCCGAGGAGCGCCAGAACGATCAGACCGACGGTCGTGGATATCAGGTGGCCGAGGACGATGTTTCTGGGTTGCGCCAGCGGACTCTCCGGCACTGCGAAGGCGAGAAAACAGGACGCCCCGAACGGGGCCATCAGAATCAAGGTCCCGGTCCCCTCGCCAAGTCCCGCCGTGGCGGCGATCGCGCATGTCGCACCAATTCCTGCCAGGATCGCAGACGATGGGCGCGGCGCCTGTGGCAGTGTATTTCCACCGGCCATTTTGCCGATGTAGCGTTCGAACCATTGCATGGAGTTATTTCCTTCCAGCCGTGCCTCAAAGATCAAGGACGAGGCTGCGGCTCGCGGCGCGGGACACGCAGGGGAGAATTAATCCGGCCTGGTCGCGTTCCGCATCAGTGAGCGTGCTGTCGCGATGCTCAGGTCTGCCGTCGAGCACTTTCACGGCACACGAGCCGCAGGTGCCTGACTTACAGCCGTAATCCGCGTCAACGCCGGCGTCGAGCAAGGCGTTTAGAACGGTTTGATCGTGCGCCACGGCAAGCTCCGTTCCGGATCGGGCCAGGCGCACCTGAAAGGCCGTATCGCCGGCCTCAGACGCCGTCGCGGTGAAGCGCTCGAACCGCACCTGCTTGCCGTCGATGCCGTACGCCGCCGCCATGCTCCGGACGGCCTCGATCAGGCGCTCCGGGCCGCAGACGTAGAACACCGCGTCGGCAGGGGCTTTGGATAATAGTGCTTCGATATCGATCCTTCGGCTTTCCTCTCCGGGGTAGAAGGTGACCGCGCCGTCGAGCGCCGACGCCAGTTTCGAGCGATAGGCCATGAGCGAGCGCGAGCGGGCGGCAAAGTGCAGATGGAAGGCCCGTCCGTCGGCCAAGAGCGACTGCGCCATGGCCTTCAGCGGCGTAATGCCGATGCCGCCGGCGATCAACAGGGCCGGCCGGTCGTCGTCGTGAAGCGGAAACCCGTTCCGCGGCAGACCAGCCCGAAGGCGCAGGCCAAGCGCATAGCCTTCGTGGATCGCGCGCGATCCGCCGCGGCCGTCGGGGTCGAGTCGAACGGCGATCTCGAAGGCGTCGCGGCAGCCCGGGTTGCTTGCGATCGAATAGGTCCGGGTCTCCCGGCGCCCGTCGGCGAAGGCGACTGGAACCTCGATATGGGCACCGGCGGCGACCGCCGGCAGGTCACCGGAATCCGGGCGCCGCAGCTCGTAAGCCCGGACTTCGGGCGTGAGTTGGCGAATGCCTGTAATAACCAGTTCCAAAGGACCGTCGCCGATCACCGATTGCGGCGCGGGAGGAGCGGCCGACAGATCGCCCGCCGTCGTCTCGAGCTCGGCGATCCGGCTTTTCAACGGCGCCGTCAGCTCCTCGATTTCGGCCTCGGTGAACCGGGGCGTGATATGTTGCGGGCAATTCCAATCAATCGCCTCGATGTTCATCACCACGGCGCGTTCGACCCGAGCGCGATAGGTCGGCATCTCAAGGCGAGCCAGCAGTTCCGGGTCTTCGTCATGGTGGACAATCCGCGCCCGCGCCCAGATCTTGAGGCGGCGGCGGTTCGGGTAATCCATCAGGATCATCGCAATCCGGTCATTGGCGGCGAGGTTGCCGACACTGAGATATTGGATGTTGCCGCGGAAGTCGGCGTAACCGATGGTTCGCTCATCGAGCACTTTCAGAAAACCGGACGGACCGCCGCGGAACTGCACATAAGGCCATCCGTCTTCATTCACCGTAGCCTGATAGAACCCGTCACGCGCTTCAATGAAGGCGACCTCGGCTTCGCCCAACGTGTCGCCAGGGTTTTCGGCCAATTCGAACCCCTGGTTGGCGGCGCGGCTACCGTAGCGGGTTTGTGCCGCCTTAACGGAAGGAGTGAAAGTGATTTCGGCGAATCTTTTGGCCATGACGGTGTCTCTTTCGAATAATGGTGGGGCGAGCACCCGGTGGTGGGTGTGGGCGCTCGCCCCGGGGGATGGACAAGCGGTTGAGGGTTAGGCCGCTTTGTCCTGCAGGGAAACCTTGGGGAAGTCGATATCTACCCGCGAGGCCTTGCCGATCAGGTTGGTCAAAATATTCATCCCCACGTGGGTGATGATTTCGACGATTTCGGCGTCGTCGTAACCGGCGTCTCGAACTGCGTCCAACTCGGCCTGGGTGACCTCGCCAAGGTGTTCATTCAGTGCTTTCGCGAATGTTACGGCGGCGGCGGCCTTTGCGTCTTGCGAGGTGCCGGCGCGGTTGGCCTCGATCTCCGAGCCCGTCAACCCGGCCTTGCGGCCGATGGCGTCATGGGCGGACAGGCAGTATTCGCAAGCGTTGCTCTGGGCAACGGCGAGAGCGATGCGTTCGCGGGTCGGCGGGTCCAGTCGGCCGGACTCGGCAATTCCGTGAAGGCCGAGGAAGGCTTTCAAGGCATCCGGCGAGTGCGCCAGAACACCGAGGAAGTTGGGGACCATGCCGAGTTTGCTCTGGATCGCTTCGAGCAGCGCCTTCTGTTCGGCGTCGGCGGTGTCTTGGGTCACGAGGTTGATACGGCTCATGATGACAATTCTCTCCTGGCTTGGGGTTGGTTGGGGTGTCCGGTCGCTTTCCGCGCCTGACGAACAAGAAATAAACTGTTTCAGAAAATATTAGAATAGGCGTAGTATTGAATTAACTATTCTATTCTACGGAATAATTTGATGGACCGGTTTCACGCGATTCAAGTGTTCGTAAAGGTAGCGGAGTGCCGGGGCTTTGCCGCCGCCGCCCGCGATTTGGCGATATCGCCGCCAGCCGTCACCCGCGCCGTCGCCATGCTTGAAGAACGTCTCGGCACCCGGTTGTTCGTCCGCACGACGCGTTCGGTCCGGTTGACGGAAAGCGGCGAGAGGTTCCTGCGCGACGCGCAACGGATTTTGCTTGAATTGGAAGAGGCCGAGGAAGCGGCGGTCGGGTCTCACGCGGCGCCGCGCGGCGAGGTGCGCATCACGGCGCCGGTCCTGTTCGGGCGCATGTTCGTGACCCCGATCCTGGGTGATTTTCTCGACCTGTACCCGCTGGTCAACGCCCGGACACTGTACATCGACAGGGTCGTCAATCTGATGGACGAGGGCTTGGACGTCGCCATTCGAATCGGCGACCTGCCCGATTCTTCCCTTATCGCGGTTCGCGCCGGAACTGTTCGCCGAGTCGTGTTCGCATCACCGGGCTATCTTAAAAAATACGGGCTGCCGCAGCACCCGGACGACCTTTCCGGCCACCGGCTTATCCAGTCGCTGGCCTTGGGGGCGTCGCAGGAGTGGCCGTTCCGGGAAAACGGAAAACCGGTTTCCATCCGGGTGGAACCGCGAATCCGAATGAACACCAACGACGCGGTGATAGAAATGGCGGTTCGCGGATGGGGACTTTCGCGCCTGTTGTCCTACCAGATCGCGCCCGATTTGGCCGGCGGGCGATTGCAAACGGTCTTGAGCGAGTTCGAATTGCCTCCCCTGCCGATCCACGTGGTTCACCAGGAGGGACGGATGGTTTCCGCCAAGGTCCGGTCATTTGTCGACTATATGGTCGAGCGCCTTCGGGCGGATCCGGCTCTTAATTGAGCAAACGCCTGTCGTTTCGAAAATTTTTCTTGTTCACGCCATCGATCGATTCGATGCGGGACTTAACTACGTCACTAGTGCGCCATCAGCACCGGGATGTCGGCTTCCTCGATGACGTAGCGGGTGACGCCGCCCATCACCAACTCACGGCGCCGGCTGTGGCCGTAGCCGCCCATCACCAGGAGGTCGGCGTTGCGGGCCGCGGCCTCGGCCATCAGCGGTTCGCCGATATCGAAGGTGCCGGCCGCGAAGACGTGAATTTCGGCCTCGACTCCGTGCCAGCCCATGTACCGCATCAGGTCCTCGGCCGGCAGCTCGGTCGACTCGGCGTCCGAGCCGATCAGGATATTGACCGCCCCGGCGTTGGCCAGCAGCGGCATCGCGGCGTCGACGGCGCGGGCCGCTTCGGCGCTGCCGTTCCAGGCGACGACGATGGTGTCGCCGATACCGTCGAGCGGCAGGTCCGGCGCCATCAGCACCGGCTTGCCGGTCTCCAGCAGAGCCGATTCCAGAGTGTTGGCGCCGAGCTGGGTGTCGCCGTCGGGCCTCGGCACGACGATGAGGTCGGCGAGCCGCCCGCGAACGGCGACGATCGCCGCCTGCTTGCCGGTCTCCTCGCGAAACGAGGCGGTGACGCCGTCGCCGTCGGGCGCCGGCGCCTCGACCAGCTTGACACCGTTGGCCGCGCAATAGTCGTCGAACAGCTTGCGCAGGTTGGCCTCGGCGGCGGCGGCGCTGGCCTCGGCCGATTCGATGATGTCGTGGCTCATCTTCTCGGTCAGCATGATGGTGGCGTAGGGCAGCATGTCCTGTGGCCGGGCGCGGGCGTGAATGACGTCGATGTGGGCGTCGAAGCGGCGCGCGACGGCGAGCGCGTGGTTGAGAACGCCCTCGCCCTTGCCGTCGCCCCGGATCGGGGCAAGTATGGTCTTTATGGTCATACCGTCATCCTATTGTCCGTTTCCGGCGTCGTCCGTGATCTAGAACAATCCCTCGATGACGCCGTCGTCGTTGAGGTAGATATTGTTGGCGGCCGGCACCCTGGGCAGGCCCGGCATGGTCATGATCTCGCCGCAGATGACGACCAGGAACCCGGCCCCGGCCGACAACCGAACCTCGCGGATCGGCACCACGTGGCCCGACGGCGCGCCCTTCAGGTTGGGATCGGTCGAGAAGCTGTACTGGGTCTTGGCCATGCACACCGGGACGTGCCGGTAACCGGCGTCCTCGAACTGGTTGAACTGGTCGCGCACCTTCTTGTCGGCGATGATGTCGTCGGCCCCGTAAATGCGCTGGGCGATGGTCTTGACCTTCTCCCACAGCGACATGTCGTCGTCGTAGATCGGCAGGTACTGGCCGGTGCACTTGTCGGCCATGTCGACCACCGTCTGCGCCAGCTTCTCGGTGCCGGCGCCGCCGTCCGCCCAGTGCGTGCACTCGACGATCTCGACGCCGAGGCCTTCCGTCTGGCTGCGGACCTCGGCGACCTCGGCGTCGGTGTCGGCGGTGAAGCGGTTGACGGCGACAACCACCGGCACCCCGAAGGATTTCAGGTTGCGGATGTGCCGGGCCAGGTTCTCGCAGCCCTTGGCGACGGCTTCCACGTTCTCTTCGCCGAGACCGTCCTTGTCGACGCCGCCATGCATCTTCAGGGCGCGGATGGTGGCGACGAGAACGGCGGCGCTCGGGCTCAGGCCGGCGATCCGGCACTTGATGTCGAAGAACTTCTCGGCGCCCAGGTCGGCCCCGAAGCCGGCTTCGGTAACAACGTAATCGGCCATCTTCAGCGCCGTCTTGGTGGCGATGACGGAGTTGCAGCCGTGCGCGATGTTGGCGAACGGGCCGCCGTGGATGAAGGCCGGGTTGTTCTCCAGCGTCTGCACCAGGTTGGGCTGCAGGGCCTCCTTCAGCAGCACCGTCATCGGCCCCTGCGCGTTGAGGTCGGCGGCGTGGATCGGTTTGCGCGCCCGCGTATAGCCGACGACGATGCGGCCGATGCGCTCCTCCAGGTCCTTGAGATTTTCCGACAGGCAGAAGATCGCCATGATCTCGGAAGCCACCGTGATGTCGAACCCGGTCTCGCGCGGGAAGCCGTTGGCGATACCGCCGAGCGAAGTGACGATGTCGCGCAGCACCCGGTCGTTCATGTCGACGACGCGGCGCCAGGTGACGCGGCGTTCGTCGAACTCGAGCTCGTTGCCCCAGTAGATATGGTTGTCGACCAGCGCGGACAGGAGATTGTGGGCGACGCCAATGGCGTGGAAATCGCCGGTGAAATGCAGGTTGATGTCCTCCATCGGCACGACCTGGGCGTGGCCGCCGCCGGCCGCTCCCCCCTTCATGCCGAAACACGGACCCAACGACGGCTCTCGCAGGCAAACGACGGCGTTCTTGCCGATCCGGTTGAGGCCGTCGTTGAGACCGACCGAGGTGGTGGTCTTGCCCTCGCCGGCCGGCGTCGGTGTGATGGCGGTGACCAGGATCAGCTTGCCGTCCGGCCGGTCCTCCAGCGAGGTGATGAAATCGGCGGAGACCTTGGCCTTGTGGGGGCCGAACAGATGCAGGTGTTCGGCCGGTATGTTCAAGCGCTCGCCGATGTCGGCGATCGGCTTCATGGTCGCTTCGCGGGCAATCTCGATATCGCTCTTAGCCATGGTCTTACCTTCCGTGATGCTGGATCTCGCATTCCTCCCCCGTCCGGGGCGTCGGCGGGCCGGGAAAGTTAGAGTTATGTTGTCTGAATGACTTGGTGTTTTACGCCGTTTTATCCTCCGAGAACGACGCCGGCCGCGAGGCCCGAGTTGGCGGTGAACTCGGCGGCCGCAATCTTCTTGTCGTCGTGCGGGCGGACCCGCTTGACCAGGATACCGCCGCCGCCGGCGGCAACGGTGAATCCCTCGTCCGTCACCTCCGTCACCTCGCCGGGCGCGCCCGCGGCGTCGGCCGGCGCGCAATCGAAGATCTTCAGCTCGTTGCCCTCGAACGTGGTCCAGGCGCCGGGCTGCGGGTTGGTGCCGCGGACCAGGTTGTAGACCTCGGCCGCCGGCTTCGACCAGTCGATCTCGGCGTCGGCGTGCTTGCACCACGATTCGTAGGTCGCTTGGGCGTCGTCCTGCTTGATGCGCGGCGCCTCGCCGGCCTCGATGAGGTCGACCGCCTCGAGCACGGCGTCGACGCCCAACGGGAAGATCTTGTCGAAATAGACGCTGCCCAGGGTGTCGTCGGGGCCGACGTCGACTTCCTTCTGGAGCAGGATGTCGCCCTCGTCCAGTCCGTCGTCGGGATAGAAGATGGTGAGGCCGGTCTTGGTGGCGCCGCCGATGATCGGCCAGTTGATGGAGCTGGGACCGCGGTGCTTCGGCAGCAGCGACGGGTGAAAGCAGATCGACCCGTGGGTCGGGATGTCGCGGGCTTCCTCCGGCACGAAGATAATCATGTAGGCCATGACGCAAAGATCGGCGTTGAGCGCGCGCATCTCATCGAGCACGTCGGCGTCCTTGTAGTTGGGCGGCTGGACGAGCTTCAGACCCTTCTCCAGCGCCAACTCCTTGATCGGATCGACCGGCTTGCCTTCCTTGTCCGGCGCGCAGTAGACGGCGACGACGTCGTCGCCGCGCTCCAGCATGGCTTCCAGGCAGGCCTTGCCGAACGCCTGTTGGCCGTTGACGATGATCCGCATATCGGTTCCCTCCTTTGGGGTTGCGGCGGCTTAGACCGCGCCTTTTTCCTTGGCCTTGGCGATTTCGTCTTCACTCAAGCCGATCTCGGCGAGAATCTCGTCGGTGTGCTCGCCCAGCAGCGGGCTGCGTTCGACGTCGGAGGGCGAATCGGAGAGCTTGACCGGGTTGCCGACCGTCAGGTAGGGCCCGCGCTCCGGATGATCGACCTCGACCACGGTGCCGGTCTCGCGCAGGCTGGGCTCTTCGGCCAGTTCCTTCATCGACAGAATAGGCCCGACCGGAATGTTGAGCGGATTGCAGATTTCCATGACCTCGAACTTGGTCTTGGTCTTGGTCCAGGCTTCGATTGTCTCGAACACCTCGCCCAAGTGCGGTAGCCGGGCGTCCGGCGTCGCGTAATCCGGGTCTTCCTTCCATTCGGGTTTGCCGATGACGTCGCACACATTGCCCCATGCGGCGGCCTGGGTGATGAAGTAGGTATAGGCGTCCGGGTCCGTCTCCCAGCCCTTGCACTTGAGGATACGGCCCGGCTGGCCGCCGCCCGAATCGTTACCGGCGCGCGGCGTCGCTTCGCCGAACGAGGTGCCTTCGCCGAACTGCGAGTACTCCCTCAGCGGGCCGTGGCCCAAGCGTTGCTGGTCGCGCAGTTTGACCCGGCACAGGTTGAGGACGCCGTCCTGCATGGCGCATTCGACGCGCTGGCCGCGGCCCGTCGTCTCGCGGTGGAACAGCGCCGTGACGATGCCGAACGCCAGGTGCAGGCCGGTCCCGGAATCGCCGATCTGGGCGCCGGTTACCATCGGCACCTCGCCCAGCATTCCGGTCGTCGAAGCCGAGCCGCCGGCGCATTGGGCGACGTTCTCGTAGACCTTGCAATCCGAGTACGGGCCGGGTCCGAACCCCTTGACCGAGGCGTAGATCATGCGTGGGTTGATCTCCTGGATCTTCTCCCACGGGAATCCCATGCGGTCGATGGCGCCGGGCGCGAAGTTCTCGACCATGACGTCGCAATGCTCGATGAGCTTGGTGAAGATCGCCTTGCCTTCGTCGCTCTTGGTATTGAGCGTAACGCTGCGCTTGTTGTGGTTGAGCATGGTGAAGTACAGCGAATCGACGTCCGGGATATCGCGCAACTGTCCCCGGGTGGCGTCGCCGACGCCGGGCCGCTCGATCTTGATGACGTCGGCCCCGAACCAAGCCAGCAACTGGGTACAGGTCGGACCCGACTGAACGTGGGTCATATCGAGAATTCGGACGCCTTCTAAGGCCTTGCTCATTCGTTTCCCCCTACAAAGAGTTCGATCGTTGCGGTTCGGCGCGGCGGGGCTCCGCGCCGCCTGCCTATTTGTACATGGTCTGGGCTTTGGTCCCCGGCGCATACTCGTCCGGGTCCACCCAGACGTTGATCACCGCCGACTTGCCGCGCGACCTGACTTCTTCGCGGGCGCGCCTCAGCGCCGGCCCGATTTCGTTGGGGTCGCGGACTTCCTCGCCGTAACCGCCGAGCATCTCGGCAAAGGTGCCGAACGGCACGTCGCCGAGCTTGTTGCCGACGTTGCCGCGCTGTTCGCCGTACTTGGCGATCTGACCGTAACGGATCTGGTTCATGTGCGAATTGTTGCCGACGACGGCGATATACGGCGCCCCGAAACGGTTGGCCGTCTCCATGTCGAACGCCGTCATTCCGAAACTGCCGTCGCCGTACAGGCACACCACCTCCTTGTCGGGATGGGCGAGACCGGCGGCCATGGCGAAGCCGGTGCCGACGCCCAAGGAGCCGAGCGCGCCCGGGTCCATCCAGTTGCCGGGGCTGCGCGGCTGTACGGCCTGGGCCGAGATGGTGACGATGTCGCCGCCGTCGCCGATGTAGATGGTGTCCCCGGTCAGGAACTCGTTGATCTCCCAGGCCAGCCGATAGGGATGGATGGGATCTTGGTCGGACAGGAACAGCGGCATCAGCTTGTCGGTGGCCGCCGTTTCCGCCTCGCGCAGTTCCTTGAGCCAGTCTTCGCGGCCCTTGGCGCCGTTGCTCTTGGCTCCGGTCGTGGCGTCGTGCACGGCTTTCAGGATGGCGCCCGGGTCGCCGGCCAGGCCGAGCGAGATATCGCGGTTCTTGCCGACGGTGCGGTAGTCCTGGTCGATCTGGACCAGGGTCGCCGCCTCGCTGATGCGCTTGCCGTAGCCCATGCGGAAATCGAACGGTGTGCCGACGATGACGATGACGTCGGCGTTGTTGAAGGCGTGGCGCCGGGTGCGGTTGAAGTAGTGCGGGTCGCCCGGCGGCAGGATGCCGCGGCTGGCGCCGTTCATGTAGAGCGGGATATTGAGGGCGCGGGCGAGGTCGATGGCCGCTTGGTGGCCGCGCGCCATATAAACCTGGCTGCCGACCAGCATAGCCGGCTGCTTGGCCTTGACCAGGATATCGGCCAGCTTGTCGATGTCGGCCGGATCGCCGATCGAGGCGACCGAGGCGCGATAGCTGCCGGCCTTCGGCAGGACCGCGGTCTCGGCCGGCACCTCGCGATCCAGGATGTCGCGCGGGATTTCCAGATAGCTCGGGCCGTAGGCGCCGGCGAAGCACTCGCGGGCCGCCATCGACACCATGTCGGCGACCCGTTCGGTCGACATCACGCCGGCTGCGAACTTGGTGATCGGCGTCATCATCTCGACATGCGGCAGGTCCTGTAGCGATCCCATCTTGTGCTGGGTCAGCGAGCTTTGTCCGCCGATGTGCAGGATCGGGCTTTCCGAGCGAAACGCGGTGGCGACGCCGGTGACGGCGTTGGTGCAGCCGGGGCCGGCGGTCGTCACCACGCAACCGAGCCTGCCGGTCTGACGCGCGTAACCGTCGGCGGCGTGGGCGGCGGTCTGTTCGTGGCGGACGTCGACGATGCGAATGTCTTCATCCAGGCACCCGTCGTAGATATCGATGATGTGACCGCCGCAAAGCGTGAAGATGGTATCGACGCCCTCGTTTCTCAGGGCCTTGGCGACAAGGTGACCGCCGGAGACGACGTCTCCGGAGCGGTCTTTCTTTGCCAGCGTATCGGTCGCTGTGCCGGACATTGGATGGACCTCCCTTGGGGGTTGGCGGATCGGGACCGGGGCTGCGGTCTTAATCCAGATAATCCACGTGCTTTTCGACGTGGGCGGCCAGGTTCAACGTGTGCTCGCGGACCAGCCGCTCGGCCAGGTCCGTATCGCGCGCCTCGAGCGCCTCGATGATGTGCATGTGATCGATGATCGAACGGTCGGCCCGATCGTCTTCGCCGATCGTGCGCGCCCGGATCGAGCGCATATGAATGAACAGATTGTCGGCAATCTCGGTCAACAACCCGCACCGGCTCATTTTCAGGATGGCCTGGTGAAACGCGATGTTGTTCTCCGAGTATTCGTCGATATGGGCCTTCAGGTTGTCGTCGTCGCCGAAGGTCGTGACCAGGGCCCTCAGCGAGGCGATCTCCTCGTCGCTGGCGTTCAACGTGATCAGGCGCGCCGCCATGCTCTCCAAGCTGGCCCAGACGGTGATCATTTCCAGGATTTCGGCCTTGGTCTTGCGCACGATGTAGACGCCGCGGCGGGGCACGATGTAGACTAGGCCTTCCTGCTCGAGCCGCGCCAGCGCTTCGCGCACCGGGGTGCGGCTGATCTCGAGCTGCTCCGACAGGCGGCGCTCGTCCAAGCGAAGTTCGGCGTCTTCGGCGTAGATGTTCATCGAGGTGATGGCCTTCTTCAAGGAATCGTAGATCTTGTCCTTGAGACTGAAATTGGCGTCGATCGGCGCCACATTGAGCTTGGCTTGTGAGGTCTTGCGCTTGGCCGGCATGGTCATCCGCCCGGTTCCCGTTCGATCGGCGCTGAAAAGCGATCCAGCGTGTGGTTCTTGGTATACAATAGTCCAGGAACCAGGAATCGCAACAGGCTTTGTGTGGTTTCCAGATCGGTTCTGCCCATCGTCGGTTGTTTCCTTCGCCGCCTGCCTCACTCCGCCGACGCCTCGCTTTCTTTCCGTCCCACCAAACGCGCCTTGATGATCCTGGCGACCGGCATGAAGATCAGCATGAACGCGACGATCAGGATGACTACCGTGATCGGGCGCTCCGCGAACACCATCGGATCGCCCTGGGAGCCGACGAGGGACTGCCGCAACGCCCGTTCGGCCAGAGGGCCTAGGACGATCGACAAGACGGCCGGCGCGACCGGATAGTTCAGTTTCCTGAGCAGATAGCCGACGACCCCGAACAACACCATCAGCCAGACGTCGTGCATCGACGTCGTCGGAACGTATCCGCCGACCACGCAGAGGATGAAGATTATCGGCGCCAGGATCGAGAACCGCAGCGTCAACACCTTGGCGAACACCGGAATGAAGGCGAGGTTGACGATCAGCGTGAACAGGTTCGCCATATACATGGAGCCGATCAGGCCCCAGACGAAGTCCTGATGCTCGATGAACAGCAGCGGACCGGGGCGCAGGCCCCAGATGATCATGCCACCGAGCAGGATCGCCGTCGTCGGCGATCCCGGAATACCAAGCGTCAGCATCGGCAGCATCGACCCGGTCGAGGCCGCGTTGTTGGCCGATTCCGGCGCCGCGATGCCGGCCGGATTTCCCTTGCCGAAGGAATCCCGATCCTTGGCGAAACTCTTGGTCATGCCGTAGGCCATCAGCGAGCCCGGCGTGGCGCCAGCCGCCGGCAGGATGCCGACGAAATACCCGAGCAGGCTGGAGAAGACGACGACGCCCGGGAAGTTCTTGAAGTTCTTCACGCCGTTGACGATGGTCTTCAGACTGGTCTTGATCCGCTGGACGATGACCTCGCCCTCGGTCGTTTCCAGCGTCCACAGGATTTCGCCGATGCCGTAGATACCGATGGCCAGCACCAGGAAGTTGACGCCGTGGAAGAACCCGGAAATGTCGAAGAAGATCAGGCGCGGCTTGCCGGAAATGATGTCGAGGCCGATCGAAGCGAGAACGAAACCGATCAGGATCGAGAAGATCGTCTTCGGTATATCGTCGCCACCGAGTCCGATGAAGGTGGCGAAAGCGAGCACCATCAGGGCGAACTCCTCGGTCGGACCGAAAGCCAAGGCGAAATCGGCCAGCGGCGGGGCCGCCAGGGTGAACAGGACGATCGAAATCGTGCCGCCGATGAACGACGCCGTCGCCGCCGTCACCAGGGCCAGGTCGGCCTTGCCCTGCATCGCCAGGGGACGGCCGTCGAACACCGTCGCCACCGCCGTCGAAGCGCCGGGGATGCCGAGCGTGATCGAACTTATGGATCCCCCGTACATGGCGCCGTAATAGATCGATGCGAGAAAGATGATCGCAGCGTTCGGCGGCACCAGGAAGGTAACGGGCAGCAGGATCGCCACGCCATTGACGGACCCGAGCCCGGGCATCGCCCCGACGAACAGGCCGACGATACAGCCGATGGCCATCATCGCCAGGTTGGTGGGCTGAACGGCCTCCAGCAGCCCGCCCATCAGAGGATCGATAATCGCTTCCATGTCTGTTTACAGAGTCGTCCTCGCCTCGCCTGCTTCGCAGTTCCCCAAACCCCGGTCCGTATTCCGCATAGGCCGGGGCGGAACGTTCAGTACATGAGATCGTAAATTGGGTAGAACAACGGCTCGCTGAATCCCTTCGGCAGGGATTTCCGCAGCGCCCATTCGAAAAAACCGAAAATCGCGACCGGCGACAGGACCATCAGGCTGATCGTAACCGTCCAGGAATTCCCGCCGATGATGCGCAGGAAGATGAACAGAAAAAGCATCATCGAGAAGTAGATGCCAACGATGTGAGTCCCGACCACCAGGAGGAGCAGGCTCGCAAGAGCCGCGCCGACGACCCTGACGGCCGTGGCGCTCATGAACGGGTCGGTGTTGACGGATTCGGGCGTCGCCTTGGTGAACCACCGCAGCAAGGTCCACAAACAGCAGACCAGCATGCCGGCCGACAACCAGAACGGCCACGCGCCCGACCCGAGTCCGGCCCCTTCCACCCAGCCGATGTTCAGCCCCTGGCTGCTTTTCACCATCAGGGCGATCGAGGCCAGCGCCATGATGACGGCCATCGTGAATTCGGCAGTTCTTACCGTCATGACACACTCTCCCTATCCGAAAGTGGCCGGCGCCCGGCGGCGAACCGCCCGGCGCCAGAAAAAGAAAGCGGGAGCGCCACGAAGGCGCTCCCGTGTCGTTGTCGACTATTCGCCCGTGATGGCTTTGGCGCCAACTTGTTTGATGAGGGCTTCGTGACGCTTGTAGTTGTCGGCGTGGAAGCTCGCCAGATCGGCGCCGGCAACCCACTTGTCGCAGGTCAGACCGTCCGACACGCAGAAGTCCTGCCAGTCCTTCGAATCGAAGACCTTCTTCAAAACGCCGGTGTAGTAGGCCTGGGCATCGCTCGACATGCCCGGAGGGCCATTGAAGGAGCGCTGCATGTAGTACTCGATGTCATGTCCGAGTTCCTTGGCCGTCGGCACGTCCGGGAAGGCCGCCATGCGCGAGCCGGTGAACTGGACCAGCGGACGGCTCTTGCCGGCCTTGTAGAAGGACAGCTGCTCCGACGGGTTGTTGACCGTCGAGACGATGTGCTTGCCGATCAGGTTCTTGGCGACGGTGCCGCCACCCGGGAACGGGATGTAGGTGATGTTGTTGAGGCCGAACTTGGCGCCCAACATGGCGAACAGGATGGAATCCTCCTGCCCCTTGCCGGTTCCGCCGACCTTCCAGTTGCTGGCGCCCTTGACCGTGCTCACCCAGCTGTCGAGCGATTTGATGTTCTGGTCGGAGTGGACCCACAGCAGGAAGGTGTCGATCGCCATCAGGCCGAGCGGCGTGAACTTGGAAACGTCGACCCCGAGGTCCTTTTGGATGATCGGCGTCGTGTAGAAGCTGTTCAGGGTGATCATCACGGTGTGGTCGTCGCCGGCCTTGTCGTTCAGGTAGCGAAGCGCTTCGGCGCCCGAACCACCCGGCTTGTTGATCGGAATGAACGGCTTCGACGCCAGACCCTTCTGTTCGATGATACCCTGGATCAGGCGGGCCATCTGGTCGGCGCCACCGCCCGTGCCCGCCATGATGATCAGTTCGACGGGTTTCTTCGGCTCCCAAGCGAGCGCCTGCTGCGGCGTCGCGGTTACGCCCAGGCCGACGCCGATAGCGAGGCCGAGGCTGGTTAACGCTGTAGTGAGTTTTCGCATTTCAATCTCCCAAGTTGACGACGTCCGCCTGCATTCACTTGTCAAACTGCGAAATTCGCGGACGGCCTCGTATTGCCCTAGTGTGCCAATGGCTCGCCGGTAATCGGTACGGCCACCGGAATACCCGCGGCCACGCAAGTGGCATTAGGTATACCAGAGAACTATAGCCAGAAGCATTCGGAGGATACAACGATTTTTACCGACTCCGACAAATGATTCTTCCTTCGCACGCCCGGGCGGTCGTAAAATCAGTTGCCGGGCAACGCATACAGGCATAAGGTATCTGGTATACCAATTTTGCAGGCAAGGCCGGACCAACGGCCGCCGCGCTATGCCCCGGCAAACGTTCCGATCCGTCCCAGCGGGGGCGGCGGGGAGAGGCCGACCATGAACCTTCACGAATATCAGGCCAAGGACCTGCTCGGCGGCTATGGGTTGGCGGTGCCGCCGGGCCGGATCGCGAAGACGGCCGAAGAGGCCCGCGCTGCCGCCGAACAACTCGGCGGTCCGAGGTGGGTGATCAAGGCCCAGGTCCATGCCGGCGGCCGCGGCCGCGCCGGCGGCGTGCGCCTGGCCGACAGCCTCGATGCGGTCACTGATGCCGCCGACGGCCTGCTCGGCCAGCGTCTGGTGACGGCGCAAACCGGGACCGAGGGCAAACAGGTCAAGCAGGTCTACGTCGAACAGGCCTGCGACATCACCCGCGAGCTCTATCTGGCGTTGCTGGTCGACCGCTCGGCCGGCCGGGTGGCGCTGATCGCGTCGGCCGACGGCGGCGAAGATGTCGAGGAGGCCGCCGCCGAGGCGCCGGAGACCCTTTTCAAGCTCGTTCCCGATCCCGGCTCCGGCCTCGACGCCGCCGCCGCCGCCGAGCTGGCCGGCGACCTCGGCCTCGACGGCGACCAGGCGAAAGCGGCGGCCGATTTGATGGCCGGCCTCTACAAGGCCTTTCACGACACCGACGCCAGCCTCATCGAGATCAATCCGCTGGCCGTCACCGACGATGGCGACATCGTCGCCGTCGACGTCAAGATGATCGTCGACGACAACGCCCTCTACCGGCACCCTGAGTTGGAGAAGCTGCGCGACGAGGACGAAGTCGACCCCAGCGAGACCGAGGCCCAGCGCTTCGAGCTGAACTACGTCAAGATGGACGGCAACATCGGCGTCATGGTGACCGGCGCCGGACTGGCGCTGGCCACCCTCGACATGATCAAGGCGCAAGGCGGCGAACCGGCCGACTTCATGGACGTTCGCCCGGTAGCCGACCGCGACAAGGTGGCCAGCGGCATCGCCATGCTGTTGCGCAACCCGCGGGTCAAATCGGTCCTCGTCAACGCCATGGGCGGCGGCATTCAGTTCTGCGACGTCATCACCGAAGGAGTGGCGATCGCCTGGAAGCAGGCCGAGCGGACGCCGCCCCTGATCGTTCGCCTGGCCGGCACCGCCAAGGAACTCGGCGAACTGGCGCTCAACAACCAGGGCATCCCGGCGGTCTTCGCACAAGACCTCGAGGACGCCGTCGACAAAGCCGTGCGTGCGGCGCGCGGGGAGGATATCTAGATGTCCATCCTCATCGACTCGGAAACCCGCGTCATCTGCCAGGGCCTGACCGGCGCCACGGCGTCGCGGATGACCGACCGCGCCATCGCCTACGGCACCAAGATGGTCGGCGGCGTCGTCCCCGGCAAGGGCGGTCAGTCGCACCTGCACCTGCCGATCTTCGAAACGGTGCGGGAAGCGGTCGATGCCACCGAGCCCGACGCCAGCGCCGTCTACGTACCGCCGGACCGGGCGGCCGGCGCCATGATCGAGGCTATCGAGGCCGAAGTGTCGTTGGTGGTCTGCGTCACCGAGCGTATCCCGGTCCTCGACATGGTGCGGGTCAAGCACGCGCTTGAAGGCTCCAAAACCCGGCTCGTCGGCCCCAATTCGCAAGGCGTCATCACACCGGACGCCTGCAAGATCGGAGTCATGCCCGAACGCCCCCACACGGCCGGACGCATCGGCATCGCCTCGCGCTCGGCGACCCTGACCTACGAGGCGGTCGATCAGACGACGGCGCTGCATCTCGGCCAATCGACTTCGGTCGGCATCGGCGGCGATCCCGTTACCGGCATCGGATTCGTCGACTGCCTGAAACTATTTCTCGACGACGACGCCACCGAAGGCATCATCCTGATCGGCGAGATCGGCGGCACGGCGGAGGAAGAAGCGGCCGAATTCCTGAAAACGGAGAAGCCGGACAAACCGGTCGTCGGCTTTGTGGCCGGCCTGCACGCGCCGACCGAACGGCGCATGGGTCACGCCGGAACCATGGACGTGTTCGGCAGCGGCGGCGCCGCCGCCAAGATCGAGGCGTTGATCAAGGCCGGCGTGGTGATCGCACCGTCGGCGGCGGCCATCGGATACACAATGCGCGAGGCCCTTAGCGGAGTTTGAACGTAAGTCCCCTGGAAACTTCCCCGGCGTCGTCCACTGCCAAGCGCTCGTTCATGAGCGGCGGCGGACGGCGCCGTTCCTTTTTTCGTTGGGACTGGGCTGGCCTGTGTCGGGCTCCGGCGCTACACTGCAGCTTCCCGCGTATCCCTGACAAAGGCCGCCCCGTGAGCATCCAGATCCTGCCCGGCATGTTCGTTCGCCATCCGACCGAGGAACGGCTCGGTTTGGGCCGCGTGCAGACCGTGATCGGGCCGAAGGTCACCGTCAACTTCGAGAACGCCGGCAAGGTGATCATTGACGGCGATAGCGTCGCCCTGGTCGTCGTCGAACCAGATCGGGCGGAGGCTTGAGCCGAAAAACACAATATTTTCTTAAGGATTCCCGTATAGCTTTGATTCCGTTGAATGAATCAACGGAAACACGCTTGACACCCCGAGCCCCGCCGGACATCTTCGGGGCGCGCCGAACCTGAAGACGAAGCAAAGAACCGAAGACGACCATGCTCTTGAGACACACACTCGCCGCCGCCGGCCTCGGCCTGAGCGCCGCCCTCGGCGCCGCCGTCGTGCTCGGAGGGGCATCCTGGGGCGGCTTGGCGACCGACGCCGAGCGGCAATCCGCCACCCTGGCCCTGGCGCCGATCTCGCTCGGCAACCCGACCGCCGCCGCCAGACTACGCGCGACCGGCCCCGGCCGAGCCGACGAACCGATGCCCGTCGCCGTCGACAAGGTGTTTCACGAGACCGTCAAGGTGCGGCGCGGCGACACCCTGCCCGGCCTGCTGATGCGGTCCGGCGTCGGCGGTTCGGACGCCCGTGCCGCCGCCGCCGCCATCGCCGGCGCCTTCGATCCCAGGCGTATCCGCAACGGCCAGGAGATCCGCATCCTGTATCGGCCCTACGGCGCCGAGGACGCCGCCCGCCGGGCCACCCCCGGACGTTTCCACGGCTTCAGCCTGGAGCCCGATATCGGCCACGAGGTTCGGATCGCCAGACTGGACGGCGGCGGCTTCCAGGCCCGCAAGATCGCCAAGACGCTGACTCGTTCGGAGGTCGGCGCCGAGGGTCGAATCGATCTCAGCCTGTATCTGGCCGGCAAGAGGGCGGGCCTGCCGGCGGCGACGCTGGCCGAGTTGATCCGCGCCTTCTCCTGGGACGTCGATTTTCAGCGCGATATCCGCCGCGGCGACAGCTTCGAGGTCATCTATGAGCAGGTGGTCGATAGCGACGGCGATGTCGTCGACGCTTCGACGATCCGGTTTGCGGCGCTGACCTTGAGCGGCAAGCGCCATCCGATCTACCGGTATGCGACCGCCGACGGCGAAACCGACTATTACGACGACAAGGGCCTGAGCGCCCGCAAGGCGTTGATGCGCACGCCGATCGACGGGGCGCGGCTGTCGTCCGGCTACGGCAAGCGCCGCCATCCGATCCTCGGCTACAACAAGATGCACCGCGGCGTCGATTTCGCGGCGCCGCGCGGCACGCCGCTGTACGCCGCCGGCAACGGCACCGTCTCATTCGCCGGGCGCAAGGGGGCTTACGGCAACTACATCCAAATCCGCCACAATTCGGAATACTCGACCGCCTACGCCCACCTCAAGGGCTTCGCCCGCAGCGTGCGGTCCGGTAAACGTGTCAAGCAGGGCCAGGTCATCGGCTACGTCGGCTCCACCGGGCGCTCGACCGGGCCGCACCTGCATTACGAGATCCTGCGCTCCGGGCGCCGCACCAACCCGCTCAAGGTCAGGATGCCGTCCGGGCGCAGGCTGAAAGGCGACGAACTGGCCGCATTCCAACTGGCGCGCGCCGCCATCGATGCGCGCCTTCTCGCCCTCGCCGCCGACCGCGAAAAGGTGGCGCTGAAGAACGACTGAGGCGGCGCCCGCCCGATGACCGCCCTCGATCTCGCCTACACCGACATCGGCCACGGCCGCCCCATCCTCGTCGCTCACGGACTGTTCGGCTCGAAACGCAATTGGCAGGGCATCGCCAAGGCGCTGTCAAGGCATGGGCGGGTTATGTCCCTGGACCTTCGCAATCACGGCGAATCGCCGTGGGACGACGATTCGTCCTATGAGACGATGGCCGACGACATCGCCCGTTTCATCCGCCGCCACGGCTTAGGTCCGGCCGCCGTGGTCGGCCATTCGATGGGCGGCAAGGCGGCGATGACGCTGGCGCTGCGCCACCCGGAACTGGTCCGGCGGCTGGCCGTCGTCGATATCGCGCCGGTCGCCTACGGCCACGATTACGCCGACATCATCGCCGCCATGCAGGAGGCGCCGCTCGCCGAGACCGACAAGCGCGCCGAGGTGCAGGCGTTCCTGTCGGAGCGCATCGTCGATCCCGGCGTCGTTGCCTTTCTCGTTCTCAACCTGGAGCGGGCCGAAGCCGGGTTTCGCTGGCAGCCCAACCTGACGGCAATCGCCGCCGGCATCGACGGCATCCTCGATTTCCCGAAATTCCCGCACGGGCGTTCGTACAAGGGGCCGACCCTTTTTTTGGCCGGCGGCGCGTCCGATTACATCCAATCCCACCACCAGGCCGCCATCGCCGCCCTCTTCCCCAAGGCCGTCACCGACCTGATCGACGGCGCCGGCCATTGGGTCCACGCCGAACAGCCGCAGGCGTTCGTGGCCCGCCTGTTGGAGTTTCTCGGCAATCCTGGGAACTGAGCGGAGCGGCGCCCCCTCAGGCGGCGCCGGCCAACAGGCCGCTCGCCATGTTGCGGTCGATTTCGATCAACGGCCGCAGGCGTTCGGGCGACGGCGCCGCCATCGCCGTCACCGTCTGGCGGTCGACGAACAGGCTCAGGCGCAGGATGTCGCGTCTCAGATCGTCGGGAAAGACGGCTGGCGGTTCCTCCAGGCTGGCCTGAACGACCGTCCACAGGTTGCGATTGAATCCGAGCGCCTCGCGGTAGGCCGGACCGTCGCCGGGGTTGGCCGCGGCCCGATCGAGCAGGGCGGCGGCCCGCGCGAACGCTTCGGCCTCGGCCGGCCGGCCGCGCAAAGCGGAGGTCTGGGTGCGGCGGTAGGTCTGATACGGGTTTGTATTCATCCGTCCCCCTCCGCTAATTCGAGATCAGGTTGGCGATGAGTTGGCTGCCGTCGGCCGTCACCCCGAAGGTAACGATGCTCAACTGCTGGCCGACCCGGAGCGACAGCAGGCCGGCCGTCTCCTCGTCGAGGTCGGCCGCCGTCAGCTTGTCGGCGCCGGTCTGCAGTGCATTGCCGAGGTCCTCGTTGAACCGTTCGCGGACGTTCAACAGCCCGATGTCGGTGCCGAGGTTCGAGGCCCGCGAGCGCAGGCTGCTGAGCGCGCCGGAAAGCTCGCCGAGGGCGGCGTCGATGTCGGCGTCGGTGGCGAAGTTGTTGGCGGCGGCCGAAATGCCGAGGCCGGCGGCGTCCGAGGCCTGGCCTTGAACCTGGGCGGTCGCCGTGCCGCTTTCGTTCAGCGGGACGCTCAGGGTATCGGGCGAGGGCTTGAGCAGATTGACGCCGCCGAAACCGACGTCGCCGGCCAGGTTGCCGAGCTGTTGGCGCAGCGAATCGAACTGCTCGGCGGCGGCCTGGCGCTGGGCCGCCGAACCGCCGCGTGCGGCGGTGGCTATACCCTGCAACTGCCGGGTGATGTCCTCGAGCGCGTTGACGCCGGCCAGCGACGCTTCCAGCGTGCTCAAGCCCTGGCCGATGTCGTCCTTGACGCGGAGCAGGTCGCCGACCCGGCTGGTCAACGCCTGGGCCTGGAAGAAGGCCGGGGCGTTATCGGTCGCGCTTTGCACCTGCTGACCGGTTGATATACGGCTGGTGACGCGCTCAGTGGCGACGGCATTGCGCTGCAAATCCAGCAGCACGCTGCGGGTCGGCGGTGACAGGGTGATGTCGCTCATAATGCCGCCGAATGTGGCACGGACCGGCGGCCGGCGCAGTGACTGGGGTCACAGTGATCCCGGTCACGGGGCGTGTTCGGGGGGGTCCCGGGTGGCGTCCCGGGGGACGTCCCGGGTGGGCGGCCGGGCCGTCCGGCCGCCCCCGGGCTTATCGTCAATCGTCGTCGTCGTGCTTCCAGCCTCGGCGGTGGTGCATCTCGCCGGGCTCGATGACGCCGTCGCCGTCGCGGTCCATGTACTTCATGTGGGCGCCCCAGGCGTTGACGAAATCGGATTGACCGATGACGCCGTCGCCGTCGCGGTCGTGATACTGGAAACGCCGCACCATGGAGGTGTTCATGGCGTCCGACCACAGCGTCTTGTATTCCTCGAGGGTGAGCTTGCCGTCGCCGTTCGCATCGAACTTGTTGAAACGCTCGGCGCGCCGCTGCTCAAGCGCCTTGAGATCGATCTTGCCGGTGCCGTCGGGGTCGAGTTCGCGCATCATGTCCATGCCGTATCCCATGCCGGCCCCCATGCCGGCTCCCATATGGCCGCCCATGCCGTGGCCCGAGGAATGGCCCATGCCGTAGCCGGGGCGGTGGTCGCCGCCGTAGCGGCCGAACTTGCCGTAACCGCGACCGCCGTCGGCCAAGGTGGCGGTGGCGATGGCGGCGGCGCCGATGACGGCGGCAACGGCGAGGACGATCTTGCTGTGGGTCTTCATGTCTTATCTCCTATTCGAGAGGATCGTTCGATGGCGCAAGTAAACGACCGAAATGTCTCCGATGTATGCCGACGGACCCTGAGAATCGTATCGAAGTTGGGCAAGGCGGGGCGCTGACACACTTTGATACATCTTTTCCGCCGCCCGAACGCCGCGATGGGTTAAATCTAGAGGAAGACGCTTCGGAACGAACGGCGATGAAAGAGAATAGTCCGCATATCCTGGTCGTCGACGACCACCACGAAATCCGCGACCTGCTCGGCAAATACCTCGTCAAGCAGGGCCTGCGCGCCAGCCTCGCCGCCAACGCGGCGGAAGCCCGCAAGGCGCTGGCGGCCGGCGCCATCGACCTCGTCGTGCTCGACATCATGATGCCGGGCGAGGACGGTTTGAGCCTGTGCCGGCACCTGCGCGAGACCTCGGAGATTCCGGTCATCCTGTTGACGGCGCTGGGCGAGGAAACCGACCGTATCGTCGGTCTCGAGATCGGCGCCGACGATTACTTGACCAAGCCGTTCAATCCGCGCGAGCTGCTGGCCCGCGTCAAGGCGGTGCTGCGCCGCACCCAGAGCCTGCCGCGCTCGCCCGGCGAGCCGGCCGATCGCTACCTGCGCTTCGGTCCGTGGACGCTGGATACGGCGCGGCGCGAGATCGCCGCCGCCGACGGCGTCGGCGTCGCCTTGAGCACGGCCGAGTTCCGGCTGCTCGTCGCCTTCCTCAACCATCCCCACATGGTGCTGAGCCGCGACCAGTTGCTGGATCTGACGCGGGGTCGGACGGCCGAGGTCTACGACCGCAGCATCGACAACCAGGTCAGCCGCCTGCGCCGCAAGATCGAACGCGACCCGAAGAACCCGCAACTGGTCAAGACGGTGTGGGGCGGCGGCTACACGCTGGCCGCCGATGTCGAGCATGGGCGCGGCGAAGATGTTTAAGCGGGTCCTGCCGCGCAGCCTGACCGGGCAGATCGTCCTGCTGCTGGTCGTCGCCGTTCTCGCCTCGCAGACCGCCAACCTCGCCTTCATGGCCGACGAACGCCGCCTCGCCGTCCACGCGGCGGCCCGCGAACAGGTGCTGGAGCGCACCGCCTCCATCGTCCGCCTGCTGGCCGAGACGCCGCCGCGCCTGCATGGCGGGCTGCTGCAGGCGGTCAGCACCCGAACCGTACGCTTTCGTCTCGATTCGGAGAGCGCCTTGTCGGCGGCGCCGGCCGGCGGCGTCGACCGCTTCATCGAACAACGCCTCGGCCGACTGATCGGCGATCGCGCCATCGAGGTACGGGCGCGGGTCCGAGAGCCGTTTCGCGTGCCCGGATGGGACGACGAGTTCGAGCATGGGCCGCGCTCCATGCACCGGCGCATGCATCCGGAGGCCGGCCGCTTCGACGACGATGACGACGACGATGATGATGACGATGAATACGAACACCAGCCCATGCGACACCGCGGCGCTCCGCCCTATCCGTGGTGGGAACGGCCGCCCCGGTTCCTCGAAATCGCTCTTTCCGTGCACACCGCGGCCGGCCCGTGGCTCAACGTCGAGACGGCGCTACCGCTGCCACGGCCGCCGTGGGGCCGGACCCTGACGTGGGCGGCCATCGTCGTCCTGGGCTTGAGCGGCGTCGCCGTGCTCATGGTGCGTCGGGTGACGCGGCCGATGCGCAAGCTGGCGGCGGCGGCCGAAAAGGCCGGCATGGGCGAGCGCATGGAGCCGCTCGACGAGGAAGGCCCGGAGGACGTGCGCGAGACGACGCGCGCCTTCAACCGCATGCACGAACGCCTGAGCCGCTTCGTTGAGGACCGCACCCGGCTGCTGGCCGCCATCTCGCACGACCTGAGGACGCCGATCACGACGCTGCGCCTGCGCGCCGAGTTCATCGAGGACGAGGAGACCCGGCGCAAGGTTCTCGAGACTCTCGACGAAATGCAGCGCATGGCCGACGCCACCCTCGATTTCGCTCGCGAGGAGGCGGCTGCCGAGGACACCCGCACGGTCGACCTGGCGGCGCTGATCGGCAGCCTCGTCGACGATCTCGCCGACCTCGGCCACGACGCCGTCTTCGAGGCCGCCACCGCCGTCGTTTACGCCTGCCGGCCGGTCGCCCTCAAACGCGCCCTTCGCAACCTGGTCGAGAACGCGGCTACATACGGGGGACGGGCCCGGGTCGGGCTGGCCGAAACCGGTCACGACATCGTCATCACCGTCGACGACGACGGCCCCGGCATCCCGGAAGCCGACCTCGAAGGCGTCTTCAAGCCGTTCGTGCGCCTGGAGGCTTCGCGCAGCCACGATACCGGCGGCATCGGTCTGGGGCTCGCCATCGCCCGCTCCATCGTGCGCGGCCACGGCGGTGACATCGGCCTGGAGAACCGCGCCGGAGGCGGCCTGCGGGCGACCGTCAGGCTGCCGAAGGGGGGATGAAACGACGCGGCGGCGCGGACCTCGAAACCGGAACCGGTCGCACCCAAGAGGAAACGAGGTCTTTACATGCTTGGGGCCGATTCGACTATAATTTACTAATTGTTGAAGTGTTTTCCGGAAAACACGTTTCGATTTTAGCCGCTTGAATACTGGAACCCCTTCAATGCCGGCATGAATGAAATTCCTTATTGAGGTTCCCAACTGTGACGTTTTCCGATTTCAATACTGCTTTTGCGCTCACGTTCGCTATCAACCTCGCCTATCTGGGCCTCCACACCTGGATCGAGCGACCGTTCGGCGCGCTTGAAGAGGAAACGAAGAGAGTCGAGAAGATTCGCAACGAAGCGACGCGGCAACATCGGCAAATGGTGTTGGATCAGGCCAACACAGTTCTCTTCGATGCCGGACGGTCGAAGATGTCCCTTCGCCGCGCGGTCGATCGGCTCTGGTACTTCGTTTTATTCGCAGCCATCGCCTCGGCTGGATTCACACTATTGGGAATCGTCGATTCCAGTCTCTCGGCACCGGGCAAATCCATATACTGGATATTGGGTATCCTGGTCGTTCCCGCATTTGGCTCAACCCTCATGCTTCGGTTATGGCCTCGTTTTGCGATCCGGAAATTGAAATCGGGAATCCTGGCTTTGGAGCGAATCCGCCAATGAAAACGGAGCACGCGATGGCGCATCGAGTCCTGCCGGCGACTCCGAACTCCGAACGATGCCCAATTTATATATTTTAGGTATTTTATTTATATTGTAGATTTCCGATATTTTAGATAATATCTGTCTGGTGAACCCAACGATGATGTGGTCCCGTCGCGCAAGGAGGAAAGGATATGCCATTCGGTCTGTTGAGGATGCTGACGTCGACCGAAGTCCAGAATCACTTCGGCAGGTGCTTGCAGGAATCCATCCGCGCTCCGATCGGGATCGCCCGAAGCGGAACGCCGACTGCGGTGCTGATGGCCTACGACATGTACGAGCGGCTTCAGGAGATGGAAACGAAGGTTCTGGAACTGCGGGCGCTGGAAGCGGAACACGAAGGCTTCGTCGGAACGGAGCGGGCTCACGAGGCCTTGGGACTAGATGCGCCGTCCAACGTAAAACCAGGGGCAAAGGCAATCTGACCGGGATCTGGCAGCCTGGCATCTCCTCGGGCGCGAGATAGGTTGATCCATGCGCTCTTTCGATATGACCCGTCAAGCCTGGGATTTCTTCGATGGCCGCAGCGCCGCCGAGAAAGCCGAAATCAAAGCCTGTATCGTCGAACTGATGGCCGCCGACGCTTATCCGGAGGATTCGGAACCGGTGGGTGATTCGGGGCTCTACCGGACAAAATCCGAGCGCTTTCTGATCCTGTTCCGACTGCACCCGGAAATCTTGCAGATCAGCTACCTGGATAGATTCGGAATCTGGTATTGAGGCGTGGCGAGCCGCCTTAAGCCGCTTCCGCCCTCTCGCCATTGATGGTGAGGGCGTCGCCGGCGGCCGACACCTCGACCGTTTCCCCCTCGGCGATCCTGCCCTCGAGGATGAGGCCGGCCAGCGGGTTTTGCAGTGCCGTCTGGATGACCCGCTTCAACGGCCTCGCCCCGTAGACCGGGTCGTAGCCCATGTCGGCCAGGCGCGCCTTGGCGGCGGCGTCGAGTTCCAAGGTGATGCGGCGCTCGGCCAGCAGCCGGCGCAGGTTCTTGAGCTGAATTTCGACGATGCCGTCCATGTGCTCGCGGAACAGGCGGTGGAACAGGATGATCTCGTCCAAGCGGTTGAGGAACTCGGGCCGGAAGGCCATGCGCACCACCTCCATGACCTCGTCGCGCACCTCCGCCGAATCGTGGCCCTCTTCCTGCTGGGCCAGGATGTCGCCGCCCAGGTTCGAGGTCAGCACGATCAGGGTGTTGCGGAAATCGACGGTGCGGCCGTGGCCGTCGGTCAGGCGACCGTCGTCGAGGACCTGCAACAGCACGTTGAAGACGTCCGGATGGGCCTTCTCGATCTCGTCGAACAGGATCACCTGATAGGGCCGGCGCCGCACAGCTTCCGTCAGCGCCCCGCCCTCGTCGTAGCCGACGTAGCCCGGCGGCGCCCCGATCAGGCGGGCAACCGCGTGTTTTTCCATGTACTCGGACATGTCGATGCGGATCAGCGCCTGCTCGTCGTCGAACAGGAATTCGGCCAGCGCCTTGGTCAGTTCGGTCTTGCCGACGCCGGTCGGGCCTAAGAACAAGAACGAGCCGATAGGGCGCGAGGCGTCCTGCAGGCCGGCCCGCGCCCGGCGCACCGCGTTGGCGACGGCGACCAGCGCCTCTTCCTGGCCGACGACGCGGGTGCGCAGGCTGTCCTCCATGGCCAACAGCTTCTCGCGCTCGCCCTGCAACATCTTGTCGACCGGGATGCCGGTCCACCTGGAAACGATTGCCGCGACGTGCTCCGACGTCACCGACTCCTCGACCATGCGGGCGTTCTCGGCGTGCTCGGCCTTCTCGACCTGCGATTCGAGCCTGGGGATCAGGTCGTATTGCAGCTCGCTGGCCTCCTCGAGCTTGCCCTCGCGCATGGCGCGCTCGACGGCGAGGCGGGCCTGCTCGAGTTCCTCCTTGACCTTGGTGGCATCGGCCAGGGCGCCTTTCTCCGTTTCCCACTGCTCGGTCAGACCGGCCGATCGCGTCTCCAGCTCGGCGAGTTCCTTGTCGAGCTTCTTCAAGCGCTCTTGCGAGGCCTTGTCGGATTCCTTCTTGATGGCCTCGCGCTCGATCTTCAACTGGATGATGCGACGGTCCAACTCGTCGATCTCTTCCGGTTTAGAATCGACCTCCATCCGCAATCGGCTGGCCGCCTCGTCGATCAGGTCGATCGCCTTGTCCGGCAGGAAGCGATCAGAGATATAGCGATTCGACAGTGTCGCCGCCGACACCAGGGCGACGTCGAGGATGCGCACTCCATGGTGCAGCTCGTACTTCTCCTTGATGCCGCGCAGGATCGAGATGGTGTCCTCGACCGTCGGCTCGGAGACGAACACCGGCTGGAAGCGCCGGGCCAGCGCCGCGTCCTTTTCGACGTGCTTGCGGTATTCGTTGAGCGTGGTGGCGCCCAGGCAGTGCAACTCGCCGCGGGCCAGGGCCGGTTTGAGGAGGTTTGAGGCGTCCATCGAGCCTTCCGCCGCGCCGGCGCCGACGATGGTGTGCATCTCGTCGATAAAGAGGATGATCTGGCCGGCCGACGCCGTAACCTCCGCCAATACCGCTTTCAGGCGCTCCTCGAACTCGCCGCGGAACTTGGCGCCGGCGACCAGGGCGCCGAGATCGAGCACCATCAGCTTTTTCTGTTTCAGGTTTTCGGGCACGTCGCCCGAGACGATGCGCTGGGCCAGCCCCTCGACGATGGCGGTCTTGCCGACGCCGGGCTCGCCGATCAGCACCGGATTGTTCTTGGTGCGCCGGGACAGAACCTGGATGGTGCGGCGGATTTCCTCGTCGCGGCCGATGACCGGGTCGATCTTGCCCTCGGCTGCTTCAAAGGTCAGATCGCGGGCGTATTTCTTGAGCGCGTCGTAACCGTCTTCGGCGCTGGCGCTACTCGCGGTCCGTCCCTTGCGGAAATCCTCGATCGCCCCGTTCAGACGCTGCGGGGTGACACCGGCTTCCTTCAGGATGGTCGCAGCCGGCGTGTCGGCGGCCATGGCCAGCGCCAACAGCAGCATTTCGACGGTGACGAAACTGTCGCCGTTCTTCTCGGCCAACTGCTCGGCCTGCTCGAACAGCCGCGCCGTTTCCGGCGCCAGGTAGACTTGGCCGGCGCCCGAGCCCTCGACCCGGGGCAGTTTGATGAACTCGGCGTTGGTCGCTTCATAGGCGCGCGCCGCAACACCGCCGGCGGCGTCGATGATGCCGGACGCCAGCCCCTCGCGGTCCTCGAGGATGACCTTGAGGACATGCAGCGGGGTCAGTTGCTGGTGGTTGGATTTGAGCGCCAGGGTCTGGGCCGACTGGACGACGCCACGGGCGCGTTCGGTATAGTTCTCGAATTCCATGCTCAAGCGACCTTTTTCCGACCGGGCTCGTTGTCCCGCCCTTGCGGCAACTCGGAGCCCCTCATAGACAACGGTCTTCCCCGTAATATGGGCCGGCGCCGCAGCGCCGCAAGCATAGCGGAGTATAGAGCATTTCCGAACTTGCGCGTTGACTTGTCGGCCGACGGCGGCAAACTCTCCGCCCATGCCGCCCATCATCGACCAGATTTACCGGTTTCCCGTCAAGGGCCTGAGCTCCGAGCCGCTCGACGGCGTCGATTTGTCGCCGGGCCGGCCGCTGCCGCATGATCGCCGCTTCGCGCTGACCCTGGGCTCGACGCCGAAGGACGCAGCAGCCAACGAATGGCAGCCGAAGACCAGTTTTCTGATGCTGATGCGGAACGAAAAGCTGGCGGCGCTGGAGACCCGCTTCGACGACGAAACCGAGACGCTGAGCGTGCTGCGCGGCGGCAAGCAGGTCGCCAAGGGCAGGCTTACCGAACCGGTCGGGCGTTCGATGATCAAAGAGTTCTTCGCCGCCTACATGGGTTCGGAAGCACGCGGCCGGCCCAGTATCGTCGAGGGGGCGGACGGGCGAACACTGTCGGACTATCGCGACTCGGTCGTCTCGCTTATCAACCTGTCCTCCGTCGGCGATCTCGAGCGCGTCGTCGGATGCCCCGTTCACCCCCTGCGTTTCCGGGGCAACCTGTATTTCCGGTCGGACGAACCGTGGGTCGAGTTCGATTGGGTCGGGCGCGAAATCGCCATCGGCGGCGCCCGCCTCGAGGTCGTCAAACGAACCGAACGCTGCGCGGCGACCAACGTCGACCCGCTGACGGCGGCCCGCGACCTCAATATCCCGCAGGCGCTAAAACGGGGGTTCGGCCATATCGATTGCGGAGTTTATGCGACGGTAATCGAAGGCGGACCGATCCGCATCGGCGACGTAATCGGCGTCCCGGCTTAACGGGCTTACGCCTGAGCAGCCTCGGTTTCGGATTTCGGCGCGTCCTCGGTCTTGTTGCCGTCCGTCTCCTTGCGGTCATTACCGGCGGTCGCTTGCTTGGCGTCGGTCTGAACGATCGGAATTTCCTGGACGACGGCGCCGCCTTTTCCCTCTTCGGCCTGCACCGGCGCCTTGACCTCGACCTCGGCTTCGGCCTGCGGTGCCTGCTCGGGCGCCACCGTGCTCGGGGCGTGTTGCGAGCGGCGGCTGTTCTGCCGTTCGCGGCGAGAGCTACCGTCCTGTCCGGTGCCGTTGTCGGAGTTGGCGATACGGTAATAGTGCTCGGCGTGCTGATAGAACCCTTCGGCCGCGATGCGGTCGCCGGAAGAGGCTGCGTCGCGCCCCAGCGCCTGATATTTCTCCAGAACCTGCTGGGCGGTGCCGCGAACCTTGACGTCCGGATGGTTGCTTTCGAAGTTGTTGCGTCCGCCGCCGCCATGACGTTTGGCGTTGCCGCGGGAACGCGACCGTCTGTTGCTTGAACCTTGTTTCATCGTACCCGTTTTTTTCGGCTGTTTTTCTAAGTATCCCGCCGACCGCGCCGCCCGGCTCCTCCCGGTCCGACGCAACCGAATAGCCGAATCCCGACAACGCTTTGGACCTTCGGCTTCAGCTTGGGAAAATAGCGGGGTTTACCCTTGCTCCTTGCAAACGTCCAAGAGCCGAGACCCCCTCCGGCCTCCTTAGAGGCCGTCCGTCGAGTTCAAGGTAGTCGGGATAGCCGCTCATTCCAACACCTTTTTTTCCAAAACCCGTTTGCCTCCTTCACCGGGCCACGACACAACGCGGAATTCCGGCCAGATCGTCTTTGATCTCAACAACTTGCAGGCCGCCGCCGCGAATAATCCGGGCCACGGCCGCGGCTTGGCCGAATCCGATCTCCAGAACAGCGATGCCGTCCGCCGCCAGCAACCTCGGCAAGGCCGGGGCAAGCGCGCGGTAGGCGTCGAGGCCGTCGGCACCGCCGTCGAGTGCCGATCGGGGCTCGAATCGGGCAACCTCGGGCTCCAAGCGATCGATATCGGCGCTCCGGACATAGGGCGGGTTGCAGACCACGATATCGAAGACCTCGCCGACGCCGCCGGCCCAATCGCCGAGGCGGAATTCGACACGGCCGGCCAGCCCCAGCCGCCGGGCATTGTCGGCGGCGATATCGACGGATTCGGCGCTGGCATCGATGCCGAGGCCGGTGGCGCACGCCAGTTCGCTCAGTAACGCCAGCACCAGACAGCCGCTGCCGGCGCCGAGGTCGAGGATTCGCAGCGGCTGGTGTCTGGCCCCGACGCGCTCGAGGACGGCGTCGATCAGGGTTTCCGAATCGGGCCGCGGAACCAGGGTGTCGGCGGTGACCTTGAAGGGCAGGCTCCAGAATTCGCGGGCGCCGATCAGGTGGGCGACGGGTCGATGATCGAGACGCGCCGCGATCAAATTCTCGAAGGCCTCCGCCTGGCCGGCGTCGAGTCGCGCATCGGCACGGTTGAAGACGACGCCGGGCTCGACGCCGAGAACATGGGCGGCCAGCACGCGGGCATCGAGGCGGGGGCTGGCGATGCCGGCCGCCGCCAGTCGGGCGGCGGCGGCGGCCAGTGTCTGCCCTAGGCTGTCGCCGCTGGGGCGTTGATGGAGGGCCGCCGCACTCACGCCAGTTCGGCCAGGCGACGTGCCTGGTCCTCGGTGACAAGCGCGTCGACCATGTCGTCGAGGTCGCCGTCCAACATCTTGTCCAACTGGTGCAGAGTGAGGTTGATGCGGTGGTCGGTGACCCGGCGCTCCGGGAAGTTGTAGGTGCGAATGCGCTCGGAGCGGTCGCCGGAACCGACCTGGTCCTTGCGGGCCTGGGCGCGCTCGGCATCGCGGGCCTGGCGCTCGGCTTCATAGAGCCTGGAGCGCAGTACCCGCATGGCCTTCGCTTTGTTCTTGTGCTGCGATTTCTCGTCCTGTTGGGAAACCACGATGCCGCTCGGCAGATGCGTGACGCGGACCGCCGAATCGGTTGTGTTGACAGACTGACCGCCGGGACCGCTGGCGCGGAAGACGTCGATCTTGAGGTCCTTTTCGTCGATGCTGACGTCGACCTCCTCGGCTTCCGGCATGACGGCGACGGTGGCCGCCGAGGTGTGGATTCGTCCTCCCGATTCGGTGACCGGCACGCGCTGCACGCGGTGCACGCCGGATTCGAACTTGAGCCTGGCGAACACGTCCTTGCCGGTCACCGAGGCTACCGCCTCCTTGTAGCCGCCGATACCGGTGTCGCTGATGTTGATGGGCTCGAACTTCCAGCCGCGCTGCTCGGCGTAGCGCTGGTACATGCGGAACAGGTCGGCGGCGAACAGCCCGGCCTCGTCGCCGCCGGTGCCGGCTCTGACCTCGAGGATGGCGTTCTTGGCGTCGGCCTCGTCCTTCGGCAACAACAGGACATGCACCTCCTTTTCCAAATCGGGCAGCCTGTCCTTGATCTCGGCGAACTCGGCCTCGGCCAGCTCGCGCATGTCGGAGTCGGTATCCGGATCGGCGATCATCGCCGCCAGGTCACCGATCTCGGATTGGGCGTCGCGCAGCCGGGTGATGGCCTCGACCACCGGCGTCAGTTCGGCGTATTCCTTCGACATCGCCGCGAACATGTCCGGCGGCGGCGCCTCCGACGCCGACATCAGGACGGTCAGTTCCTCGTAGCGGGCCAGAACCCGGTCCAGATTGTCGTCGAGGCTCATTGCGGCTCGTCCTCGCCCTTGGTGGCTTCGCGGTCGAGGCCGAACAGCCGGCGCACCACGTTCTCGGCCGTCTCCAGGTCGTCGGCCTCGGTCGCAGCGGCGTTGCGCAGTTCGGAAGAGGGAGCGTGCAACAGGCGGCTGACCAGTAGCCGGGTCGCTTTCTCGGCGTCGTCGCCGGCCTCGGCCAGCACCTCGTCGCGGATCGCCTCGACATGGGCGCGCAACTGGCTGACGGCGGGAACGGCGGCGCGCTCGGCGCGGTCGCGCAGGAACACCTCGACTTCCGCCTCGACGATGCTGCGCGCCTTGTCGGCCTCTTGCTGGCGGCTGGCCCGGCCCTCCAAGGCTACCCGTTCGAGGTCGTCGAAGTCGAACAAGAAGGCACCGTCGAGATCGTTGACGGCGGACTCGACATCGCCGGGAACGGCGACGTCGATGAAGAACATCGGTTTGCGGCGGCGCCGTTTCAAGGCGGTCTTGACGATGTCGGGAACGACGGCGTGTTGGCGGCGGCCGAGCGCGCAGACGACGATGTCGCCACCCCCCAGGAGATCCTCGAAGTCCTCGAATTCGGCCCGGTGGCAGTCGAGGCCGCGGGCGATGGATTGGGCCCGGCTCGGCACCGGATGGGTAACCGTGAGATGGCCCAAACCGGCCTCCAGCAGCTGCACGGCGATCATTTCGCCCATCTCGCCGGCGCCGAGCAGCAGCCCGGACGCCCGTCGCAGATCGCCGTGCAGGCCGCGCGCCACCTCGACCGCGGCGGCGGCGATGGTGACCGGACGCTTGCCGATATCGGTCTCGGTCCGGACCCGTTTGGCCGAGCCGTAGGCGGCCTGCAGGATCGACTCCAGTCCGCCGTCGGTCATCCCGGCCTCGCGGGCCAATCGATGGCCGGCCTTGACCTGGCCCAGCACTTCCGATTCGCCGATCACCTGGCTGTCGAGCGCCGCCGTTACCGAGAAGATATGGCGGACGGCGGCGTCGTCGGCGATCGTATAGGTCTGGCCGTCGAGATCGCCGGCAGCGACCTGGCCATGCTCGGCAAGCGCCACGCAGATTGCAGCGGCGGCGGCGGCCGGGTCGGCATGCAGGGCCTGGACCTCGACCCGATCGCAGGTCGACAGCACCACCGCCTCGTCGACCCCGGCCTCGCGCAGGCGTCCGAGAAAGGCCGGAACATCGGCCTCCTCGACGAACAAGCGGTCGCGCAAGCCCAGCGAGCTTGAGCGGTGATTGGCGCCGACGACCAGCGGCCGGCGGCGGGGGGTTGCGTCTTCTGTCATGGCCGATCGCTAACGGTAGCGGGCGAGGTGTTCCTCGAGGGAAGCCAACGGTGCTTCGGCCTGCTCGCCCGACTCCATATCCTTGACCGTCGCCACGCCGCGAGTCAGTTCGTCCTCGCCGATCAGGACGGCGGCCACGGCACCCGTTTTGTTGGCCCGGTTCATGCGCTTCTTGAGGTTGCCCGAGTAGCCCAGTTCGACCGTGAAACCGGCCCGGCGCAGGGCCTGGGTCAGGCGCAGCGCCTCCCTACCGGCTTCGTCGCCGACCGGCACCATGGCGATCGGTCGCGGGGCCGGCGGCGGGTCGCCGATCATCATCGCCAGGCGCTCGACGCCGCCGGCCCAGCCGATGCCCGGCGTCGGCGGGCCGCCCATCGTCTCGACCAGGCCGTCGTAGCGGCCGCCGGCGATGACGGCGCCTTGCGCGCCCAGAGTGTCGGTGACGAACTCGAAGGCGGTGTGGCAGTAATAGTCGAGGCCGCGGACCAGCTTGGCGTTGAGTTTATAGGCAACGCCGATGGCATCGAGCCCGGCCTTGACGGCTTCGAAGAAGTCCTCGGAAGCGGCATTCAGGCTGTCGGCCAGTAGCGGCGCGCCGGCCACGATCTTCTTGTCGCCCTCGTCCTTCGAATCGAGGATGCGCAGTGGGTTGCGTCCAAGCCGGGTGCGGCTGTCGTCCGACAGTCCATCGATGTGATCGTTGAGATAGGCGACCAGCTCTTCCCGGTAGGCGGCACGGCTCTCGGTATCGCCTAGGGTGTTGAGCTCCAGCACGACCTTTTCGTTCACGCCCAGGGCTTCCAGGATATCGGCACCCAAGGCGATGACCTCGATGTCGGCCAGCGGCTCGGCGACGCCGAGGATTTCGACGTCGATCTGATGGAATTGGCGTTGCCGGCCCTTCTGCGGTCGTTCGTATCGGAACATGGCGCCGCGGCAGAACACTTTCAGCGGCAGGCTTTGGGCGAGGCCGCCCGACATGAAAGCGCGAACGACGCCGGCCGTATATTCGGGACGCAGCGTGATCGACTCGCCATTGCGATCGTCGAAAGTGTACATCTCCTTGGCGACGATGTCGGAAGTCTCGCCGAGGGTGCGGGCGAACACCTCGGTGGCCTCGAACATCGGCGTCGAGATTTCCTGATAGCCGTAACGCGCCGCGATCCCGAAGGCGGTCTCGCCGACCAGGCGGTGGCGGCGGTGTTCGTCGGCGAGAATGTCGCGGGTGCCGCGGATGGGCTGGAGCTTGGCCATGACCGGGGTGGTCCGTTACTGGGCGGCGGCCGACGGTTCGGCGCCGCCGTCTCCACCGTCGCGGCGAGGGTAGCGGCTGGCCACGTAGTCCTCGACGATCTGCTGGAATTCCTCGGCAATGCTCGGACCGCGCAGGGTGGTTTTCTTCTCGCCGTCGATGAACACGGGCGCCGCCGGCTGTTCGCCGGTGCCGGGCAGGCTGATGCCGATATCGGCCTGCTTGCTCTCGCCGGGACCGTTGACGATACAGCCCATCACCGCCAGGCTCATGTCCTCGACGCCGACGTAGGTCTTGCGCCATTCCGGCATGCGCCGACGCACGAAGGCCTGGATGGTCTCGGCCAGTTCCTGAAACACGGTCGAGGTGGTGCGCCCGCAGCCCGGGCACGCCGTGACCAGCGGCGCGAAAGAGCGCAGGCCCATGCATTGCAGGATCTCCTGGGCGACGACCACCTCGCGGGTACGATCGCCGCCGGGCTCCGGCGTCAGCGAGACGCGGATGGTGTCGCCGATGCCGCGCTGCAACAGCACGGCCAAGGCGGCGGTCGAGGCGACGATGCCCTTCGAGCCCATGCCGGCCTCGGTCAGGCCCAGATGTAGCGCATAGTCGCCGCGCGCCGCCAGGCCACCGTAGACGTCGATCAGGCTCTGCACCTCGCTGACCTTGCACGACAACACGATGCGGTCGCGCCCGAGCCCCAACTGCTCGGCCCGCTCGGCGCTCTGAACGGCCGATTCGATAAGGGCCCGGTGCATGACCTCGCTCGCCTCTCGGGGCGTTTCGCGCTTGGCGTTGTCGTCCATCATGGCGGCCAACAGGTCCTGGTCGAGGCTTCCCCAATTGACTCCGATGCGAACGGGTTTTTCGAATTCGAGCGCTTTTTCGATCATCGTCGCGAATTGAGTGTCCCGTTTTTCACGGCGGCCGACGTTGCCGGGATTGATGCGATACTTGGCGAGCGCTTCGGCGCAGTCCGGGTACTCGGCCAACAGCTTGTGGCCGATGTAATGGAAATCGCCGATCAACGGCACGCCGATCCCTTTTCTGTCCAGCGCCTCGCGGATGCGCGGCACGGCGGCGGCGGCCTCGGCGCGGTCGACGGTGACGCGGACCAGCTCCGATCCGGCCTCGGCCAGCGCCGCCACCTGATCGGCAGTGGCCTCGACGTCGGCGGTATCCGTATTGGTCATCGACTGGACGACGATGGGGGCACCGCCGCCGACGGTGACGCCGCCGATCGCGACCGCCACGCTGGTCCGCCGTCCGATGCTGGGCAAAGTACCACTCACCTCGTCACCTAATCCGATACCGCCGTGCCGGCCTTGAGCTTGTCGGCGTCGAGGGAAACGCCCCGGCGCACCGTGCCTTCGCCGCCGATCGGCGGTACCGCCGTGCCGTCGACGAGAATTTCGAGAGCGCCGGCGTTGCCGGTCAACAGCCGCAAGCCCGGCTGGTTCGGCACCTCATAGGTGTCGCCGGTCCTGAGCAGGCGCGTCACCAGCATCTCGTTGCCGATGTCGTCGCGGACCTGGATCCAGCTGTTGGATTTGGCGCGGACGACGATGCGGGCGGCGGCGGCCGGCGGCGGTTCGGCGGCGGCTGGTTCGGCGGCGGCTGGTTCGGCGACTGCGGCGGCTTGCTCGACCGCCGGCTGGCTCGGCGGCGTCGCCGCTTGCGGTGCCACGGAAGAGGCAGCGGCCGCCTCGGCCTCTACATGCTCGGCCTGCGGAGCGGTTCCGGCGGCGGCTTCGACCGCCTGTTCGGGGGTCGGCGTCGGCTCGGAAACCGGTTCGGGAGCCGGTTCCGCAAGCGCCGCCGTTTCCACCGGCTGCGGCTCGGCCTCTGGCTCGGGCGTCGGTTCGGCCGTCTGTTGCGGTTTCGGTGAAAGAGGCGGGGCATCGGGTTGCGGCTCGACCGTCCGTTGCGGTTCGGAAGCCGGCGCCGCGGCCTGCTGCGAAGCATCGGCCGACGCGGCGGCCAGAGGCTCCGGCTGCGCCGCCGGTTCGGGTGTGGGCTCGGCCGCCTGTTGCGGTTCCGGCGTCGGCTGCGGCTCCGCTGTCGGCTCGGCCGTCGTTATCCCCGGCTCCGCCGCCGGCGGGCTTTCGGCAACCGGCGTCGCCTCGGTGCCCGGCGGCGGCTCGGCCGATCCGCTGGCCTCGGGCTCGACAGGCGCGCTGGCGACCGCTTCGGAAGTCGGCGCGGCCGGCGCTTCGGCAGCCGCTTCGGAAGCCGGCTCGGCGAAGGCCGTTTCGACAGCGGCGGCTTCGACCGGTTGTTCGGGTTCGGCCGCCGCGGCCGGTTGCGGCGACGTCTCCGCTGGCGTTTCCATGCTTGACGAGGAGTCTTCTGCCGGCTGTGGCGGAACGGCCGCTTCTTCGGTCACCGGCTGCGGTTCCGCCGTAATCGGTTCGGCGGCCGGTTCGGCGGCCGGTTCGAGGGCGGGGCCGGCTGCCTGTTGCTCGGTGCTCGGCGCCGCTCGCTGGTCTTCCGGCAGCATCTCCTGCAAGCGCTCCGGCAACGGCGATATCAGCTCGACGATGGAACCGTCGCCGGACGTGCTCAGGTACCAGCCGCCGTAGGCCAGCGCCGCCACCACCAGGCCGACGAAGACGACGGCGCCGCCGGGGATGCCGGTCTCGGGAACCGGGGTCGGGAACTGCAGGTCGTTTTCCGAGTCGGCGGTCTCGGCTTCGACCTTGAAACGCCGCACCACCTCGTCGCTGTCGAGCCCCAGGTGATCGGCGTAGGCGCGGATGAAGCCGACTGCATAGGTCGGTCCCGGCAGTTCCTCGACACGCCCTTCCTCGATCGCTTCCAGGTACGGATAGCGGATGCACAGCATGGCGGCGACGTCGTGCAGATCCTGGCCGACGCGTTGACGCGAAGCGCGCAGCAGGGCGCCGACGCCCTGGCCGTAGCCGTTTCCGTTCCCGGCGGGTTCTTCCGCTTCGGCAGAAGGCATGGTTTCGTCTTCCGTTCCTCAGGAGCCCATTGGCAGCCCGTGTGGGAGCCCACATCGGAATCCCAATTGGCCGCACGCCGATCGCTCTCGGTTTCAGCAGCGTGAAGGTGTGGGATTCCGCAGATTTCCGGGCCGGAGTTTCTCACGATTGATCGGCCAAAGACAAGACCGAAAGACCGGACGCCGGGTCTTCGGCGGCGGAGCCGGATCCGCCCGTTGCGGGGGCCGCGGCGGGCGCCGCGACCGGCGGCGGCGGTCTTATGGAATTCTTAATCATACGGCCCTAACCTTGCGGCCGGTCGCGACAAACCCGGCGCCATCCCGAAAAAAGCCCGTGATCCATGGAAATACAGCTGATCCAGCACCACGGCCGCATCGCCCCGCACCCGGACTGCGAGCCGGCATTGGCCGGATTGCCGCCGTGGCGCCGCCACGCCGTCCATCATCAACTGTGCCGCAGCGTTTACGCCGCCGAACGGAAGTCGAGCCGGGCCGGCGACAGCGACGGCGACGGCGATCTTACCGCGCGCGGCATCGCCGTCTTCCCGGAGTTGTTGGGAGGCGACGAGGCGGCCGAGTTTTCGGACCGCATCGGCGCCGCCATCGCGGCCGGGCGCGACGGCGACGACGCGGCCGTGGCGGCCTCCGAAGAGCCCGACGACGCGTTGGTCGTGGTTGATTTCGACGGCGACCTGATCGGACGGGCGGCGGCGGCGCTGCCGTCGATCCTCGGCGAGCGCGCCAACGCCGCCCTCGAGCGCTATTTCGGATCGTATTACCGGGTCGATTGCCTGCGGATCGTCCGTACCTATCCGACCGCCCGCGGCCACGTCTCGTTTTCCTGGCACCGCGACGCCGCGCCGATGGCGCAGGTTCATATCCTGGCCTACCTGACCGATGCCGACGACGACAGCGGCGGCACCTCGTTCCTCGATTTGGAGCAGACCCGAATGGCGGCCGAGGCCGGCTACCACTACCCGGACCTGAATGCGCGCAAAAACGATATCGATGACGTGTTCGCCGGCACCGGATTGACGGCGACGGTCAACCGGCCGCGGCTGGCGGCCGGCGACGGCGTCGCCTTTTCGTCGTCCCGCGTCCTGCATCGCGGCCATGCGCCGTTGGCCGGCTTCCGGGACTACCTGATCGCGGTGCTGTTGCCGAGTTTCCATCCCTGGCAGACCGATATCGAGCAGTTCGGACCCGAGTACATGTTCGTTAGCGGCTCGAAGTGCACGCTCCGGTCCAACCCGTTTCAGTTCTTCAACCCCAGCAACCCGGACGAGACCCGGCGCAACTTCGCGCCCGAGGCATGGAACCGCAACGGCGACCTTCAGCCGTCGTGAAACCAAGACCCGGTCGGCAAGGCCGGCGAAGCGCAATGGAGACGGACGAATGAGTGCGCAAGACCGGACGGCGGCTGCCTTCGACCTCGAGCTGAACGACGAGGATATGCAGTGGATCTCCGAACATTTCAGGGCCAATCCCGTCGACATGCTGCAATCGCCGACGGTATCGGCCTACACCGCCGTCAACCGCCTGCTCAGGATCGACGAAAAGGATTTCCGGACGCTTGAGGATATCGACCCGGCCGTCGTCGCCGACACCATCGAGTACAACCGCCAAGAGCTGATGAAGCACGGCGCGCTGCATCGGCCGCGGCTGATCGTCGACGCTCTCAGGAGCATCCACTATATCCATCTGCTTCGAAACGACCTCAAGGTGCTTTCGGTCGGCCCGCGCAGCGAACACGAACTGCTGATGTTGTTGGCCGCCGGTTTTCAACCGCCGAACGTGCGCGGCCTCGATCTCATCTCCTATTCGGACCTGGTCGACCTCGGCGACATGCACGCCATGCCCTACGCGGACGACAGCTTCGACGTCATCATCCTGGGCTGGGTACTGGGCTACAGCCACGACTGCCGGAAGGTCGCCGACGAGGTGATCCGGGTCGCCCGCCCCGGCGCCTACGTGGCGATCGGCTGCGAACGGCCGGCCCCGAAGGCGGCAACGGACGCCGCCGCGCCCGCGGCGCAATCCGACCATCCGGTATTCTCGAAGACCGAGGAATACGTCGAGCTTTTCGAAGGTCACGTCCACGCGGTGCCGATCCGCCACGAGGTCCACCGCCGCATGCAGGACATCCCCTGCCACGTGATCGCCGTCCTCGAGCTGAAATGAGAGGTCGCCGGCGCGCCGCCGCCGCACCGCCGCCTAGCCCGAAAGATTCACGAAGGGGTACCGCCAAGACCTTATAATCCGTTATG
>CAYFMP010000027.1:0-46019 GCA_964344215.1 uncultured Thalassospiraceae bacterium | reverse complement strand
GAATCGGTGAACGGTTCGATCCGATCGGATTACACCGCTCTAATTCATTGAAAAATAGAGCAATATCCGATCGAATTGAACCATTCAGGTTTAATTCGATCGGATATTGCTCTAGCGCCGGTGCGGCGGTCCTGCCTGAGCTGAAGGCTGGCAATCGGCTCGGCCCATCCCCATATCTAAGAGTACCGGACTGGCGGGCCGTAATGCCCGTCGGTTCTCTAAGGATGGTCCCCCCACCATCCGTTGACCCCCCTGGGGTCGAGGCGCCCGGCTTCCCCCTTGCCGGGCGCTTTTTTCGGGGTGATCAGGGTACCAGGCGGTAGCCGCCGGGTTCGGTAACCAGAATCTCGGCGTTGGAAGGGTCCGGCTCGATCTTTTGGCGCAACCGGTAGACGTGCGTTTCCAGCGTGTGGGTGGTAACGCCGGCATTGTATCCCCAGACCTCGTCGAGGAGGACGTCCCGGCCGACCGTCTTGTCTCCGGCCCGATAGAGATACTTCAGAATTGCCGTTTCCTTGTCCGTCAGGCGGACTTTTCTGTCGTCTTCGTTGTCGATGAGGACCTTGTTGGCCGGTTGAAACGTATAAGGGCCGATGGTAAAGACCGCGTCGTCGCTGCGTTCGTGCTGGCGGATGTGGGCCCGCAACCGGGCCAGCAGGACACCGATGCGAAACGGCTTGGTCACATAGTCGTTGGCGCCGGCATCGAGACCGAGAATCGTATCGGCGTCGGTATCGGCACCGGTCAACATGATGATCGGTGAGGTGACACCGTTGCGGCGCATCAAACGGCACACCTCGCGACCGTCAATGTCCGGTAGGCCGACATCCAGAATGATCACGTCGAAATAGTCTTCCTTGGCGAGCTCCAAGGCCTGGGCGCCCGATTCCGCGCCGACGGTAACGAATTCCTCGTGCAGTTGGAGTTGTTCGCTGAGCATCTGGAGCAGGGTCGCATCGTCATCGACAATAAGGATCTGTTTTCCGGTCATCATTGTTTGGCCGTTAGTTTGAAGTCTGGATTTATCTTTCCGGTGAACTCGTGTAGCTAGTATAGAGCCAAGAATCATTTTCGTATATTTAAAGCCGCCGTTGCGGCGTGGCGGCGATTTCGAACCGATAAAATGGGCAATAGACCTTTCGAGTTGATCTCCATTCCGGCGTCGCGGGAGCCCGTCACCCTGCTGGCGGTCGACCGCGCCATTTCCGAACTTCGCCGGGGCCGGATCGTGGTCGTGCTGGGAGCCGGCGGCACTGCCGTCCTGGTTCAAGCCGCCGAGGCGGTAACCGCCGAAGGGCTGGCCGAGCTGTCGAGACTGAGCCGGAGCAGCCCCGCGCTCTCGATCAGCGCCCGCCGCGCCGCTGTTCTCGGTCTCGCCGAAACCGCCGGCAAGGTCGTTACCATTACCACCGAGGGCGAATTTACCGCCGATATCGCGCGCAGCGTTGCCGATCCGCTGGCCGAGTGCGATATCAGCGCGCTCAATTTCGAGGTCAAGGAAACGCCGACTTACGACAGCGAAAGCGCAGCGGTCGCTTTGACCAAGCTCGCCCGGCTGCTTCCTTCCGCCGTCACGGCGACGTTGGCCGACCCGGATTCGGATGACGTCGCCGCCTGGGCCGCCCGCCATGATCTCCTGAGCGTCGATGCCGGCGACGTTTTCCAGTACGAAAGTACGGCGGCGAAGACGCTGCGCGCCGTCAGCGAAGCACGTGTGCCGCTGCCGGACGCGCCAAATACGCGAATCATCGCCTTTCGCCCTCTCGACGGCGGCCTCGAGCACCTGGCCATTCTGATCGGCGATCCGCAGCCGGAACAGGCGGTCTTGACCCGTCTTCACTCGGAATGCTTCACGGGCGACCTGTTGGGCAGCTTGCGATGCGATTGCGGCGACCAGCTGCAGGGCGCCATCCGCGAGATATCGGCCACCGGCGAAGGGATCCTGCTCTACTTGGCCCAGGAAGGCCGCGGCATCGGCCTGGTCAACAAACTCCGCGCCTATGAGCTGCAGGATCGCGGCTTCGACACGATGGACGCCAACGAGCAGTTGGGCTTCGATGCCGATGAACGAATCTACCTGCCTGCCGCCCGCATGCTGCGTCAGTTGGGGTTCGACCGGGTGCGCCTGATGACCAACAACCCCACCAAGGTCGCGGCGTTGGCGCACTGCGGAATTGTCGTCGAAGAGCGCGTTCCCCACCGGTTTCCGGCCAACAAGCACAACGAGACCTACCTTCGTACCAAGGCGGCGCGCGGCGGCCACATATTCTGATCGTGGGCGGCGTCGTCCCGGACACTCCTCCGAATCGGCCCGAGTCGGCAGAAATTACCGAAGAATCCCTGTTGCGACTCTTATTGAGGCCGCCTAACCAACTGATTTTCCGTTATTTTTATCTGGCATGGCGCTTGCGTGGGCTTCCCTAAACTCTAGAACGGGAAACAGATCAAATGACCTCAATCGTACCCACGGAAACCCCATGGCGGACTGCCGTCGAGCGCACCGCGGTGTCGGCCGGAACCGACGACGCATTGGCATTGACCACGGATGAGAGCCCCGAAGGCGGATTTCAGCCTTTTGGCGAGGACGGACTGACGTTTTTCGACCTGATCGACATCGTCAACCCGCTCCATCATATACCGCTCGTCGGCACCATGTACCGGGAGCTCACCGGCGACACCCTAGATCCCGCCTCACGGGTTGCCGGAAGCACCCTTTACTTCGGCCCGATCGGCGCCGCCGTCGCCGTCGCTAATGTCGTCATCGAGGAAACCACGGGAAAAGACATGGGCGAGCACATGGTCGCCTACTTCACCGACGACGACGCACCCGTCACCAAGACGGCGCAAGCCGAGGTCGAGGACGACGCCCTGACCCTCGGCATCACCAGCCGGACGCCGAACGCGGCGGGGACCGACGCCGAGGACCCTGTCACCGCCTGGGCCCGGGCCGAACTCGCCTACCGCAGCGAGCTGGCCCAAAGACAAGGCGGCCGGCCCTCTCAACCGAGCCGGGCCATGGCGTTCGATCCGGTATCGGCGTGGGCGGCCGAAACCCTGCAGTCCACCGCCGCTGCCGGTCGACAGAACTCCGCTGCGGCGACGGCATCGAATCCGGCGCCGGCAGCACCGGCGACCGCACCGCTCGAAGCGTTTTCGGACAACCCCAGCGGCGACGAGATTCTGGCCGAGGCCGATCGCCGCATTGCCCGCGCCCTGGCCGTGCGTAAGCAGCGCCTCGAGACGGCGGCCGCCGCCTATCGCGCCAATCCGGGCTCCCTCTTTGCAAGCGACGAGCCGGCCAGGAACCCGGCCTCGGTTCCGGGCGCCGCCGCCGTCGAGGGCGGCTGGTTCACGGAGGCCATGTTGAGCGGCCTCACCGGGTATCAGATAAGCCCCGATGGTCGCACGGACAGCGCGCCAAAGCATGTCAATATCGTCAACTGACCCCAACCCCGCGTGAGCGGAGCACAACCGCCCGATGGACATCAAAGTATGGCCGCCGGATGTTCTCGATTGGCAAGGTCGGCAATTCCGTTGCGCCGTCGGCCGGGGTTCGATCGGCGTCAAGACCCGCGAGGGCGACGGGATAACACCGATCGGGGCGTTTCCCCTGCGGCGCGTTCACTATCGTCCGGACCGCCTGGAGCGGCCCCGCTCGGGTCTGCCGATACGCGAGCTACGCCCTGCGGACGGTTGGTGCGACGAGCCCGAGGACCCCGCCTACAACCGCCTCGTCGAACTGCCGCACCCGGCCAGCCATGAAAAGCTGTGGCGCGACGACGCCATTTACGACGTCATTGTCGAGATCGGCTACAACGACGCCCCGCTCGTTCCGGGCCTGGGCAGCGCCATCTTTCTTCATGTGGCGCGGACCGATTACGCGCCGACCGAAGGCTGCGTGGCCCTGGCCCTCGACGACCTGCTCGAAGTGGTCGAGGGATGCTGTCCTTCGACCCTGATACGGATTACGCCGGGTCCGGCCTGAACGGCGGCCTCTCGCCGAATACGGCGGTTCCAACCCGCACGTGGGTGGCGCCGAACCGGACCGCGATCTCGAAATCGGCGGTCATTCCCATGCTCAGTCCTGCCAGGCCGTTGCGTTCGGCGATCTTCTTGAGCAGCGCGAAATGCAACGACGGCTCGTCGTCGATCGGTGGAATGCACATCAAACCGACGATCGGAAGTCCGAACCGGTCGCGGCATTCGGCGATGAAGGCGTCGGCGTCGGTGGGAGATACGCCCGCTTTTTGGCTTTCCTCTCCGGTATTGACTTGAACGAAGCATTCGAGCCGCCGGCCACTCGATTCCATGGCCCGTGCCAGGGCACGGGCCAGCTTCGGCCGGTCGAGGGTTTCGACGACATCGAACAACTCGATCGCGCGGCGTACTTTGTTGGTTTGCAGGGGGCCGATCAGATGCAGTCGCGAGTCGGGAAACGACTCCTTGAGCGCCGGCCACTTGTCCTCGGCCTCCTGCACCCGGTTCTCGCCAAACGTTCGGTGGCCCGCCTCCAGAGCCGCGTGCACGCGGGCGGCGGAATGGGACTTTCCGACGGCGACCAGGGTGACGTCGCCGGGCTCGCGGCCGGCGGCGTTTGCGGCGGAGGCGATGCGCGCCTCGACGGCGGACAGGTTTTTTGCGATATCCGTCTCGTCGTTCATGTGATTTACCTTGGGGACTAACGGGAATGACTCGATCGGGAAGAATGATGCCGACCCTACCAGACCCGAGCTCGGGGCTCAATTTGCCGGCGCCGACATGGCCCGGCGGGCGGTGGCCTCATAGAATAGCGATGACCGATTCGACGCGCACGCCCGACCCGCTCGGCTTTGCCGAAGGCCTGCCGCCGGGCACGGCCCTCATATACCGCCACTACCTCGATCCCGATCGTCGCGAGATCGCCCACCGGCTGGTTGAGGCCTGCCGCCGTCGCCGGATCCCGGTGTTGGTGGCGGGAGATCCGCGGTTGGCGGTTTCGGTTCGAGCCTCGGGGTTTCACCTGCCGGAGGAAATGGTCCGGAACGCAACGCGCCAGTGGCGTCTTTGGCGGCGACAAAACTGGTTGGTGACGGCGGCGGCCCATTCCCGAGCCGCCATCGAAACCGCTCATCGGGCAGGAGTCGACGCCGTGCTTCTGTCGCCTGTGTTCGCCACCGAAAGCCATCCGGATGTGACGCCTCTCGGGCCGCTCCGTTTTGCGGCGCTGTGCCGCGACAGCCCGGTGCCGATTTACGCGCTTGGCGGTATTCGGGCGGAAACGGCCCGGCGCCTGAAAAACAGCCCGATCCGCGGGATTGCCGGCATCGGTGGCTTTCAGCGCGGCGGCGATTCTTGACCTGGTCGAGGGCGGGCCGTTGTCGTCCGTGTATGGGGCTGGTCTGGCGGATTCCTGGCGTTTAGTATAGTAATACCGGCCCGGTCGGAATCGGCTGCTTTTGGGCCGGGGCCGGATGGTTTGGAGCGGAATGTTATGCGGGCTTCGCGAAAGTTCCTGGGAGCATGGGTCGTCGTCGTGGCGCTAGCCGTGTCCGGCTGCGAAGCCTACGAGGGCGCTCTCGAGGGGTACGATTCGGCGGACGACAAGGACGAGGGCGTCGATACCGATTACAGCAAGCGCAAAACCATATTCGGTGAAGGCGGGCTGTTGCTGTTCAATACGGAAAACACGGGCGACGGCGGCGGCCGCCTGGGCGTCAACAGCTTCCTGTGGCGGGCATCGCTCGATACCATTTCCTTCATGCCGGTCAATTCCGCCGATCCGTTCGGCGGTGTGATCATCACCGATTGGCATACGGCGACGGATTCGCCCAGCGAGCGTTTCAAGCTCAATATCTACATTCTCGGAAGGACGCTTCGCGCCGATGGTGTCCGGGTCGCGGTCTTTCGGCAGGTCAAGTCGACCGATGGATCGTGGCAAGACGCCGGCGTTCCCAACGAAACGCAGGTCAAGATCGAGGACGCCATATTGACGCGGGCTCGGCAGTTGCGAAACGCTACCCTTCAACAATAGGAAATCTTTTTACCCGTGGATGGATGGTGTGTTTGCGGCGGGAAGCGTTTATCCGATCCCCTTCCCACCATCGGCCTCGGACTCATTTCCGGATAACGAACGATCGGATGTCATGACACGCTACAACTTCAAGGAAAACGAAGCCAAGTGGCAGGCCGTGTGGGAAGAGCGGGAGTGTTTTCGAGTCGACGAAGAGGCGGAAGGGCCGAAATATTACGTGTTGGAGATGTTCCCGTATCCGTCGGGGCGGATTCACATGGGACACGTCCGCAACTATACGCTCGGCGATCTGTTGGCCCGTTACAAACGGGCCCGCGGCTTTAACGTTCTTCATCCGATGGGCTGGGATGCCTTCGGCCTGCCGGCGGAGAACGCTGCTATCGAGGCCAACTCCCATCCCGCCGTATGGACGAAGGAAAACATCTCCACTATGCGCCGGCAACTGAAGTCGATGGGGCTGGCCTACGACTGGTCGCGCGAGATCGCGACCTGCGATCCGGACTATTACCGCCACGAACAAAAGATGTTTCTCGACTTCTTCAGGGAGGGGCTGGCCTACCGGAAGGAATCATGGGTCAACTGGGACCCGGTCGAGAACACCGTCCTCGCCAACGAACAGGTCATCGACGGCAAGGGCTGGCGGTCGGGCGTCGAAGTCGAAAAACGTCAACTCTCGCAATGGTTCCTCAAGATCACGGCGTTCGCCGACGAGCTCCTGTCCGATCTTGGCACGCTCGAGAGATGGCCGGATCGGGTCCGGTTGATGCAGGAGAATTGGATCGGTCGTTCGGAGGGCGCCCATATCCGATTCGACCTGAAGGGGCGTGACGACAAGCTGACCGTCTATACGACGCGACACGACACCCTTTTCGGGGCGACATTTTGCGCGCTTGCCGCCAATCATCCGTTGGCCCTCGAGTTGGCTGGATCCAGCCCCGAATTGATAGATTTCGTGGCCGAGTGCAATCGGCTGGGAACCAGCGAAGCCGCCATTGAGATGGCCGAGAAGAAAGGCTTGGATACCGGGCTCAGGGCTCTGCACCCGTTCATCGAAGGTAAGGAATTGCCTATTTTCGTCGCCAATTTCGTGCTCATGGAGTACGGCACCGGGGCGATCTTCGGCTGTCCCGGCCACGACCAACGCGACCTCGACTTTTCGCGCAAATACGGCCTCGAGGTGTTCCCGGTGGTGGCGCCGAAGGATGCCGACCCGGCCGCCTTCACGATCGACGACGAGGCCTACCTGGGCGACGGCGTCATGGTGAACTCGGACTTCATCGACGGCATGTCGGTCGACGAGGCCAAGGCCGCCGTCGCCGATCGGCTCGAGGCCGAGGGCCGGGGCCGGCGGACCGTACAGTTCCGGTTGCGCGACTGGGGCGTTTCCAGGCAACGATATTGGGGTTGTCCCATTCCGATGATCCACTGTCAGCGCTGCGGCGTCGTGCCCGTCCCTGAGGAGGACCTTCCGGTGTCTTTGCCGGACGACGTCGACTTCGACGAGCCGGGCAATCCGCTCGAGCGGCATCCGGCGTGGAAAGACGTTCCTTGTCCGAGCTGCGGCGAACCGGCGGTTCGCGAGACCGATACCTTCGATACGTTCTTCGAATCGTCGTGGTATTTCGCGCGTTTCTGCTCGCCCTCGGCCGATCAGGCGTTTGCCCGCGAAGCGGCTGATTATTGGCTGCCGGTCGACCAGTACATCGGCGGAATCGAGCACGCCGTCCTGCACCTTCTGTATTCCCGGTTCTTTACGCGGGCTCTCAGGCAGTGCGGCTACTTGGGGATAGACGAACCGTTTGCCGGTCTGCAGACCCAGGGCATGGTCTGTCACGCCACCTATCGCGACGAGGACGGCAATTGGCTGCTGCCGGACGATGTCGAGGCCGACGGCAAAGGCGGTTTCCGGGTCCGGAGCAGCGGCAAGCCGGCGCGGGTCGGGCGGACCGAGAAGATGAGCAAGTCCAGGAAGAACGTCGTCGATCCGGAGGAGATCATCGCGGCCTACGGGGCCGATACGGCGCGTCTTTTCATGCTTTCCGACAGTCCGCCGGATCGCGATCTCGATTGGACCGAGGCCGGTATCGAGGGCGCCTGGCGCTATGTCAACCGGTTGTGGCGGATGATCGACGAGCCGGCCGTGCCACTCGCCGAGGTCGGCGCCGCAAGACCGGACGTGCTTTCGGGGCGGCTCGACGAAATTCATCGCGCCATACACAAGACCGTTGCCGCCGTTTCCGACGATCTCGACCGTTTTCGTTTCAACAAAGCGGTTGCCCGCGTTCGCGAACTAACCAACGCGCTCGACGCCGTCGACCCGGCCGAGGGCGGCGCCGACTGGGTCATGCGCGAGGGCTTGGAGGTGGTGGTAAGGCTGATCGGGCCGATGATGCCGCATCTCGGCGAGGCCCTGTGGCAAATGCTTGGGCATGATATTCTGCTCGCCGATACGGCGTGGCCCGAATTCGATCCGTCGCTGCTGGTAGACGAGAGCGTGACCATCGCCGTTCAGGTCAACGGCAAGCTGCGCGGCACCGTCGACCTGCCGAAGGACTGCGATCAGCAGATGGCGGAGAGCGCCGCGCTCGAGCTCGATAACGTAATCGCCTCGATGGGAGACAAGCCGGCCCGCAAGGTGATCGTCGTGCCGAACAGGATTATCAATGTGGTTGTCTAGGTCCGTTATCGTGATTGTCGCGCTTGTGACACTGGGCGCCTGTGGATTCCGGCCGCTTTACGGCACCAGGGAAACCGGCGATACACGGCGGGAATTTGCCTTGATCGAGGTCGCCGCCATGCAGGACCGTAGCGGCCAGATCCTTCGGAATCACCTGGAACATGCCCTCCATCCACAAGGCAGGGCGGCTCGACCGCGGTATAGGCTTAGCGCCACATTGCGCGAATCCAAAGCCTCCCTGGCGGTCAGGAAGACGGCCCTGGCGACGCGGGCCAATTTGACTTTGAGCGTGAATTTCGTTCTGAGGTCGGCGGCCGGCGGCCAGACGCTCTACGGCGCGATAAGCCGGATCATCGTCAGCTACAACATACTGGATTCGGAGTTCGCCACCCTGGCCGCCGAGAAGGACGCCCGCAAACGCGCCCTTAAGGAATTGAGCGAGGACATTCGGATCAGGCTGGGCGCCTATTTCGAGCGTCCGCCGGTGAACGGGAATTTGGGATTGCCTTGAAGATATCCGGCCACCAGCGCGATTCCTTCCTGCACCGGCCCGGACCGGAAATCCGCGCCGTCCTGGTGTTCGGGCCGGATCGCGGACTGGTCAGCGAGTCGGCTGAAAAGCTGGTGCGGTCTTCGGCCGACGACCCCACCGATCCGTTCAGGGTATCCGAGCTCACCGGCGCCCAACTCAAGGAAAACCCTTCGCTTCTGCGCGACGAGGCCTCGGCTCTTTCGTTGACCGGGGGAGCCCGGGCGGTTTGGGTCCGCGACTCGACCGACGTGTTGAGCGGTCTGTTCAAGGATTTCATATCCTCGTCCGACGATGCCAGCCTGGTGGTCGTCGAGGCGGGCGAGCTTTCGAGCCGGTCGTCGCTGCGCAAGGCTTTCGAGTCGGCCAAGAATGCGGCGGCGTTGGGATGTTACCCGGATGAGGGGTCGGGGCTCGAGGGTGTCATCCTGAGCGCTCTTAAGGAGCATGGCCTTAACGCCACGCCGGAGGCCGTTGCTTTCCTTTGCAGCCGTCTAGGCGGCGACCGCCTTGTTGTCCGTTCCGAGCTCGCCAAGCTGGCGCTTTACGTGTCGGGGGGCGATGGCGGGTCCGCTACGGTGGCCCTCGACGACGCCGTCGCCGGCATTGGCGACAGCGGCGCCGTTTCGCTGGACGACGTCGCCTTCGCGGTCGGTGATGGCGATCAGGGCGCGCTCGATGGCGCGCTTGAGCGTGCCTACGCCGAGGGCATGCAGGCGGTCGGAATACTGCGGGCCGTACAGAGGCACCTGCAACGACTCCATCTGGTGGCGAGGCGCTTGACGGAGGGAGAGACCGTCGACGGCGCCATGGCCGAGCTGCGTCCGCCGGTCTTCTACAAATTCAAGAACCGTTTTCGATGTCAGGTTGGGAATTGGCCGCCTGACAGGCTTGGCCGTGCGTTGGATCTTCTGGTGGAGACGGAGATCGACTGCAAGTCGACCGGCATGCCGGTTGCCGCCATATGCAGCCGCGCGTTGGTTCGTATCGCACAGGGCGCGCGGGCGGGCAGCTCGAAAAGGGAGGCGGGTCGAGCTCGACGCTGAACCGGCCTCGGCGCCGCCCTGTTTGGCGGCGTCTAACTTATTGATTTAAGGGGATGTTTTTGCGGCGATCGGGGCCAGGCTGACTTCCAGCTTGTCCGCCGATTTGGCCGGCTTTGGGCTCGCGACGGCAGCCTTCGGGACCGGCGGTCCGTTGGTCGGCGCCGGCGGCGGCGGTTGTTCCGTTTTTGGCGGTGTGGGTATTGCCGGTCCGGCGCCGAGCCGGGCGATCAGGTCGTCGAGCTGATCCAATGATGTGTAGCGTATGTTGAGCGTGCCTTTGCCGTCGCGATCGCTGATCGTCACCTTAAGACCGAGGCGGTCTGTCAGGTCGCGCTCCAGGGCAAGGGTGTCGGGGCTTTTCGCAGGCTTGGTCGACGTTGCGCCGGACCCTTTGGCTTGCTTGCGCACCATCCGTTCGGTCTGGCGGACGGTCAGGCCTTCCGAGGCAATGCGTTTGGCCAACGGAAGCGGGTCGGTGGCGGCGAGTAGGGTACGGGCATGGCCGACCGTCAGTTCGCCGCTATCCAGCATGGCCTTGACGGAGTCGGGCAGGCCGAGCAGACGCAGCATGTTGGCGACGTGCGAACGGCTCTTGCCGATGACCCGGGCTAGAGCCTCCTGGGTATGCTCGAACTCGTCGATCAGGCGTTGGTAGCCGGCCGCCTCTTCGAGGGCCGACAGGTCTTCGCGTTGCAGGTTCTCGACCAGCGCCACCTCGAGCGCCTCGTTGTCGGAAAGGTCCTTGACGATGACCGGCACCTCATGGAGGCCGGCCAGTTGGGCGGCCCGCCAGCGGCGTTCGCCAGCGATAATCTCATAGGCGCCTGCATCGTCGGGGTGGCGGCGGACCAAGAGCGGCTGCAAGACGCCCTTGTCTCGGATCGATTGGGAAAGCTCCTCGATAGGGGCTTCGTCCATGGTCTGGCGTGGTTGGTACTTGCCGGGGTGAAGAAACTCGATGGCGACCGTCCGGGCGGCACGGGACCTGCCTGCCTCGATGTCGCCGTCATCGCCGGCGTCGTCGCCGAGCAGCGCCGACAGGCCTTTGCCGAGGTTGGTCTTTTTAGCCGCCATCAGGCCGTCACCCGGCGTTCTCGGCTGATCACCTCGCCGGCCAGGTTCAGGTAGGCCTGAGACCCCGCACAGTGGGTGTCGTAGACGAGGACCGGACGGCCGTGCGACGGCGCTTCGGAAACGCGAACGTTCCTGGGGATGACGGTTCGGTAAACTTTGTCGCCGAAGTACTCGCGGACATCGTCGGCAACCAGTTCGGACAAGTTGTTGCGGCGGTCGTGCATGGTCAGCACGATGCCCTGGATATCGAGCCCCGGATTGAGGGTGCGCTTGACGCGTTCAATGGTCTTGACCAACTGGCTGATGCCTTCGAGCGCGTAGAACTCGCACTGCAGCGGCACCAACACGGCCTGCGCCGCGACCAGGGCGTTGGTGGTCAGCAAGCCCAAGGCCGGCGGACAGTCGATCAAGATATAGTCATAGGCGCCGGCGCCGAGCGTCAGCGCCTCCTTCAGTCGGAACTCGCGGCGCATCACCTCGACGAGTTCGATCTCGGCGCCGTACAGGTCGACGCCGGACGGCACGATGTCGAGACCGGGGATGGCCGTTTCCTTGATGGCGTCGAGAACGCTGCAGGTCTCGATCAGAACCTGGTAGGAATTGACCTCGCGGTCGCGCCGCGATATCCCGAGTCCGGTACTGGCGTTACCTTGCGGGTCGAGGTCGATGATCAGGACCCTCTGGTGGATGGCGGCCAGAGCGGTTCCGAGATTGATAGCGGTCGTCGTCTTGCCGACCCCACCCTTTTGATTCGCTATGGCAATGATCCGGGTGTGGCCGTTCAGGTTGAGACTGGTCTCAGAGCTCATGGCGTTGTGACAGACCCTTCAGCTTTAAGATCACTCCGGAGTCGCTAGTCTGACTCGGGATGCGCTCAATCTGCATTTTCCATGTTTTTTGCGATTCCGTCAATTCCTGATCGACTTTTTGGCCCTTCAGAAAAAGGCAAATCCCCCCGGATGCCAGAATCGGAACCGCGAGAGGAAGGAGTCTCTCTAGAGGAGCGCACCCGCGTGCCGTGACAATTTCGAATTTCACGTCGTGAAGGGATTCGATTCTTCGTTTTTCAACAACGACCGTAGTTTCAGTCTCCCGGGCCACCTCTTCCAGAAATGCCGCCTTCCTGCGGTTCGCCTCGATCAGACGCACATCGGGGCCGCCCTTTTCGGAGATCAGCAGAGCCAAAACCAATCCCGGGAAGCCGGCGCCGCTGCCTAGGTCGGCCAGAGTTCCGGCCCCAGGCGGAATAAGAGGAAAGAGCTGAGCCGAATCCAGGAAGTGGCGCCGCCATAGGTCTGGCACCGTCGCCGGGCTCACCAGATTGATCTTTTTCTGCCATTTGCACAGGAGCTCGGCGTATACCGCGAACCTGTCGACCAGCGCCGAGGATATTCCGGTAGCGTCCTGAAATCCGGTGGGTGGCAGTCGGGAAGGTGGGGCAGGTGATTGTTTCACGTGAAACAGGCCCCATTTTGAGCCGGAGTCAGGCGCTCAAGCGTCGATCGCAGCGGCGCACGAACCCGAGCAGCGCCGTCAATGCCGCTGGGGTAACGCCGGAAATCCGCGCCGCCGCGCCCAGCGTGGCCGGTCGGGCTTCGGCGAGCTTGTCGCGCACCTCGTTGGAAAGCCCAGGGATCGATCCGAAGTCCAGATCGCCCGGGATCTGCAGCGCCTCGTCGCGGCGAAACGCCCTGATGTCGGCGTCCTGGCGCCCGAGGTATCCGGCGTAGGCCGCCTCGATCTCGAGTTGAGCGGCGACCTCCGGCGCCGTTGCAGCCAGTTCCGGCCACATTTCGACAAGCTCTCCGAAAGTCACGTCGGGGTAGGACAAGATCTGCATGGCATGGCGCTTGACGCCGTCCTGGTTGACGGCGAGCCCGTGTGCCGCCAGCTCGCTCGGCGAGGCGACGAGGCCGTCGAGGGCGTGGCGGGCCCGAGCAAGTGCCGCGGCCTTGGCGCGGTAGGCGGCCAGCCGCCGGGCGCCGACACAACCGGCAGCGGCGCCCTTTTCGGTCAGCCGCTGATCGGCGTTGTCGGCCCTGAGCGAAAGTCGGTATTCGGCCCGCGAGGTGAACATCCGGTAGGGCTCGCTGGTGCCGAGCGTGACCAGGTCGTCGATCATCACGCCGATATAGGCGTCGGCGCGGTCGAGCACGAAACATGAATCCCCGGCCACGGCGCAGGCCGCGTTGAGGCCGGCCATCAGGCCCTGGGCGGCGGCCTCTTCGTATCCGGTGGTACCGTTGATCTGGCCGGCCAGATAGAGGCGCGGCGCGCGGCGCGCCTGCAGGCTCGGTTCGAGCTCCCTGGGATCGACGAAATCGTACTCGATGGCGTAACCGGGCCGCAGCATTTCGGCCCGCTCCAGACCGGGTATGGTTTTCAGCATGTCGATCTGCACGTCCTTGGGCAACGAGGTCGAAATGCCGTTGGGATAGACGGTCGGGTCGTCGAGGCCTTCGGGCTCCAGGAAGATCTGATGGCGCGGCCGCTCCTCGAAGCGCACCACCTTGTCCTCGATCGACGGACAGTAGCGGGGCCCGGTGCCGGTTATCCGGCCCGAATACATCGACGACAGATGCAGGTTCCCCGAAACCAGACGGTGGGTTTCGGGTGTTGTACCGGTAATGTGACAGGCGGTCTGCGGCGTGGTGATCGCTTCGGTCAGGGTCGAAAACGGCTGCGGCGGATCGTCCCCGGGCTGCATCTCGAGGCCGGCGTAGTCGATGGTGCGGCCATCGAGGCGCGGCGGCGTTCCCGTTTTCAGGCGACCGAGGCGGAAGCCGAGGCGCTTGAAGGTATACGACAGCCCGACCGCCGGCTTGTCGCCGATCCGGCCGGCCGGAATGCGGGTGTCGCCGATATGGATGAGGCCGCGCAGGAAGGTCCCGGTCGTCACCACCACGGCGCCGGCGCCGACGGTCTCGCCGGCGGCCGTTCTGACACCGCTGACGGCGCCGGCCCGGTCGAACGTCAGGTCGTCGACGGCGGCGGCGCGGATCTCCAGCCCCGGCTGGGCGGCGAGCAGGCGCTGAACGGCCTCCTTGTAGAGGCGCCGGTCGGCCTGGGCGCGCGGCCCGCGAACGGCCGGCCCCTTGCTTTTGTTGAGGACGCGAAACTGGATGCCGCCCTCGTCGGTGGCCCGGCCCATGATGCCGTCCAGGGCATCGACCTCGCGCACCAACTGGCCCTTGGCGAGGCCGCCGATGGCCGGATTGCACGACATCTCGCCGATGGTGTCTAGGCGGTGCGTCAGCAACAGCGTCCGCGCGCCGAACCTGGCGGCGGCGGCGGCGGCCTCGGTGCCGGCGTGGCCGCCGCCGACGACGATGACGTCAAAGGAGGTGCCCGGCGAATTCATGGCGCGAATTTAGGGACCGGCACGGGGCAAGTCAAACCGGTACGATTCCGTGTGTTTCACGTGAAACACCTCAAGAACCGATCACTTGCCGATACAGAAATCCCGGAAGATGACGTCGAGCAGATCCTCGACATCGACGCGGCCGGTGATGCGCCCCAGCGCCCGCGCCGCCAGCCGCAAGTCCTCGGCCACCAGTTCCGGTCTGTCCGATCGCTCGGCGGCGCTTAGCGCCCGTTGCAGGCTATGGCGGCAATCCTCGAGCGCTTCGCGGTGACGGGCCCGGGTCAGGGCCGGCTGGGCGGCGTCGCCGATGCGTTCGGTCAGGCGCGCGCCCAAGACCGCCAGCAAAGCCTCGATCCCGTCGCCGGTGACGGCGGAGATCGGCAGCGCTTCGATGGCGCCGATGCTCAACGGCTGTTTCGGTGCAACCAGGTCGACTTTGTTGATGACGAGAAGCGACTCCTGATCGATCAGATCGGCGGCAGCCGGGTCGATTTCCGGCCAAGCGGCGGCATCGATCAGGATCAGCCTCAAGTCGGCGTCCTCGGCCCGCAGGCGCGCCCGCCGCACGCCCTCGCGCTCGATGTCGTCGGCGCTCTCGCGTAGACCCGCCGTGTCGGCCACCACCAGCGGATAGCCGCCGATATCGAGGTGGACCTCGATGACGTCGCGGGTGGTGCCGGCCGTTTCCGAGACGATCGCCGCATCGCGCCTGGCCAGCAGGTTGAGTAGGCTCGACTTGCCGACGTTGGGCGGCCCGACGATGGCCACGTGTATGCCGTCGCGCAGCCGCTCGCCGCGGCGATTATCGGCCAGGTGGGCGGCGATCTCGGTCGCGAGCCCCGCCAAGTTCCGAAAGACCTCGTCGGCCAGCCTTTCCGGCAAGTCCTCGTCGGAAAAGTCGATGGTCGCCTCCAGGTGGGCCAGCCCGTGGATCAAGCGATCGCGCCACGATTCATAAAGCTCGGCCAATTCGCCGCCCAACTGCCTGAGCGCCTGGCGGCGCTGGGCGGCGGTCTCGGCGGCGACAAGGTCGGCCAAGCCCTCGGCCGCGGTCAGGTCCATCTTGCCGTTCTCGAAGGCGCGCCGGGTAAACTCTCCCGGTTCGGCCAGCCGCAGTCCGGGTTGGGCGCCGAGCGCCGCCAGCACGCCGTCGACGACCGCCCGGCCGCCGTGTACGTGCAGTTCGACCGTGTCCTCGCCGGTAAAGCTGGCTGGACCCGGAAACCATAGCGCCAGGCCGTCGTCGAGTTTCTCGCCACCGGCCGGGTCCCTGATTTCGACCCGTGTGGCGCGGCGCGGCGGCGGCACGGATGCGCACAAGGCCTCAAGCGCCGTTTTCGATTCGGGTCCGGAAAGACGGACGACGGCGATTCCAGCCGGTCCGGCGCCGCTGGCAAGAGCGTATATGGTGCCGGGCTGCATCGGGTTTTCGCGCTTCGAGACTTCGTTGGCGACTAGGTGGCGCCGGGGACGTCCTTCGGGCCGAGCATCAGGCGCTCGACTCGGCCGCCGTCGCGAACATGGACGGTCAGCACTTCCTCGACGTCCTCCTTGGTCTGGCAGCGGTACCAGACGCCCTCGGGATAGATGACGACGGTCGGTCCGAGCTCACAGCGGTCGAGGCACCCCGACGCATTGATTCGGACCCGTTTCAATCCCATTTCCTTGGCCCGCGCTTTCATATGATCGCGAAGTTCCTGCGATCCCTTGGCCAGGCAACAGCCGCGCGGATGGTCGGCGTCGCGTTGGTTGACGCAGAAAAAGACATGGCGTTTGTAGAACAGTTCCGGGTCGGCGGGCGTGTCGATCACGGCGTTCAATCGTCCTTATCGTCGTCGGCCGCGGCCTGGCCTTGGCCGAACTGCGACCAAAAGGCCTTTTGGATCTGCTCGAAACCCTGAATTCCGGCCGGCATCCAGGTTTTCATCAGTACCTCCGGATCGATGGCGGCGAGGCCCTCCCTCAGCCGGGTTTCGACATCTCCCATCATTGCATCGTTGAGCGGCGTCACGTCGGGGAGGCCCAAGAACCTTCGCGCTTCCTCGGGCGTGCAGTCGATATCGAACCTGATCTTCATCCTGTTAGCTCCCGATCCCCATCGGACGGCCGGCCGCTGGGTAAAAAGAAAGTTGTTGTTTTCCCGGTAACCGATCCCAAACTAAGCGAGCGGGAGACGCTGTGCAACGGGCCCCGTAGGCTGTTCTATTTTGTTGACCGATGGGTTCGCCGATGACACGAAATTTCCTGGCCGAAGCAACGAGCCCCTATCTTCTCCAACACAAGGACAACCCGGTACACTGGCGGCCGTGGAGCACGGACGCGTTCACGATCGCCAGGTCCGAGAACAAACCCGTCCTGCTGTCGATCGGCTACGCCGCCTGTCATTGGTGCCATGTTATGGCGCACGAGAGCTTCGAGGAACCAGCCATCGCCGGTCTAATGAACGAACTGTTCGTCAACATCAAGGTCGACCGCGAGGAGCGCCCCGACGTCGACGCCATTTATCAATCGGCGCTGGCGATGATGGGTGAGCACGGCGGCTGGCCTCTGACCATGTTCCTCACCCCTGACGGCGATCCCTTCTGGGGCGGCACCTACTTTCCATCCGAGCCCCGATACGGCCGTCCGGCTTTTCCCGATATCCTGAAAACCTTGGCCGAAGTCTATCGCAGCCGGGGCGACAAGGTGGCGGAGAACGCCCGGGCTCTGCGCGACGGCCTGGCCCGGCTGTCGAAGCCGGACGGCGGCGGCTTGCTCGATTTCGACAAGCTCGACGAGATCGCCTCCCAAATCAACGGATTGATCGACCACATCCACGGCGGTACCCAAGGCGCGCCGAAGTTCCCGCAACCGGCTCTATTTCAGTTCCTGTGGCGGGCCTATCTGCGGTCCGGCACAGGCCAATACCGCGCCTCCGTCGTCACCACGCTGGACCACATCTGCCAGGGCGGCATCTACGATCATCTCGGCGGCGGCTTCGCACGCTATTCGACCGACGAGGTCTGGCTGGCGCCTCACTTCGAGAAGATGCTCTACGACAACGCCTGTCTGATCGAGTTGCTGACCGCGGTCTGGCTGGACACCCGTTCGTCGCTCTACGAGGCGCGGATCCGGGAAACCGTGGACTGGGCGCTGCGTGAGATGCGCGCCGCTGGCACCGCATCCGGCGCTTTCGTCAGCGCCTTCGACGCCGACAGCGAGGGCGAAGAAGGCCGGTTCTACGTGTGGACGGAAGCGGAAATCGACCGTGTCCTCGGAGCCAAATCGAAGCGCTTCAAGCAGGCCTACGACGTGTCTTCCGGCGGCAACTGGGAGGGCAAGTGCATCCTCAACCGCTCTCGCGCCCCTGAGCTCGGCGGCGACGAGGCCGAGGCCGACCTTGCCGTCCTCCGGGCACGTCTGTTCGAGGAGCGCGCCAAGCGCGTCCCACCTGCCCGCGACAACAAGGTTCTGGCCGATTGGAACGGCCTGATGATCGCAGCGCTTGCCCGTGCTGCCGCCGTCTTCGACGAAGACGGCTGGCTCGACGAAGCGATCGCAGCTTTCGATTTCGTCGTCGAGCGTTTGAGCGACGAAGAACGGCTCCATCACGCCTGGTGCGAAGGTCGGGCCGACCATCCTGCCGTCCTCGACGACTACGCCAACATGGCGCGAGCCGCTATCGCTCTGTTCGAAATCAGCGGCGAGGCCGAGTATCTGGCGCGTGCCGAGGCCTGGGTCGAGGTCGTCGATCGTCATTACTGGGACGAAGACGGCGGCGGATATTTTTTGGTTGCCGACGATACCGACGACGTCATCGCCCGTCCCAAGACCGCACAAGACAACGCCACGCCGCCGGGTAACGGGACCATGGGCGAGGTTCTGACCCGGCTCCACTATATTACGGGCAAGGCTGCCTATCGGAGCCGTGCCGAGGCGCTGTTCCGGGCTTTGACGCCGGTCGAGACCATGCAATCGGCGAATCATCTAACTTTGCTTTGCGGCTACGAACTGTTGGAAAGCGCCCTACAGGTGGTCGTGGTTGGCGACGGCTCCGAAAAAGAAACCGAGGCGTTGCGTCGCGTCGTCTTCCAATCCAGGCCCGCCAACCGTGTCGTCACCCTGATCGATGCCGAGGACCGCCTGCCGCAAGGTCATCCGGCCCACGGGAAGGGCTTGGTCGACGGCCGGCCGGCGGCCTATATTTGCAGGGGCGCCGTGTGCGGCCTGCCGATTACGGAGGCGGCCGAACTTAGATCCCGGCTGGAGGCGCCCTGAGCCGGATTCGGAACCCGAGCCATGGCGCACCTGTCCATGAACACCCCGGTCGGCCATTTGAGCCTGTTCGAGGAAGAGGGCGTGCTGGTTGCCATCGAGTGGGGGACGGCGCCCGAATCGGAGGGCGGACCGCTGCTGGCGGCGGCGCGTGATCAACTGAACGCCTATTTTGACGGCCGTCTTCGCCAGTTCGATTTGCCGTTGGCGCCCGACGGCTCTGATTTCCAGCTCGAAGTGTGGGCCGAGATGGCGAAGATCCCCTATGGCTGCGTCCGCACCTACGGCGACATTGCCGCTGCTATCGGTTCGAAGGCGCGGCCGGTCGGCGGCGCCTGCGGGCGCAACCCGATCCCGATCGTCCTGCCGTGCCACCGGGTGATTGGCGCCGACGGCGACATGACCGGTTATTCGGGCGGTCAGGGCATCGCCACCAAACACCAGTTGCTGCGCCTCGAGGGCGTCGAACCGCCGCAGATGTCGTTCAAGGGTTTGTAGTCGAGAGACCCTCAAACCGTCAAAACTGTTTTGACGGAATCGAGAAAGCGCCGGCTTGCCCGGGCGCCGCCGCCGGCTCACAATACCGTCCACGACACCGCCGCCATCGGCAACCGCACCAAGGGGAGGATCCATGACAAAAGCCATTCGCATTCACGAGACCGGCGGGCCGGAGGTCCTAAAGTGGGAAGACGTCGAGGTCGGCGCTCCCGGCCCCGGCCAGGTCCGGCTCAAGCACACGGCGGTCGGACTCAACTTTATCGACATCTACCAGCGCACCGGCCTCTATCCTCTGGGCGAGTTCCCGATCACCATGGGCATGGAAGGAGCCGGCGTCATCGAGGAGACCGGCGACGGGGTCGAGGGATTTGCCGCCGGCGACCGGATCGCCTACGCCATGGGCCTGGGCGCCTATTCCGAAGAGCGGGTCATGAGCACCGAACGGCTGGTCAAGGTGCCCGACGGCATCGACGACCAGAAGGCCGCCGCCATGATGCTGCAGGGAATGACGTCGCGCTATCTGCTGAAGAGCTCATACCCGGTACAGGCCGGAGACGCCGTTCTGGTGATGGCGGCGGCCGGCGGCGTCGGATTGATCCTGTCGCAGTGGGCCAAGCACCTGGGCGCTACCGTGATCGGTTGTGTCGGCTCCGACGACAAGGCCGAGCTCGCCAAGGCCAACGGCTGCGATCATACCATCCTATACAAGACCGAGGACGTGGCGGCGCGAGTCAAGGAGATCACCGACGGCGAGGGCGTTGCCGCGTCTTACGATTCGGTCGGTCAGGCCACTTTGGACGCATCGCTCGATTCGCTGAAACCGACCGGCACCCTGGTCACTTTCGGCAACGCCTCTGGTCCGATCACCAACTTCAACCCCGGCGTCCTCGCCGCCAAAGGTTCGCTCTACATACAGCGCCCGACGCTCGCCACCTACACCCGCAATCGTCAACTACTCGACGAGTGCGCCAGCGATCTGTTCGACGTGGTTTCCTCAGGCGCGGTCGAGATCACGGTCGGGCAGACGTATCCGTTGGCTGAGGCGGCGCAGGCGCAGATCGACCTGGAGGAACGCAAGACCACCGGTTCGACGGTGCTGATGCCCTGATCGTCCCGCCGGCAAATCGATTCGGCTGCGAAATGGCGTCCCCGGTCGAGGGGTTCCGTTTTCAGGTGTTCATGGACTCGAAGAAATCGTCGTTGTTCTTCGAGGTCTTGAGCTTGTCCAACAGGAAGTCCATGGCGTCGGTGACGCCCATCGGCATCAGGATACGCCGTAGCACCCACATCTTCGAAAGCGTGCCCTGTTCGACCAGGAGCTCCTCTTTGCGGGTGCCGGACTTGGTGATGTCGATCGAGGGCCAGGTACGACGGTCGGTGAGCTTGCGATCGAGGATGATTTCCGAGTTGCCGGTGCCCTTGAACTCCTCGAAGATGACCTCGTCCATGCGCGAGCCGGTATCGATCAGCGCCGTCGAGATGATGGTCAGGGAGCCGCCTTCCTCGATGTTGCGGGCCGCCCCGAAGAAGCGTTTCGGGCGCTGTAGGGCGTTGGCGTCGACACCGCCGGTCAGGACCTTGCCCGACGACGGCACCACGGTGTTGTAGGCGCGCGCCAGGCGGGTTATCGAATCCAACAGAATGATGACGTCGCGCTTGTGCTCGACCAGGCGCTTGGCCTTGGAGATGACCATCTCGGCGACCTGTACGTGGCGGGCGGCCGGTTCGTCGAAAGTCGAGCTCACCACCTCGCCCTTCACCGAACGCGCCATATCGGTGACCTCCTCGGGACGTTCGTCGATCAGCAGCACGATCAAATAGCATTCAGGATGGTTCTCGGCGATCGAGTGGGCCATGTTCTGCAGCATCACCGTCTTGCCGGTCCTCGGCGGCGCCACGATAAGCGCCCGCTGGCCCTTGCCGACCGGGCAGATCAGGTCGAGAACCCGGTGTGTCGGGTCCTTGAGCTTGGGGTCGTCGATTTCCATGACCAGGCGCTCTTCCGGATAGAGCGGCGTCAGGTTGTCGAAGTTGATGCGGTGGCGAACGTCTTCCGGGTTGGCGAAGTTGACCTGGTTGACCTTGAGCAGCGCGAAGTACCGCTCGCCGTCCTTCGGCGCTCTGATTTCGCCCTCGACGGTATCGCCGGTCCTCAGACTGAAGCGCCGGATCTGGCTGGGCGAGACGTAGATGTCGTCGGGACCGGGAAGGTAGTTGGCTTCGGGACTGCGCAGGAACCCGAAGCCGTCCTGCAGGACCTCGAGGACGCCGTCGCCGAATATCGGCACGTCGTCCTCGGCCAGGTGTTTGAGGATGGCGAACATCATGTCCTGCTTGCGCAGCGAACTGGCGTTTTCGACTTCCAGTTCCTCGGCGTAGGCGAGAAGGTCGGCCGGCGGTTTGGCTTTGAGTTCGTTGAGGTTCATAGGCTCGGTGCTCGGGTCTCGGAATGGGTGACAGAGGCGTCACGAATTCGGTCCTCTGTCAAACCAATACGGGAGTAAAGACGGGCGGAAGGCCCGGAAACTGCGCGATCGCGCGATCAAACGATATGGTAGTTCGTGTCAGATTCGACAGGGATGTGAAGCACACTTACCGAAACGCTCGGGCGCTGTCAAACGAAGAATATCCGGTTATGCCGTTGGGTAAGCCGTCAAAACGGTTCGACGACGACGGCGATGACAGCGGCGATCATCAGTACGGTTGGTGCTTCGTTGACGACCCGATAGAACGTCTCCGAACGCTTGTTGGCGTCCTCGGCAAAGTCGCGCCGCCACCGGCCCATAGCAAAATGTAGTCCAACCAGGCCGACCACGCAGGCCAGTTTCAGGTGCATCCAACCGGCCTGCCAGGCCGCCTCGCCGAGCGCCGCCAGCAGCAGGCCGCCGGTCAGCAGCGAAGCGATCAACGACGGGTGCATGATAGCCTGCAGCAGCCGGCGTTCCATGATCTTGAAGGTTTCGGACTGGGCCGAGCCCGGTTCGGCCATGGTGTGATAGACGAACAGCCGCGGCAGATAGAGTAGTCCGGCCATCCACGCGATGATGCTGATGACGTGAAGTGCCCTGATCCAATCGTAATTGGCTTGTGTCCATTCGACCATTCGGCCGTCCTCCGTCAGGCGCTCTCGGGCAACGGGCATCGACCGGCCGAGGCCGGGCATTCCCTTGTGCCGCCGGCACCGTCCGAGGTCAATGCCCGATCGCGGCCGATGGCGTCGCGGACCAAACCGGCGAGACCGCGAATGAACGCCCGATGAACGCCGACGGCCGCGACCCGGACATAACCCGGTACATGAAGACTTTTCGCCAACTCCCTGTATTCCTTGTCGAGCTCGACCAGGGTTTCCGAGTGCTCGGAGACGAAACTGATGGGAACGACGACGACGGGAACGCCGTCGCCGCCGGCCCGTCCCAGTTCTTCCTCGATCGAGGGGCCGGTCCACTTCAGGCGTCCGACCCGGCTCTGATAGCACACCGACCAATCGGCCGCAGGCCATGCGATGCCGATCGCCGCCAGCCGGTCGATCACCGCCGCCGCCGTGCGTTCGACCTGAGATGGATAGGGGTCGCCACGGGCGACGATCCTTTCGGGCAGCCCGTGGGCCGAAAACAGAATTCGCGGCTGACCGTAAGCCGCTGCCTTCCGTAGGGCGCCGCCGATCAGATCCGCCTGCGCCTCGATCCAGCCGGCGTTGAGCGGATAGCAGCATATCGCGCGTAGCGGCGCCGTCAGTCCGGCGACGGCGGAAGCGCCGCGCCAATCGGCCAGCGACGAGGCCGTCGTCGTCGTCGAGAACTGCGGGTAGAGCGGCAGCGCGACGATCCGGTCGGGCCCATATTCCGCAACCGCCGCCGCCGTTTGACCGCTCATCGGGTGCCAATAGCGCATGCAGACGAACACCTTGAGCTCGCCGAGGCCGGCAAGCTCGTTCTCGAGGGCGGTTGCCTGTGCCTCCGTTTGTTCCAGCAGCGGTGATTTATCTCCCAATTGCCCATAGATCTGCCGCGCCACCGGCGCCCGGCGTCTGGAAATAAAGCGCGCGACCATCCACCTGAACGGTTGCGGAAGCCCGATGATGGCCGCATCGTTAAATAAATTGAACAGAAACGGCCGGACCGCCTCAAGGCTGTCCGGACCGCCGAGATTGAAGAGAACGACGGCGGTCCTGGTCATATCGGGGCCGAGGCTTTCGTGGTCGACCAGCCATGCACCAGCTCGGCAACCCGGCCGACGTGTTCCGGCGGCGTTTCCGGCAATACGCCGTGGCCGAGGTTGAAGATGAACGGTCCGTTCGACAACGTCTCGAGAATCCGAACGACTTCGTTCTCCATGGCCTGGCCGCCGCTTACCAGCAACTGGTTGTCGAGGTTGCCCTGAACAGCGGCATGAGCCTGCAGGGTATTGGCGGCCCAATCGAGCGGAACCGTCGAATCGAGACCAACACCGTCAACGCCGGTTTCCCGCACGTAGATTTCGTAGAGCGGTCCGGCGTTTCTCGGAAAGCCGATGATCGGAACATCGGGATGAACCCGGCGCAGGCGATCGACGATCTCGACGGTCGGCCCGACGACCCAGCGCCGGAACTGCGGTTCGGGGAGAATGCCCGCCCAGCTGTCGAACAGTTGCAGGACCTCGGCGCCGTTTTCGACCTGTCGGATCAGGTAGAGCACGCTCGCTTCGATCAGCAGATCGATCAGACGACCGAATTCCTCCGGCGCCTCCTCGGCCCAACGTTTCGGTGTTGAAAAATCCGATCCGCCCGATCCCTCGACCATGTATACCGCGACCGTCCAGGGGGCACCGGCGAATCCGATCAGTGTCGTTTGCGGAGGAATTTCCTCGGAAAGTCGGCGCACGGTTTCGAAAACCGGCTCCAGGTGCCGCTCGAGTCCGGCCATCGTCAGCGCGTCGAGCTGGCTCGCCGTACGCACCGGTTCGAGAACCGGCCCCTGGCCTTCACGAAAATCGATCGATTGCCCAAGCGCGTCCGGAATCACCAGAATGTCCGAAAACAAAATGGCCGCGTCCATATGATAGCGCCGAAGCGGTTGCAGGGTAACCTCAACGGCCAGGTCCGGACTGTAACAGAACTGCAGGAAGTTTTCGGTTTGCCGGCGAACCTCTCGGTATTCCGGAAGGTACCGGCCGGCCTGTCTCATGAACCAAAACGGCGGCCGTTCGGAACGTTCTCCGTTCAACGCTCGGAGCATAAGCTTGTTGGGTGTCATGGTGTTCCGATCTTGCCGGTTATTCAGGGTGTGTCACGTTTCCCATCCATACAATCTAATTTATATAGATAAGGTTGTAGTAGTTGTTGTGGGGTGGGAATCGGGGATTAGTTTTCATCCACAATTTGAATAAGGATTCGAGCTTGCTTGACAGTCATTGGAGCGCGGGCTGTTGATCGATTGGTACAGGCCCGGCAAAACGAAATGAATTTCAATTTGTTCCAACAACTGGGTTGGTTCTCCGGATAACGTGAATAGCGCGCGGAGAGGGAATGCATTCGACGCCACAACCGAATTTTCCGATCCGCCGTATAATGTTATACACGCCCGACAAACGGGACAGAAAAACTCGAACAACGTTTCATAAATCTCGGCCTTTGCCAATTTCGGTGTTTTGTCCACAGGCTGGACTGGATTATCTACAGATCGAAGGGATGCATGAAAACGTTTCATCTCCATCTGGTATCGGATTCGACGGGTGAAACGGTCAGTACGGTCGCCCGAGCCAGCCTCGTGCAGTTTGACGACATTCAGGCGACCGAACATTTGTGGGCGATGGTCCGGTCCGAGGATCAGGTCAAAGAGATTCTGACGGCTCTTCAGGACAATCCCGGTTTCGTTCTCTATACGCTGGTCAACGAAGACATTCGTCGCGCCCTGGAGGACGGGTGCCAGCGCCTTCAGGTACCGTGCATTTCCATTCTCGCTCATGTGGTTTCGGCCCTGGGCACCCATCTCGGAGCCGAAATTCATGCCCGGCCCGGCCGCCAACACGTAATGGATGCCGAATATTTCTCCCGCATCGAAGCCATGCATTTCGTCCTCAGTCACGACGACGGCCAATCGACATGGGATTTGAATACCGCCGACGTCGTTCTATTGGGAGTCTCGCGCACCTCGAAAACACCGACCAGCATCTATCTCGCCAACCGCGGCATCAAGACCGCCAACATTCCGATCGTACCGGGCTGTCCGATTCCCGAAGAGGTATTCGAAGCCAAGCACCCACTGATCGTCGGACTCACCAAGGATCCGAAACGGCTGGTCGAGATCCGCCGTCAACGGCTGCGCCTGCTCGATCACGACGAAAACACCGATTATGTCGACCTCGACATGGTTTCCCAGGAAGTCAACGACGCCCGTAAACTCTACTCGAAATACGATTGGCCGGTGATCAACGTCAGCCGCAAATCCATCGAGGAGACCGCAGCCACCATCCTGCAGCTCTACCAGCGGCGTCAGGAACAGCAGTCCTGAGCGGCCCGTCCCGCCTGATCCTGGCCTCGGCCAGCCCGACCCGGCGGCGTCTTCTCGAAGAAGCCGGCGTGCCGCACGCTTGCGAAGCCGCCGACATCGACGAGGCGTTGCTGAAGGCAGACGCTCGAATGCGCGGAGCCAGTGTCGAGGAGGCGGCACTGGACCTGGCCATCGCCAAGGCCGAGACCATCAGCCGCCGTCACCCGGGCGCCTATGTCATCGGCGCCGATCAGATCCTCGAATGCGACGGGGAATGGCTCGACAAACCGACGGACAAAGCCGCCGCCGCCGCCCATCTGGACTGTTTGCGTGGCCGCCGCCATCTCCTCGTCTGCGGGCTCGCCGTGGCTTGCGACGGTGCCGCCCTGTGGCGCCATTCGGAAACGGCTTCCCTGACCATGCGGAGGTTCAGCCAGAGTTTCCTGGAAAGCTACCTCGAAGAGACCGGGCCCGAAATCCTCGCCTCGGTCGGCGCCTACCGCCTTGAAAACCGGGGCGCGCAGTTGTTCGAACGCATCGACGGCGACTACTTCACCATTCTCGGCCTGCCGCTTTTGCCGCTTCTGTCTTTCTTGCGCGAGCATGGCGTTTTGAGGGTGTGAACCGGGAAATTCAGATAGACTAGGCCGATGACCATCAATGGAAACGCGATCCTGGCCGGGGTTGTCGGCTGGCCTGTCGGCCATTCGCTGTCGCCCCGGCTGCATGGTTACTGGCTCGACGAACACGGCATCGACGGCGCCTACGTGCCTTTGGCGGTGACGCCGGAAAACTTCGCAGCCGCCGTCGGCCAGCTCCCGCACCTCGGTTTTGCCGGCGCCAACGTGACCGTACCGCACAAGGAAGCGGCTCTCGACTTGATCGATAGGGCGGATGACAACGCCAGACGCATCGGCGCCGTCAACACGCTGGTCGTCGAATCCGACGGCGGGCTCGCCGGCAGCAACTCGGACGGCTTCGGATTCAGGGAGAACTTGAAGGCCGGGCATCCGGAATGGCGCGCCGAGGCCGGGCCGGCCATAGTGCTGGGCGCCGGCGGCGCCGCCCGGGCGATCGTCGATACACTGCTCGAAGCCGGTGCGCCGGAGGTCCGCGTCGTCAACCGCACCGCCGGCCGGGCCGAGGCCCTGGCCCGCGATATCGGCGGCGCTATTTCCATCGTCGCTTGGCAGGACCTGCCGGGCGCGCTCGACAACGCCGCCCTGTTGGTCAACGCAACGACGCTCGGCATGCACGGCAAGGCGCCTCTAGAGCTCGATCTTCGGCCGCTGCCGGCAACCGCGCTCGTCAACGACATCGTCTATACGCCGCTCGAAACGCCGCTTCTCAGCGCCGCCCGGGCGCGCGGCAATCCGGTCGTCGACGGCCTCGGCATGCTGCTGCACCAGGCCCGCCCCGGGTTCGCCGCTTGGTTCGGAATCGAGCCGACGGTGACGCCGGAACTCCGCGATTTCGTCATCGCCGGCCTCGGGGACTGACGGCGTGGTCATTCTCGGGCTGACCGGCTCCATCGGCATGGGAAAATCGGCCGCGGCGGCCGACTTCAGGCGTCTCGGCGTTGCGGTCCACGACGCCGACGCCGCCGTTCATGAACTTCTCGGCCCGGGCGGTGCCGCGGTGGCAGCGGTGAGCGCCGCCTTTCCGGGAGTCGCCGACGGCCCGGCCATCGACCGCCGAAAACTGGGTGCCGCCGTGTTCGGCGATGATCCCGCTCTCGACCAGCTCGAAGCCGTCCTGCATCCTTTGGTCCGCGAACACGAACGGTGTTTCCTCGGGATCATGGCAAGGCGGCGCCGGTCGCTGGTCGTGCTCGACATTCCGCTGCTGTTCGAAACCGGCGGCGAGGCGCGCTGCGACGCGGTCGTCACGGTAACGGCTCCGGCCTTTGTGCAAAGCCGCCGGGTATTGGCACGGCCGGGCATGACTCGTGAACGGTTGACGGCGATCCTTTCGCGTCAGACGCCGGACCCGGAAAAGCGCCGGCGTTCCGATTTCGTCGTCAATACCGGCCTGGGCCGGGCCGAAAGCTTGCGAACCATCGCGACAATCGTCAGAATCGCCGGCACATGGCAAGGGAGGAACTGGCCGTCCCGTCCCTATCGGCCATTCGGTCGAGATTGAATCGACCCTGGGCGGGAATAGGGAGTCGCCATTGCGGGAAATCGTCCTCGATACCGAAACCACCGGTCTTGACCCGAAATCCGGGCATCGGATCGTCGAAATCGGCTGCGTCGAACTGGTCAACCATCTCGAAACCGGCGCCACTTTTCAAACCTACGTGAACCCGGAGCGCGACATGCCCGAGGAAGCCTTCGCGGTGCACGGTCTTTCGCAGGAATTCCTCGCCGGTAAGCCGGTATTCGCCGATATCGTCGATTCGTTCCTCGATTTCGTTGGGGATTCGACCCTGGTCATCCACAACGCCGAGTTCGATCTCGGATTTCTCAACGCCGAACTCGGCAACCTCGGCCGTGAGCCGCTGAGCAAGGACCGGGTCGTCGATACGGTACGGATCGCCAGGCGGAAGTTCCCCGGCGCCCAGGCCAATTTGGATGCGTTGTGCCGAAGGTTTCAAATCGATGTCTCCGGGCGCGAACTGCACGGCGCCCTCAAGGACGCCCGGCTTCTCGCCCAGGTCTACCTCGAACTGGTCGGTGGCCGCCAGCCGGGTTTCGAGCTGGCGGCGCACAAAGCCTGCAAAGACGCCGGCCCGGCGCCCGGCGCCGGCGGCCAACGGCAGCAGCGGCCGCACCGCCCGACGGCCGACGAAGAACGGGCGCACGAGGCATTTCTGGACAAGCTCGAAGAGCCGATCTGGCGCGCTTAGTCCCGCAAAACAAAAAGAGCGCCCAGCTCGGCGCTCTTTCGGTGGGCGGCCCGGACAACCGAACCGGACTCAGGCGTCCGTTTTCTGCTTCGTCTCGGCTTCGTCGATATGCTGCTGCATCTGCTGTTGGTACATGGCGACGAAATCGATCGGCCCGAGCATGACGGGCGGAAAACCGCCGTCCCTGGAAACATCGGCAAGGATATTGCGGGCGAACGGGAACAGAATGCGCGGGCACTCGATCATCAAGATGGCGTGGCGGTGCTCTTCGGGCACGTTGACCGTGAACAGCCCGGCGTACTCCAGCTCCAGGATAAAGCCGACATTGTCACCGACCTTGCATTGCGATTCGAGCTTCAGGGCGACCTCGTAGATGTTTTCCTGAAACAAGTTCGTTTCGACATTGATATTGATCGAGATGTCGGGCTGGGAGTTCTGCATGACGGCAAAGATCCCCGGTGCCGTCGGTGCTTCGAAGGAGAGATCCTTGATGTACTGGGCATTGATGACGATCGGCTGAGCGGCCTGTTCGCCGCCGCCGTTGCCCGGCGGGATACCGGCCGCGGCGGCGCCCTCGGGCGTTGTCGGTCCGGCCGGGCCGCTTGCGTCCGCCTGCGATGCGTCGTCGGTCTTCGATTCCTTGGATTTCTTAGCCGCCATGATCTTGTACTCCCGGTTACGAGCCGGTCAGTGGCTATCACGTCTGGCTGGCAAGGACAACCGTTTCAGCGCCGATCGGGCAGGCGGCGCTCGGCGTCTGCGGGATCGGACTCGTTTCCCTGCTCGCCCTTGACCGGCCCGACCTCCCTGAACTCCCCCTCGATGATCGTCGGGCCGTCGCCGCCGGCTCCACGGTAGGAGCCCGACGCCGTCTGAATATGTCCAGCGGCGGCCATTCGAGCGGCCAGAATTCGGCGCAGGAAACTCCGCAGGCCCGGCACGAACAGCAACAGGCCAACGAAATCGGTGAAAAACCCGGGCGTCAGAAGCAAAGCGCCCGCCATCACCAAACACAAACCATCGAAGACCTCGCGCAACGGAAACCTGTTTTCTCGCAAGCTTTCCTGGGCACGTGCCAACGTCGACAGGCCCTGAACGCGCAACAGCACGGTTCCGGCGATCGCCGTCGCGATCACGATTGCGATAGTCGGCCACAAGCCCAAATATCCGCCGACCTCTATGAACAGCGAGATTTCGATGATCGGTACGCCGATCAGCAGAGCCGGAAGCAACAGACCCATACTTGCCCTTTCCGAGAAACCGGCCTATCTACCGGGTGTAGGGAATTGCCCGGCTTAGCCTGATGGAGGCCGAGCGTTGAAATCAGGTTTGTGGACCTCAGGCCGGTAAGCCGCTAACGTATTAACCTGTACCAGTTTGTGTTTAACCCAGGGACGGCCGGGGGTCCACCGGCAACGTTCCCAGGTTAGTGAGCCATTGACGGCCATGGGCGACGGCTTCCAGTTCATAGATATCATTTTTTTCGCGATGATCGCGGCCTTTCTCGTATTGCGGCTGAGAAACGTATTGGGTCGCCGCGACGGCCACGAAGGGGGCTATAAGGACCCGTTCAGACGTGAGAACAACCTGGAATCCGGTGCCGACGACAACGTCGTTCCGTTACCGGACCGCAGTAAACAAGCCGACTTCGACGAACTGCTGGAAGACGACGAAGCAGAGCCATCGTGGAAGGAAAGCGAGCTTGGCGCAGGTTTGACGCAGATCTTCCGGCACGATCCATCGTTCGATCCCAACGAATTCCTTTCCGGTGCCCGCGTCGCCTTCGAGCTTATTCTCAACGCCTATGCGTCCGGCGATACCGCCGCTCTCAAGCCGCTGCTGAGTGCGGAGGTGTTCGGCAACTTCGCGAAGGTCATCGAAGATCGCGAACGGGCCGGCGAAACCATGGAAGACACGCTTGTCGGCGTTAAGGTTTCGGAAATCGTCGAAGCGTATATGGAAGGCCGGATGGCGAACGTCACCGTCAAATTCGTTACCGAACAGGTCAACGTCACCCGCGACGAAAACGGCGACGTGGTTGATGGTAACCCCAACATGGTCATGGATGTTACGGATTTCTGGACATTTGCACGGGACACGAAATCAGCCGATCCAAATTGGACTCTGGTTGCAACACGCAGCCTTGATTAAGCGAGGCTCGAGCCGACGCTTGGCCGTTCTGGCCATGATACTGGCTGTTGTCCTCACCGCTTGCGAACAATTTATCGCGGCCCTGCCGCCCGCCGCCCGCCCCTCTCCCGCAACCGACCCGAGCGCTCCGGCGGCGACGCTGCGGCTCAATCCAGTGGCTTACCCGAGCCTTCCCGGCTGGCGCGCCGAGAGGCACAGCGCCATTCTGCCGGTGTTTCTGAAATCCTGCGAAAAACTCCGCAGTCTGCCGTCCGATCAGCCGATGGGCTCGCGCCACGTCATGGGCCGCATTTCCGACTGGTTGGCGGTGTGCGCCGAGGCGGCGGGCCTCGAGCCCGGCAATGACGCCCTGGCGCAGTATTTCCTGGAATCGCATTTCGTCGCCTATGCGGTCACCAACGATGCCGTACCGGTTGGCTTGTTCACCGGCTACTACGAGCCCGAACTGCGTGGTTCGTGGCAGCCAGATGCCCTCTACCGTTTTCCGATCCTGGGCCGTCCCGACGACCTGGTGTCGGCCGATCTCGGTGCTTTCGACCCGAAATGGCGGGGCCACAGCATCGCCGGTCGGCTCGACGGCAATGCGTTCGTCCCCTATCCGACCCGGAAAGAGATAGAACGCGGCGCCCTGAAGGGACGTCACCTCGAACTCTTGTGGGTCGACGATCCCGTCGACGCCTTCTTCTTGCATATTCAGGGGTCGGGTCGCGTCAGGATGCCGGACGGCAGCTACGTCCGCGTCGGCTATGCCGGTCGCAACGGCCATCGCTACACGCCGATCGGCCGCGAGCTGGTGGCGGCCGGTGCCATGCGCCTCGAAGACGTCTCGATGCCGACGCTTCGCGATTGGCTCGAAGCCAACCCGGCCGCCGGCCAATCGCTTATGAAGCGCAACAAGTCTTTCGTCTTTTTCCGGGTCGTCGATGGCGCCGGACCGATCGGCGCCCAGGACGTGGCGCTGACGCCGGGTCGCAGTCTGGCGGTGGACACCGCCCATATCCCCTTGGGCGCGCCTTTGTGGCTGGTTACGACCGAGCCCGGAGACCAGGCCAAGCAACCCTTGCGGCGCCTCGTCGTCGCTCAGGATACCGGCAGCGCCATCCGCGGGCCGGTGCGCGGCGATCTGTTCTGGGGGTTCGGCGAAGCGGCCGGCGACAAAGCCGGCCGGATGCGAGAACGCGGTATTTACTTCCTGTTGTTGCCGAGATCGGCAGCCCGTTCGTGAGCGCCGCACCAGCTTGCCTTTGGCCGGCGAAAGCCGCATTCTTCGAGGATGCTCGATAGGCCCGACTCCGAAAGGCCGCTCGTCGGCCTGTTCGTCACCTGTCTGGTCGACGCTATGCGGCCGACGGTCGGCTTCGCCGCTGTCCGGCTGTTGGAGCGGGCCGGGTGTCGGGTCGTGGTGCCGGCCTCTCAGACCTGCTGCGGGCAGCCGGCCTACAATAGCGGCGACGACTCTTCGGCGCGGCGGTTGGCCGAACAGATGATAACGGCGTTCGAGGATGTCGATTATGTGGTCGCTCCCTCGGGTTCCTGCGCCGGCACCATCAAGCACCACTACCCCGCCATGTTCGCGGACCGGCCGCAGCGTCTGGCGGCGGTCGCCATCGCCGATAAGACTTACGAGCTGACCTCCTTTCTGACCGACGTCATCGGCTTCGAGATCACCGACGCCGAATTCGACGGCACCGTCACCTACCATGATTCCTGTTCGGGGTTGCGCGAAATGGGAGTTCGCGACCAGCCGCGGGCGTTACTCGAGAAAGTCAACGGCTTGATTCTGAAAGAGGGAAACGAGGCGGAGGCATGCTGCGGGTTCGGCGGGTTGTTCTGTGTCAAGTATCCCGATATCTCGGCCCGCATGAGCGATGCCAAGATCGACGATATCGTCTCTACCGGAGCCGGCACGGTGCTGGGCGGCGATCTCGGATGCTTGATCACCGTCTGTGGGCGCCTCAAGCGTCGCGGCGTCGAAGTTCAGGCCCGCCACGTCGCCGAGGTTCTGGCCGGCATGGCCGACGGCCCGGCTATCGGCGAAGGTTCCGAATAGGGCCGGCGGCGATGCGTTCGACGGCCCGCAACTTCAAACACAACAGTCAAGAGGCGCTTGCCGACGCCAGCCTGCAGAGCGCCCTCTCGGCGCTCGCCCGCGGCTTTCCGCTGAAACGGCTGGAAGCGGCGGCGCGCCTTCCCGAGTTCGAAGATCTCCGCGACCAGGCCCGCGATATCAAGAACCACACGCTCGCCAACCTCGGCCTCTACCTGGAGCGTTTCGAGACCCGTGTCGTCGAACAGGGCGGACGCGTGCATTGGTGCCGCGACGCCGACGAGGCGCGAAACGCGATCCTCGAGATCTGCCGCACCGCCGCCGCCCGCACCGTGACCAAGAGCAAATCGATGATCGGAGAAGAGATCGCCATCAACGACTTCCTGGAGGAGAACGGCATCGAACCGATCGAAACCGACCTCGGCGAATACATCATCCAACTGCGCCGGGAGCCGCCGAGCCACATCATCGCGCCGGCCATCCACTTGTCGAAGGAGCAGGTCGCAGAGACATTTCGCGATAAGCACGCCGACCTCGACCCGGTCCGCGCGCTCGACGACCCCCGCGCGCTGCTCGAAGAAGCCCGCGCCCGCCTGCGCGAGAAATTCATCGGCGCCGACGTCGGCTTGACCGGCGCCAACATGCTGATCGCCGAAACCGGCTCCATCGTGCTGGTCACCAACGAAGGCAACGCCGACCTCACCTATGCCCTGCCCCGTGTTCATGTCGTCATCGCAAGTCTGGAAAAGGTGGTGCCGACGTTGGAGGACGCCACCACCATCCTGCGCGTCTTGGCGCGCTCGGCGACCGGCCAGGAGATGTCGGTCTACAACAGCTTCTGCACCGGCCCGAAGCGCCCCGGCGATCTCGACGGCCCCGAGGAATACCACGTTGTGCTGCTCGATAACGGCCGCAGCCGGCTGCTCGGCGGCGAGTTCCACGAGATGTTGCGTTGCATCCGCTGCGGGGCCTGCCTCAATCACTGCCCGATCTACAAGTCGATCGGCGGTCACGCCTACGGCTGGGTCTATTCCGGGCCGATGGGAGCGGTCCTGATACCGGGTCTGATCGGCCTCGATGAGGCGGCTCACCTGCCGAACGCCTCGACCCTGTGCGGCAAGTGCGAGAGCGTCTGCCCGATGCGCATCCCGTTGCCGAAGATGCTTCGCCGCTGGCGCCGCCGGCAATTCCGGGAGCGGCGAACGACGCTGACGGCCCGCCTCGGGCTTTCGTTGTGGGCGGCGGCGGCCCGACGGCCGGCCGCCTACCGCGCGCTGAGCACGCTTGCCGTCGGCCTGTTGGCGGCGCTCGGCGGACGCAGCGGCCGGATCGGCAGCCTGCCTCTGGCCGGCCGATGGACCGAGCTTCGCGATCTGCCGGCCCCGGAGGGCGGCACCTTCATGGCCCGCTGGCGCGCCGGCGAACGGCCCGGGGGCCAACCATGAGCGGCCCCCGAAGGAAACGCGGGAAAATCAGATGAGCGGCCCCCGAAGGAAACGCGGAGACATCATATGAGCGGCCCCCGAAGGAAACGCGGAGATATCGGATGAGCGGCTCCCGCGAGGAGATTCTGGCCGCCCTCAAGCAGGCCGCCAGCGGCACCGAAGCAGACGTCGACAACAGGTTGCGCGCCCATGCCGCCAACACGATCCCGGCCCGCGGCCAGCTCGACGGCGCCGGCCGCATCGAGCTGTTCACGGCCGAGGCCGAACGGGTCGAGGCGACGGTCGAAAGGCTTGCGTCGCGCGCCGCCATCGCCGCCGCCGTCGCCCGATACCTGACCGACAACAACCTGCCGAGCGCCGTCAAGGTCGCCCCGGATGGATACCTGAAAGACGTTCCGTGGTCGCAACAACCGTTGTTGGAAGTGACGGAGGGAGCGGCCGAGGGGTCGGAGACGGCGGCCTTGAGCCATGCCTTCGCGGCTGTCGCCGAGACCGGCACCCTGGTGATGACGTCGTCGCCCGACAATCCGACCACGCTCAACTACTTGCCGCTGGTTCACATCGTCGCCGTCGGCGCCGCCGACATTGCCGGCAGTTACGAGGAGGTCTGGGCCCGAATCCGCGAGATACCGCAAAATTCGGCCGATTCTCACGCGTTCATGCCGCGCGCCGTCAATTGGATAACCGGCCCGTCGCGGACCGCCGACATCGAACAAACCCTGTTGCTCGGGGCGCACGGCCCGCAACGCCTGCACATCCTGGTGATCGATGACGAACAAGGATAAATTCGGCGGCCGCAGGCTCGATGCCGAGGAAGCCGCCCTGTGGCGTCAGGTGGCCGACGGGATCACACCCCTCGCCTCTCGAAAAAATAGACTCTCCCGAATGACCCATAAGAAAGAATCGCCCGGGGAACGAAAATTAAGATCAACGATAAAGCCCAATCCGCCAAACGAGCTCGTCGCTGAAGCACCGCTCCGCCACGGGGCGGCACCGGGCCTGGATAGGCGCACGCAAATGCGCTTAAAGCGGGGCCAAGTCGAGATCGAGGCTCGCATCGACCTGCACGGCCTCGGCCGCGAGGAGGCGCACCGGGCGCTCGACGGCTTTATCGAGGCTTCTTGCGCGGCCGGTCGACGCGCCGTCCTGGTCATCACCGGCAAGGGGGCCAGAACCGGGGAACGGGTCGGGGTCTTGAGAGAGGCGGTGCCCAAGTGGTTGAATGAGCGGCCGTTCCGTGCCCGCGTCAAGGCGTTTTCCCATGCGGCCCGCCACCACGGCGGCGAGGGTGCGCTTTACGTGCTGTTGAAGAAGAAAAGATAGATGACGCCGTTCGGAAACAGGATCAGGGAGCTGCGCGCCGAGCGCGGCATCTCCTTGAAGAAGATGGCCGAGGACCTCGGTGTCACGTCGGCCTATTTCTCGGCCCTCGAACACGGCCACCGCGGCCGCCCGGGCTCCGGCCTGGTGCAGCAGATCTGCGGCTATTTCGATTTGATGTGGGACGAGGCCGAAGACCTCAAGCGCCTGGCCGAGCTGTCGCACCCGCGGGTCGTCGTCGATACCGCCGGCCTCAGCCCCAAAGCCACCGAGCTCGCCAACCTGCTGGCCGAATCGATCGACAGCCTGGACGAGGACACCATCGAGTGGATCATCGCCGAGATTCACGGCCGCCACGGACCGATGGACGGGCCGACTCACTGACGGCTGTTTGGCCGGCGAACGCTTTCGATCGAGGTTTCGAAACGGCCGCCAAGCGTATGGCCCAAGAGAAAAATCGCGCCGTGAAACGGGCCGACCGGAAGCGGTGCGCCGCGGGTCCGCGGAACTTGCGGCAACGAGTCAAGCCCGCGCTCGAAACCCCTGTTAAAGAATGAACTTCCTGAGATCCGCGTCGCGGGCCAGGTCGCCGACCTGGGCGCGGACCTCGGCGGCGTCGATGACGACCTCCTCGCCGTTGCGCTCGGAGGCGGTGAAACTGATCTCCTCGACCAGCTTCTCCATCACCGTGTGCAGGCGCCTGGCGCCGATGTTCTCGACCCCCTGGTTGATCTCGGCCGCCAAGTCGGCGATCTCGGTGACGGCGTCGTCGGTGAACTCGAGGCCGACCTCCTCGACCCCCATCAATGCCGTATATTGCTTGATCAGGCTGGCTTCCGGCTCGGTCAGGATGCGCACGAAGTCGTCGCGGGTCAGCGCGTTGAGCTCGACCCGGATCGGCAGGCGGCCTTGCAGCTCGGGCAGCATGTCGGCCGGCTTGGCGATGTGAAAGGCACCCGACGCGATGAACAGGATATGGTCGGTCTTGACGGCGCCGTGCTTGGTCGCCACCGTCGTTCCCTCGATCAGCGGCAGCAAATCGCGCTGCACACCCTCGCGGCTGACGTCGGCCCCGACACGCTCGGAACGCGCCGTGATCTTGTCGATTTCGTCGAGAAAGACGATGCCGTTGTTCTCGACCGCCTCGATGGCGTCGCGTACCACCTGGTCCTCGTCCAGGAGCTTGTCGCCCTCGTCGGCGACGAGGACGGCGTGCGACTGGGCGACGGTCAGCTTTTTCGGCTTGGTCGGCTGGCCGAACGCCTTGCCGAGCATGTCGTTGAGGTTGAGCATGCCCATTTGGGCGCCGGGCATGCCGGGAATATCGAAGGTCGGCAGGCCGCCGCCGCCCGAATCGGAAACCTCGATCTCGATCTCCTTGTCGTCGAGTTGCCCCTCGCGCAGCATCTTGCGGAACTTCTCGCGGGTCTCACGGCCGGCGCCCTCGCCGACCAGGGCGTCGAGCACCCGTTCCTCGGCCTGCAGCTCGGCCCTGGCGGCGACCTGCTTGCGCAGCCTTTCGCGGGTCATGTGAATGGCCATCTCGACCAGATCGCGGACGATCTGCTCGACGTCGCGGCCGACGTAACCGACCTCGGTGAACTTGGTGGCCTCGACCTTGATGAACGGCGCCTGGGCAAGCTTGGCGAGGCGGCGGGCAATTTCGGTCTTGCCGACACCGGTTGGACCGATCATCAGGATGTTCTTGGGCAGCACCTCCTCGCGCAGGAACTCGTCGAGCTGCTGGCGCCGCCAGCGGTTGCGAAGCGCGATGGCGACGGCGCGCTTGGCGTCGTCCTGGCCGACGATATAGCGGTCCAGTTCGGAGACGATTTCACGCGGCGTGAAACTGGTCATAGGGACTCGATGGTCAGGCTGGTGTTGGTGTAGACGCAGATACCGGCGGCGATTTCCATGGCCCTGCGGGCGACCGCTTCGGCATCGAGTTCATCGTGGTCGGCGAGGGCGCGGGCGGCGGCCAGGGCGTAGTTGCCGCCCGACCCGATGCCGATCAGGCCGTCTTCGGGCTCCAGCACGTCGCCGGTGCCGGTCAGCACCAGCGATACGTCCTTGTCGGCAACCGCCATCATCGCCTCCAGGCGCCTAAGGTAGCGGTCGGTGCGCCAGTCCTTGGCCATTTCGACGCAGGCCCGCGTCAGTTGACCCGGATATTGCTCGAGCTTCCCTTCCAAGCGCTCGAACAGCGTAAATGCATCCGCCGTCGCCCCGGCGAAACCGCCGATGACGGAGCCATCCGACAGCCGCCGAACCTTGCGGGCATTGGCCTTGATGACGGTGTCGCCGAGCGACACCTGGCCGTCGCCGGCGATGACGACGCTACTCCCCTTGCGCACGGCCAGGATCGTCGTGCCGTGCCAGCTGTCGTGGTTGTCTCGGGTCATGATATCAGGCTCGCCTGGAGAACTGTCGGTAAAGAGCGGACTATAAACGAGGATTTGGGTTTGTGAAGCGTCGCGGTCAAGGACCGCCGGCAGGGCTGGCGGCGGCCGGGCGTTCCTGCTACAAGGCCGGCCTTGACGGGCGTCGGGCCGGGATCGTTGGCGGCCGATACGGAAACGCGGATTATAGAAAACAAAACGTTTGTCATATAGAAACACTATGTTTATCTTTGAATGATGTCCAACCGAATTCGCGAGATAAGAAAACAGAAGGGCATGAGCCAGAAGCAATTGGCGCAGCGCCTCGACACCACGGGACAACAGGTCGGACACCTGGAGTCCGGCCGGCGCAAGCTCACCCAGGACTGGATGGAGCGCATCGCCGCCGTCCTCGAATGCCGGCCCGGCGACCTGTTCGCTGCGGCCGCCGTTGCGCCCTCCCTGCCTTCAGGAGACTTGAGCATGCGCCAGGCCACCATCGAGCGCCACACCACCGAAACCCAAATCAGTACGACGGTCGATATCGACGGCAGCGGCGTCTATGCGGTCGATACCGGCATCGGCTTTCTCGACCACATGCTCGAGCAGCTGTCGCGTCACAGCCTGATCGACCTCCGGGTCGAGGCGAAGGGCGATCTGCATATCGATTTCCACCACACCACGGAAGACACCGGCATCGCCATCGGCGAAGCGGTCCGACAGGCCTTGGGCGATCGCGCCGGCATCGCCCGCTACGGATCCGCCCTGATTCCGATGGACGAGACCCTGACCCGGGTCGCCCTCGACCTGTCGAACCGCCCCTATCTGATCTGGAAGGTGGAGTTCTCGCGCCCCAAGCTGGGCGACATGGACACCGAGTTGTTCAAGGAGTGGTTCCAGGCTTTTGCGCAGGCCGCGGGGGCGACCCTGCATGTCGAGAACCTGTACGGCGAGAATAACCACCATATCGTCGAATCCTGCTATAAGGGGCTGGCCCGGGCGCTTCGCCAGGCCGTCGAGATCGATCCCAGAAAGACCGATGCCGTGCCTTCCACCAAAGGCGTCCTCTAGGAAGGCGCCCCCGGGCACCGCCGGAGGCCGGTCAGCCGCCTGCAATACGGGGCCTGACGCCGCCGCCCAGCGAGACACCGACAGATGCGCATATTCACCGTACATCTCCGCCGCCACGGCCTCGATCCGGACCGCGACCTGGTTCTCGTCAAGGAGGGGTTTTCGTGGCCGGCCTTCTTCTTGACCGGAATGTGGGCGCTCTGGCACCGCTTGTGGCTGGCGGCGGTCGCCCTATTCGCCGTTTCCATAGGCCTCAACCTCGTCAGCCGAGGGCTCGGCGCCGATCCGGCCAGCCACGCCGTGGTGTCGGTCGCATTCGCCGCCATCGTCGGTTTCGTCGCCAACGATTTGCGCCGCCAAAAACTGGCCGCGAGCGGATTCGCGGCGGCCGGGGTGGCAGCGGGGTCGAACCGCGAGGAAGCGCTCGGCCGCTACCTGGAAAGCGAGCCCGAGCTGGCCCAAGACCTCGCCCAGGGCTTGAGCCGGTGAGCGTCGCCATCATCGATTACGGGTCGGGCAACCTGCGCTCGGCCGCCAAGGCGTTCGAGCGCGCCGTCGCCGAAACCGAAGGCGCGACCGACGTCCGTGTGACCAGCGACCCGGACGATCTGGCGGCGGCCAGCCATATCGTGTTGCCGGGTGTCGGTGCGTTCGCCGACTGCCGGGCCGGCCTCGAGGGCGTTGCCGGAATGACAGAAGCCCTGGAAAAGGCGGTTCGCCGGCAAACCAAGCCCTTTCTCGGCATCTGCGTCGGTATGCAATTGATGGCCGATGTCGGCCGCGAACACGGCGACACCCCCGGATTGGGCTGGATCGGCGGCGAGGTGACGCCGCTCGAACCTTCGGACGCGACTTTAAAGATTCCGCATATGGGCTGGAACGACCTCAGTTTTTCGTCACCCGGGCACCCCGTTCTCGAAGGCCTCGATGATGGCGTCCATGCCTACTTCGTGCATTCGTTCGGGCTCAATTGCTCCGATCCGGCCGACGTTCTGGCCGAGGTCGATTACGGCGGCCCGATCACCGCAGTGGTCGGCCGCGAAAACATGGTCGGAACTCAGTTCCACCCTGAAAAAAGTCAGCTAACGGGCTTGACTCTTTTAAAGAATTTTCTTTCCTGGCGGCCGTGAAGTTAGGGACCGATTGAGCCGATGATCCTGTTTCCCGCCATCGACCTGAAAGACGGCGCCTGCGTGCGGCTATTGCGCGGCGACATGGATGCGGCAACGGTTTTCAACGACGATCCAGCGGCCCAGGCCCGGGAGTTCAAGCGCCAAGGCAGCGAGTGGCTGCATGTCGTTGATCTGAATGGGGCGTTCGCCGGAGAACCGGTCAACGGCAAGGCGGTCGAGGCGATCCTGGCGGCGGCCGGCGTGCCGGTGCAGTTGGGCGGCGGCATCCGCGACCGCGAAACCATCGCCAGTTGGCTGGAACGCGGCATCGCCCGGGTCATTCTCGGCACCGTCGCCGTCCGCGATCCCGACCTGGTGCGGGCCGCCTGCAAGGCGCACCCGGGCCGAGTTGTGCTCGGCATCGATGCCCGCCGCGGCCGCGTCGCCGTCGAGGGCTGGGCCGAGGTCTCCGATATGACGGCCATCGACCTAGCCCGCCGTTTCGAGGATTGCGGCGCCGCCGCCCTCGTCCACACCGATATCGAGCGCGACGGCGTCATGGCCGGCCCCAACGTCGAAGCCACCGTCGCCCTGGCCGAGGCCGTCTCGATTCCGGTCATCGCGTCGGGCGGCGTCTCGTCGCTCGACGACGTCAAGGCTTTGAAGCGGGCCGGCGACGGGCTGCTCGAGGGAGTCATCAGCGGCCGCGCCATCTATGACGGACGGCTCGATCTGGCCCGTGCGGTCGCCGTGCTGAAAGGCGACGCGCCATGCTGAAGGCCCGCGTCATACCGTGCCTCGACGTCGATCGGGGCCGCGTCGTCAAGGGCGTCAACTTCGTCGATCTGGTCGATGCCGGCGACCCGGTCGAACAGGCCCGCCTCTACGACGCCGCCGGCGCCGACGAGCTCTGTTTTCTCGACATCACCGCCAGCGTCGAGGACCGCGAAACCATCTACGACGTGGTCGGCCACACCGCCGAGCAATGTTTCATGCCGCTGACCGTCGGCGGCGGAGTGAGGACCACCGACGACATCCGAAAACTGTTGCTGGCCGGGGCCGACAAGGTCTCGATCAACACCGCCGCCGTGCGCGATCCGGAGTTCGTCCGCGAGGCCGCCGAGAAGTTCGGCAGCCAGTGCATCGTCGTCGCCGTCGACGCCAAATCGGTCGGTGCCGACAAGTTCGAAATCTTCACCCACGGCGGCCGCGAGCCGACCGGCATCGACGCCGTCCGGTGGAGCGTGCGCATGGCCGAGCTTGGCGCCGGCGAAATCCTGCTGACCTCGATGGACCGGGACGGCACCAAGCAGGGGTTCAACATCCCGCTGACCCGCGCCATCGCCGACTCCGTCCCGGTTCCGGTCATCGCGTCGGGCGGCGTCGGCGAACTTGCCCACCTGGTCGAGGGTGTCGTCGAGGGCCACGCCTCGGCCGTTCTGGCGGCCTCGATTTTTCACTTCGGCACCTATACCATCGCCGATGCCAAGGCCTTTATGAAAAGGGCCGGCGTGCCGGTCCGCGACCCCTCCGGCCGGTCTTGAGGAGACCAACATGAACCAGCCGAACCCCGTTCTCGAAGAGTTGTTCCGGGTCATCGAAAGTCGCCGCGGCGGCGACCCGGAGACTTCGTACACGGCCAAGCTGCTGGATCAGGGAGTGGATGAGATTGCCGCCAAGGTCGCCGAGGAGGCGGCCGAGACGGTCGAGGCGGCGCTACGCGAATCGCCCGAGCGGACGGTCAGCGAAAGCGCCGATCTGCTTTATCACCTTCTGGTGTTGTGGGCGGCGCTCGACATCGAGCCCGGCCAAGTGTGGGTCGAGTTGCAGGGGCGGGCCGGCGTTTCGGGTATCGAAGAGAAGCGTTCACGCAGGCCCGACACCGCCTGAAGCGGACCAACGAGGGAGCACAAGAAATGGCATACGATCCGGAAAATATTTTTGCCAAGATCCTGCGCGGCGAAGTGCCGTGCGACAAGGTCTACGAGGACGACTGGGCGCTGGCCTTCAAGGACATCGCCCCGCAGGCGCCGGTTCACGTTCTGGTCGTCCCGAAGGGGCCGTACGTTTCGTCGGACGACTTCGCCGCCAACGCTTCCGATTCCGAAATAGCCGGCTTCTTCCGCGCCGTCGGCGCCGTCGCCCGCGGCCAGCAGGGCGCCGTCGAGAACGGCTACAGGGTGCTGTCCAATCACGGCCGCGACGCCCACCAGGAGGTTCCCCACTTCCACGTGCACATCTTCGCCGGCCGCGACCTCGGCGGCATGATCAGGCGCGCCGACTGAACCTCGACTCCGCCGATTCGCGCATTTTCGCGGCACCCGGCTCAAAACCGCCAACGGCACCGCGCCCAATCCGCCTTTGCGATCAAACCCTTCCGCTCTCGATGAGGGTCTGGTTTGCGCCCGACTCGGGGCGTTGTATGATTCATCTCTGATTCGAAACGAAAGCAACGTGGGTCGGATGTGAGACCGAAACAGCCCGAGTCCAGCCCGAGTCCGAAAAGCCTGCCGGACATCGACGCCGCCCCCGTCGAGCCGGTCAGCATCGAGGCACTCGCCGCACCCCCGGCCGCCGCTTTCGGTGCAGCCAGCGGTTGGCAGGCCGTGGTCGAGCCGGCCGGCGCAAGGTCCGACGGCATCGAAGGATTTTCCCAGGCCGACCTCGACAGACTCGACATGACCGCCGCCGAACACCTGTTCGGGCGCGTCGGCCGGGCCGAGATCGGCGACCCCGTGGCCGACCGGGCCGACGCCGTGTTTTCCCGCCTCGCCGCCGAAGCGACCGCCGCCGACGCCATCGCCGAGGCCGGTTGGGCGGCCGAGGTCGTTGCCGCCGAGGGCAGCCGCTTGGCCGAGGCCATGGTCGATGCCTGGGCACCCCAGGTGGCGGCCAACCCCCGCGTCGTACACGCCTTCCTCGGCGTCGACGACCCGATCGGCGAGGAAGCCGCCGACGTGTTCGCCGAGGCCCTCGTCGAGGCCGACCTGCAGGCGATGATGGAGGCCATGCCGGCCGAGCGCCTGGCCGAGGGTGAATTGGCCGCATTGGCCGCCTTCGATGCGGCGTTGGCCCGCGGCGCCGACCCGGCCGACGCCCTGGCCGCGGCCATCAGAGCGGCCGAGGCCAGCGCCTGGCCGGAGTGGGAGCAGCCGACCGAACCGGAGGTCCAACTGGCCGAGGTCGGGGACGACATGCCGGCGGCCGAGGCGGAGCGGGCGGAAGAAGAGCCGGATGCCGAATTCACCGGCGGTTTCACCGGCGAATACGATGCCGGGGACGGCCTCGGTGGCGAAACGCTGCTCGGCGGCGAAGGCGAGGACGGCCTCGGTGCGGACGGCTTCGGCGGCGGCCTCGGATTCGGAATCAGTTTTCGGTTTTCCCTCGAGACCCGGCCGACGGTGATCCGCCGCACCGTACCCAGAGACGACGAGCGCAACGACCCCGTCTTCATCGCCGCCGCCGCCGGCCGCAACGAGATCTCCGGTTCCGCGTCGGCCGATCTGCTGGTCGGTACGGCGGCCGAAGACGCCATCGGCGGCCTCGAGGGCGACGACTACCTCTACGGCGAAACGCCGACCAACTTCGATTCCGGCCAGCACGACGCCTCCTCTCCCCTGACCAGTCCGACGTTTTCCTCCTCCGGCGACGACGACGTGATGTCGGGCGGAGCCGGCAACGACACGATGTGGGGCGGCGCCGGCAACGACCGGATGGCCGGAGACGTGCCGGAGACGGACTCGCTGCTGGCCGAGTTCGACTTCCCGTTGGGTTCGCTCGGCGGCGGCGACGACGAACTCAGGGGCGGGGCCGGCAACGACACACTGTATGGGGGCGACGGCGCCGATACGCTCTACGGCGAAAACGACGACGATACCCTGAACGGCGACGGCGGCGCCGATTCGCTGTTCGGCGGAGCCGGCAACGACAACATCTTCGGCTACGCCGGCGACGACATCTTAGAGGGCGGCCAGGGAGCGGACCAACTGAGCGGCGGCGACGGCGCCGATGAGTTCCGGTTCGCGGACGGCGTCGGCGCTTCGGTGCTGGAGCGCGCTCAATCCTTGGGATTGGACAGCATCCTTGATTATTCGGCCGCCGACGGCGACACCTTCGGGCTGTCGGACGCCGATTTCGGCCTCGGCAACGCGGGCACGCTGGCCGACGGCACCGACTACTTCGAGACGGCGACCGCCAGCTTGAGCGCGACGCCCTTGGACGCGTCGAGCGGCACGGCCGCCGCCGCCATCGTCGCCATCGGCGAATCGAGCGGCGCGGGCGGCGTGGCGCTCTACTACACCGACGACGCCTCGGCCATGACCACCGCCAATTCCTACCAGATCGCCGACATCGTCAGCGCCAACGTCACCGACCTCGAAGCGGCCGACTTTTTCTTGCGGAATTGAGGCGGAAGACACGTTGCGTTGCGACGACGAACTCTATACCGAAATCCTTGGATAAACTCGATTGTTAGGCTTGGCTTGCAGCTCTCAGCCTTGCAACCCGTACTTCGTGCGTCATGACATCGATCGAGGTTTTTCCTGCCTGTATATACAGGCGCTTGAATTCATTGGTCGAACTATCACCGAGCAATCCCATCGTTACCTCAGGTTTGATGGTAACCCGATTGTTATCACTACGGTAAAAAGTTACTTCTCGAAATTGATCCGCCAGCGTTTGTAACTGAGCCTCAGCCTCTTCTTCTGTAGCAGCTTCGTGGGCAACGCGCTCTTTCAGGTGAGCCAATCTCTCTTCTACGTGCTCAAGCCGATGCAATCGGTAGTGCCCTAAATTTATGAATTCGGCTATTAGTGTCACACCTTCACCAAGCCCCTCCCATCCGACAGATCTCAAAACTTCAGCCGGTAGCGTGAAGCGGGCCTTGTCGGGCGCAAAGGCTACCACTCCGCTAGCGAATGGCTTAACAGGTTTTGGCATCACTCAATGTGCAGATTACTGGGGTAAATTGGAAAATACCTGTTTGGGCGACCGCTAACATACAAGACATAGAAATCATTCATGTAAAGTCATAAAAACCACTTTAAATGGTAGATAGAAGAAAGCAAGCTGGGTTGACTTTGGCGTGATTTGGGATACTATATCTTGTGGGTTGATATGTTTTATCCCCAACAACTGGCAGGGTTTGATCCGGCGTTCGAATACGAGGTATGTTGGGGATTGGGAGAGCAGTATGCCGATAATGGCAGTTGATGAACGCAACGACGCACGGGGGGCGGCGAGGCTTCTTGCAATGGCGGCAAGAGATTGCCTTCAGCGACCAGCAACTGTACCGGACAGGCTAGTTGTCCTTAACAACGTATACCGGCTTTTGGAGGCCTATCGAGTTAACACCTTCTTCGGTTTCGAGCCCCCAACTGAGCGCGACCGACGCCATGCAGGAGGCTCTCTCACATTGATGCCTCCGATAGAGCGACATGTTAGAGAAGTTCGTGACGCTCTTGAGCAAGCGACCGAAGAGACCTTTGCAGGACAGCCAAAAAACAAAGCTATCGAAATGTTAGAGGATGTATTGAGAGGCTTGGCTTATCCCGAAAACAATGTGCCACCGTCTGAGGAGGATAGAACAAAAGCGGCGGATTTTTTCGAAACAGTGCTTCGCCGTCTGAGTGCCGATTGAGCCTCCGTGACTCCATTCGAATTTCTTCGAGAGGAAGTTATACCAGGCGACATTGATGGTGACTCGAAACGGGATTCCCATATTTTGTAT
>CAYFMP010000026.1:19075-46527 GCA_964344215.1 uncultured Thalassospiraceae bacterium | reverse complement strand
AAAATATGGGAATCCCGTTACGAGTCACCATCAATGTCGCATGGTATAAGATGGCACCAAAGCGAACCCCCGGAGACTGGCTGTCACCGGGGGTTTTAAGTGGTAGGCGCTACAGGGCTCGAACCTGTGACCCGCTGATTAAGAGTCAGCTGCTCTACCAACTGAGCTAAGCGCCCGCAAAGTAAGGTCGGAGGAGCAGCGATATAGCAGAGCGCACCCGGTTTGTCGATACGGGTTTGGCGCGCGCCGGGCCCGGTTTCGCAAAGTCTTATCGGTCGCTCGGGGGCGGCCGCCGCGGGTGCGTTTACTAGAGCGGCTTCCGATCGGTTGGAATCGGTGAACGGTTCCAACCGATCGGATTACACCGCTCTATTTCATCGAAAAATAGACCAAGTAAATCCGCTCGACTTGAACCTGAATGGTTCAATTCGATCGGATATTGCTCTAAGCCTTGTCGCCGCCGCGCCGGCCGATCGTCAGGTCGCGGTGCACCCAGACGTTCATCAGCAGCCCGAAGCCGATCAGTAGCGTCATCATGGCGGTGCCGCCGTAGGAGATCAGCGGCAGCGGCACCCCGACCACCGGGATCAGGCCCATCACCATGGCGATGTTGATGAAGACGTAGAGGAAGAAGGTGGCGGCGATGCCCATGCCGATCAGCCGCCCGAAATGATTGCGAGACCGCATCGAGATGGCGACGGCGTAAGCCATCAGGAAGACGTAGAGGCCAAGCAGCGACAGTCCGCCGACCATGCCGAACTCCTCGGCCAGCATGGTGAAGATGAAGTCGGTCTGTTTCTCGGGCAGGAAGTTGAGGTGGCCCTGGGTGCCCTTCATGAAACCCTTGCCGAACAGGCCGCCCGAACCGAATGCGATCTTCGATTGGATGATGTGGTAGCCGGCGCCCAAAGGGTCGCTCTCGGGGTCGAGGAAGGTCAGCACGCGTTTCTTCTGATAGGCGTGCAGAAACTGCCAGCCGACCGGCATGGCGACGACCGCCACCGCCAATAGAGTGACGAACTTCCAGAGGCGGACGCCGGCCACGAAGAACATGACGCCGGCCGCCGCCACCAGCAGAATGGCGGTGCCGAGGTCGGGCTGGCGCAGGACCAGGACGGCGGGTGCCGTGACCAGGAACAGCGGCACGAAGAGGTGGGTGACGCGGTGCACGTCCTCGATGCTGGCCCCGTGAAAATAGCGGGCCAGGGCCAGCACCAGGGCGATCTTCATCAGCTCCGACGGCTGCAGCGAGAAATAGCCGAGATCGATCCAGCGCTGCGCCCCCATGCCGACCGAGCCGGCGATTTCGACGGCGGCCAGCAGGGCCAGGCTGGCCACGTAAATGGCGTAGGCGTAACGGAACCAGATGCGGATATCGATCAGCGCGATGGCAATCAGGACGATCAGCCCGACGCCGAACCGGGTGACGTGCCTGGACGCCCACGGCTCGATGTTGCCGCCGGCCGCCGAGAACAGCATCAGGGCGCCGAACGCCGCTGTTACGCACAACAGCAGGACGAACAGCCAATGCACGTTCCACAGTTTCCGGCGGATGCTCAGCTGCGGCGGATTGAGGGTGTGTTCGCTCATCCTCTTTCCCGCTCCCACACGTCGCCGCCCGAGCCAACCTGCGGCCCCGGTCCCGGCGCCCGCGATCCGGCCGAGCGCCGGTGCTGGGCGGCGAGCAGCACGTCGCGGGCGATCGGCGCTGCCGTCGTCGAGCCGCCGCCACCGTGCTCGACGACCACCGAGACGGCATAGCGGGGGCTGTCGACCGGCGCGAAACCGACGAACAGCGCGTGGTCGCGGTCCTTCCACTGGCGGTCCTTGTTCTTGACGATGCCTCGCTCGCGCTCGGCCTTGGTGATGCGGCGAATTTGCACGGTGCCGGTCTTGCCGCCCAACTCCCGCCCGGCCTCCTCGATGCGCGACCGGAACGCCGTGCCGAGCGGCGAGTTGACCACATTGCTCATGGAATCGCGGATCAGCGTCAGGTGATGCGGTGGCAGGCCGATGGTCTCGAATCCGTTCCCTTGCCCGGGGCCGCCCTCGGCGGCGCCGACGATGCGCCGGGTCAGGCGCGGCGTTACCGCGAAACCGCCGTTGACGAGACGCGCCGTCATCACCGCCAGCTGCAGAGGCGTGGTCAGGACGTAGCCCTGCCCGATGCCGGCCAGCAACGTCTCGCCCTGGTGCCACGGCTCGTCGAGGGTGGCGCGTTTCCATTTGCGGGTCGGAATCAGGCCGGCCTGTTCGCCGGGCAGGTCGAGCCCGAGCGGATCGCCGAGGCCTAGACGCCGGGCCATGGCGGCAATCCGATCGATGCCGGTGCGCCGGGCGATTTCGTAGAAATAAACGTCACAGGACTCGGTAATCCCCTTTTTGGCGTCGACCGTGCCGTGGCCGCCCTTGCGCCAGCAATGGAACTCGGCGTCGCCGAGCTCGACGTAGCCCTTGCAGAAGAACTGCGTGCTTGGCGTGATCACGCCCTTCTCCAAGGCGGCCAGCAGCACCACCATCTTGAAGGTGGAGCCCGGCGAATAACGCCCGGCGATGGCTTTGTTGATGAGCGGCGCCTTCGGATTCGAGATCAACTGCCGCCACTCCAGGGCGCTCAATCCCGTGTTGAAGGCGTTGGGGTCGAAGCTCGGTTTCGAGACCAGGGCCAGGACCTCGCCGGTGTGGACGTCGATGACGACCACCGAAGCGCTTTCGCCGCCCAACCTTTCGTTGACGACCCGCTGCAATCCGTGGTCGATGGTCAGGTGGACCTCCGAGCCGGCCTGCCCCTCCTGGCGCGAAAGCTCCCGGATAACGCGGCCGTAGGCGTTGACCTCGACCTGCGAGTTGCCGCCGCTGCCGCGCAGCGCCAGATCGTGAACCTTCTCGATCCCCGCCTTGCCGACCCGGAAGCCCGGAAGCTGCAACAGCGGGTCGCCGGTCACCTCGCTCGGCGACACGGCGGCCACATAACCCAGCACGTGGGCCGATTCGGGGCCGTAGGGATAGTAACGGCTCTGGCCGACGTCGATCATGATGCCGGGCAGGTCGGGCGCATTGACCTCGATGCGGGCGACCTCCTCCCAGTTCAGGTTTTCGCGGATCGTCACCGGCACGAAACTGCGGTTGCGACGAATTTCGCGCAGGATGCGGCGCCGCTCGCCATCGCCGATAGCGATGATGCGACCGAGCACGTCAAGCGTGCGGTCGACGTCCTTGGCGTCTTCGGAGATGAGCAGGACTCGGTAGTTCTGCTGGTTGTCGGCGATCGCCAGTCCGAAGCGATCGACGATGCGGCCCCTCGGCGGCGGCAGCAACCTCAAATTGATGCGGTTCTCGTCGGCCAGGGTCCGGTAGCGGTCGGCTTCGACCACCTGCAGGTAATACATGCGCCCGACCAGGGCCGAGAGCAGCACCATCTTACCGCCCGCCACCAGTGCGGCGCGGCGGTTGAACAGTTTGTGCCTTTCCGAATCGCGATGCATCCTAGGCCTGCCGCAGGACGGACCGTTGCCAGCGCAGAAAAACCCAAGCCACCAGCGGGAATACGCCGACCGTCAATAGATACTGGTAGAACACGGCCCGCGCTTCGAGCAAGGCGACGTTCCAGGCCGAAACCAGAACCCAGCCTGCCGCCGAGGCGGCGGCGGCGATCAAGCCGAAGCCGAGCCAGACGATGAAGAACGAGCGGCCGCTGAAGAAACCCTGTTGGGACAGGACCGTTCCGTAGACGCCGAGATAGACGACGGCATGCAGCCCCAGGGGAGCGCCGGTCAGCAAGTCCTGCAGGATACCGACGATGAAGACCGCATAGGGCGGCAGCAGGTCGGCACGGTACACCGTCCAATGGTAGATCGCGATCAAAGGCAGCAGCGGCATGACCTCGGCGAACCAGGGAATGTGAAACGGCACTTGGTTGAGGACGACCAGAATCAGCGTCAGCATGACCGGCGTCGAGCGGCGGGTCATGACGTCGAGACGCTGCCAGATGCTGCGTTTCATCGCCCGGCCGCCAGTTCCCCGGCAGCATCCGGCGGCGGCGCGCTCTTTTGCATCGGCGGAGCGGCGGCGGGCAGGTGGACGATGCCGCTCAGCCCGTAATCGAGGATGCGGACGAATTCGAGGCGGTTGCGGGCGACGAACGGCTGGACGCCGATGCCGCTCTCGTTGACCGAAGCGACGACCCCGACCGGCAGGCCGGCCGGAAAGGCGCCGCCGTGCCCCGAGGTGACGACGCGGTCGCCCTCGCTGGCACCGGCGCCCGGCGGCAAGTGAATGAGCCTCGGCCTGTCGGTGTTGTTGCCGGCCAGGATGGCGCGGGTGCGCTCGGGCTCGATGACGACCGGAATGCGCGAATTGAGGTCGGTGATCAGCAACAGCCGCGACGAGCGCGATCCGACTCCGGCGACCCGGCCGACCAGACCGTCGCCGGTGACCGCCGCCTGCCCCTTGCGCACGCCGGCCCGCTCGCCGGCATTGAGGACCAGGCTGTGGGCGAAGACGCCGCCGGTGTCGGCGATGACCCGGGCCGTGATGAAACTGGCATCGGGGCCGGGTTCGAAGTTAAGGAGGTCGCGCAGCATGGAGTTTTCGGCCTCCAGCTTGCGTGCCACCGTCTGCCACCTGATGAGCCGGTTCTTCTCCTCGCGCAGCTTGGTGTTTTCCTCGCGTACGACGTAAAGCTCGCGAACCTGGGCGATCGCCATCTCGACGGTATCGACCGGTCTGGAGACGACGTCGAGGATCGGCGCCATGGCGTCGGTCACGTGGGCCCGCAGGATCTCGACATGGGTGACGTTGACCTTGCCCAGCATCAACAGGGCGAACGCGGCCAGGACCAGGGCCATGAACGCGAAACGCTGCGCCAGGCTCTTGATCGGAGCGGCAAAACGGTTGACGGATCGCGGACCTTCTTCCACGCCGACCTCTCAGACGTTCAAATGGACAAGCGTGAATCGAGCGGAAAACCACTCATTTCAAAACAAAATCAAAGTACTCGCGTATAATAGAAGATAATTGACAAGAACTTAATACATACTTGTCAGGACGTCTCTCAGACGTTTCATTTCCTCCAGCGCCCGGCCGGTGCCGAGAACCACGCACGACAGCGGATCGTCGGCGATCGACACCGGCAGACCGGTGGCGTGACGGAGCACGAAGTCGACGTTGCCGAGAAGCGCGCCGCCGCCGGTCAGCACGATGCCCTTGTCGACGATGTCGGCGGCCAGTTCCGGCGCCGTGTGCTCCAAGGCCACCTTGACCGCCTCGATGATGGCGCCGACCGGCTCGGCCAGGCTCTCGGCGATCTGGCGTTCCGAAATGATCAGCTCCTTCGGCACCCCGTTCATCAGGTCGCGGCCCTTGATCTCCATGGTGTGGCCGTCGCCGTCCTCGGGCGGACAGGCCGAGCCGATGTCTTCCTTGATGCGCGCGGCACTACCTTCACCGACCAGCAGGTTATGGTTGCGCCGGATGTAACCGATAATGGCTTCGTCCATCTTGTCGCCGCCGACGCGCACGGAACGCGAATAGACGATGCCGCCCAACGACAACACGGCGACCTCCGTGGTGCCGCCGCCGATATCGACCACCATCGAGCCGGTCGGCTCGGTCACCGGCAGGCCGGCGCCGATGGCCGCCGCCATCGGTTCCTCGATCAGATAGACCTTGCGCGCGCCCGCGCTTTCGGCCGATTCCTGGATGGCGCGGCGCTCGACCGCGGTCGAACCCGACGGTACGCAGACGACGACCAAGGGGCTGGCGAAGCTGCGCCGGTTGTGGACCTTGCGGATGAAGTACTTGATCATCTCCTCGGCCACCTCGAAGTCGGCGATGACACCGTCCCTCAAGGGCCGGATGGCGCGGATGTTACCCGGCGTGCGGCCGAGCATCTGTTTGGCTTCCTCGCCGACGGCGAGGACCTGCTTCTTGCCCTTGACCTCGGCGATGGCGACGACCGAAGGCTCGTTGAGCACAATGCCCCGGCCCTTGACGTAGACCAGGGTATTGGCCGTGCCGAGGTCGATGGCCATATCCGCCGAAAGGAAGCCGAACAGTCTTGAAAGCATCGAACCTCGCTCAAAATCCCGTTTGTCGGCGGCGTTGGCCGCCCGCTTCTTAGTCGTGGCGGTGCCGGGAATTTCTCCCCGGCACCGGTACGGCCTTTTATAAGAACTTGCCTCCGTAAGTGCTAGGCCGAAAGCGCCTTGGGAGCGGTTTTCTTCCTTTTCACCAGCAGCTTGTTCAAGGCGTTCACGTAGGCCTTGACCGAGGCCACCATGGTATCGGTATCTGCGCCCGAGCCGTTGACCGTCTTGCCCTTCTCCTCCAGGCGCACGGTCACCTCGGCCTGGGCATCCGTGCCCTGGGTAACCGCGTGAACCTGATAGAGCTGCAGGCGCGCCTTGTGCGGGAACAACTCCTTGATGCAGTTGAAGGCGGCGTCGACCGGTCCGTCGCCGGTGCCCTTGCAGGACTCGGTCTTGCCGTCGATCTCGAGTTCCAGTTCCGCCTTCGGCGGCCGGTGCAGGGTGCCGCAGACGATTTCCAGCGAGTTCAGGCGGATGCGGTCGTTGGTCCGCATGACCTCGTCGTCGACCAGCGCCACGATGTCCTCGTCGAATACGTCCTTTTTCAAGTCGGCCAAATCCTTAAAGCGCTTGAAGGCATCCTGGACGGCGTTGTCGCCCAGGTCGTAGCCCAACTCCTTCAGCTTCTCCTTGAAGGCGTGGCGCCCCGAGTGCTTGCCCAGCACCAGCTTCGAAGCACTCAGGCCGACCGATTCAGGAGTCATGATCTCGTAGGTGCCGGCATGCTTGAGGACGCCGTCCTGGTGGATGCCGGCTTCGTGGGCAAACGCGTTCTGGCCGACGATGGCCTTGTTGGGCTGGACCGCGAAGCCGGTGATGGCGGCGACCAGGCGAGACGCCTTCATGATGTCGGTGGTCTTGACGCCGGTCGTGAAGGGCAGCGTGTCGTGGCGGGTCCTCAACGACATGACGATCTCTTCCATGGCCGCGTTACCGGCCCGCTCGCCCAAGCCGTTGATGGTGCACTCGACCTGCCGGACGCCGGCCTCGATGGCGGCCAGCGAGTTGGCGACGGCGAGGCCCAGATCGTTGTGGCAATGCACCGAGATCACCGCCTTGTCGATGTTCGGCACGCGGTCGAACAGCATCCTGATCAAGGCCGCGAACTCCTCAGGCACCGCGTAGCCCACGGTGTCGGGGATGTTGATGGTGCCGGCCCCGGCCTTGATCGCGCTTTCGACGCAGCGGCACAGGAAATCGTGCTCGGTGCGCGAGCCGTCCTCCGGCGACCACTCGACGTCGTCGGTGAACTTGCGGGCATGGGTGACGCTGTCGATCACCGCCTCGTGGACCGCTTCGGGGTCCATCTGCAGCTTGTGCTTCATGTGAAGCGGGCTGGTCGAGATGAACGTGTGGATGCGCTTGCGTTCGGCCGGCTCCAGGGCTTCGGCGGCGCGTTCGATATCGATGCGGCTGGCCCGGGCCAGGCCGCAGACGGTCGAGTCCCTGACCACCTTGGCGATCTCGTTGACCGCCTCGAAGTCGCCGTCCGAAGCGATCGGGAATCCGGCCTCGATGATGTCGACGCCCATCCCTTCGAGGACGTGGGCGATGCGCAGTTTTTCTTCCAGGTTCATCGACGCGCCCGGCGATTGCTCGCCGTCGCGCAAGGTGGTGTCGAAAATGATTACTCGGTCTTGGTCCGTGCTGGTGCTCATGGGTCTCATCCTTCCTTCAGGCTCAGGTATGCGCACTCAAAAGAGATTTTCGGTTCGCTTCCCTTGAACGCCGGTCCTTTCCGGCAAACGAGCCACGGATGGGCGTTCAAGGGCACCTAAGTCGAAGGCCCCCCTCGAGGCACAGCAGAAGGCCGGGCAGCGAAAGGATTCGCGCACGGGCGGCGGCCGGAGCGTAGGAGCCCCGGTCGGTCGTGAAAGCGGCGATGTCGCGTTCGTCGGTCATTAACTTTCTTTCACGTGCCGTCCGTTGGGTGCCGGCCCCCCTGGCCGGTCGAGGAAATACTACCCGTCGGTCCCGGATGAAACACCGGGACAACGATTAAAAACAATGACGACAACGAATTGTCAACCAGATTGTCCGAACCCAAGCTTTAGAAAGGTTTAACGGGGGATGGAGGGTTGTCAGAATCACAACTGTATTGGTCGGATCACAATGCTATGATCATATAGTGTAAATTGGTATATGTTTCGTTTACCCACTAGGAGCGTTCTGCATCAACATGGCAACCAGAACAAGCAGCGGTCTACACGGCTCAGTAAAAGGTAGGGTGCAGGTCAAGAACCCGATTACCAAGCGCTGGGTTAAGGTCGATACGAAAACCGGCAAGATCGTCGGCCAAAAAAAAACTCCTGGTCCTTACAAGAACGTTCGAAGGAAGAAGTAACCCCATAACTTGGCAATACTCTTTTCTCCCTTAGTTGATGAGGAACTAAGAGCGCCGTTCAAGCCGCTTCCTCGTACAGCTTTTATTATGGTTCAGACGAACCGATACATCTCACAGGTAGAATTGGAGATGGACAGTGTCGTTGAATCTGAACTTAAGAAGCGAAAAATCAGAGCGCTACGTGCTACCGGGATTTCAGGACACAAAGACTATTTGGACAAGATTGTTCAAACCATCCGTGGGTGTGGATTTGGTATCGTAGTGTTCTCAAAAGCTACTCCGGCTTCGACGCTCGCGAATGTATTCTTCGAAGCGGGTATCGCGCTTTTGATCGGTAAGCCGGTCATAATTGTTAAGACCTCCGACACAGTTGCTCCATCGGATTTCGTTCGCACCGAGTGGGTAGACTATTCGCTCGGCAAGAAATCTGCCTTCAGAGCAAATCTAGCCAGGGCGATCGGAGAGATACTTCGAACGGCCTCGTTCTGGGAAAAACTTGCGGATACGGCGTTGGAAGCCGAGGACACGGACTATGACCTAGCCTTCGAGAGGTACAAGCAATCGCTCTTGATCGCTAATGAAAAGAGAGTCCGAAATCGGATTCAATCGATCCTCAATATCCTCAAGAATGCCGACGCCGATCATCCGATGAACCCAAATAGAAAGAAGCTAGTTCACGACATTACACATTTTCTAAATCTGCTTCCTTGAACCGCCCCCCTCACCCCTCCTCGGTCAGCACGACCAGCAGGTCCTTGGCCTCGACCTGGTCGCCGACGGCGTGGACGATGCTGCCGACGACGCCGTCGCGCTCGGCGAAAACGGCGGTTTCCATCTTCATGGCCTCGATGGAGAGCACCACATCGCCGCGCGCCACCCGTTGGCCCTCGGTGACGGCAATCGACACGATCAATCCCGGCATCGGGGCCGCCACGTGGTCCGGGTTGCCGTCCTCGGCCTTCGGGTGCAGGTTGCCACTCGGCGCCAGGCTGGTGTCGACCACCTTGACGGTGCGCGGCTGGCCGTTCAACTCGAAGAAGACGTTGCGCCTGCCCTCCTCGTCGGAGTGGCCGAGGGCCAGGTAACGGATGACCAGGGTCTTGCCCTTCTCGATGTCGACGGCGATCTCCTGGCCGCGCTTCATGCCGTAGAAGTAGGCCGGCGTCGGCAACACGCTGACGTCGCCGTAAGCGCGGCGTACCTTGGCGTAGTCGACGAACACGTCCGGGTACATCAGGTAGGACGCCAGTTCGACGTCTTTGAGCCTGCGCCCGATCCTCGATTCCGCCGTCTTGCGCTCGCCCTCCAGGTCGGCCTCGCCCAGCACCTCGCCGGGCCGCACGTCCAGCGGGTTGGCGCCCTTCAGCACCTTGGCCTGCAAGGCTTCGGGGAAGCCGCCGTGGGGCTGGCCCATCTCGCCACGGAAGAACGCCACCACCGATTCCGGAAAGGCGATCTCGCGCTCGGGGTCGAGCACGTCCTCGACCGTCAACCCGCTGGTTACCATCATCAACGCCATGTCGCCGACCACCTTGGAGATCGGCGTCACCTTGATGACGTCGCCGAACATCCTGTTGACCTCGGCGTAGGTGCGGGCCACCTCGGCCCAGCGCTCCTCGATACCCAACGAGCGTGCCTGCTGACGCAAATTCGTGTACTGGCCGCCCGGCATCTCGTGGTCGTAGACTTGCGAGGTGCCGGAGCGGACGTCGCTCTCGAAGGCGGCGTAGTTGAGGCGGATTTTCTCCCAGTGATCTGAGATGTCGCGCAGCACGTCCTTATCGAGTCCGGTATCGCGCGGCGTGTGGCGCAGCGCCGCGGCGATGGCGCCGAGGTTGGGCTGCGAGGTCAGGCCGCTCATCGAATCCATGGCGGCGTCGATGGCGTCGACCCCGGCCTCGACGGCGGCCAGGACGCTGGCGGCGGCGATGCCGCTGGTGTCGTGGGTGTGAAAATGGATGGGGATCGAGACCTCCTCGCGCAACGCCTTGAACAGCACGCGGGCGGCTTCCGGCTTGACCAGTCCGCCCATGTCCTTGAGGCCGAGGACGTGGGCGCCTGCCTTCTCCAGGTCGCGGGCCAGGCCGACGTAATACTTGAGGTCGTACTTGGCGCGGTCGGGATCGGTGATGTCGCCGGTATAGCAGATCGCCCCTTCGCACAGCTTGCCGGTCTCCAGCACCGCGTCCATCGCCTGGCGCATGTTGTCGACCCAGTTCAGCGCGTCGAACACCCGGAAGACGTCGACCCCGGCGCCGGCTGCCTGCTCGACGAAGTGGCGGACCACGTTGTCCGGGTAGTTGGTGTAGCCGACGCCGTTCGAAGCCCTGAGCAGCATCTGCTGCAGGTGGTTGGGCATGGCGTCTCGGAACCGGGCCAGGCGCTGCCACGGGCATTCGTTCAGGAACCGCATGGCGACGTCGAAGGTGGCGCCGCCCCAGGTCTCGACCGACAGCAGTTGCGGCAGGTGACGCGCGTAGGCCGGCGCCAGCAGCAGCAGGTCGTGCGTGCGCATGCGGGTCGCCAGCAACGATTGGTGGGCGTCGCGAAACGTGGTGTCGGTGACCAGCACCCGGTCCTGCTCCAGCATCCAGCCGGCGAAGCCCTCGGGTCCCAGTTCCTCGAAGCGCTGGCGGTTGCCGGCCGGCAGCGGGCGGCCGTCGTGGACCGGCGGCGCCAGGGCGGCGAGATGGTCGGGTTCGGGCCGGCCGGCGACCTCCTCGTTGCCGTTGACGATGACCTCGCCGATGAACGTGAGCAACCGGGTGGCGCGGTCGCGGCGCTTGGCGAAGTGGAACAGTTCCGGCGTCTCGTCGATGAACCGCGTCGTCGTGTCGCCGCTCCTGAAATCCGGATGGCCGATCAGGGTTTCCAGGAAGACCAGGTTGGTGGCGACGCCGCGGATGCGGAACTCCCTGAGCGCCCGGTCCATGCGCTGAATCGCCTCCAACGGCGTCGGTCCCCACGCCGTCACCTTCTCCAAGAGCGAATCGTAGAAACGCGTGATCAGGGCGCCGGAATAGGCGGTGCCGCCGTCGAGGCGGATGCCGAAGCCGGTGGCGCCGCGATACGCCGTGATGCGGCCGTAATCGGGGATGAAGTTGTTCTCCGGGTCCTCGGTGGTGACGCGGCACTGGATGGCGTGACCGTTGAGGCGGATGTCGTCCTGCGCCGGCACGCCGCTCTCCGGCGTCCCCAGTTCGGCTCCCTGGGCGATGCGGATCTGCGCCTTGACCAGGTCGATGCCGGTGACGGTCTCGGTGACGGTGTGCTCGACCTGGATGCGCGGGTTGACCTCGATGAAGTAGAAATCGCCGGTCTCGACGTCCATCAGGAACTCGACGGTGCCGGCGTTGGCGTAGCCGACGGCGTTGCCGATGGCCAGCGCGGCGTCGGTAAAGCGGGCGCGCTGGGCGTCGTCGAGGTAGGGCGCAGGCGCCCGTTCGACGACCTTCTGGTTGCGGCGCTGGATCGAGCAATCGCGCTCGAACAGGTGGTAGAGGTTGCCGTGCGTATCGCCGACGATCTGCACCTCGACGTGGCGGGCCCGGCCCACCAGCTTTTCGAGATAGACCTCGTCGTTGCCGAAGGCGGCCCGGGCCTCGCGGCGGGCCACCGTCACCTGGTCGGGCAGTTCGTCCTCGGTTTCGATCACCCGCATGCCGCGGCCGCCGCCGCCCCAGCTGGCCTTCAGCATGACCGGGAAGCCGACTTCGCGGGCCGCGTCCAGCGCCGCCTGGGCGTCGTCTGGCAGCGGCGGCGTCGCCGGCATCACCGGGACGCCGGCCTCCATGGCGATGTTGCGGGCGTCGACCTTGTTGCCGAGGCGCCGCATGACCTCCGGGTCGGGGCCGATGAAGACGATGCCGGCCTCGGCGCAGGCCTCGGCGAACTCCGGGTTCTCGGCGAGGAACCCGTAGCCCGGGTGGATGGCGTCGACTTGGGCGTCGAGCGCCACGCCGATGACGGCGTCGATGTCGAGATAGGCGTCGATCGGGCCCTTGCCGAGGCCGACCAGGTAGCTCTCGTCGGCCTTGAAGCGGTGCAGGGCGAAGCGGTCTTCCTGGGAATAGATCGCCACCGTGCCGATGCCGAGCTCGGTGGCGGCACGCAGCACGCGGATGGCGATCTCGCTCCGGTTGGCGACCAACAGACGGCGTATCTTATGGCCTTTTCGGGCCATTCGGGTCTCCTCACGGGGCTTTCAGTGAAAAGGGCGCCGCCCGGAATAAACCGGGCGACGCCCCCGTTGTCAATCGCGCTGAATCTCTCTGGACCGCTATCCGATCGGATCGACGCGGCGCCGGCCGGGGCTAGTTCTTCGACTTGTCGACCAGGGCGTTCTCGGCGATCCACGGCATCATGGCGCGCAGCTTCTCGCCGACCTGCTCGACGCCGTGAGCGGCGGCGCGCCGGCGCATCGCCTTGAAGCTCGGCTGGCCGGCCCGGTTTTCGTTCATCCACTGCGTCACGAAACGGCCCGATTGGATATCGGCCAGGATCTCGCGCATGCGGGCCTTGGTGCCTTCGTCGATGACCCGGGGGCCGGACACGTAGTCGCCGTACTCGGCGGTGTTGGAGACCGAATAGCGCATGTTGGCGATGCCGCCCTCGTAGATCAGATCGACGATCAGCTTGACCTCGTGGCAGCATTCGAAATAGGCCATCTCCGGCTCGTAGCCGGCCTCGACCAGGGTCTCGTAGCCGGCCATGATCAGCGAACTCAAGCCGCCGCACAGCACCGCTTGCTCGCCGAACAGGTCGGTCTCGCATTCGTCGCCGAAGGTGGTCTCGATCATGCCGGCGCGCCCGGCGCCGAGGCCCGAGGCGTAACTGATGGCCAGGTCCATGGTATTGCCGCTGGCGTCCTGGTGGACGGCTACCAGGCAGGGCACGCCGGCGCCGCGCTGGTATTCGGAACGCACCGTGTGGCCCGGTCCCTTCGGTGCGATCATGAAGACGTCGAGGTCTTCGCGCGCTTCGATAAGCCGGAAGTGGATGTTGAGACCGTGGGCGAAAGCCAGCGCCGCGCCTTTCTTGAGGTTGTCCTTGATGTGGTCGTTGTAAAGCGCCGCCTGGCCCTCGTCGGGCGACAGCACCATAATCACGTCGGCCCACTTGGCGGCCTCGGCCGGGGTCATCACCTTGAAGTTCTCGGCTTCCGCCTTCTTGGCGCTGGCCGATCCCTCGCGCAGCGCCACCGCCACTTCCTTGACGCCGGAATCGCGCAAGTTCAAGGCGTGGGCATGGCCCTGGCTGCCGTAGCCGACGATGGCGATCTTCTTTCCTTTGATCAGGTTGACATCGGCGTCTCTGTCATAATACACGCGCATTTTTCATTTTCCCTTCACGTGAGCGTTCAATATCGATTTCGTGGTGGCGTCGCCGGATTCAATAGGCGACGTCGAGCGGCTTGGTGCCGCGGGCGATGGCGGCGACGCCGGTCCTGGATACGTCGATCAGCCCCAAGGGCCGCATCAGTTCGATGAAGGCATCGAGCTTGCCGGTGTCGCCGACGATCTCGAAGACGAACGATTCGTTGGTCGAATCGAGCACCCGGGCGCGGAAGATGTCGGCGATGCGCAGGCTTTCGACCCGCTTCTCGCCGATGCCGACGACCTTGACCAGGGCCAGTTCGCGCTCCACCGACTTGCCGAACAGGGTGAGGTCGCGGACGTTGTGGACCGGCACCAGGCGGGCCAGTTGCGCCTTGATCTGCTCGATGACCATTTCCGTTCCCGTCGTCACGACCGTGATCCGGGACATCTTGCTCTCCGGGTCGGTCTCGGCCACGGTCAGGCTCTCGATGTTGTAGCCGCGGCCCGAAAACAGGCCGATGACGCGGGCCAACACGCCCGGCTCGTTGTCGACCAGGACGGCGATAGTGTGAGTGCGGAGCTCTTGGCTGCGGGGGCTCATGGGACTTACACCAGGACCATGCCGTTCTCGGAAACCGGCTTTTCTGCCTTGTCGTCGGGTCCCAACAGCATTTCATTGTGGGCCGAGCCGGACGGGATCATCGGGAAGCAGTTTTCCTTGGGATCGACCTGGATGTCGCAAATTACCGCCTTGTCGGTCTTCAGCATTTCCTCGATGACGCCGTCGACCTCGGAAGGTTTGGTGGCGCGCAGGCCGACCATGTTGAAGGTCTCGGCCAGCTTGACGAAGTCAGGCAAGCTTTCCATGTAGCTTTCCGCATAGCGCCCGCCGTGCAGCAGTTCCTGCCATTGGCGCACCATGCCCATGTAGAAGTTGTTGAGGATGAACGACTTCACCGGCAACCGGTACTGGGCGATGGTCGAAAGCTCCTGCATGTTCATCAGGAACGACGCCTCGCCGGCGATGTCGATGACCAGCGCGTCCGGATACGCCACCTGCACGCCCATGGCGGCCGGCAGCCCGTAACCCATGGTGCCGAGCCCGCCCGAGGTCAGCCACCGGTTGGGCTTGTCGAAATGGAAGTGCTGGGCCGCCCACATCTGGTGCTGGCCGACCTCGGTCGAGATGAACACCTCCTTCTTCGATTTCACGGTCGCCTCGTAGAGGCGCTGGATGGCGTATTGCGGCTTGATGACCTTGGACGACTGCTCGAACTTCAGGCACTCGACGGCGCGCCATTCGTCGATCTGTTTCCACCACGCCTTCAGGGCCTTCTGGTCTGGCTTGGCCTGGCTCGAGCGCCACACCTTGATCATGTCCTCAAGCACGTGGCCGACGTCGCCGACGACGGCGATGTCGACCGGCACGTTCTTGTTTATCGACGACGGGTCGATGTCGATGTGGATCTTTTTCGAATGGGGAGAAAACTCCGACAGCTTGCCGGTAATGCGGTCGTCGAAGCGGGCGCCGACGGCCACCATGACGTCGCAATCGTGCATGGTCAGGTTGGATTCATAGGTGCCGTGCATGCCGACCATGCCGATGAACTGCTTGTCGGAGGCCGGAAAGGCGCCCAATCCCATCAGCGTCAGGGTGCACGGCGCGCCACTGAGGTGCACCAGTTGGGCCAGCAACTGCGAGGCGGCCGGGCCTGAATTGACGACCCCGCCGCCGGCATAGATGACCGGCTTCTTGGCCCCGGCAATTATTTCGACCGCCGCCTTGATCTTGTCGAGGTCACCCTTCACCTGCGGCTGGTAGTTGTCGTGCGAGAACTTCTCCTTCGGCACATAGGAGCCCTCGTCCATCAGGACGTCCTTCGGCAGATCGATGACGACCGGGCCGGGACGGCCGCGGCGCGCCACGTGAAAGGCCTCGTGCATGATGCGCGGCAGGTCCTCGATGCTCTTGACCAGGTAGTTGTGCTTGGTGCACGGCCGCGTGATTCCGGTGGTGTCGGCTTCCTGGAATGCGTCGTTGCCGATCAGGTGAGTCGGCACCTGGCCGGTCAGGCAGATCACCGGAACGCTGTCCATCAACGCGTCCGTCAGGCCGGTGACGGCGTTGGTGGCGCCGGGTCCGGACGTCACCAGGACGACGCCGACCTTGCCGGTCGAGCGTGCGTAGCCCTCCGCCGCATGAACGGCGCCGCCTTCCTGGCGGACCAGAATGTGGCGGATTCGGTTCTGGTTGAAGATGGCGTCGTAGATCGGCAGTACGGCGCCGCCCGGGTATCCGAAAATCTCGGTTACGCCCTGATCCTCGAGCGCTTTCAAGACGATCTCCGATCCGCTCATCATGGCCGTGGGCATGGCACCGTTCCTTCTGTTCGTTCTCGTTCGTTTCTTTGCGACGGACCCCTCTCGGAGCCTTCGCCGCAACGCACAAACCGACGGCCGGCGCCTAGGCCCCGGCCGCGTCTGCATCTAGTCCCCGGGCCCCCAGATACCCAGGCCGTTGGATGGGGAGCCCGCAACCTAATCTCTCGCCCCGGACGGGTCAACAAAAACCGGCGAATAAATGAAAAGTTTTTGCGCAATAATCTTTCCGATTGTTGCGCGCCTTCTCAGGCCGATTTGCGCAGTTTCGGCCCCAGAATGCCGAGCACCCGGTCCTTCAGTTCCGCCGTATAGAGGGACTCGACGACGTGGTCGGCGGCGAGTTGATGACGCAGCCAGGTGGTCTGGCGCTTGGCGAAGTTGCGGGTCGCCTGGCGTGCCCTGTCGGCGGCCTCCTCGAGGCTGCATTCGCCGCCCAGGTGGCGGATCAGCTCGGGCACTCCCAAGGCCTTCATGGCCGGCAACTCGGGGGCGAGGCCGAGGGCGGCGAGTCCACGCACTTCGTCGAGGGCGCCGGCCGCCAACATCGCCTCGAAGCGGGCGTCGATCGCCCGGTAGAGGTCGTCACGCGGCGGCTCCAACGCGACGGTGACGAAAGGACCCGGCGGTGTCTGCCCGTCGTCGGCCTGCCAGTCGGCGAGGGGTCGGCCGGTGGCGCGGGCGACGGCGTAGGCGCGGACGAGCCGTTGCGAATCGCCGGCCGGCAGCCGGGCCGCACTTTCCGGGTCGATCTCGGCCAAGCGCTCGCGGAACGCCTCGCCGCCCAACTCCTGGTGCAGGCGGCGGGCTTCGGCGTTGACGTCGTCGGGGATCTCCGGCACCGGCGCCAGACCTTCGGTCAACGCCTTCAGATAAAGGCCGGTGCCACCGACGATGATCGGCAGTCGCCCGGCTTGGCGAACCTCGGCGATCGTGCCGAGCGCCATTTCCAGCCAGCGCCCGGCCGACCCGGCCTCGGCCGCCGGCAGCACCCCGAACAGATGGTGCGGCGCGCGGGCCAGATCGGCGGTGCCGGGCCGCGCCGTCAGCACGCGAAGTTCGGCGTAGACCTGCATGCTGTCGGCGTTGATCAGGCTGCCGGCGAAGGCCTCGGCGATATCGAGCGCCAGCGCCGACTTGCCGCTGGCGGTCGGTCCGGCGACGATAACGATGGGGCTCGGTTCCGACACGGCCAAGGCGTTTCCCATGCGGGCCGGCGATAGCCTTAATCGATGACCAGCGACACCAGGCCGTCGGCCAGTTTCGGCTCGAACCATGTCGATTTCGGCGGCATCACCCGGCCGGCGTCGGCGACCGCCATCAGATCGGCCAGCGCCGTCGGATAGAGGGCGAAGGCGACGGCCGCCTTGCCCTTATCCACCCGTCGCTCCAATTCTCCGAGGCCGCGCACGCCGCCGACGAAGCCGATGCGCGGATCCGTGCGCGGGTCGCCGATGCCGAGGACCGGTTCGAGAAGATGTTGACCTAAGCGGCTGACGTCGAGGGCGGCGACCGGATCGTCGGCCGGCGCCCGCACCTTCGGCGTCAACCGATACCAGCCGCCGTCCACATACATGCCGATATCGCCGCGCCGATCGGGTATGGCCCGGCCGTCGCTGGCCGACACCTCGAACGCCTCGCCGACCAGGCCGAGGAAAGCCTCGACGGTGTGGCCGCCCAGATCGGCGACGACCCGGTTGTAGTCGAGAATTTTAACCTCGTCGTCGGGAAAGGAGACGATCAGGAACGATTCGTAAGCCCGCTCCGGCGACGGCTCCGCATCCGCCTGGCGGCGCGCTGCCGCGACCCGGGCGGCGGCGGCCGAGCGGTGATGTCCGTCGGCGATGTAGATCGCCTCCATGGCCTCGAAGGCGTCGGTAATGGCGGCGATGTCGGCGGCCTCTTCGACCACCCACAGCACGTGGACGACGCCGCCCTCGGCGCTCACCGCATAGGCCGGTGGCGTCGCCGTCACCCTGCCGACGATGTCGCTCAAGGCCGCATCGCGACGGTGGGTGACCATGACCGGCCCGGTCTGGGCGCCGAGGGCGTCGATCTGGCGGACCCTGTCGTCCTCCTTCAAGGGCGTCGTGAACTCGTGGCGGCGAATGCGGTTGGCCTCGTAGGCGGCGACGGCGCCGGCGGCGACGATGCCGGTCTGGGTGTGCTCGCCCGCTTCCAATCGGTAGACGTAGTAGCAGGGGCGGGCATCGCGCTCGAGCACGCCTTCGTCGATCATCCGTTTCAGGTTGTCGGCCCCTTTCGCGTAGACCGCGTCCGAATAGGGATCGGTATCGGGCGGCAGGTCGATCTCCGGCTTCGAGATGTGCAGGAAGCTCCACGGATTGCCATTGGCCAGCCGCCGCGCCTCTTCGGTCGACAACACGTCGTAGGGCGGCGCCGCCACCTCGGCCGCCCGTTCAGGCGTCGGCCTGAGGGCGGCGAACGGCCGGACCAGGGGACCGGTCACGGGTGGTTTCCCTGCGGATCGGCCAAAGCGCTATTCGGCGGCGACCGGTGGCAGGGCGTCGAGGGCCTTGGCCAGCGCGGCCTCGTCGTGGGCATGGTCGGCCAGCTTGCCGGCGAAGTAGTCGGTATAGGCCTGCATGTCGAAGTGGCCGTGCCCGGACAGGCCGAACAGGATGGTCCGGTCTGCTCCTTCCTCCTTGCATTTGAGGGCTTCGACGATGGCGGAGCGGACCGCGTGGGTCGACTCCGGCGCCGGTACGATGCCTTCGGCCCGGGCGAAGTCGACGCCGGCCTCGAAACACTCGAGTTGATGATAGGCCTCGGCCTCGATCAGGCCGAGGTTGAGGATGTGGCTGACCAGCGGCGACATGCCGTGGTAGCGCAGGCCGCCGGCATGAATGCCCTCGGGCACGAAGGTCGAACCCAGGGTGTGCATCTTGACCAGCGGCGTCAGGTGGCCGGTGTCGCCGAAGTCATAAGCGTAGGTTCCCCGCGTCATGGTCGGGCAGGCGGCCGGCTCGACGGCGATGATGCGAACGTCGCCGCCGCCTCTCAGCTTGCGCCCCAAGAACGGGAAGGCGAGCCCGGCGAAGTTGCTCCCCCCGCCGGCGCAGCCGATGACCACGTCCGGCTCATCGCCGGCCATTTCCATCTGCGCCATCGCCTCCTGGCCGATCACGGTCTGGTGCAGGAGCACGTGATTGAGAACGCTGCCGAGCGAATATTTCGTATCGTCGCGCTGGGCGGCGACCTCGACCGCCTCGGAGATGGCGATGCCGAGGCTGCCCGTCGAATCCGGGTTCTCGGCGAGTATGGCGCGGCCGGCCTCGGTCTCGTTGCTGGGGCTGGCGACGCAGCGGGCACCGAAGGTTTCCATCAACGCCCGCCGGTAGGGCTTCTGTTCGAAACTGATCTTGACCATGTAGACGTCGACCTTGAGCCCGAACAGGCTGCCGGCGAAAGCCAGCGACGATCCCCATTGCCCGGCGCCGGTCTCGGTGCTGAGGCAGGCGGTGCCTTCTTCCTTGTTGTAGAAGGCCTGAGCGACGGCGGTGTTGGGTTTATGGCTGCCGGTCGGGCTGACGCCCTCGTACTTGTAATAGATCTTGGCCGGTGTATCGAGGGCCGCTTCAAGGCGCCTGGCCCGGTAGACGGGGGCCGGACGCCACAGCTTGTATACGTCGCGGATCGGCTCGGGGATCTCGACCTCGCGTTCGGTCGCCACTTCCTGGGCGATCAAGGCCATCGGGAACAGCGGCGCCAGGTCGTCGGGACCGATCGGCTGGCCGGTGCCCGGATGCAGGACGGGGGCCGGAAGCTCCGGCAAATCGGCGGCGATGTTGTACCAAGATTTCGGGATCCGGTCTTCGGGCAGAGTGTATTTGACGGCGTCGGTCATGAGCAGCCTCCTGGTCTCTCCCCGGCGCCCTCGGCAGCGCCGGTCGTCGGCCCATTCATATCCCTTAGGATCGGCACTTGCAAAAGAAACGGCGCCCCGGTGATGCCCGGGACGCCGCTTGTTCTTAACCCGCCTTGAGGCCGCGCTCAGGTCTTCTCGATGCGGATGGCGACGAAACGCAATCCGCCCTGACCCTCAAGAAGCAGCAGCACCGACTTGCGGCCGGCTTTCTTGGCCTCCTTGACCTTGTTGACGATCTGGGTCGGCGTCGTGACTTCCTCCTGGCTGATCTCGACGATGACGTCGCCGGGACGGATGCCTTTCTCGGCGGCCGGGCCGGTACCGTCCACCGCGGTCACCACTACGCCCTTCGATTCCTTGCTCAGCTTGTAGCGTTCGCGAAGCCCCTGGGTGACGCTCGACAGCGTCAAACCGAGAGCATCGACGGTACGCGCTCCGCCCTTGTCCTCGGGTCCGGTACGGGCCGAAACCTCGACCTCTTCGTCGAGCTCGCCGATGGCGACCATGATCGTCACCTTCTTGGCGTCGCGCCAGATGACGACCTCGACCTCCTTACCGACCTCCGTATCGGCGACGATGCGCGGCAATGCCCGCATCTCGGGCACCGGACGGCCGTTGAACTCGAGAATGACGTCGCCCGGCCTGATCTCGGCTTTCTCGGCCGGGCCGTCCTTGATGACGCTGGCGACCAGAGCACCCTCGGCGGTTTCGAGCCCGAGCGTCTCGGCGATCTCCTCGGTCACCGCCTGGATATGGACGCCGAGCCAGCCGCGCTTGACCTCGCCGTGTTCCTTGAGTTGGCGGATGACCGGTTCGGCCGTCGAAACGGGAATGGCGAAGCCGATCCCGACGCTGCCGCCCGACGGCGAGAAGATGGCCGTGTTGATGCCGATGACGCGGCCGTCCAGGTTGAACATCGGCCCGCCCGAGTTGCCGCGGTTGATGGAGGCGTCGGTCTGGATGAAGTCGTCGTAGGGGCCGGCGTTGATGTCGCGGCCGCGGGCCGAGATGATACCGGCCGTCACCGTGCCGCCGAGGCCGAACGGGTTGCCGATGGCGACCACCCAATCGCCGACCCGCGACTTGTCCGAATTGCCGAACTCGACCGCCGCCAGGTCCTTATCGGTCTTGACCTTGAGCAAGGCGATGTCGGTTTTCGGGTCGCGACCGACAATCTCGGCGGTCAGGCGGGTATCGTCCTGGAGGATGACCTTGATCTCGTCGGCGTCCTGGATGACGTGGTTGTTGGTGACCACGAAGCCGTCCTTGGAGATGATGAACCCCGACCCCAGCGAGGTGGCGCGCCGCGAGCGCTGTTGCGGCTGATTGCGGTCGAAGAACTCCTTGAAAAAGTCCTCGAACGGCGAGCCCGGCGGCAACTGCGGCAGTTCGGGTCCCTGGCGGCCTTCGATAACCTGTGTCGTCGAAATGTTGACCACCGAAGGGAGCAGTTTCTGGGCCAGGTCGGCGAAGCTCTCCGGCGCCGCTTTGGCGTGCGCCGTGCCCGCCGCGACGATCACGACGACGGCCACCGCCGCCGCCGTCAGGCCGCCTCTCAACCTCCGGTGCGAAGCAAGGTTTCTCATGATTCCACTATGGTCCTCTCATCCATCGGGCCGAGGACAAATCCGAAAGGCCCGCCAACTTGCAAAGATTTAATCCGGTGATCACCTCGGTGCAACATCGTGCGTCTCGGCGAAACCGTGTGGCGCCTCATATGAGCGCCAAATATGGCCGAAGCGTGGCCGGTCGGGGGTCGTTTCGGGGCATCATCTCCCGTTATCCCCGCATCAACCAAACGACGCCGACGCCGATGACTGCCGCCACCACCCCGGCCGTCCGAATGTTGGAGCTCGGCAGTTCCAGGACCACCCGCATCATCCGCTTCATGCCGTCCGGAAACAGTGCGTAGGCCACGCCCTCGATGGCGAGAGCGAGGCCCAGGGCAGTCAGCAGGTCGATCATCTCATCCGGACCTCGCCGGTCGGGCCGGGCGCGCCTTTTATTGGCCGGCCGGCTTGGGCACGGCCCCGAAGAACTGGAACAGATCCGAATCCGGGCTCAGCACCATGGAAGTGCCTTCGGTAACGGAGTTGCCGAGCGCTTCCATGGAGCGGTAGAAGTCGAAGAACTCCTCGTCCTGCCCGTAGGCGTCGTTGAGAATCTTGGTGCGGGCGCCGTCGCCTTCGCCGCGCAGAATCTCCGATCTCTTCTTGGCTTCGGCGACGATAATGGTCCGCGCCTTGTCGGCTTCCGCCTGGATCCTAAGCTTCTGTTGCTCGCCCTCGGCCCTGAGCTTGGCGGCGTGAGCGACGCGGTCTGAGCGCATCCGGTTATAGACCGCCTGCGCCGTGGCCTCCGGCAGGTCGGTGCGGCCGATCCGGACGTCGACCACCTCGATGCCGAATTCGTCGGCCTTCGACTTCATCTGTTCGGAGATCAGGTGCATGACCTGGGCGCGTTTCTCGGTCAGCATGTCGCCCAGCAGAATGCGGCCGATCTCGGCCCGCACGGCGGCATTCAGCCGGCGCCCGAAGACCTCGCGGAAGTTGGCGTCGGTCTGGGCGCGCTTGCGGAATTCCAGGGGATCGATGATCCGGTAGCGGGCGAAGGCGTCGACGTTGACCCGCTTCTGGTCGGCCAGGATGACCTCCTGGACCGGCGGGTCGAGGTCGAGGATGCGCTGATCGTAGTAGCTGACGTCCTGGATGAACGGCGTCTTCATATGGAGACCCGGTTGCTTGACCACCCGGATCGGGTTGCCGAACTGCAGGATCAGGGCCTGCTCGGTCTGATGGACCGTGAACAGCGCGCTGTAGGCGATGACGCCGATCGCGACGACGATGACGCCAAGGACGCCGAGAGAAGCCTTTTTCATGGTCACGACCCTCCGCTGCGTTTCTTGAGTTCGGGCAACGGCAAATACGGCACCACGCCGGTGCCGCCGGCGCCGCGATCGAGGATCACCTTGTCGGAGCGGTTGAGGATGTCCTGCATGCGCTCCAGGTAAATCCGGCGCTTGGTGACGTCCTTGTTGCTCTTGTAGGCGTTATAGACGGACAGGAACCTCTGGGCCTCGCCCTCGGCCTCGTTGATCATCTGCTCCCTGTAGGCTTCGGCCTCCTGGATCATCTTCTGCGCCTCGCCGCGCGCCCGCGGCACGACGTCGTTGCTGTAGGCAACAGCCTCGTTGACCTTGCGCTCCTGGTCCTGCTTGGCGCGCTGCACGTCGTTGAAGGCGTCGATCACTTCCTGCGGCGGGTCGACCTTCTGCTGCTTGACCTCGGCGATGGCGACTCCGGCCCCGTAATCGTCGAGGATCTGCTGCAACAGCTCGAGGGTTTGCTGTTCGACCTGGGCGCGCTGCTTGGTCAGGGCTTCCTCCAGGTCGGTCTGCCCGATCACCTCGCGAATGGCGCTCTCGGCGGCGATCTTCACGGTCGCTTCCGGATCGCGGATGTTGAACAGGAAATCGGCGGCGTTCTTGATCCGCCATTGCACCACGAAATCGATGTCGATGATGTTCTGGTCGCCGGTCAGCATCAGGCTCTCCTGCGGCACGTCGCGTACGCCGATGCCGCGGCCGACGTCGCCGGGGCCGCGATAGCCGATGCTGATGGTGTTGGTCACCTCGACGTTGGGTTTCAGCACATCGCCGATCGGCGACGGGAACCAGAAATGCAGGCCCGGCGCCGTCCGCTTCACGTACCTGCCGAACAACAGCTCGACACCCTGCTCACCGGGCTCGACCCGGTACATGCCGCTCAACGACCACACCACGATCGCCGCCAGCGCGATCAGGATGAGGCCGCGCGCGCCGCCGGCGCCGCCGGGCATGAAGCGCTTGACCTTGTCCTGGCTGCGCCGAAGCATTTCCTCTATGTCGGGGGGTTGCGGGCCGCGGGTCGGACCGCCACCGCCCCAGGGGCCGCCTCCTTGAGATTTCCAGGGCATATAAACACCGTCCCTTTTATGGGCCTTCGGAAGATCAGGCCTTGAAAAATGGAATACGCACGTTACTTCCTATACGGACGCGGGATGCCTTATAAAACAGGCGCGCCGCCGTGGCAACGCTTCCTGAGGAAGCATCGTCGACACGGATAAATATCGGTACATGACGCGGAGTTTGCAAGGATGGCAGGAATAACCGAAGAACAAATATTGGAAGCGCTCAAAGGTGTGAAGAACCCGGACACCGGCGAAGACGTCGTCAGCGCCGGCATGGTGACCGGGCTTCAGACCCGGGACGGGCACGTCGCCTTTGCCATCGAGGTCGATCCGGACCGGGGCGCCCACCTCGAACCCTTGCGCAAGGAAGCCGAAAAAACCGTCCATGCCCTGGACGGCGTGCTGTCGGCGACCGTGGTGTTGACGGCCGAACGCGCCGCCGCCGCGCCGCCGCCGCCGCCGCAACAACAGGGACCGATGGCCGCCGATGTCGGCAAACCGAAATTGCTGCCGGGCGTCGGCGCCATCGTCGCCGTCGCGTCCGGCAAGGGCGGCGTCGGCAAATCGACGACGGCGGTCAACCTGGCCCTCGGCCTGGCCGCATCGGGCAGGAAGGTCGGTCTCCTCGACGCCGATATCTACGGTCCGTCGATGCCGCGCATGATGGGCATCACCGGCCAGCCGTCGTCTTCCGACGGCGCCACTCTTGATCCGCTGGAAAACTACGGCGTCAAGGTGATGTCCATGGGTTTCCTGGTCGAGGAGGACACGCCGATGATCTGGCGCGGCCCGATGGTGCAATCGGCGCTGGAGCAGATGATGCGCGACGTCAACTGGGGCGAACTGGATGTCCTGGTCGTCGATATGCCGCCCGGCACCGGCGACGTTCAGCTGACCATGGCGCAACGGGTGCCGCTGAGCGGCGCCATCATCGTCTCGACCCCGCAGGATATAGCGCTCTTGGATGCCCGCAAGGGGCTCAACATGTTCCGCAAGGTGGACGTGCCCGTGTTCGGGTTGATCGAGAACATGAGCTACTTCCTGTGCCCGCACTGCGGCGAGCGCTCGGAGATCTTCAGTCATGGCGGCGCCCGCCAGGAGGCCGACAACCTCGGCATGGACTTCCTCGGCGAAGTACCCCTGCACATGGATATCCGCACCTCTTCGGACGGCGGCCACCCGATCGTCGTTTCCGAACCGGACAACGAGCACGCCCAAGCCTATTGCGCCATCGCCGACAAGCTGTGGGAGAAGATCGAATCGGGCAGCGACGCCAAAAAGATGACCAAGCCCCGCATCGTCGTGCAGTAGGCTTGGCCGGCGCTGCGGCCCATCGTTAACGAATTCCCTCCCCGGCCCTTGGGCCGGGGATTTTTTTCGCCTACCATGCAGCGCGATGATGGGGTGTCACAAATTCTTGCGCTTGCCGATCGCCGTGCTGGCGCTGTCCTGGGCGGCGTTTGGATCGGTCGGCGGTGAGGTGGCGCAAGCGCAGGAAGTCCGTGCCCTGCCGGCATCCGAATGCGGTGAGGTCCGTCAGGCCCTCGAACAGGGCGTTCCCATCGGCCCCGGTTTCAGGCGCATGGAGTTCGATTTCCCGCCCAACGAATACGGTATCAAGGGCAGCATCTGCCGGCTGGTGACGGTCGGCTCGGGCGCCTACATCGAAAACGAGAAAATCCGGGCGCTGGCCGACCTCCATGCCTACATCAAGGCGGCCCTGCAGCAGGCCGGGTGGGTCGAGACCGAGGAGACGGCGCGCTTCACGGACCGCTCGGCGTCCGGCAAGGATGTCTTCGCGCTTTATAAGAACAACGCCATCTGCGTCACCACCATCCTCATCAACACGGTGCCCGGCTTCAAGCCGGAGACCGACGTCAGGGACGGCGAGCGCATCTACCTGGGCGCCCTGTTCCCCTACGAGCGCGACTGGTGGATCGCCGTCGACTGCTTCCACCTGTAGCGGGGACGGGACGTTGAACCCCTCGTTCGACGTGGCGATCGTCGGCGGCGGCGTGATGGGGAGCGCTATCGCCTTTTTTCTCACCCGGCACCCGGGCTTCGGCGGCCGCATTGTCGTCGTCGAGCGCGATTCCACCTACGAACGAAGCTCGACCGCGGTCTCGGTCGCCTCCATCCGCCAGCAGTTCTCGACGCCTCTCAATATCCGCATGTCGCGGTTCGGGTTCGCCTTCCTCAAGGGCCTGCCGGACGAGTTCGGCCCGGACGCCGACGTCGGGCTGAAGGAGCGGGGTTATCTGTTTCTGGCCGGGCCTTCCGGCGAAGCCGTCCTCAGGTCGAACCGCGATATCCAGTTGGCCGAGGGCGCCGACATCGCCTGGCTCGAACCGGACGACTTGACCCGGCGTTTCCCGTGGATGGCGACCGACGGTGTCGCCGCCGCCTGCCTGGGTCTTTCCGGCGAGGGCTGGCTCGACCCGCACACCCTGCTCCGCACGTTGCGCCGGCAGGCCCGTAACTCAGGCGCCGTTTACGAGGAAGCGGAAGCTGTTGGCATCGAGCGCGACGGCAACTCCGTCACCGCCGTCGAGTTGGCCGACGGCCGGCGCCTCGCCTGCGGCCAATGCGTCAACGCGGCCGGGCCGGCGGCCGGCACGGTGGCAGGCTGGGCCGGCGTCGAGTTGCCGGTCGAGCCGCGCAAGCGCTTCGTCTATGTCATCGATTGCCGCGACAAGGCGCAAGTTACCGACTGCCCCATGGTCATCGACACCTCGGGGGTCTATTTCCGGCCCGAGGGCGAGTTCTTCTTGTGCGGCGTCTCGCCGCCCGAGGACCGCGAGCCGCCGATCGGCGACTTCGAGGTCGATTATTCGCTGTTCGAGGACACCATCTGGCCGGCCCTGGCCCGCCGCGTGCCGGTGTTCGAGGCGGTCAAGCCGGTCAACGCCTGGGCCGGCTATTACGCCTACAATACCTTGGATCAGAACGCCGTCCTCGGCCGTCACCTGGAGGTCTCGAACTTCCTTTTCGCCAACGGCTTCTCGGGCCACGGCCTGCAGCAGGCGCCGGCGGTCGGCCGCGGCCTCGCCGAGTTGATCGTCGACGGGCGCTATACGACCCTCGACCTTTCGGACCTGGGCTACGAGCGGGTGGCGGCCAACCGGCCACTGGCCGAGGTCAACGTGATCTGAGGTCGAAGACCGCCCGTCCGAACGGCGGGAGGCTGGGCAGTCCTTTGATCCGACATCGCGGGTGGATATCTCGAGCGCATCCGGGTCACGTATATGCCAGCCCCGATGATAAGCGTCCCGCCCAGAAACAGGGAAAGATCGGGCTCCTCGTTCCAGATCAGCCAACCGAGGGCGGAGGCGAAGACGACGGCCGTGAAATCGAGCGTGATCACGCGGTCGGCCGGCGCGATCAGGCACCCCCACGCCAACAGAATATGAGCCGCCGTTGAAAACGCTCCGAGCATCAACAAAGCCATCCACGCTTCTTTCCCGGGCCACTCGCCGACAGAGACG
>CAYFMP010000026.1:18537-19065 GCA_964344215.1 uncultured Thalassospiraceae bacterium | reverse complement strand
ATGAGAGTGAAGAAGAAGGCGATCCTGCCCGGATGCTCGCCGCCCGGCATTTTCCACAGGACGACGACGGCCAAGCCACCCAATGCGCCGCCCAGCAGTCCGATGGCGGCGGCGGGCTGGAATACGCTGGCGCCCGGCTGAAGCACGATGGAAACGCCGAGAAATCCGACCAGGACGGCGACGAGCACCCTCGAGTCCAACCCGAACCCGAACAACAGAAAACCGAGCACCGGAACGAAAATCGGCGAACTGAAATTCAAAAGCGCGGCGTCGGCCAACGATATCTCGGCGACCGCGTAATAGTAACAATAGAGCGACGCGAGGACGGCCAGCGCCCGCGCCGCGATCAAGTCCATGTTGCCGCGGTGGAACCAACGGCTTCGATTGACCAAGGCCCAAGGCAAAAGGATCGCCAGACTGATCGCATTGCGCCAAAAAACAATGGTCTCGTTCGAGAGTGTGACGGCCGCCATCTTTATGGACATTCCGGCGAGGGCGAACATCAGGGCCGCGCCGACCACGCACGAC
>CAYFMP010000026.1:0-18527 GCA_964344215.1 uncultured Thalassospiraceae bacterium | reverse complement strand
CCAGCCTCGCGCGCGACCGAAGCCGGGCTGATCCGCACGACGCGCCCAGCATGAGACGTTCCCTCGGGTTTTCGCCGGACATCCCTTCTGTTCTCCGCCGACGGACGGCCGACCGCGCCATCGCCGTTACCGTCTCGCCTCAGCCGCCGAACATCTTCTGCAGGTTGTCGAAACCGGCCTGGTATATACCGCGAATGACGTCGGCCGCCTCGCCCTCGGCGGCGCCCATCGGATCGAACTCGCTCGACCATTCGATGGTGCTTTCGTCGCCCTCGCCGGTGACCGTGATGGTGGCGCGGTAGTTGGCGACCGGCAGCGGGCTGTCGGTGATGGCGTAGGTATAGGTGCGCGAGCCGTCGTCCATGTTTTCCAGGCGCTCGACGATGGTGCCGCCGCCGGCCAGGCTGAGCGTGCGCTCCTGGCCCTCCTCGGTAAGCTCGCTTTTCTCGACCGCCGGGTGCCAGTCGGGCAGCGCGTTGAAGCCGCCGATCAGTTGCCAGACCTGGTCGGCCGACGCGCTCAACTTCGTCGACATGGATACTTTCGCCATGATGTCCTCCCCTTGTCATTCGCCGCCCCAAGAGCGGCCGCTCCCGCGAAGTCTAACCGGTTTTGTCCAGAACCACGAAGCTGAATTCCGGACCGCTTTCTTCCTCCGGCCCGAAGTCCTCGCGGGCGACCTCGCGCCACGCCGTGGCGTCGATTTCAGGAAAATAGGCGTCGCCCGGCGGCGCTGAGTGGACTTCGGTCAGATAGATGCGCTCGGCCTCGGGCAGGGCCTGGGCGTAGACCTCGGCGCCGCCGATGACGAACACTTCCGAGCCGCCCTCGATCTCGGCGACGGCGCGGCCGCGGCGGAGCGCCTGCTCGATGTCGTGAACGACATCGGCGTCGGCCGCCTCGAAACCGGCGTCGCGGGTGACGACGATGTTGGTCCGCCCCGGCAGAGCCCCGCCGATCGCCTGGTAGGTCTTGCGGCCCATGACGATCGGGCAGCCCATGGTGACGCGCTTGAAGTACTTGAGGTCGGCCGAGATGTGCCACGGCATGCCGCCGTCCAAGCCGATCACCCGGTTGTTGGCCATGGCGACGATCAGCGAAACGCGCAAAGCGAACCTCGCCTCAGACCGCGATCGGAGCGGCGATGTGGGGGTGCGCCTCGTAGCCGGTCAGTTCGAAATCCTCGTAGCGGAAGGCGAAGATGTCGCCGACGCGGGCGTTCAGGGTCATCGTCGGCGGCGCCAACGGCCGGCGGCTCAGTTGCAGGTCGGCCTGTTCGAAGTGGTTGGCGTAGAGATGGGCGTCGCCGAAGGTGTGGACGAACTCGCCGGGTCCGTACCCCGTCACCCGCGCCACCATCATGGTCAGCAGCGCGTATGAGGCGATGTTGAAGGGAACGCCCAGGAAGATGTCGGCGCTGCGTTGATAGAGTAGGCACGACAGCCGCCTTTCCGCGACGTAGAACTGGAACAGGCAGTGGCATGGGGGAAGCGCCATCTCGTCGATGTCGGCCGGGTTCCAGGCGCTGACGATGTGGCGCCGCGAGTTGGGGTCGCGCTTGATGGCGTCGATGACGTCGGCGATCTGGTCGATGCGGCGCCCGTCCAGGGTCGGCCACGATCGCCACTGGTGGCCGTAGACCGGACCGAGGTCGCCGTCGTCGTCGGCCCAGTCGTCCCAGATGCTAACCCCGTGGTCGTTGAGGTACTTGACGTTGGTGTCGCCGGACAGGAACCACAAAAGCTCGTGGATGATCGAGCGCAGGTGCAGTTTCTTGGTGGTCAGCAGCGGGAAGCCGTCTTCGAGGTCGAAACGCATCTGATAGCCGAACACGCTCTGGGTGCCGGTGCCGGTGCGGTCGCCGCGCATGATGCCGTTGTCGCGGACGTGGCGGAGGAGGTCGAGGTATTGCTGCATGGGTTCGGACCAGCCGCTCGGGGTTGAGATAATCGAAACAACGTTGAGACTATCGAAACAGCGTTGAGATTATCGAAGCAATTCTACCCGCTCCGGCGTTGTCGTCAAAGGAAGCGATCGGCGGCGCAGATCGATGCCCGCTGGCCGCTTACGGCGCCCGCCGCTTCTCTCGATATGCTAGGATAACGGGTTCGTTACAGTCCGAAATTCGAAAGGAGGCGTCATGAAGTACGTATTCGCCGGTACGATCGCGCCCGAATGGATCGGGCGACAGACCGAACGCGTGCAGTCCTGCCGGGCCAAGGCCGATGAACTGGGGATGAACCTCGAGGTCATCTACTACACCCAGGGAGCCTACGATTTCATCGATATCGTCGAGGCCTCGGATGCCTATATCGTGCTCGGGTTCAGCCTGTGGTACGCCAAACAGGGCTACGGCAGGATCACCACCATGCCGGCCTTCGACGAAGCCGCCATGATGACGGCGGTCGAGGCCGTGTGAGCGGCGGGCCCGGGCGGCCGTCGGCTTGCCCGAAAACGCCGATCGGCCTATATATGAAGCGCCGGTTCGCCGGCTATGGCGATAAACGCCATGCGGAATAAGCGTTGCGGACCCGGGGGCAGTACCCGGCGCCTCCACCAATTCCCTTCCCTCAGGCACTCGAGGGAATTCCAAGGGGGCGAAACAGGATCGACGCGCGTGGTAAAGGTATGGTTTTCGCCCGGCATGGCACCACCGTTATCGGGCCGATTGCAATAGTTGCCAACGACAACTTTGCTCCGGTTCGCGCCGCCGCTTAAATAGCGGTCGTGTGATCCGACACTAACTCCCCGGCCTTAGCCGGTCGGGGCGGGGCCCGGGGGGCGCCTGGCAACAGAAGCCCCCCACTCTCTCGAGTCCTTTTCCCGATGCCCGAGCCGGCGGTTTCGACCTTCCATCAAGGCTGGCGTATGGCCGACAGAAGGGGTAGAACTAGAATATGGAAGAAGACCCGCTCCGCTACGACCTGTGGATCGAGGAGGCGCTGCGCAGCGTGATCCGCCGGACGCTGAACCATGCGGCGACCGAAGGCCTGCCGGGCGAGCACCACTTCTACATCACCTTCAAGACCGGCGACGAAGGCGTCGAACTGCCCGATTACCTGCGCACCGAGCACCCGGACGAGATGACCATCGTCCTCCAGTACCAGTTCGAGGAGCTCCGGATCGACGACGACGTCATCGCCGTCACCCTGCGCTTCAACGGCAAGCCCGAACGTCTCGTCATCCCCCTCTCGGCGGTCGTTTCGTTCACCGACCCGTCGGTCAATTTCGGCCTGCAATTGAAGATGACGTCGTTCGAAGGCGACGATGTCGAGATCGAGGCGGCCGACGGCGGCGGTTTCGAGATCGGCACTCCCCAAGACGTCGAGTCGGCCGACCAAGCGGCCGGCGACGACAAGAAGATGGGCGAGATCATCGCGCTCGACGCGTTTCGCAAGAAATAGCCGGCGCTTGAGACGGGACGGCCCCGGCCGCGCCGCGCCCGCTTCCTTTCCGATACCCCGGAGAACCCCCATGGATTCCTACGCGCACCACGAAATGTTTTCCCTGGGCACCGACGAGACGCCGTACCGCAAGCTGACCGGGGATTACGTCTCGACCGCCGAGTTCGACGGCCGGACGGTCCTCAAGGTCGACCCGCAAGCTCTCACCCTGCTCGCCGCCGAAGCCTTCCACGATACCTCGCATCTCCTGAGATCCGAACATCTGGCGCAACTGGCCGCCATCCTCGACGATCCGGAGGCTTCCGACAACGACCGCTTCGTCGCCATGGACTTGTTGAAAAACGCCAACATCGCGGCCGGCGGCGTCCTGCCCATGTGCCAGGACACCGGCACCGCCATCGTGATGGGCAAGAAGGGACAGAACGTGTGGACCGCTTCGGGGGACAAGACGGGGGGCGACGAGGCGGCGATCGCCGAGGGGATCTTGAAGACCTACACCGAGAGCAACCTGCGCTACTCGCAGGTGGCGCCTTTGGACCTTTTCACCGAGACCAACACCGGCACCAACCTGCCGGCCCAGATCGAGATCTACGCCGACGACGGCGATGCCTATAAGTTCCTGTTCATCGCCAAGGGCGGCGGCTCGGCCAACAAGAGCTTCCTCTACCAGGAGACCAAGGCGCTGTTGAACGAGGACAGCCTGCTCAAGTTCCTCGACGAGAAGATCAGGACGCTGGGCACGGCGGCGTGCCCGCCCTATCACCTGGCCGTGGTCATCGGCGGCACGTCTGCCGAGTTGACGCTGAAGACGGTGAAGCTGGCCAGCACCAAGTACCTGGATGCGCTGCCGACCACGGGCAACGAGCACGGCCAGGCGTTCCGCGACACCGTCTGGGAGGAGCGCATTCACAAGCTGACCCAGTCGATGGGCATCGGCGCCCAGTTCGGCGGCAAGTACTTCTGTCACGACGTCCGCGTCGTCCGCCTGCCGCGCCACGGCGCCTCGTGTCCGGTCGGCATCGGCGTATCGTGTTCGGCCGACCGCCAGATCCGTGGCAAGATCACGGCGGAAGGCGTCTTCCTGGAGCAACTCGAGACCAACCCGGCCCGGTACCTGCCCGACGTCACCGACGATGCGCTCGGCGGCGAGGTGGTCGACATCGACCTCGGCCGGCCGATGGCGGAAGTCCTGGCCGAGCTTTCCAAACACCCGGTCAAGACGCGCTTGAGCCTGACCGGCTCGCTGATCGTCGCCCGCGACATCGCCCATGCCAAGCTCAAGGAGCGCTTGGATGCCGGCGAAGGGCTGCCGCAGTACTTCAAGGACCTGGCCGTCTACTACGCCGGTCCGGCCAAAACGCCCGAAGGCTACGCATCGGGCTCGTTCGGCCCGACCACGGCGGGGCGCATGGATAGCTACGTCGACCAGTTCCAGGCGGCCGGCGGCTCGATGATCATGCTGGCCAAGGGCAACCGTTCCAATCAGGTCACCGAGGCTTGCAAGAAGCACGGCGGCTTCTATCTCGGTTCGATCGGCGGCCCGGCGGCGCGCCTCGCTCAGGACTGCATCAAGAAGGTCGAGTTGGTCGAGTACGAGGAACTCGGCATGGAGGCGATCTGGCGGATCGAGGTCGAGAACTTCCCGGCCTTCATCGTCGTCGACGACAAGGGCAACGACTTCTTCGCCGAGTTCGCCCATCCCACCGCGGCGCCGATCCACGACGGCAAATGAGCGCGCCGCATCTCCTTCTCGACGGGCCGCCGGACGCACTGGTGACCATTGCGCTGGCGCACGGCGCCGGCGCCCCGATGGACAGCCCGTTCATGCACGATTTCGCCGGCGGCCTGGCCGAATACGGCTACCTGGTGGCCCGCTTCGAATTCCCCTACATGGCCGGTCGCCGCCAGACCGGCAGGAAGAAGCCGCCCGACCGGGCGCCGGTGCTGATCGACACCTGGCGCGCCGTCATCGACGAGCTCGGCTCCGCCAACCTGGTCATCGGCGGCAAGTCGATGGGCGGGCGGATCGCCTCGATAGTGGCCGACGAGGCCGGCGTCCGTGGCCTGGTCTGCCTCGGCTACCCGTTCCACGCGCCGGGCAAGGAGCCGGCCGCCGAACGCCTCGATCACATGAAAACGATCGAGACTCCGACGCTGATCTGCCAGGGCACGCGCGATACCTTCGGCAGCCGCGACGAGGTCACAGGCTACAAGCTGTCTCCGGCCGTCTCGCTGCACTGGCTCGAGGACGGCGACCACGGCTTCAAGCCGAGGAAGGCCTCGGGCTTGAGCGAGGAAGAGAACTGGAATTCGGCGATCGCCGCCATCGCCGGCTTCGCACGCGATCTCTAGAGCAATATCCGATTAGCTTGAACCAATCGGGCTCAAGCTAAGTGGATTTACTTGCTCTATTTTTCAATGAATTAGAGCGGTTTCCGCCAAGTAGCCTCCGAGGCTGTCGAAACAACCGTTCCACCCCTCTTCGTGCTTGTCGCGGGCCGTGTCGCTCGGCAGCCGGCGATGCACCAGGGTCAGCTCGGTGCCGCCGTCGGCGTCGCGGAAGGTCAGCTCGACCACCGTCTCGACGCCCTCAAGTTCGCCGAATTCCCAGGTCCAGGTGAAGACCAGTCGTTCGTTCTCGACCACTTCGAGGAACTTGCCGGAAGCCGGGTGCGGTCCCTGCTCGCCTTCCATGACCAGGCGAAAGCTGCCGCCGACACGGGCCTCCAACAGCTCGACCTTGGCGCTCATATCGCCCGGCCCCATCCACTGCGCCATCGCTTCGGCCTCGGTCCAGGCCGCATAGACCCGGCGCCTCGGCGCCTTGAAGAGGCGGCTCACTTCGAGCGTCGGGACTTGCGTTTCAGCTTCGGTCATCGTCGTTGTATCCATGTTTCGTATCCTCCTCGGTTTTCTCCAGATAGTGGGCCAGCGAGTCGAAACGCCCTTCCCAGAACGCCCGGGTCCTGTCGATCCACGCCGCCGCCTCGCTCAACACGTGCGACTTGAGCCGGCAGCGATGGATACGGCCGTCGCGGCGGCGGGCCAGCAGCCCGGCCCGCTCCAGCACCTTCAAGTGCTTGGAGACGGCCGGCAGCGACATCGCGAACGGCCCGGCCAAGTCGCCGACGCTGGCCGGGCCTCGGGCCAGACGGGCGACGATGGCGCGCCGGGTGGGGTCGGCCAGCGCTCCGAACACGGCGTCCAGGCCGGGCTCGGGAACAGGTTCCGTTCGATAGTTAACCATTTGGTTAAATATAGAGGATTTCGGGGGCGCGTCAAGCGGGATTTCGGTTGCCCCATCACGGTGACGCGCGTTAGGGTCCGCCGCGCCAACCAATGGAGACCCGGCCCATGACCGCACCCGACCGAGGCCCCTATGCGGGCTACTTCACCGGCACGCTGGCCGCCGTCGACCCCGAGGTCGACGCCGCCATCAAAGGCGAGCTGGCCCGCCAGCAACACGGCATCGAACTGATCGCGTCGGAAAACATCGTCAGCACCGCCAGCCTCGAGGCGCTGGGCTCGGTCATGGTCAACAAGACCGTCGAAGGCTATCCGGGGCGGCGCTACTACGGCGGCGTCGAGTTCGCCGATACCATCGAAAGCCTGGCCATCGAACGCGCCCGCCGATTGTACGATTGCTCGTATGCCAACGTGCAGCCGCACTCCGGCAGCCAGGCCAACCAGGCCATCTACCTGGCGCTGTTGAAGCCCGGCGACGTCATCCTCAGCATGGACCTGGCGGCGGGCGGCCACTTGAGCCACGGCGCCAAGCCGAACCTGACCGGCAAGTGGCTGTCACCCGTCCAGTATGGTGTCGACGCCGAGACCGGCCTGATCGACATGGACGAGGTCGAGCGGCTGGCCCTGGAACACCGGCCGAAGATGGTCATCTGCGGCGGCTCGGCCTATCCGCGCGTCCTCGATTTCGAGCGTTTCCGGGCCATCGCCGACGCCGTCGATGCCTATCTTTTGGCCGACATGGCGCATTTCGCCGGCCTCGTCGCCGGCGGCCGGCACCCGAGCCCGCTCACCCACGCCCATGCCGTCACCGCCACCACCTACAAGAACCTGCGCGGCGTCCGCGGTGGACTGATCCTGAGCAACGACGCCGAGTTCGGCCGCAAGTTCGACTCGGCCGTGTTCCCGGGCCTGCAGGGCAGTTCCATCCTCAACGCCATCGCCGCCAAGGCGGTGTGCCTGGGCGAGGCCCTGCAGCCCGAATTCCAGGACTACGCGGCCCGCGTGCTGGCCAACGCCCGAGCCCTGGCCGCCGCCCTCGTCGAGCGCGGCGTCGACGTCGTCACCGGCGGCACCGACACGCCGCTGCTGCTGGTCGACCTGCGTTCGATGGGCCTGACCGGGGTGGCGGCCTCGGAGGCGCTGGAACGGGCCGGGCTGACCTGCAACAAGAACGCCGTCCCCGGCGATCCCGAGCCGCCGACCGTCACGTCGGGCTTGCGCTTCGGGGTGTCGGCCGGCACCACGCGCGGCTTCGGGGCAGCCGAGTTCCGCACCGTCGGCGAGCTGATCGCCGACGTCCTCGACGGCCTCTCCACCCCCGGCGACAACGGCGCCGTCGAGGCCGAAGCGCTGGATCGGGTTCGCACCCTGTGCCGCGCCTTTCCCATCTATCCGGACCTGGGCTGAGGCGGTGCCGGTCAGCCCCGAGTTCCAGGACCACTTGCTCGACCTGTTGGCCGATCTTGGCCCGGTCCAGGCCAGACGCATGTTCGGCGGCGGCGGCCTGTTCCTCGACGGCACCATGTTCGCCCTGATGGCCGACGACGCGCTCTATCTGAAGGCCGATGACGATACCGTCGCCGACTTCGAGGCCGCCGGGTCGGCGCCGTTCACTTACGAGAAGAACGGCAAGCCGGTGGCGCTGTCCTACTGGGAGGCGCCGGCCGACATCCTCGACGACGGCGAGACGCTGTGCGCCTGGGCCGAACGGGCCTGGCAGGCGGCTAGGCGGGCGGCGGCGGTCAAGGCACCGAAACGGGCCGAGGCGGGCCCGTCATGAACGACGGCGGAACGACGGTTCGCAAACACTCGGTCAGGATCGCCGGGCATCCGACCAGCGTTTCGCTCGAAGACGCCTTCTGGCGGCGGCTCAAGGAGATCGCGACAGTCCGCGGCTGTTCGGTCAATGCACTTATCACCGAGATCGACGAGACGCGCACCGGCAACCTGTCCAGCGCCATTCGCGTTTTCGTGCTGGAGAACGGCCCTTAGATCGGATCACGTTTTGTCGGAAACACGGGGTGTCGACGACAAAACGTGTGAATCCGATCGGTTTCAATGATGTAGAGCAGATTCACATGCTTTGACGGATCGCCTGAGCGATTCCGACAAAACATGATCTGCTCTAGGCGCCACTTACAGCTTGAACAGATCCTTGAGGAGTTGGTTGGGATCGAGCTTCTGTTGTTGTTGCGGCGGTGGAGGCGGCGGTTGTTGCTGGGTCTGCCCGGTCGGTGGTGGCGGCTGTTGCTGCTGCTGTTGTTGCTGGCCGCCGAGGATGCCCTTGAGCAGGCCGCCGATGCCCTTCGGCGCCTTGTTGAGCAGCGCATCGGCGCCGGGGATCGGTACTCCCGCCCCCAATAGCGCGCCTGTATCGATGTTGATATCGGGCGCATCGAGCCTGCCTTTGACGGTGAACGGCACGGCGTTGCGGGTCTCCCTGATTTTGGCCTTGAGGATCTGCGTCAGCAGGTTGTCGGCCAGTCGGACCTGGCCGGCCATATCGATGCGCCAGTTGGGGAGATCGACGGCGCCGGCGGCGGCGCCGTCGCCGAACCCGGAAACCAGTTGAATGTCGTTGGAGCGGGCGATGCCGCGGTCGATGTTGAAGGTGCCGCGGATATCGGCTTGCGCCCCGCCGCGGCCGCCGCCCAGTTGGCCCAAGGCCGAGACCAGTCCGAGCGGGCCGGCCAGCGCGGTGCCCTGAGTGGCGCCGCGGGCGTCAATACCAAGCAATGTCATGGTTCCGGACCCGTTCAGGGTCGAGACCAGATCGGCGACGCTGCGGCCTTGGGCGATGACGCTGAGGTCCACCGTCAGGCGGCCGTCGGCGATCGGTTTGCCGCTCAAAGAGCGCGTTGCCTCGGCGACGTCGATGGCTGCCACCTTGACGTCCGCCTGGATACGGTTTGTGGCGCGCGCGTCGATCCGGGCCTGGCCGTCCATGGTGCCGCCGAACACTTCACCTTTCAACCGCCGGGTTGTCAGTACGCCGGCTTTGAGTTCGGCGGCGATATCGGCCTTCTCGAGCAGGTAACGCTGGTAGACGACCACCGGCGCCTTCAGCGTCACTTCGGCGTCGAACGCGCGGAGCGCCGACAGGTCGAGAGGATCGGCCGGCCACACGCCGCGAACGGCGGCCACTTGCAGCAAGGGGTCACCGGCCCGCCCGCCCGGCCCCGGCCACGCCGCCGGAACGAGCCTCGGCACCAGGCCGCGCGCCGGCGCCAGGGCGGCGCCGCGCTTGGCCGGCAGGAAGGCGTCGATGGCCAGCGCGCCGGTAACAATGTCGGCCGTCAGCTTCGGCACCGCGCCGGCCAGATCGATGGCCGCCACGCCCTTCAGCGTCACGGTGCCGACCTTGCCGCGCATGCCGCCCAACACCAGCGCCGCCGGGCCGCCGCGGACCTGGGCGGCGAGATCGATGCCGCCGATCTTGCCCGACGGCCGGTAGTCGACGCCGAGCGCGCGCAAAAGGCGGGCCAGGTCCTTGTGGCGAACGCGGACAGCGGCGTCCATCATATCGCCGACCGGCAGCGGCGAGATCCACCCCTTCAACCCGACCGTCGCCCCGGCAGCGGTGACGGTGGCGTCCAGTTTGGGCTTCAGCGGACTGCCGTCGGCCCTTCCCTTGATAGAGACGGCGCCGAGTTTCCTGGGGTCGACGGGCGACTCGATGCCGGCCACCCGCAGTAGCCTCGACAGGTCCTTGGTGCTGGTTTCGAACTTGAGGCCCTTCATGGTCGGGATTCCGCCGAGACCGGTCAGCTTGCCGCTGACGCGAGCCGAGGCGCCGGCCGCCTTGGCGACGCTGAGGCGGCGGATATCGAGCTCGCCGTTATAGAGCGTACCGTCGACCACGACGTCCTTAATCTGGGTGCCGCCGTAGGCCAGCGTCTTGACGTGGGCCTTGACGTTGGCGTCGAGTTGCTTGAGGGCGCCCAACGGCTTGAAAAGGTCGGTCTCGGCCACTTTCGCCGCCTGTTCCTGCGCGGCCGGCGGGGCGGCGGCGGTTCCCGGTTTCTCGGGTTCGGCCGGTTGGTCGGGCGGTTTCGGCAGGTAGGCGTCGGCGTCGATCCGATCGAGCACCAGGTTGACCCCGAACGACGGCCGCTTGCGCAAGGCCACCGTCGCCGCCCCGGTCAACCGCGAACTGTCGAACCGGAGGTCGAGCTTGCCGAGCTGGACCTGCTTGGGCGTTGCCACCAGTTGGGTGGCGAGAGAGAGTTTGCGCAGGCGGTCGGAGGATACACCGTCGATGGTGAAGCCAAGCCAACCGAGGACGCCGCGCAGATCGCTGACGGTGGCCTCCACTTCGCCCTCGAACCGAGGCGCGCCGTCGCGTTCCGACATGAAACCGAACATCGCCACGTCGGCGCCCCCAGGAATCTGGGCCGAGAACTGGCTGATGGTTGCCTCACCGTTGGCCAATTCGGCGTTCAACACGACGTCGCGGATCAGGCCGCCACGGTAGTTCATGGTATCGACCGACAGAATCATCGAGCCGCCAAGCGACTCCGGCAATGCGAATCCCGGCGGGCGCGGCTCGGAGGATGGGGCCGGCAGGGCGGCGGTCGCCTTTCTCTGGCCGATCGCTTCGGCGGCATTGCCGGCGCCGGCCTTCGCCGCCTCGGCCGTCGGCGGCGCCAGCCAGGCGTCGAGATCGAAACGGTTGGCGGCGAGGCGGGCGGCCACGTTGAGCGTATCGCCCAGTTCCAGCGCCAAATCCCCCGAGGCTTGCGTTTGTCCGAGCCTGAGCGTCAAGTCCTTGACCTCGGCGGCGGCGGCGGTGGCGGTGACAGACCCTTCGAACCCGAAGTCCTGGGACAATCCCGCGGGCAGCTCGGTTCCGGCCATAACCAGTCCGAGAACGCCGGCCAGGCTGTCGCCTTCGCCTTTGGCGCGACCCTTGAACCGGGGCTCGTCGGCGAGCCCGAGCAGGGCGCCGGTGACTTGCGCCTTGACGTTGCCGGCGGCAACGCCGAGGTTCAATGAAAACGGGATGGTGCGGTCGTGGATGACTTCGCCGACGTTGACGTTGTAGCTCAGCGGCACGCCGCGCGCCGTCAGCGACCCTTCGCTTTCGAACGGGCCGATCAGCGAGGCGGCGGCGACGCGGGCGTCGAGGCGCTCGAGGCGCTCGACGACACCGGCTTCGGCATCGCGGTAGACGACGGTGCCGTTCTCGATGGCGAAGTGGTCGAGAACGACGGCCGGCAACCGACTCGCAGCCGATTGATCGGCCGCTTGTCCCGGCGGCGGCGGCACTTCGACCACATTCCCGGTCGGCTTTTCGAACTCCCATGTCTTTCGCCCGTCGGCCAACACTTCCATCTCGACGACCGGTTCGATCAGGCGCACCGTCTCGACCTTGACTTGGCCGCCGAGTAACGGCCCCAGCGCCACCCGCACCTCGATCGATTTCAACCGCGCGAAATAAGGCGACGTCGCCCCTTGTGGGTTGGCGACGCTGACGTCGTGGGCGACCAGGGCCGGCGCCGGCAGAACCTCGATCCGGATGTCGCCGCGGATCGCCATGTCGCGGCCGGTGGCGGCGCGAACCTGTGTCGATATCTCTCCCTTGTAATCGTTCCAGTCGACCAGGCTGGGGCCGACGATGACGGCGGCCGCGACGAGCACGAACAAAACGACCAGGGTCGATATGAGCTTCTTCAACGCTTCCTGCTCCGCGCCTTCGGGGAGTGCAGGAAAGTGTAGTGCCGGAACCTGGTCAGGACAACACCAGCACGGCCCGGAAATCGTTCACGTTTGTGTAGGTCGGGCCGGTCACGACGAGGTCGCCGAGGCCGTCGAAGAAGCTATAAGAATCGTTGTCGGCGAGACTGGCGCGGGCGTCGAGGCCGGCCGTCGCGGCCCGGCTCAGGGTTTCCGGTCCGATCATGGCGCCGGCATTGTCCTCGCTGCCGTCGATGCCGTCGGTGTCGCAGGCGATGGCGTGGATACCGGCCGCCCCGTCCAGGGCCAGCGCCATAGCCAGCACGAACTCCGAGTTGCGCCCGCCGCGCCCCTTCCCGCTCAGCGTAACCGTGGTTTCGCCGCCCGAGATCAGCACGGCCGGTGGGCTCACCGGTCCTCCGCCTTGCCGGACCTGGATAGCGAGTTCGGCCTGCCGGCGCCCGACATCGGAAGCTTCGCCCTCGATGGCGTCGCCGAGGATCAGCGGCGTCAACCCGTGTTGGCGGGCGGCGTCGGCGGCGGCTTCGAGGCTGGCCTGCGGCAGCGCCACGACTTCGACCCGGGACCCCTCGAAAACGGCGTCGCCGGGTTTCGGCGTTTCGTCTTCGGCGGCGGCCAGGTGATCGACGACGGCGGCCGGCCGGTCGATGCCGTATTTCTCGAGGACCTGGCGGGCTTCGGCAAAGGTGGTGTCGTCGGCGACGGTCGGCCCCGAGCCGATGACGCCGGGGTCGTCGCCCGGCACGTCGGAGATCAGCAGACTGACGAGACGGGCCGGGGCGGCGGCCTCGGCGAGGCGGCCGCCCTTGATGGCCGACAGGTGCTTGCGGACGCAGTTCATCTCGGAAATGGTCGCGCCGGAGCGCAGCAATAGCCGGTTGATGTCGCGTTTGTCGTCCAGGCTCAGTCCCGGCGCCGGCAGGCTGAGGAGCGCCGAGGCGCCGCCCGAGATCAGGGCCAGGCCGAGGTCGTCCGGACCCAGGCCGCGCACCATCTCGAGCATGCGCCCGGCCGCCGCGCGCCCGGCCTTGTCGGGCACCGGGTGGGCGGCCTCGACGATCTCGATGCGCTCGCAGACCATACCGTAGTCGTAGCGGGTGACGACCAGGCCCGACAGTTGGCCCGGCCAGTTGTCCTCGACGGCGCGGGCCATCGCCGCCGACGCCTTGCCGGCCCCGAACACCAGGGTCTTTCCGGGCGGCGGCTCGGGCAGGTAAGCGGGCACGCGCTTCAGGGGGTCGGCGGCCGCCACGGCGGCCTCGAACAGGGAACGGAGCAGGGTCGCCGGTTGGTCCATCATAATTGCCTGGAGTTCGTCGATGCGGCCGGTTCGGCGCTCAGACCCGAACGATCTTTCCCGGATTCATGATGTCGTCCGGATCGAGGGCCAGTTTAACGGCGCGCATGACGTCGACGGCCTCGCCGTGTTCGTCGACCAGATATTCGATCTTGCCGTAACCGACCCCGTGTTCGCCGGTGCAGGTTCCGTCCATGGCCAGCGCCCGGTCGATCATGCGCTTGTTGAGACCCTCGCAGCGCGCCAACTCGTCGGCGTCGTCGGGATCGACCAGCAGGACCAGATGGAAGTTGCCGTCGCCGACGTGGCCGACGATCGGCGAGATCAGGCCGCTGTCGTCGATATCCCGGCGGGTTTCCAGAATGCATTCGGCGAGTCTCGAGATCGGCACGCAAACATCGGTGGCGATGCCGCGCGATCCCGGCCTCAGCGCCAGGGCCGCGTAATAGGCGTCGTGGCGGGCCTGCCACAGTCGGTTGCGGTCCTCGGCCCGCGTCGCCCACTGGAAGTCGGCGGCGCCGAACTCGGCGGCCAGCGCGCTCACCGTTTCGACCTGTTCGGCGACCGACCGCTCGGAACCGTTGAACTCGAAGAACAATGTCGGCTGCACTGCGTAATCGTAGCCCGAATACTTGTTCACCGCATCCATTTGGATGTCGTCGAGAAGTTCGATGCGGGCGATGGGAATGCCGTTCTGAATGGTCGAGATCACCGTATTGATCGCCGCTTCCAGGTCCGGGAAGGCGCATACGGCCGATGAAATGGTTTCCGGGATGCCATAGAGGCGAAGCGTGATCTCGGTCATCACGCCGAGCGTTCCTTCCGAGCCGACGAACAGACGGGTGAGGTCGTAGCCGGCGGCCGATTTGCGGGCCCGGCGGTTGGTGCGGATGACGCGGCCGTCGCTCAGCACCGCCTTCACCGCCAGCACGTTTTCGGCCATGGTGCCGTAGCGCACGGCGTTGGTGCCCGACGCCCGGGTTGCCGTCATGCCGCCGATGCTGGCGTCGGCGCCGGGATCGACCGGAAAGAACAGCCCGGTATCGCGAAGATGCCGATTCAGTTGCTTGCGGGTGACGCCGGCCTCGACGGTGACGTCGAGGTCGTCCGCGTTGACCTCGAGGATCCGGTTCATCCGCATGAGGTCGATGCACACACCGCCCCGTCGCGCCGCCACGTTGCCCTCCAGCGAGGTGCCCGCCCCGAACGGTATGATCGGCACCTTGCGTTCGGCACAGACCTTGACGACGTCGCTGACCTCTTCGGTGGAGCGCGCGAAGACGACGAAATCGGGCGGCTCGCTCGGGTGGTAGGATTCGCCGTGGCCGTGCTGATCGCGGACCGCGTCCGCCGCGCTCACGCGCTCGCCGACGATCGCGCCGAGCGCTTCGAACAGGCCGTCGTTCTCGGGATTTGGCTTCGGCGTCGCCGTCATCGCGGTTCCTCGGAGACCGGAAAATCGAAAGATGGAAACTAAGCGTTCGACGGTCTTCCTGCAAGCCGCCGGGCCGCTGCGCCAAACCGCATCCTAAGTCGCTTCGCCCCTGGCCTTCTCGCGCAACTCGTCGACCCGGCCCTTGATGCCCCGCATGTGCGGATGAATGCTCAACGCCTTCTCCCAGATCTTCAGCGCGGATTCGCCATCGCCGATGGCGTCGTAGATCAGCCCCATCCCCGACAGGGCGCCGAAATGGCGCGGCTCCAGCATCAGGGTTTTCTGGATATCGCCGACCGAGCGGTCGAAATCGCCCATCATGTAATAAACGGTGGCGCGCTTGTTCCAACCTTCGGCGAAGCCGGGGTCCAAGAGGATGACCTCGTTGAAGGCATTCAACGACGCGTCCAGGGCGCCCCGGTTCATGGCTTCGATGCCGCGGGCCATGGAGCGGTTGACGTGCTCGGCGTCGTGCTTGATCCAGATCCTCCAGATAGTGTGTTCGATCACCAACGCCTCGGCGGCGTTGGTTGTCGCCCGCAGTCGATCGAACAGGCCGTCGAGCTTGGCGTTGTTCTGGTCGGCCACGGCCGGCGCCGCCGCGCTCAGCAGGCCCGTCACAAGCAGCGCGAGAACCCTCATCATCGTTCGACTTTACGCCCGACTGATCGGCTTTCCAAGCCGATGCCCACGGCCGGCAGCGTCAACTTTGCGTGAACCGTGACGCCGCGACCGCACCGCTGTCACGGCACGCCGCGCGGCTTCGGGCCGCCGCCCGCCCAATCGAGCAGTTCCACCGTGTGGACGACCGGCAGTTTGCCGCCGAGCGCCTTGTCCAGGTGGACCAGGCAGCCGATGTTGCCGGTGGCGACGACCGCCGCGCCCAGTCTCTCCAGGTTGTCGGCCTTGCGCTCACCGAGTTGTCCGGCCAACACCGGTTGCAGGATGTTGTAGGTGCCGGCCGAGCCGCAACAGATATGCGCTTCATTGGGTTCGCGGACTTCGAAGCCGGCCGCCCGCAGCAGTTCGGGCGATACGGCTTTCAACTTGAGGCCGTGCTGCATCGAGCACGGGCAGTGATAGGCGACGACCGGCGCGTCCGACGGAACCCGCCCGTCGGCGCCTAAATCGTCAACGATCTCCGAGACGTCGCGGCATTTGTCCGAAATCGCCCGGGCGCGCTCGGCCCAGGCGGCATCATCGCGCAGCATGTGGCCGTAGTCCTTGACGACGACGCCGCAGCCCGACGCGTTGGAGACGACGGCGTCGATCCCGCCGTCGGCGGCGGCCCGCTCCCAGGCCTCGATGTTGGCCTTGGCCGAGACCAGCGCCGTCTCTTCGCGGCCCATGTGATGGGTGATAGCGCCGCAACACGCCGACCCTTCGGCGATGACGACCTCGCAGCCAAGCCGCGTCAACAACCGTACCGTGGCTTCATCGATGGCGGGCCTTAGCGCCCGCTGTGCGCAACCCGGCATCAGGGCGACGCGCAGGCGCCGTTCGCCGATGGCCCGGAACACCTGCGGCCGATCGGTCGGCGCCGCCGGCGCCGGGCGTTTCGGGGCCAGCCCGATCAGCCCACCCAAGCGGCCCGGCAGCAGCCCGGCCAGGGGCCGGGCCAGCCGCCCGCCGCTCAGCGCCAGGCGGAACAGCGCCGGCCTCGGCACCAAATAGGCGAGCAGGCCGCGCAGCCACCGATCGGCCATCGGACGCTTGAAGCGACGCTCGATACGAGCTCGTGCCTCGTCGACCAGGTGCATGTAATCAACCGAGGCCGGGCACGTCGTCATGCACGACAGGCAGCTCAAGCAACGGTCGACGTGCTTGACCACCCTGGCCGACGGCACCTCGTCCTTCTCCAGCATGTCGCGGATCATGAAGATGCGGCCGCGCGGGCTGTCCAGTTCGTCGCCGAGCAGCACATAGGTCGGACAGGTCGCCGTGCAGAAGCCGCAGTGCACGCACTTCCGCAATATCGCGTTGGCGATCTCGATTCCGGGCTCGGCCATTTGTTCAGGGGTGAAATCGGTCTTCACGGGAACCGCCTCTAGAGACCGTCGACCATGCGGCCCGGATTGAGCACGCCGCCAGGGTCGAAGTTCCGCTTGATGCTGCGGGTCACGGCGAACTCGGCTTGCGGCTGTGGCGGGAAGACGGCGATACGGGCGCGGTCCGCGGGTTCGGCGCGGATCAGCGTGGCGTGGCCGCCGGCCTCGTCGGCGGCGGCCCGCACCACCTCCTCGCCCAAGTCCTCCAGCGGTTCCAGGGCAAGCCAGATCAAGCCGCCGCCCCAGTCGTAGTAGACCTCGCCGGGGTGGCCTTCGAGGACCTTGAAAGCCACCCGCGAGCCGGCCGCCGGCGGCACCGACAGCCGCCAGACGTGGCGGTCGGCGGGCTCGACGAAGTATTCGACGTCGCGCACCTCGCGCCACAGGGCGGCCGAATTGGCGGTGTGCAGTTCCTCGGTCTCGCCATAGGAGCCGAGCATGGAACGCAACTCGCGGGCCCGGTGTTCGACCGACGGTCCCGGTCCCTCGACCCTGAGCGCCGTCACTCCGCCCACCGAATCGGCGACCAGCCCGACGCCCGAGCGCTCGGCGACGGCCGCCGGCAGGTGGGCGGCGGCCGACAACTCGTGCGAACTTCCCAGGGCGTCGGCCATGGCCTTCATGCCGCCGTGGTCGTAGACGCCGTCGGACGGCCAGCGAACCAGCACCGTGCGTGTCTTCTCGGCAACCGGCAGCACCTTGACCGTCACCTCGGTCATGACGGCGAGGGTCCCGTAGGAGCCGGCCATCAGTTTCGAGAGGTCGAAGCCGGTGACGTTCTTGACGACGCGACCGCCCGACTTGAAGGCCTCGCCGCGGCCGCTGACGGCGCTAAACCCAAGAAAATGGTCGCGCGCCGCGCCGCTCTGGATGCGTCGCGGGCCGGCCAGGTTGCAGGCCAACACGCCCCCGAGGCTGCCGGCGCCGGTCGGCCGGCCCAACAGCGGTCCGAGGTCGGGCGGCTCGAAGGCCAGGTGCTGTCTGTGTTCCCCGAGCGTCGCCTCGATCTCGGCCATCGGCGTCGCCGCCCCGGCCGACAACACCAGCTCGCTCGCCTCATAGGCTTCGATGCCGGAAAGGGCGGAGAGGTCGAGGACGTGGGTCGCCTCGACCGGGCGGCCCAAGGCCGATTTCGAGCCGAGCCCGCGCACCTCCAGCGGCGTCGCCTCGGCGGCCGCCCATTCGATTGCCTGCTGGACGGCGGGTGCGGTTTCCGGTCGCAGGGTCTCGACCATCGTTCAACGTCCCTAGATTGGTTCACGTCGATAGGGAATCACTCTAGAACCTCGGAATATCGGGAAACGGCAGTTGCCCCTCGTGGACGTGCATGCGGCCCAGTTCGGCGCAGCGGTGCAGGGTCGGGTAGACCTTGCCCGGATTGAGCAACTGGTCCGGATCGA
>CAYFMP010000025.1:27046-47017 GCA_964344215.1 uncultured Thalassospiraceae bacterium | reverse complement strand
CCGAAGCCCCCTTGGAAGGGGGCTTCGGGTTGATGGCGGAGAGAGAGGGATTCGAACCCTCGAAGGGCGTTAACCCTTACTCCCTTAGCAGGGGAGCGCCTTCAGCCACTCGGCCATCTCTCCGCACCGGCGGGTTCGGGCCCCGCCTCGGTTGTTCATAACTCCCGCTCGGCGTCGAATCAAGCGGCCCGCTCAACTCCCTTCGGCGGCTCGTTTCAGCATCGTCTTCGAACGCCTCAGCGGCGCCGGCTTGAAGTCGGGGTCGAGCGGCTCGGCGATGTTCTGCGAAATGATGCCATCCGTCAGCCTCGAAAGGTTCTTGGCCGTCGTCGGAAAGACACAGTGCGGATGGCCGGCCGCCGCGTAGATCGTCTCGAAGCGCTTCAACGAACGGTCGATGACTACGGGTAGCGGATGGGCCAGCCCGATCGGCGCCACGCCGCCGATGGTGAAGCCGGTGATGCCCTTGACCTCGGTCGCCTGCGCCCGGCGCACGTCGCCTTCCAAGTTCAACGCCCGCGGCAAATTGGCTTCCCGGCAGCTATGGTCGCCGGCGACCAGGGCCATCACCATGCGCTGATCGACGGCGAAAACGAGCGACTTGACGATGGCGCCGAGCTCGCAGCCGACCGAGCGGGCGGCGTCCTCGGCGGTGCGCGCCGTTTCGGCCAGCTCGATGACGGTGTCGTCGAGGCCGGCGTCGGTCAGCGCCTTCCTGACCCTTTTGACCGCATCCCTTTCCAGCTTGCTCATCGGTCCTCTCCTCGCGCCTCCACTAATTCAGGAACGGCACCTTCATCCCCTTGTCGACCGCCGGCCTGGCCGAAACCGCATCGAACCAGCGCTTGACGTCGGGGTATTCGCCGAGATCGACCTGGTGCCACTCGAAGCGCGCCACCCACGGATAGGTAGCAATATCGGCGACGGTGTAGTCGTCGCCGGCCAGGTACTCGGTCTCGCCCAAACGCCCGTTCAGCACGCCATAGAGGCGGTGGGCGATGTTGTGATAGCGCTCCTTGCCGTAAGGTACGTCGTGCTCCTTGTTGCGAAAGAAATGGTGGGCCTGGCCGAACATCGGGCCGACCGCGCCCATCTGGAACATCAGCCATTGCAGGGTCAGCAGCCTCTCGCGCGTTTCGCTCGGCCACAGGTCGCTGCCGGTCTTTTCGGCCAGGTAGACGAGGATGGCGCCCGATTCGAACATGGTGATCGGCTCGCCGCCGGGGCCGTCTGAATCGACGATGGCCGGGATGTTGGCGTTGGGGCTGATCTCCTTGAAGAACGGCTGGTGCTGCTCGCTCTTGCCGATGTTGATCTCGTGCACCGTGTATTCCAGCCCCACTTCCTCGAGCATGATGGAGACCTTGCGGCCGTTCGGCGTTCCCCAGGTGTAGAGGTCGATCATGGAAGCTCCGTCCTTATCGGTGTTCGTTTCGCGCACTATGGAAGAGGCCGGGAGCAAAAGCAATCGGCTGGCCGCACCTCGGCGATAACCCCGAAATGTGCTATGGTGGCGGCGAACCGTTCGAAACCGCGTGTCCGTTCCAGAAAGGAGTCCGACATGACCCGCCGCTTATCGTTCGTCCTCGCCGCCACGTTGATCGCCGCCGTCGCTCTCGCCGTTTCGCCGCCACCGCCGGCGGCTGCCGACGCCCTGCAGTGCATGGCCCAGTGCCTGCGCGACGAGGGCAAGGACGAGAAGGAGAAATGCAAGCTGCGCTGCGCCGACGTGCCGACCCCGAACATGGCCCGGCCCGGCAACAAGGACTGCATGGCCGTCTACAAGCAGTGCAAGAAGGCCTGCCAGAAAGGCGACAAGGCCTGCCGCAAGGCCTGCAAGACGGCCTTGACCAACTGCGTCTAGCCGGCCCTCCGGGCGCGCGGCGCCACCGTTCACAGCCGTTCACACAACAGTCACACGGTCTTCATCGCCTCGACACACGGCCCGGCTAAACCTGTATCCGCCTTCGCTCACGGGGTCTTACCGTCCAAGGATCAAATCGATCCTCAGACGTGAATTGGCCCTGGAAATATGAGTTGGAGGGGAGGGGGTTCACGTTTCAAATCGTAGAGATTCGAAACGACCGCGCTCTTCGAGGGATGGAAGGGTTTCTCAATGGCGAAGACCGTGATGATCGTCGAGGACAACCCGATGAACATGCGTCTGTTCAAAGATCTCCTGGAAATGCAGGGCTACCGGACGGTGCAGTCGGTCGACGGCGCCGACGCCCTCGATCTGGCCCGCCACCGCCGGCCCGACCTCGTCATCATGGACATTCAACTGCCGAACGTATCCGGCGTCGAGATCACCAGGCGGATCAGAAGCGACACCGAGATCGCCGCCATCCCGATCATCGCCGTCACCGCCTTCGGACGGGCCGGCGACGAGGAGCGCTTCCTCGACAAGGGCTTCGATGCTTATCTGTCGAAACCGATCTCGGTGCAGAGCTTCATGGACCTGGTCGAGCGCTTCCTGAGCACCGAGGCGGGCGGCGCCGAACCGGAAGCCGCCACCGACGCCTCGTATTTGGGGGCGCTGCCGCCGTCCTTCGCCACCTGATCACACAACCCGTCTCTCCCTGTGACGCCTCGGCGATCGGGGTTCCCCGGCGACGGAGAACCCCTATCGCTTATTGCGGGCGGTCGCTCAAGCGGTTCTTGACGAGGCCGAAGAAGACCGCCGGATCGTCGTCGCCGACGTAGCGCCAGCCCAGGTGCTCGCCGCAGCCGCGACACAGCGCAAAGTTCCATTCGTAGCCGGCAAACCAGCTGTAGTCGGCGGTCGGAAATCCTCGGGTGGCGGCGCCGGGGGCTTCAGCGAACAGCACGATCCTAAACGAGAACCCCGACGGGTTGGTGAAGGCGTGCTCGTGGCCGCCGAGCGACAGTCGCCAGCGGCCGCGGGTCACCAGATGCCCGCAGCCGGCGCAGTAGATGGCGTCGTCGGTGCGCTCCTCGACTTCTTTCTCGATGTCGGCGTCCGGCGCGATCTGCAGCACAGGCTTCGGTCCTCCCGGCCCGCCGCGCCCGGCGTCGGCCGCGTGGCGCGGATCAGAACTCCTTGCCGATGCGCCGATCGAGCGACCAGGCGCCGCCGCCGCGCACCGCCAGGATCATTGCCATGATACCCCAGAACAGCGGGTATTCGTAGCCGCCCTCGTTCCAGAAGAAGCCGCTCGGCCAATGCACGACGAAGGCGGCTACGGCCATGAAACCGATGACCTGGACGGCGATCAAGCGGGTCAGCAGGCCCGCGACCAGCATCGCGCCGCCGAACAGCTCCAGGCACGAGAGGTAGACGGCCAGCGGATAGGCCGGCTCGAGGCCGAGCTTGCCCAAGTAGCCGGCCAGCCCGCCGACGTTGCCGCCGACGATCTTGACCCAGCCGTGCGGGATCAGCATGGCGCCGGTGACGACGCGCAGCACCGGATGGGTCCAGGGCTCGAAACGCTCATAAAGGCCGCCCAGGGCGGGGACGATGAGGGCCGGCCGGGCCGACGTTTCGGGATCGGGCGTATCGGGTTCGGACATGGGGCTCCCTTCGCGGATCGTGTTGTTGTGGAAGCCCCATCCTAGCCCGGAGCGGGAGCCGCTCGCGGCCACGATTGCGTGAAGGGGGGGGTAGCGCGGTACCTTTACTGGATTTGCCTGAGGAGAGGTCAGGTTATTGATCTTTAGCCGTACTGAAACCAGAAATTCCGGCATACTAGCCTTGTAGGAATTTTATTTCCTAACATTCTTATATCCCATCTCCACGATAGCTTCGGCTCCCATCCGGGCAATTGTTCGGTATCCATGATGTTGGGATGATCGTCGAAACGATTCCCAAGTATCATGCTTTCGCGCGGTCACCAACAATCGGTCACCGGACACTCGATCTCCCGGCTTTGTGCCATGGAGGGGTGCCCGTTCACCAGGCGGCTCTGGCTTTTTCTTCTTGGCCGCTTTACTCCGCTTGGGTGATCTCGCCATCAGACTCCAGTTCCTCAATCATTCTGACAACGGTGTCGTATTCAAATGCTAAAGCATCGGCGACGTCAGATGGATAGATCGTATTGCCGTGATTCTCCTCGAAATATGCTTTTATCTCTGCCTTTGTTTCTTTGGCAGATAGAGCTCTTGTTTGAACTACTGCCGCAGTTTTTAGAACACGCTCAAATTGAAGGCTGGCTACTGTTGCTTCAAGTGCACGCAATCGGTCCGTGAGTACAGCAATAATTTCCGGATAGCCTCCGGGAATTTGGTAGGGTGACCCGAATTCACGTGATTGGTTCAGTTCAACCACAGTTCCTGTAGATATCGGCTCTCTATCTCGCAGGAGCCGAACAAGAACTTCGTCGTTGTTCAGAAGAAATGACGGGTCTTCGGAAACGTCGGTATCGAGAAGATGAGGTGCAGATCGTTCTCTCATTTTCGCAATCCAATCAACTTGGCAACATCTCTCGAGAGAATATCCATAAGGTACGATTTATTATCATCGTGTAAACGCGAAGCCAAATACTTAAATCCCCCCAAGCCAGTGTTATACATGAATCTACGTAGTGGTATGGGACTAGGAAGATCAATTCGGAGCGGGATATTTACAACGAAACGGCGATGTCCAGTACTTTGATCAAGTTGGACATGAACATCAATACTATCGACTTGCCGATAGTCGTCTCGTTGGAAGTTGTATGCGATCTTGGAATTCCAACCATTCACATTTTCGCCTAGTCGAGAAGGCAAAAATTTCGAATTCCAATTGAATATACTTCCAATCTTTGGTTCGTCGCTAGAATCCCAGTACAAATGATCGATGTAGTGGAGACCCAGAGAAGTTATTTTTAGTGACCGATCTTGGTCAGCTACTTTGCGGAGCCATCTTTGCCCAAATGACAACGCAGCATTCCAACCTGGGTATTGAAGAATGTTAACAGACAGCCACGGCCTCGGAGGCGGGCCATTTTCCCCGCGCAGCCTCAATTCCAATTCTCCATCAGCGGAGTATTTTTCGAAACTAAAACCAAAAACGCTTGGGGCTTCCATCGCTATGTTGGGAGTTTCCAATTGCAAATTCGCTTGAACGGCTGCGACCAACAATGGCTCAAATTTCGGAAAAATCTTCTTGGTGCGGCCAACGTGAAGCTTACTAAAACCGGCAGGATCTTTCAGAGGCGTGTCGGGGGAAAGATATGCAGTAAACACTGTTTCCTGAATGGAGTGTTCACCCGATACGGGGCGAAGGTATTTCAGGCTTGATTTCTTTGCCACGTGACCCCCTCAAGCTTGCCGATTGGCACGTCCCACATCCTATCATCTAACGTGATTGGGGCAACTCGGCGATTCTTTTCCATAACATTACCAATATCCTAGCCTACTCCCTCCCAACGACTTTTCTTAGTGGTAGCGCTTATATAGCCGCTATCGGTTTGAATGGTTCCATACCTTGAATATGCACACGACTGTGTCCCAGTCAGCCGGTGTGTAGTGGCAGATGTGGAGATCGGTCATGGCGGGATACAGGCGGTTTGCGGGCGTTCCGCCTCGTCACTCCATCAACTTCTTCCTGAGCATCTCGTTGACGGCCTGCGGATTGGCCTTGCCTTGGGTCGCCTTCATGATCTGGCCGACGAACCAGCCGACCGCCTTGTCGTTGCCGGAGCGCACGTCGTCGGCCTGCTCGGGGTTGTCGGCGATCACTTGATCGACGATGGCCTCGATCTCGCCGGTATCGGTGATCTGCTCGAGGCCCTTTTCGGCGACGATGGCGGCCGGCGCCTGGCCGGTCTCGAAAATCTCCTCGAAGACGTCCTTGGCGATGCGCCCGGAAATGGTGCCGTCGGCCATCAGGTCGAGGAGCCCGCCCAGGTCTTCGGCCGACACCGGGCTGTCGCCGATGTCCTTGCCGGCCGCGTTCAGCGCCCCGAACAGGTTGACCGTCACCCAGTTGGCGGCGAGCTTGGCGTCGCGCCCACGGGCCACGGTCTCGAAGAACTCGGCGGTGCGCCTGGATGCCACCAGGACGCCGGCGTCGTAAGCGCCGAGCCCGAAATCGGCCATGAAGCGCTGCTTCTTGTCGTCGGGCAGCTCGGGCAACGCCGCCTCGATCGCCTCGATGTATTCCTCGTCGAGCACCAGCGGTAAAAGGTCCGGGTCCGGGAAGTAGCGGTAATCGTGGGCGAACTCCTTGGCCCGCATCGGCCGGGTGTCGCCGGTGGAGGCGTCGAACAGACGCGTCTCCTGGACCACCTCGCCGCCCTGTTCGTAGACCTCGATCTGGCGCTCGGCCTCGTGCTCGATGGCCTGCATGGCGAAGCGGACCGAGTTGACGTTCTTCACCTCGGTCCGGGTGCGCATCTCCTCGCCGGGGTGGCGCACCGAGACGTTGACGTCGGCCCTCAGCGAGCCCTCCTCCATGTTGCCGTCGCAGGTGCCGAGGTAGCGCAGGATCGAGCGCAGCTTGCGAAAGAAGATGCCGACCTCCTCGGGGCTCCGCAGATCGGGCTTGGAGACGATCTCCATCAGGGCGACGCCGGAGCGGTTGAGGTCGATCATCGAGCGCCTCGGGTCGCGGTCGTGGATCGACTTGCCGGCGTCCTGCTCCATGTGCAGGCGCTCGATGCCGATCTCGCGGGTCGAGCCGTCCGCCATGTCGAGCACAACCGTGCCCTCGCCGACGATCGGCTCCTCGTACTGCGAGATCTGGTAGCCCTGCGGCAGGTCGGCGTAGAAGTAGTTCTTGCGCTCGAACACCGAGTGCCGGTTGATCTCGGCCTTGAGGCCGAGGCCGGTCTTGACCGCCTGCTCGACGCAGTGCGCGTTGATGACCGGCAGCATCCCCGGCATGGCGGCGTCGACCAGAGATACCTGGGCGTTGGGTTCGGCCCCGAACGCTGTTGACGCGCCCGAGAACAGCTTGGCCTCGGAGATGATCTGGGCATGCACCTCCAAGCCGATCACCACCTCCCAATCGCCGCTTTCGCCCTGGATCAGGTGGCTCATGACGAAGCCCCTGCGAAGCCGGGCGGCACGGCCGTGAAGCCGGCCGCTTGTTCGAGGGCGTGAGCGGCGGCCAGCACCGTTTCCTCGTCGAACGGCCGGCCGATCAGGTGCAGGCCCAGCGGCAGGCCGCCGCCATCGAGACCGGCCGGCACCGATATGGCCGGCAGTCCGGCCATGCTGGCCGGCACCGTGAAGACGTCGTTGAGGTACATGGCGACCGGGTCGTCCATTTTCTCGCCGATGGCGAACGCCGCGCTCGGCGCCGTCGGGGTGAGCACCACGTCGACGCTTTCGAAGGCGTCGCGGAAGTCCTCGGCGATCAGGGTGCGGACCTTCTGGGCCTTCCGATAGTAGGCGTCGTAATAGCCGGCCGAGAGAACGTAGGCGCCGATCAGCACGCGGCGGCGGACCTCGGCGCCGAAACCTTCGCCGCGGGTAGCCTCGTACATCTCGTCCAGCGTCTCGCCGTCGACGCGGAGCCCGTAGCGCACACCGTCGTAACGGGCCAGGTTCGACGACGCCTCGGCCGGCGCCACGATGTAGTAACACGGCAGCGCGTATTTGGTGTGCGGCAGGGAGACCTCTCGGATCTCGGCGCCCTGGTCGCGGAGCCACTCGGCACCTTGGTCCCACAGCGCCCGGACCTCGCCCGGCATGCCGTCGATGGTGTATTCGGCCGGAATCCCGACCTTCAGGCCCTTGATGTCGCGCCTCAGCGCCGCCTCGAAGTCGGGCGTCTCGATCGGCGCCGAGGTCGAGTCCTTGGGGTCGTGGCCGGCCATGGCGCCGAGCATGATGGCGGCGTCGCGCACGTTCCGGGTCAGCGGACCGGCCTGATCGAGGCTGGAAGCGAACGCCACGATGCCCCACCTGGAACAGCGCCCGTAGGTCGGTTTCAGGCCGACGATGCCGCAGAACGAGGCCGGCTGGCGGATCGAGCCGCCGGTATCGGTGCCGGTGGCGCCCATACTGAGGCCGGCCGCCACCGCCGCCGCCGAGCCGCCCGACGAGCCGCCCGGCACCAGGTCCTTGCCGTCTTTCGTCTTCCATGGGCTTTTGACCGGCCCGTAATGGGACGTCATGTTCGACGATCCCATGGCGAACTCGTCCATGTTGGTCTTGCCGAGCATGACGGCGCCGGCGTCCTTGAGGTTGGCGCTGACCGTCGATTCGTAAGGAGGCGTGAAGCTATCCAGGATATGCGAGGCGGCTGTGGTCATCACGCCCTCGGTGCAGAACAGGTCCTTGACGGCGATCGGGATGCCGTCGATGGCGCCGAGCGTCTCGCCGGCGGCACGTCTTTCGTCGGCGGCGCGGGCCCTGTCGAGCGCGATGTCCGGCGTTTCGGTGATGAAGGCGTTGAGCCCGCGGGCATCTTCCATGGCCCGGAGGTGGACTCGCGTCAATTCCTCGGCCGAGAACTCGCCCTTGTCCAGCCCGTCGCGGGCCTCGGCGATGCCGAGAGCGGTCAGCGCGCCTCCGCCGGCCATCACTCGACCACCTTGGGCACCGCGTAGAAGGCGTCCTGGCGATCGGGCGCGTTGGCCAGCACCTTTTCGGTGACGTTGCCGTCGGTCACTTCGTCGGCGCGCATCGGCAGAGTGAGGTCGGCGACGCTGGTCATAGGCTCGACCGCATCGGTGTCGACCTCTGAAAGCTGCTCGACCCAGCCGATGATGTTGTTGAGCTCGCCGGCCAGCGGCCCCAGCGCCTCTTCCGGCACCCGGATACGGGCCAGAGAGGCGATCTTGCGCACGGTGTCCTTGTCGAGAGCCATCGGCGGGGGACCTTATGAAAATCGGGGGAGGCCCGAGCGGCCTCCGGGCGCGGAACGTACCACCGCCGAACACCCCTGTTCAAGCGGGCAGGAATCTCCCTTGTGCTGCCGAGGCGCGCCGATCCGCCATTGGTGCCGCTATTCGGCAATCGTTGACAGCAAGAGCGATTTGATATATGTAACCAATATGGTTGCGACACCATATTGGTGACGATCCTGTGAATAATTGCCAATAAGCGTATATCGACCAACACACAGCCACACACACCAAAGACACCCGAGCAGGCGACAAAGGAGTGAACAGATGACTTACGGGATTGAGTTTCGACTAGAAGGAGCCAAACGACATGGCTATCACGTCGATCAAGCACAAAGGGCTTCGCGAGCTCTTTGAGACAGGAAGAACGAAACGAATCGGATCGAGTTACCAGCGCAAGCTGCTCGAGTTGCTGGACATCCTCGACGCCGCCACCGAGACCAAGGACCTGACGGGCGTTTCCGATTTCCACCCCCTGAAAGGCGACCGCAAGGGCCAGTATTGCATGCACGTCAACGGCCCGAAGATCATCACCTTCGGTTTCGAGGACGGCGAAGTCACCGCCGTCAACTTCGAGGACGATCTCAAGCAGCGAAGACGCAAGAGATAGGCCCGAGTAACCATGATTGAAAAAAAGAGGCGACCGACCGAGCCGGGGCGCATTCTCAAGGAATACTACCTGCGCCCGAGAGGACTGAGCATCAACAGGTTCGCCGGGAGCGCCGGGTTGACCCGCAAGCACGTCAGCAACATTGTCAACGGCCGCGCCGGCATTACGCCGGAGACCGCCGTCCGCTTCGCCGGCGTGCTGGGAACGACGCCGCTATTCTGGCTCAACCTGCAGAACGCCGTCGATCTGTACGACGCGCAGAAATCCCTGGCCAAATGGCGGCCCGGCAAGATACCTCCGGCGGTCGCCGCCGAATAGAGAAGCTTCACTCCCTGCGATCGCTTTCGGGCATCGAGAGGATCGCTCGATCGACGCCGGGACCGAAACCTTTCGTCAGCCTCAGGGCTTGCCCTTCTTGGCCAGTTCCCTCCACACCGTCTTGTTCCAGGCCGCATGGGCCAGCTTGACGGCGGCCTTGAGCGCCGCCTCGACGCCGTCGGCCCGAACCTTGCCGGCCGCGGACGCGCGGCCGTACTTCTTCGACGACACACTGTCGAAGCGGACCTCGCCCTTGCTCTTGTCGTAGAACACCGTGGTCGAGAACACTTCCTCGAAGCCGTCGTCCAACTCCAGGATATCGACGGAAATCTGGAACACCTTTTTCTGTCCCATCTGGTAGGGGGCTTCGGTGATGAACATCGGCGTCAGGAACTCGATCGGTCCCCGGCACGACCATCTGACGTCGTAGTCGGCGATCTCGAACAACTGTCCCTCCGCCGCGCTTTTGCCGGCGAACGAGACGACGTAGTCGCAAGGCGGGCTGCCCTTGGCCACGAGCTTGCCTGTGAGGTCGCGCTCCAGGGTGCCGTCGATCAGCGGCAGCAGGATCGGCTCGTAGACGAAGCCCTTGTCCTTGCCGTCCTCGCGGACCGCCACCCAGGCGCCCGGCGCCCGGCCGACCACGTCGATGCGTTCGCCCATCTTGTAGCGGCCGACCCGTTTCGATTTGGTCAGCGGCTTGGCGCGGATGTTGACGTCGCGCGTCACCAGGTAGACGCCGATGTCGCGTTCGACCTCGACGCCGAGGAACTTGAACTTCTTCGGCAGGTTCTTGGTGTCGTCGGAGGCTGCCAGCGCGCCGGCGAGCGGCGCGCCCAACGCCGCCAGCGCGCCGAGCATCGCCACGACGACGCTTCCCGGCCAAACCTTTGTCCCGGCCCTCATGCGTTCCCCCGCCTTCGCTCAAGGCTATCCAAGGAATCATAACCAAGCTTGCTTGCCGCCTCCACCGCCTTTTCTTACGGCCCCGAGACGGTTAAACAGGGACGCATGGCCATCTCAACCGTCGCCGACCTGAAGAACGGGCTGGAGCCGGGCAAACGCCTGCTCGGCCTCGACCTCGGAACCAAGACCATCGGCCTGGCCGTATCCGACGCCGGTCTCATCGTCGCCAGCCCCTTGGAGGTCGTCCGCCGCACCAAGTTCACGGCCGATGCCGAGGCGTTGAAGCTGATCATCGACGAGCACGACATCGGCGGCCTGGTTTTCGGACTGCCGGTCAATATGGACGGCAGCGAAGGACCGCGCTGCCAATCGACCCGGCAATTCGCCGCCAACCTGCTGGAACGCATGGATATCGGCATCGCTTTTTGGGACGAGCGGTTGTCGACGGCGGCGGTCGAGCGGGTGCTGGTCGACGAGGCCGACATGAGCCGCAAGCGCCGCCGCGAAGTCGTCGACAAGATGGCGGCCGCCTACATCCTGCAAGGAGCGCTTGACGCGGTGGGACCAAGCGTTGACGTGATGGGATAAGACGAGCGCTTAACGCGGTGGGATAAGACCAGTGCGCATAGGCGGTAGAGACCGCAGCGCGCAGTCGGCGCCATGGTCCCCGGAGGCTCCCGGCTCGCCTCTCAATGCTTGGTCGGCGGTGGTTCTACCCGGTCTTGGCGAACGCCTTGATCAGTTGAAAGACCTGCTGTTTGACCTCACCATCCGGCATTTCGTTGAGAACCCGGGCGACGCGGATGGTCGGGTCGGGAAGCCTCTGTTCGAGGGCATCGGGCGCCGCCGCGGCGGCCAAGTCCTCGCCCTCGATGCCGTCGAAGAAATAGACGATCGGCACATCGAGGACCTTGCTGAGCATCCACAGGCGGCTGCCGCTGATGCGGTTGGTCCCCTTCTCGTATTTCTGGACCTGCTGAAAACTAATTCCGATGGCCTTGCCGAGTTCGGTCTGGGTCATATTCTTGGCGAGGCGGGCGTCGCGCACGCGGCTGCCGATTTCAACATCTACGAAGTGAGGCATCTGTCACCTTTTCCAATCGTTCTCGAAGTTAAGGTGTCGTTCCCGGCCAAGCCGCACCCCTCACGGCGGAGACGGCGGGAAGGAAACCCGGTAAAGTTTACCCCCATCTTCAGTGTAATACGCCAGTGGACGAAACCACCAGCGTTGATTGGCCCGCTGTCGGCAAACGACAGGTTGGGACCGGATTTCACAACCTATGGGATATATTGATGGCTATCCTGGATAGAAATAACGTTTTAAACACGATTTTAAGCTTCATGGGACGGGAGCGATCACCGGCTGGCGCCAACTGATTCGAAGGCGCGACCGTTCGCGGCTCACGCCTCGTAGTCCAGCAGCTTCAGCAATTCGCCGCATTGGCGCGAAAACAGGCGTTCGGTGTCGTCGTCGAAGCGGTCTTTCCAGACCCCGATCTCGACGTCGAGGGGCGAGACGTCCCAGGCCGCGTCCATCGCCGTCTTGACGAGGTCGGGATCGACCCCGGCCCCGGTGAACTCGAACAGCCGAGATACGATGGCGGCGCCGTCGGTCTGCAGATCCTCGCACCGCACCTGGAAGAAACGCTCCGGGTGGTCGCGGCCGAAATGCTTGGCGGTACCGACGCTGCGGCTCCAGGCGCGGGCGAACATTTCCGAGAAGTCCACGAACTCGGGAAAATTGCGCGGGAAGTCGCCGCGGCTGATCCCTAGGTTGAAGTCCCATGCCGACACCGCCTCGTCGCGTCCGTCGCGTACCACGTGGACGACCTTGAACCCGGGCAGGACATGATCGAGGACGTCCAGCGACAGCACGTGTTCGGGCGTTTTCTCGGCGATGCACTTGAAATTCCCCTCGCCGATCCAGCGGCTGAAGACCAGGCCGACCGCCGTCTTCAAAAGGTAGTTGACGTCGTCGACCGTGTATCCGGCGGCGTTGCCGGGCAACCCCGCCTGTTGCAGCCGGTTGCCGATCTTGTCGCATTCCTGGTTGTACTCGTCCATCACCCGGGCCAGGGCCGGGAACAAAACGTCGGTGAAATGCCCCTCGCCCTTGCACAGCACTTCGGGGTGGGCGTCCATGCACTGCTGGACCCAGGCCGTACCCCAGCGCGTGGCGCCGACGACGAGAACCAACTGGCGATCGGCGAGCCAGGATAATCGCTCGTGAATGAGCCGGTAGTCTTCCATTCTCAGGCATCGTCCTCCGCAACGATGATCGGGCTCGGCGCCGTGCACTGTACCGCATCGCCATTTGGCGCACCACGGCCAAGCGGCGGCGGCGCCAACCGGCCCGCAACCGTGTGCTTGCGCCGCTCCGGCGACGGCCATATAGTGCGCGCCTATGAGCGTGGATACGACGGACGCCAACCGGTTTCCCCACCGTCACCTGCTCGGCATTGAAGGTCTCTCGCCGGGCGAAATCACAGTTCTTCTCGACAAATCGGAAAGCTACGTGGAACAGAACCGGCGCGCCGACAAGGCGTCCGAGATTCTGCGCGGGCGAACCATCGTCAACCTGTTCTACGAAGATTCGACCCGGACCCGCTCGTCCTTCGAACTGGCCGCCAAACGATTGGGCGGCCATTTGATTAATATGACGGTGGCGACCAGTTCGGTGAAGAAGGGCGAGACCCTGATCGACACGGCGATGACCCTGAACGCCATGCACCCGGACGTCCTCGTCATCCGCCACCCGCACGCCGGCGCCGCCAAGCTGTTGTCCGAGAAGGTCAACTGCGCCGTCGTCAACGGCGGCGACGGCCGCCACGAACACCCGACCCAGGCGCTCCTCGACGCGCTCACCATCCGCCGCCGCCGCGGCGGCCTATCGGGGCTGCTGGTCGCCATTTGCGGCGACATCCTGCACTCGCGGGTGGCACGCTCCAACATCCACCTGTTGTTGACGATGGGAGCGCGGGTCCGCCTGATCGCACCGAAGACGCTGATCCCTCCCGAGGCCGAGCGCCTCGGCGTCGAGGTCTTCCACCGCATGGAGGACGGGCTCAAGGATTGCGACATCGTGATGATGCTGCGCCTGCAACGCGAGCGCATGCAGGCAAATTTCTTCCCGTCCATCCGCGAATACTTCCGTTTCTTCGGGCTCGATTACGAGATGCTGGCGCATGCCAAGCCGGACGCCCTGATCATGCACCCGGGTCCGATGAACCGCGGCGTCGAGATCGACACCGAGGTCGCCGACGACGTCGGACGCAGCGTCATCCGCGAACAGGTCGAGATGGGGGTGGCGGTGCGCATGGCCTGCCTCGATCTGCTGGCCCACAACCTGGACGACGGGGGAGCCGGCGCATGACCCTGAAGAACACGCCCGGCTTCGTCGCCTACGCCAACGCCCGCCTGCTCGATCCGGCCACCGGGCTGGACGCGGCCGGCGGCGTCCTGACCGAAGGCGAGGAGATCAAGGAGGCCGCCGCCGGCCTGTTCGACGATGGCTTTCCCGACGGCGCCGAGGTGATCGATTGCGGCGGCCTGTGCCTGGCGCCGGGGCTGGTCGACATCCGGGTCGAGCTCGGCAACCTGACCGCCTCGGCCCGCGCCGCGGCGGCCGGCGGCATTACCTCGATGGTCTGTCTGCCCAACACCGACCCCGTCATCGACGACGAGACGGTGGTCGAGTTCGTCGCCCGCCGCGCCCGCAAGCAGGGCCTCGGCAAGCTCTACACCTACGGCGCCGTCACCAAGAACCTGGACGGCCTCGAACTGGCCGAACTGGGGATGCTGGCCGAAGCCGGCGCCGTCGCCTTCACCGACGCCACGGCGACCATCGCCGACGCCCAGTTGATGCGCCAGGCGCTGAGCTACGGCTCGACCTTCGGGCTCGTCATCGTCAACCACCCGGAGGAGCCGAGCCTGGCCGCCGACGGCGACATGAACGCCGGCGAGACGGCGACGCGGCTCGGCCTGAGCGGCATTCCGAAGCAGGCCGAAGTGATCATGGTCGAACGCGACATTCGCCTCGCCGAGCTGACGGGTGGGCGTCTCCACCTCGCCCACGTGTCCACGGCCGACGCCATCGCCGCCATCCGCTCAGCCAAAGAGCGCGGCCTCGAGGTGACCTGCGACACCGCACCCCCCTATTTCGCCCTCAACGAGACGGCGATCGGCGATTACAGGACCTTCGCCAAACTGTCGCCGCCGTTGCGCGCCGAGGACGACCGCCAAGCCATCGTCGACGGCCTGAAGGACGGCACCATCGACGTCATCGCGTCGGACCACGCGCCGCGCGACGAGGAATCGAAGCGCCTGCCGTTCACCGGGGCGGCGGCCGGCGGCGTCGGCCTCAACACCCTGCTCGCGGTCTCGCTGGAGCTGCACCACAACGGCCATATGGACCTGCTCGACGTGATGCGGGCGTTGACGTCGGCGCCGGCCGACCTCTTGACGCTGCCGGCCGGCCGGCTCGAACCCGGCCGCCCGGCCGATCTCGTCGTGTTCGACCCGGAGCGCGCCTGGAAGGTGTCGGAGGACAGGCTGTTGAGCCAGGCCAAGAACTCGCCGTTCGACGGTCGCCCGGTGCAGGGCGAGGTTGTCCGCACCGTCGTCGACGGTCGTACCGTCTTCTCGCTGGACGACTAGATGGCTGGGTTGTTTGCCGACCTCGGCCCGCTGCACGGACTCGCCGCCGCTCTCGGCTACGTGCTGGGCTCCATTCCGTTCGGTCTGGTCGTCACCCGGCTGGCCGGCCTCGGCGATATCCGCGACATCGGGTCGGGCAACATCGGCGCCACCAACGTCCTGCGCACCGGCCGCAAGGGGCTGGCTGCCCTCACCTTGGCCCTCGATTCGGGCAAGGGTGCGGCGGCGGTGTTCGCCTTCGCCGCCTTGTGGGACTCGCAAGCCGGCATGATCGCAGGCGCGGCCGCAGTCGTCGGCCACAACTTCCCGGTCTGGCTCCGCTTCCGTGGCGGCAAGGGGGTGGCGACCACTTTGGGCGTGTTGCTGGCCGCCGCCTGGCCTGTCGGCGTCGCCGCCTGCGCCACTTGGTTGCTGGTCGCCGGCGTCTTCCGCTATTCGTCGCTGGCCGCTCTGGTGGCGCTGACGGCGGCGCCGGTCTACGCATGGTGGCTGGCCGCGCCAGAGCTTGCCGTCGTCGCCGCGGCGCTCGCCGCTCTCTCGATCGTCCGCCACTACGCCAACATCGGTCGCCTTGTGAAGGGCGAGGAAAGCAAGATTGGCGGCGGCCGCGCCAGCCAGCAATAGATCGGCTAGAGCGGTTCACGTCGATAGGGAATCGCCGAGACGCGCTCTCCGGTCTCCTGGCAAGGAGCGGCTCGCGCGGCGATGCGGGGCCATCGGAAGCGGGCCGCGACGCCGTCCGGGGGGCCGGAGAACGCGCCCGCGGTCGGTTTTTCGGCCTTCCGGCGTCGTCGAGGAGGCTCGCCGATGCCCCACATCGCCTTCGCATCCTCTCCTAGCCGGCAGGCCGCAAAACCGATCCCGGCCGCTTCCATATCAACGTGACCCGCTCTAGGTCTCCCTGAAGCCGCTCGTTCAAGGTGGCGACGGCGGGCTTGACGGCGGCGCTGCAAGCGCGGCATTATCGCAAGCAATGCGTGAGGAAACATCCGATCAACTCTCTGATAGGTGTAGGCGCGACTGGCTGCGGCTGATCCGCAGCGACCGGGTCGGACCGACCACGTTCCACCGGCTGCTGGCCCGCTACGGCTCGGCTGGCGCCGCCCTCGAAGCGCTCCCCGAACTGGCCCGGCGCGGCGGCGGCGCGGGACGAATCCGGGTCTGTCCGGCAGCCGCCGCCGAACGGGAGATCGAGGTCCTCGACACCCTCGGCGCCCGCCTCGTCGCCCGCGGCGAGGCCGCCTATCCGCCGAGGCTCGCCCACATCGAGGACGCGCCGCCCCTGCTCGCCATCCTCGGCGATGTATCGCTGCTGACCAAGAAGGCGGTCGCCGTTGTCGGCGCCCGCAACGCCTCGGCCAACGGCCGGCGATTCGCCGAGCGCATGGCCGCCGACCTCGGGGCGGGCGGTTTTCTGGTGGTGTCCGGCATGGCCCGCGGCATCGACGCGGCCGCCCACGAAGGCGCACTCGCTTCCGGTACGCTGGCCGTTCTCGGCGGCGGCGTCGACGTCGTCTATCCACGGGAGAACGCCGATCTCTACCGGCGCATCGTCGATCGAGGCGTCGTCGTTTCCGAGGTGGCGCCGGGCACACAGCCCAGGCCCCGGCATTTCCCGCGCCGCAATCGGATCATCGCCGGCGTCGCACGCGGCGTCGTCGTCGTCGAGGCGGCAACCCGGTCGGGGTCGTTGATCACGGCGCGCCTCGCTCTCGAACAGGGACGCGAGGTATTCGCCGTTCCCGGTTCGGCCATGGACCCGCGGGCCCGCGGCGCCAACCACCTGATCCGCCAGGGCGCCACCCTGACCGAATCGGCGGACGATGTGTTCGAGGTTCTGAACGGCGAGTTCCAGCCGCCGACCGCGCCGCCCGAGGCGGATTTCCCGGAACCGCCGGGCGCTCCCGAGACCGCCTCCGAGAGCGGTTTCGAACCCACCGCCGAGACCGGCTCCGAGCCCGCCTCCGATATCGACGGCGACGACGCCGGCGCCCAGCGGGCGCGGATCGAAACCTGCCTGGGACCGGCACCGACCGCCGTCGACGACCTGATCCGCGCATCGGACTGTCCGCCGACCACCGTCTCCACGGTTCTCCTCGAGCTTGAACTGGCCGGCCGGCTGGAGCGCCACCCCGGCAACCGGGTTTCGCTGGTCGGCGGCGGCTAGGCGGGGACGAGACGGCGGGTGCGGCTGGCTCGCTACAGAAGCTCCGACGGACGCTTTTGATTTTCCCGGTTCCGGTATTCCAGGGCGCTCAACGCCAGCGCCAGTTCGTCGCGCATGTTCGGCCCGAGGCCGATGACCGGAACGCCGTCCGGCAGCGCGGCGACGTCGGGATGGTCGGCCTTGAAGCTGGTCAGCAGCGCCACCGGAATATGGGCGGTGGACGGCATCGCGACCAGGGCATGGATCAGGTCGAAGCTGCTCAGCCGGTCGAGCGTCGCCGCGCAGACGACGATGTCGGGCTCGCTGCGGACGATCAGCGGTATGGCCTCGATCGGATCGGGGACGGTGATTACCCGAAACCGGAAAGCTTCGAGCTCACGGCGCACCTTGTGGCGGATGGTGCGGGCGCTCGACACCAGCACGATATCCCCCTTCGACGCGCGCACCTCCGCGTCCGTCTGCCGTCCGTACCTCGGCAGACCGCGGAGGATCGTTCTGCACTCCTTCTCGTCGGGTTCGACGCCGGCCTCGATGATCTCCCCAACACGATCGACGAAGGTTTGAATGTCGGAATTGCCGATGAATTGCGTTTCCGTGATCTGCTCCAGGTAATCTTCCAGATGATGGGCGATCAGCGAAATGCTGGGAAACCCCAAGGCGCTTCCGGTCCCCTTGAGGCTATGCAGTTCGCGCCGGAAATCGTAGAACGCGTCGGGGGTGTCGCGCCCGTTGGGCGGCTCACCGTTCAGGCACTGCTGCATTTTGGAAATGCGGTCGACGCTGTCGTCGAGAAAACTCTGTCGCAAGCCCTCAACGATCTCCACTGGGTGCCTGAAATCCGTAGCCATGCTCGTCGGCCGGCGGCGGCGTTGCAAATAAAGCCCGCGCCGTTCTCCCCCGTCGGTTGATCTCAAAGAAGGTATATCACCATAACAAATGCGGTTGATTGAGATCAAGAATACACCCGACCGCCGCCGAATTGCCCTTTGTCTTGGAACGGGTTATGGGCGACCGCGACACTCTTGCGGAGCCTTCCGGCGACATCGGACCGCGAAAAAAAACCGGCCCCGCCGGCGTCGTCTTTGGTTGACGAACGGCACCGCTCCTGCCAATTCTCCCCTTCCGCGAAGCCCGGCAGGTCTTGATTTTTCTTCCGGCCACGCCTATTTGGCCCACTCTGGAGCAACCGTCAGCCGCCGACCGAACACTATATAAGTGAGTGTCAATGCCTAACGTCGTCGTCGTCGAATCGCCCGCCAAGGCCAAGACCATCAACAAGTACCTGGGTGGTGATTTCACCGTGCTGGCCAGTTACGGCCATATCCGCGACCTGCCCAGCAGGGACGGTTCGGTGCGGCCGGACGAGGACTTCGCCATGGACTGGGAAGTCGACGCCAAGGCCCAGAAACACGTCAACGAGATCGCCAAGGCGCTGAAGGGCGCCGACCACCTTTATCTGGCGACCGACCCGGACCGCGAGGGCGAGGCCATCTCCTGGCACGTCCGCCAGGTGCTCGACAAGAAGAACGCGCTCGGCGGTGTCGACGTCAAACGGGTCGTCTTCAACGAGATCACCAGGGACGCCGTGCTGGAAGCCTTCGAGCGTCCGCGCGAACTCGATCACGAATTGATCGAGGCCTATCTGGCGCGTCGGGCGCTCGATTACCTGGTCGGCTTCACGCTGTCGCCGGTGCTGTGGCGCAAGTTGCCCGGCAGCAAATCGGCCGGACGGGTCCAATCGGTGGCGCTGCGTCTGATCTGCGAGCGCGAGGCCGAGATCGAGAACTTCAAGCCCCGCGAATACTGGAGCGTCAAGACGACGTTCGAGACGGCGTCCGGCGACAGAGTAGAGGCCCAGCTCACCCACCTCGGCGCCGACAAGCTCGGTAAGATGGCGCTCGGCAACGAAGCGGCGGCGAGCGACGCCGTCGCCGTCGTCGAGGCTGGCGACTTCCGGGTCGCGACCATCGAGCGCAAGCAGGCGCGCCGCCACCCGGCGCCGCCGTTCACCACTTCGACCCTGCAACAGGAAGCCTCGCGCAAACTGCGCTTCGGCGCCAAACGCACCATGCAGGTCGCCCAGAAGCTCTACGAGGGGGTCAATATCGGCGGCGAGACGGTCGGCCTCATCACCTACATGCGAACCGACGGCGTGCAGATGGCCGGCGAGGCAATCGCCGCCTGCCGCGCCCGCATCGGCCGCGATTACGGCGAGGCGTACCTGCCGAAAAGCCCGCGCGTCTACAAGAGCAAGGCGAAGAACGCCCAGGAGGCGCACGAAGCGATCCGCCCCACCGACGTCGCACGGCACCCGAGGGACATGCGCGCCTGCCTCGACGACGACGGTCTCAAGCTTTACACCCTGATCTGGAACCGGACCATGGCCAGCCAAATGGAATCGGCCGTTCTCGACCAAGTCGCCGTCGACATCGCCGCCGCCGACGGTGCCGCAACTTTGCGCGCCACCGGCTCGGTGGTCGCCTTCGACGGTTTCTTCCGGGTTTACCGCGAAGGCCGCG
>CAYFMP010000025.1:0-27006 GCA_964344215.1 uncultured Thalassospiraceae bacterium | reverse complement strand
TCGCCGTCGAGCCCGAGCAGCATTTCACGCAGCCGCCGCCGCGCTATACGGAAGCCAGCCTGGTCAAGACCTTGGAAGAACTCGGCATCGGCCGTCCTTCGACCTATGCCAGCATCATTTCCGTCCTCCAGGACCGCAATTACGTCAAACTGGAAAAACGCCGCTTCGAGCCGGAGGACCGCGGCCGCCTGGTGACGACCTTCCTGGAGAGCTATTTCACGCGCTACGTGGGCTACAACTTCACCGCCGAGCTCGAGGAAAAGCTCGACGACGTATCGGGCGGGCGCATCGACTGGAAGACCCTGCTCGAGGAGTTCTGGGAGGAGTTCAGCCGGGCGGTGGCCGATACCAAGGACCTGCGCGTCGCCGAGGTGCTCGACCGCCTGGACGAGATCCTGGGGCCGCACTTCTTCCGCGACGGCGAGAACGGCGAGGACCCGCGCAAGTGTCCGGCCTGCGAAACCGGCCGGCTCAATCTCAAGCTCGGCAAGTTCGGCGCCTTCATCGGCTGCGCCAATTACCCCGACTGCCGCTATACGAAGCCGCTCGCCGTCACCAACGGCGGCGATCTGGAGAACGGTGCCGCCGACGCCGGGCCGCTGGAACTGGGCCGCGACCCGGATAGCGGCCTGACGGTGACGCTGCGCAAAGGGCCTTACGGTTTCTATGTCCAGCTCGGCGAACCGGAGGGCGAGGGAAAGAAGAAGACCAAGCCGAAACGCTCGTCGCTGCCGAAGACCATGGCGCCTGCCGGCGTCGACCTCGAAAAGGCGCTGGCCCTGCTGTCGCTGCCGCGCGAGGTCGGCATCGACCCCGAGACCGGCGGCATGATCACCGCCGCCATCGGCCGCTTCGGCCCCTACATCAAGCTCGGCGGCACCTACGTCTCCTTGAAGGGCGAAGACGACGTCCTCACCATCGGCCTCAATCGCGCCGCCCATCTGATGGCCGACGCGCCGAAGAAGGATCCGCCCCGCGAACTCGGCCCGCATCCGAAGGACGACAAGCCGGTCACCCAGCGCCAGGGCCGTTGGGGGCCGTACGTCCAGCACGGCAAATTGATGGCGACCCTGCCCAAGGATATGGACAAGGACAGCGTCACTCTGGAACAGGCGGTCGAACTGCTGGCCGCCAAGGCGGCCAAGGGCGGCCGCGGATCGACCAAGAAATCGCCGGCCCGCAAGCGCGCCAAGTCGGCCAGTGGCTGAGGCCAGCCAGAGACACCCGGTGAGCAGGACCCGTTCGAAACCCGCCCCGTTCCCGAGCCGCGAAGAAATCCTCCAGTTCGTCAACGAAAGCCCGCGCCGGGTCGGCAAGCGCGAGATCGCCCGCGCTTTCCGTCTCGACGCCGAGCAGAAACGCGACCTCAAGAAGGTGCTGCGCGAGATGGAGCTCGACGGCACCCTAAGCAAGGATCGCGGCCGGCGCCTCCGCGAAGCGGGCAACCTGCCGGCGGTCGGCGTGCTGATCGTCGGCGGACTCGACGACGACGGCGACAGGCTGGCGCGGCCCGTCAACTGGGAAGGCCCGGCCGATCCGCCGCCCATCTATCTGGAGCGCCAAAAGCGCGGCCGTCCGGCCCCGGCGCCCGGCGAGCGCGTGCTGGCCAGGCTCGGCCCGACCGGCGACGGCGCCTATTCGGCCAAGATCATCCGCAAGCTGCAAGCGCCGCCCGAGACCGTGCTTGGAATCTTCGACGTGGTCGACGGCAGCGGCCGCATCCGCCCCACCGACCGCCGCGCCAAGAGCGACCTGGTGGTGCGCACCGGCGACAGCCTCGACGCTCGGCCCGGCGACCTGGTGCGGGCCGAGACGGTGCCGGGACGCAAGCTCGGATTGCCGCAGGCGCGGGTCACGGAACGCCTGGAGAAAGCCGACGGCGCCGCTTCCATCAGCCTGATCAGCCTCCACGAATACGATATCCCGACCACGTTTCCGAGCGCCGCCCTGCGACTGGCCGAGCACGTCGGCCCGGCCGCGCCGGCCGGCCGCGAAGACCTGCGGGCGCTTCCTCTGGTCACCATCGACGGCGCCGACGCGCGTGATTTCGACGACGCCGTCTGGGCCGAGCCGGACGCCGACCCCGACAACCGCGGCGGCTGGCACATCGTCGTCGCCATCGCCGACGTGGCGTGGTACGTGCGCCCCGGCGACGCTCTCGACCGCGAAGCCTTCCGACGCGGCAATTCGGTCTATTTCCCGGACCGGGTGGTGCCGATGCTGCCCGAGGCGCTGTCGAACGGCTGGTGCTCGCTGATGCCCAACGAGGACCGCCCGTGCCTGGCCGCCCACCTGTGGATCGGCGCCGGCGGCAAGCTGCGCCGCCACCGTTTCGTCCGCGGCCTCATGCGCTCGCACGCCCGCCTCACCTACAGCCAGGTCCAGGCGGCTCGCGACGGCGATCCCGACGTCGCCACCGTCGCTCTCGTCGATACCGTCGTCGCCCCGCTTTACGGCGCTTTCGCGGCGCTGGCCAGGAACCGTGCCCGGCGCGGCGCGCTCGAGCTCGAAATCCCCGAACGCCGGGTGCGGCTGGCCGACGACGGCACCGTGCTCGATATTTCCGAGCGCCAACGACTCGACAGCCACAAGCTGATCGAGGAGTTCATGATCGCCGCCAACGTGGCCGCCGCCGACACCCTCGAGAAGCTCAAGCAGCCGTGCATGTACCGCGTCCACGACCAGCCGCCGCCGGACAGGATCGAGGGGCTGTCGCAGTTCCTGGGTTCTCTCGACCTCGCCTTCGACCGCGGCCAGGTACCGAAACCGGCCCAGTTCAACCGGGTCCTCAGGCAGGTCGCCGACGGGCCGCGCCTGCACATGGTTTCGCAGATGGTTCTGCGGGCCCAGGCGCAGGCCGAATACTCGACCCACAACATCGGCCATTTCGGCCTGGCGCTCAGGCGTTACAGCCACTTCACCTCGCCGATCCGCCGCTACGCCGACCTGCTGGTCCACCGCGCCCTGATCGCCGGCCTCAAGCTCGGCGATGGCGGCCTCGAGCGGCAACCGGTCGACTTCGCGGAAGCGGCCGAACACATCACCGTGACCGAGCGCCGCGCCGTCATGGCCGAACGCGCCGCCGTCGACCGGTTCGCGGCCCGTTTCCTGGCCGACCGAGTCGGCGCCGCCTTCCCGGGGCGAATCAACGGCGTCACCCGGTTCGGCGTGTTCGTGACCCTGGACGAGACCGGCGCCGACGGCCTGGTGCCGATGCGCGCGCTGCCGGACGATTTCTATGACCACGACCAGGACCTCGGTCTGCTGAGAGGACGGCGGAGCGGCGTCGAGTTCCGAATCGGCCAGCCCGTCGAAGTCCTGCTTCACGAGGTCAACCCGATCACCGGGGGCCTCGTTTTCGGTTTGCTCGAAAGCGGCCGCCCCGGTCCGGTTCGGCGTCGCGGCGGCCGCCCGGGCAAGGTCGGGCGAGCCGGCGCAAAGCCCGGCAAAGCCAAGCGTTCGGCCAAGCGCCGGGGGCACCGGCCGTAGACGGCGCCGGCTCCGGTCATCGACCGCGGCGCCGGTCCGGGCTTATAGAAATGGTGACGGGACCCGAAAAATATCCGAAAATCAGCGCTATGAAACCGAGCCGTCCATTCAATCCGCTTTTCGGCGGTCTGATCTTTGTCGTGGCGCTCGCCGCCTGTGGCACGCCGCCGTCGGTCGAGCGCGTCAAGATCGCCAGGACCGACGATTCCCAGATCACGGAAGTTCTCGCCGCCGGTTACGGTAGTATCAGCGAGAAGTACATCGAAACCGTCGCCGTCGAGGAACTCGCCATGGAGGGCCTGCGCGGATTCGGGGCCGTCGATCCGGCGCTGACCGTGGCCCGCCGGGACAGCGACGTGGTGCTGTCGTCGCACGGCGACGAGGTTATCCGGCTGCCGGCGCCGCTCGCCAACGACGTCCACGGCTGGGCCGAGCTCACCGTCAAGCTGGCCGATGCCTCCAGGGCCCGCTCGTCGGACATGCGGGCCGTCGGCGCCGAGCAACTGTACGAGACGGTGTTCGATGGCGTGCTGTCGAACCTCGATATCTTCTCGCGTTACGCGGGCGCCGCCGAAGCCCGCAAGAACAGGGCCAAACGGGACGGTTTCGGCGGCCTCGGCATTCGTTTCAGGGTCGAGGACGACACCGTCACGGTGACCGACGTCATGCCCGACACGCCGGCCGAGCGCAGCGGCCTCAAGAGGAACGACCGCATCACCCACGTCGATCTGGCGCCGCTGTCCGGACTGTCCAGCGCCCAGGTGCTGGAGCGGCTGAGGGGACCGACCCACTCGGTCGTCAAGCTCACCGTTGGCCGCCCCGGCGAGAAGACGGCACGGCAATTCACCATCGAACGCGCCCATATCGTTCCCGAAACCGTGACCCGGAAGTTCGAGAACGGCGTTCTCTCGCTCAAAGTGTCGAGTTTCAACCAGGATACGGCGCGCTCCATCGCCGCCAAGATCGAAGAGTCGAAGCGGACCTCGGGCGCCGGTCTTTCGGGCCTGATCCTGGATCTGCGCGGCAATCCGGGCGGTCTTCTGAAACAGTCGGTCAAGGTCGCCGACCTGCTGCTGACCCAGGGCCGGATCATCGCCACAAGCGGCCGCCATCCCGATAGCCTGCACCAATACGAGGCCGGCGGCCGGGACCTGGCCGAGGGTGTGCCGGTCATCGTCCTGGTTGACGGCAAATCGGCTTCGGCAGCCGAGATCGTCGCCGCCGCCCTGCAAGACCGCGACCGCGCCGTCGTCGTCGGCTCATCGTCGTTCGGCAAGGGAACCGTGCAGACGGTGGTGCGACTGCCCAACGACGGCGAGATCACGCTGACCTGGTCGAGGCTGGTGGCGCCGTCCGGTTACACGCTGCACGGTCTCGGTGTCCGTCCGACCGTCTGCACGAGCCGCGGCGGCGGCGGCGCCGATGCGGTCATCGACGGCGTCCTGGCCGACCGCCAAGCGACGAAGGCGACGCTGGCATCGTGGCGAACCTCTGGGTTCCGCGAGGAACAGCGGCGTTCGGACCTTCGCAAGTCGTGTCCGTCGGAGGCGCGCTCGGACGAAATCGACATCGAAATCGCGCGCCGCATCCTGGCCGAGGGAACCCTTTATGCCCGCGCCCTGGAACTCAGTGCGGTCGCTGACCAAGCCAGCAACTGAAGCCAGCTGCCGCTTGACACGCCCGGTCGGCGCTGTATGGTGCGCCGCGCACAGCTTGCTTCCCTCGGAGTGTGAACGGGACTTTCGATCATGGCCAAGCCCACCACCATCCTGATCAAACTGGTCAGCACCGCCGATACCGGGTTCTACTACGTGACCAAGAAGAACCCGCGCAACTCGACGGAAAAGATGGAATTCCGGAAATACGACCCGGTCGTGCGCAAGCACGTGATCTTCAAGGAAGCCAAGATCAAATAAGCGCCGTCCGGCCGCCGCGGGCGGCCGAAGAAACGGCTAAAACCCTCTCGGGAAACTGAATCTAGTTCAGGAACTTGGCGATGGTGTCCAGGAAGGTGGGCACCGAGATCGGCTTGGCGATATAGCCTTCGCAGCCGCCTTCGCGAATCTTTTCCTCGTCGCCCTTCATGGCGAACGCGGTGACGGCGATGACCGGAATCTTCTTGAGATCGTCGTCGGCCTTCAGCATCTTGGTGACTTCAAGTCCGGAGATCTCCGGAAGCTGGATATCCATCAAGATGAGGTCGGGATTGTGCTCATGGGCGAGCTTCATGACGTCGCGACCGTCCATGGTCTGCAACGTATTGTAGCCGTGCGCCTGAAGCAGGTCGTTGAACAACTTCATATTCAGATCGTTGTCTTCAACAATCAGAATGGTTTTCGGCATCGTAGAGTTTTCGCCTCCGAACACGTGTGAGAGCAGGCCGACAGTTCCGTGGTTACCTCGGATACACCCCCGGTATGGAAGTCCTCTCGTTCCCCTGATGGCAACGCAGATTACCGTTCCTTTTCACTCGCCGGGATGATGGAGCATTCGCCGGATCAAGTCAAACCACGTGCTTGAAAGAACTCAAAGAAACCGAGCCGCTCCCGTCCGATCCGAGAAGTCCGACGGGCGCCGTCGGCGACGACGCGCTATTCGCCCCGGACTTCCTCGACCATCTCGGTCAGAGCGTCGACATCGAGGATCACCAGGGCCTCCTTTTGGCGTTCTACGATGCCTTGACGGGCCAGGTCGTTCATGACCCGGGCCACGGTTTCCCGTGTCGTGCTGACGCGGCTGGCGATGTCGCCGTGGACCGGGATCGGTTTGATGGTGGCTTCGTTGTCGTCGTGCATGTTGGTTCGGGCCTGGCGCAGAAGATCGGCGTGCACCCGGTTGTTGGCGGCAAGCGTGCTGAGGTCCATGATGCGGTTGGTCGAGGCGCGGACGATACCGGCCAGCGATACCATCAGCTTCATGGCGACGTCCGGATTGTCCCTGAGTATCCGGTGGAAGCGCTCCTGCGGCAACGATGCGATCAGGCAGTCTTCGAGCGCCATGATGCTGGCCGAGCGGGGTTCGCTGTCGAGCGCCGCCAGTTCGCCGAAATAGCTGCCGGTGTCTAGGTCCTCGAGGGTTATCTCGCGGCCCGACAGCGAATAGTTGACGACCCGCACCCGGCCGTCGACGACGAAATGTATGTCGGTGGTTTCGTTCTGGCGGTCGATGATCTGCTCGTGCGCGGAGTAACGCCGCCACGAGCAGCTTTCCTTGATCGAAGTGAGTTCTTTCGAACCGAGATCGGCGAGCAGTTCGATGCCGGCCAGCGAACCTGATTCCTTGTCGGCCATTCCTCCCCTCACCCCCGAAATTCTGTCGTCCGGGTCGACGCTGTGGTTTTGGCATGTTAGTCGGCTTTGACGCCAAACGCGAGCGTCGCGTGCGCCATTCGGTGCGGCGACTTGGCCGGGCGCTGCCCGCTTGCGCAGCCAAAAACCGCCGTTTAAGGTGCCCCGGCGGCGCAGGTCGCGCGCCATCGGGCTTCGGGACCCAAGCGATGCCTTCACCTCCGCCTTCGAAGGACTCCAAGACCCTCCGCAAGGAAGCGGACGGCGCCTCCGTCGCCGTCGTCATTCCGTGCCATCGGGAAACCGCCCACATCCTGGACGTGCTGGGCGCGATCGGTCCGGCGGTCGAGCGCATTTTCGTGGTCGACGACGGCTGTCCCGACCGCACCGGCGAGTTCGTCCGCGCCAACAGCGACGATCCGCGCGTCCAGGTCCTCGTTCACGAACGCAACACCGGCGTCGGCGGCGCCACCGTGACCGGTTACAGGGCCGCCATCGAGTCCGGATCGGCCGTCATCGTCAAGCTCGACGGCGACGGTCAGATGGACCCGGCGCTGATTTCCACCATCGCCGAGCCGGTCATCGGCGGCCGCGCCGATTACGCCAAGGGCAACCGCTTCCATCAACTCGACTCCGTCTCCGAGATGCCGGCCGTCCGCCTGATCGGTAACCTCGGCCTTTCGCTGGCTTCGAAGGTTTCGAGCGGATACTGGGACATTTTCGACCCAACCAACGGCTTTACGGCGATCCACGCCAGTGTCGCCGCGCGACTGCCGTTGGAGTCGATGTCGAAGGGCTACTTCTTCGAATCCGACATGCTGTTCCGGTTGGGCATGTTGCGCGCCGTCGTCGCCGACGTGCCGATGCGCGCACGTTACGGCAAGGAGCAGAGCGGCATCCAGCTCCACAAGATCCTGCCGGAGTTCTCCTTCAGGCACTTCGTCAACACGATCAAAAGGGTCTACTTCACCTACTTCCTTCGCGATGTCAGCGCCGCCACGGTGCAACTGGTGTTCGGCAATCTGCTGTTCTGGTTCGGGGTCGTGTTCGGTTTGCTCGAATGGTTCGAAAGCCGAGCCACCGGGGTGCCGGCGACGGCGGGCACCGTCATTCTGGCGGCGTTGCCGATCATCGTCGGCTCGCAGTTGTTGATCTCGTTCGTCAACCACGACACCCGCAATGTGCCAAGCGCGCCGATCCAGCAATCCGACGGCTCCTAGAGCACCTCGCTGCTGCCGCCGCGGCGCGGGTCTCCGGCCGCTTCGAAGGCGCCCGAGTTAGGGTCGTATTGGACCGCATTGGCGCCGCCGAAGAACATGTTGCGCTCATCCCAGACCTTGTGGTTTTCGTAGTCGGCGATCAGGGCGGCGACCTGGTCGGGCTCGAAGCCCTCCTCCACATTCAACAGATCGCCCTCGAAATGCACCCTGGGCGCCTCGATGGCGTCGCCGATCGGCATCCCGAAGTCGATGATATTGCTCAACACCTGCAGGATGGCGGTGCGAATCCGGTTCGATCCGCCCGACCCCAGCGCCGTCAACACGCCGTCGCCGGCGGCGACCAGGCTCGGCGCCATCATCGAGCACATCCGTGTGTCGGTCGGCCAACTGTGAAAACCGTACGGATTGATGTCCTCCTCGCCGAGCATGTTGTTGAGCATGATGCCGGTGCCGGGGACGATGTATCCGGCCCCTTCGCCGTTCGACAGCGTCAGGGCGGCGGCGTTGCCGGCGGCGTCGACGACGCTGATATGGGTCGTCCCCCTGGGCGCCCCGGGCCGCCCCGAAACCCGTGTTCGGTAATCGTCGAGCAGCGTCGGGTCGAGAAGAGATTCGTCGATACCGCCCTCGGCGGTCTCGCGAAGGCGGCTCTCGATGCGGGCCTGGTTGGTCAGGGCCATGACGCGGACAAGGGCACGGAGGTGGTCGGTGGTGCCGTGCGACAACGCCGTGACGCCTGCTTCCTTGAGCAGTTCGAGCGCAAACGCGATGAGGATGCCGCCGGTCGACGGCGGCGGATTGGTGAACACCCTCGAGTTACCGTAATCGAGGACCAGCGGTGTGCGCAGTTCGATCTCGTAATCCATCAGGTCGGGCCGCCGCAGCGCCCCGCCGGCGGCGCAATCGGCCTCGATCTGAGCGGCGATTTCACCGCGATAAAAGAGGTCCTCGCCTTCGATCGTCAGGGTCTCCAGGGTATCGGCGAAGGCCGAGTTGGTCATCGTTTCGCCTTCGCCTTTGAGGCGGCTCGGGTCGTTGTCGGAGCCGAAGATGGCGCGGCTCGCCGGTGTCGACAGGTAGATGCCGGCAACCACGCCGAAGATGTAGGCCTGCAGCTTGTTCATGCGGAACCCGTCGCGGGCCAGCGCCAGCGCCGGTTCGACGACGCGGCCGACCGGCATGCGGCCCAAGTCCCGGCTGATCCGAAACAATCCCTTGACCGTACCCGGCGTGGCGATCGACGCCCGGCCGATGTGGAACTCCTGCTGGGCGGTGCCGAAATCGCACATGATCGGATAGAAGTCGCGGTCGGTTTCGGGCGGACGGCGTTTCGGGGTCTGAACGAAGAAATCGTAGAGGATGGGCTCGCCGCCGGCCGGCTTGGCGAGCAGAAAGCCGCCGCCGCCGAACGACGACAGCACCGGTTCGGTGACGCACGACGCCGTCATCCCGGCCAACGCGGCGTCGAACGCATTGCCGCCCTCCTTGAGGACGATGGTCGCGGCCCGCACCGTCTCCGGGTGCCCGGCCGCCACCGCGCCGGCTCGCGTGCTGCCGCTCATGGCCGAACCCGCCCGTCGCAATCGACACCGACGGTGAGCACCATCTCCGGCGGCACCGAGCAGTTCGTCCTGTAGGCCAGACCGGGTGCCGTCCGTTCCATGTACCGGGCCAACCCGCCGCTACGGTGGCCACGCAGGAACAAGCATTTGCTGTCGGCGGCCAGCGCCGCGAAATCCCGCGGTCCGTCCCAGTCGCGCAGGGTGCCGTTGAGCGGCGTCACCCAATCGTCGATCCAGTAGTCGGCGCCTCCGTGCAAGCGCTTGAGCCGAGCCGAGAAGCGGTGGCCGGTGGTGCGGTCGGCCAAGTAGAGGGCGAAGACCGGGCTGCTCGCCGAGTAGATGAAGATCCTCGTGCACACGGCGAACTTGGCGTTGTCGAGAGAATGCGCGACCGTCCGCACCTGGCGCAGTTCCCGGTCGAGCTTGAGCAAACCGCCGGCCTGGGCGGCCACGAAGACGCCGAGAGCGACGGCGCCGACCAGCGTTCCCTTGAGCCGCGGCCACAGGGCCGGCGGCCGCAGTGCCCAGACGATGCGCGAGGCCAAGACCACCGACAGCGCGCCCAGCATGTAGGAGGGAATCATGTAGAAGGCGGCCGGGTGCTTGGCTACGACCAGGACGTGGGCGATCTGCGCCAGACTGACGGCGATAAGCCCCCGCACCTCGACGGCCGAGGCGGCACCGCCCCGGCGTCGCCGCCACCAGACGGCGGCCAGGGTGATGGCGGCGGCGATCAGCGGAACCTTGAGGGCCGGGCGCTTCAGCAGCTTGACGGCGCGCTCGGGGTAGAGCCCGAGGTCGACGACGTCTTGCGCGCCGGTCCCATGCGCCCCCGAGCCCAGCACCACGCCGCCGACCCATCCGGCGAATTCCTGATAGACGCCGATCGCCGGCAAGGTGAAGACGACGAAAGACAGCGCGGCGGCGACCGCATAGACCCCGATCGCACGCCAGTTCGCCAACAACACCAACGGCAGCACGTAGATCGGCACGGCGGTGATCTTGATAGCGACCCCGAACCCGGCGGCGATTCCGAACAGCACCGCCAACGCGGTGGCGCCGCCCTCGAGGCGGCCGGGCCTCAGCGCCGTCACCGTCACCGCCAGGAAAACACAGACGGCGAAGACCAGCATACCCTCCGGTTTGGGGAGGAACCCGTGCTTGACGACCAGGCTCGACATGAACGGTGCCGCCTGCACGGCGAGCGCGGCGCTCCAGTTGCCGAAACCGCTGAGCGCCGCCCACCCGAGCAGCCACAACCCAACCGCGTTGAGGACGATGATCAGGTTCGAGACCAGGCGCAGATAGGCTTCCGGATCGGCCAGCACGGCATCGGTGATCGATCCGGCGTCGGCGCCCAGATGGAGCAGCTTCAGACTCAGGTATCCCAGCGTATAGACCGGCACGCCGGGATGGGCGACGTGGCCCGGCGGATCGCCGTTGACCAGGTTGAGGGCGTCGAACAAATAGAAATATGACGGATCGAGCAGGTTCCACTGCCAGAACGGCCCGGCGTCCTGGCGCAATATCCAGAGAGTGGCGAACAGACAGACCGGCAGGATCGCCGGAACCAGCCATGCCCTGCCGCCGCCGGCGGCCGGAAACGTATCTTCTTGGAATTGCCGCAAAGCTCTGTCCGTCTACCCCCGTATTGCCCACAGTTGCCAAGCATCGTCCGCCTCGAACCAAAGCCCGGGAACGTCGCCGCGGATTATCGGGATTCAGGCCGCCGAATGCAACGCGGCGACAGCGCCCGCCGACGCTTGGGCGCGGCCGCCCAACAAATGATTCCCAAGTCCGGAGTTCGCCTATATGCTGGCCGCGCAAGAACGAACTGTAAGGCGCCGCGGTCAGGCGCATGGGCAATCCCGGGGACGACTATGAATCGGCTCAACGTAATCGTCATCGTCGTGGCGCTGGCTGTGATTGCCGCCGTTTCGGCGCGCGCCGAAGAAGGCATCATGAACGGCGTTGCCTTCAAGCCGCTACCGGTCGGCGGCGCCATCCAGGTTCGTCCGCTCGACAACTCCGACGACAACCTGGTCCTCAAGGCCGATTTCGAGAAGGCTCTGACGGCCCGCGGCTTTACGGTAACGGACAGCGCCGACCTAATTCTGACTTTCGACACAAGGGACGAGATCGGCGCCTGGTCGACCACCGACCGGCGGCATATCCTATCCTTCGAAGCGAGGGGCGGCCGCGGCGGCGGCGAGGACGCCAAGGCCAGGGTCAACGTGTTCGACAGCAACAGCGGCGGTCTGCTCAACCAGGGTCGCGGCGAAACCCGCATCTCGACGCCGAGCCAATACCGTATCGACGCCACCATCGACGTCCGCTCCAGCGGCAAGCGGCTTTGGGAGGGCTGGAGCGTTGCCGAACTCGGTCACTCCGACAGCCTTTCCCTGACCCGGAAGATGGTTCCGGTGATCGTCGATGCGCTCGGCCGGACCGTCCGCCGGGCCCCCTTCCCGCTCTACTGAGGTCGCACCAAAACGCCGGATGGAGCAGCCGGCAGAGTCGGTCGACTTATATATTTCGATATTTCTAGAAATATGGTTGACAAGACCTTTTCCCTTGCTGTACGCTGCCTACATGACAGCCAAACAGGTATCCCTCGCCGCCCTGCGGCCTGTCACCCAGGCGCTGTCGCCGGAAAAAGTCGACCGCGTCGTGGCGGCGGCGGCGGCGGTTCTCGTGCTGCTGGCCCTGGCCGATCCGCCGCAGTTGCCGGCCAGTCTCGTTTTCGTTTTCGATTCGGCGGTCTGGATCGCACCGTTTTTCGCGCTGTCCATCGCCGTCGCCGCCTACGCCAAGGCCAGTGGCGCCGAGTATCTCATCGCCCGGGCCTTTCAGGGCTCGCCGAGACGGATGATACTGGCCGCCGCTCTGTTCGGCTCGCTGTCGCCGTTCTGTTCGTGCGGCGTCATTCCGCTGATCGCCGGATTGCTCGGGGCCGGCGTGCCCCTGGCCCCGGTGATGGCGTTCTGGATCAGCTCGCCGCTGATGGATCCGGAGATGTTCATCCTGATGGGCGTCGCCCTCGGCCTGCCGTTTACCGTCGGCAAAACCGTCGCCGCCTTCGCGTTGGGCGTGCTGGGCGGGTTCGCCACCCTGGCCGCGCAGCGGGCCGGCTGGTTCGCCGATCCGCTGATCGGAACGTCGAGCTGCTGCGCGCCGTCGTGCGCCTCGGGCGTCGGCGAAGGCGACGTCGTCTGGAAATTCTGGCGCGAGCCCGAGCGCTGGCGGTCGTTCCGGGCGGGATCGTTGGAGAACGGCTGGTTCCTCGGCAAATGGCTGACCTTCGCCTTTCTGGTCGAAAGCCTGATGGTCGCCTACATTCCCGCTTCGCTGGTCGCCGAGACGCTCGGCGGCGGCGCCTGGTGGACCATTCCGGTTTCCGTCGTCGTCGGCATCCCGGCCTACCTCAACGGTTATGCGGCGATCCCGCTGATGGCCGAGTTGATCGACATGGGGATGATGCCGGGCGCCGCCATGGCCTTTATGATCGCCGGCGGCGTTACCTGCATTCCGGCCGCCATCGCGGTCTACGCCCTGGTCCGTCGGGCCGTGTTCTTGTGGTACTTCGTGATCTCGCTGACCGGCTCGCTGGCCGCCGGGCTGCTGTTCCAGGCGGCCATCGCCTGAGGCGTCCGGTTCCGACGAGTCTTGCCCCCGCGGTTGAATTTCTGTAGGTAACGGTGGACCACGCACCCGGGGCTGTGGGGCTTGTGCCGCCATGGCCCTTTTTCGTGTGGTGAGGCCAGCGTTGCCCTTTGCCGTATAATGGGTATGAATTTTCGGTTCGAAAACCTGCGATGAACGAAAACGCCGACAAAGCTTTGCTGCCTGCCGGGATGTCCGATCTGCTGCCGCCGGAGGCGGCGGTCGAGGCGGCGATTCTGGAAAGCCTGATGGCCGCCTTCCAGGCCCAGGGATACGACCGCATCAAACCGCCGTTGATCGAATTCGAGGAAAGCCTGTTGGCCGGGCTTGGCGCGGCCATGGTCGACCAGACCTTCCGCCTCATGGACCCGGTTTCGCAACGCATGATGGGCGTGCGCGCCGACATGACGCCGCAGGTCGCCCGTATCGCCATGTCGAGGCTGGGCGAGGCGCCGCGGCCGCTGCGCCTGAGTTACGCCGGACAGATTCTGCGGGTCAAGGGCTCGCAACTTCGCCCTGAGAGGCAATTCACCCAGGTCGGGGCCGAATTGATCGGCGCCGCGGAAGCGGCCGCCGACGCCGAGGTCATCGCGATGGCGGCGGCGGCCCTGGGCGACCTTGGAACCGCCGGCCTGTCGGTCGATCTCGGCATACCGACGCTGGTTGCCGCCGTCTGCGACGAACACGCCGTCGATCCGGGAACCCAGCGGCGTCTGCGTCAGGCTCTCGATCGCAAGGACGCGGCCGGCGTCGAAGTCCTGGCCGGCGACCTCGGCGAGCCCGCCGCCGGGTTGCTGTCGCGCCTGTCGGCGGCGGCCGGGCCGATGCGGCAAACGCTCGACGTTCTGGCCGGTCTCGAATTGGGCGCGAAGGCGGCCGCCGAACGCGACGCCTTGACGGCGGTCACCGATCTGCTCGAGGAGCAGCTTCCGGATTTGAGCGTGACCGTCGATCCGGTCGAGAACCGCGGTTTCGAATACCACAGCGGCGTTACTTTCACATTCTTCGCCAAGGGCGTGCGCGGCGAACTCGGCACCGGCGGGCGTTACGTGGCCGAGAACGGCCGTCCCGGCGGCGAGCCGGCGACCGGTTTCACCCTGTTCATGGATACGGTGCTGCGTGCGTTGTCGGCGGCGCCGCCGCCCAGGCGTCTCTTTCTGCCGCCGGCCACTTCCCGGGAGTTGGCGGCAAGTCTGCGCGAGGAGGGCTGGATCACGGTGCGCGGCTTGAGCGAGATGGCCGACGACGCGGCCGAGGCCCGGCGCATGGGATGCGGATGGGTGCTGGCCGGCGGCAAACCGGACAAACTGGACTCAGACGACAAGGATTAAGCGGATATGGCCAACGTCGTGGTCGTCGGCTCGCAATGGGGCGACGAGGGAAAAGGAAAGATCGTCGATTGGTTGTCGGAGCGGGCCGACGTGGTGGTGCGGTTCCAGGGCGGCCACAATGCGGGCCATACCCTGGTCATCGACGGCGTCATCTACAAGCTGAGCCTGCTGCCGTCGGGCATCGTCCGTCCCGGCAAACTCTCCATCGTCGGCAACGGGGTCGTCCTCGATCCGTGGGCGCTGCTCGACGAGATCGAGACCCTGCGCGGTCTCGACGTCGAGATCACGCCCGAGAACTTCCGCATTTCCGAGAGCACGGCGCTGATCCTGCCGCTGCACCGCAATCTCGACCATGCCCGCGAGCAGGCCGCCGGCAAGAAGAAGATCGGCACCACCGGGCGCGGCATCGGTCCGGCCTACGAGGACAAGACGGCGAGGCGCGCCATTCGCGTCGGCGACCTGCTCGACCCCGACGTCCTGTCCGACAAGGTCGATACCCTGCTTTTCCATCACAACGCGCTGTTGCGCGGACTCGGCCTCGACGAGATCGACGGCGCCGGCCTTGTCGACGAGCTGCGCGCCGTCGCGCCCAAGATCCTGCCGTTCGCCGGCGCCATTTGGCAGGAACTGGACGATGCCCGGCGCAGCGGCAAGCGCATCCTGTTCGAGGGCGCGCAAGGCACCATGCTCGACGTCGATCACGGCACCTATCCCTTCGTCACCTCGTCCAACACGGTGGCCGGCCAGGCCGCCGTCGGCTCCGGCCAGGGGCCCGGCGCCATCGATTTCGTGCTCGGCATCACCAAAGCGTACACGACCCGCGTCGGCTCCGGCCCTTTTCCGACCGAACAGGACAACGAGATCGGTCAGCGCATCGGCGAGAAGGGCCGCGAGTTCGGGACCGTGACCGGTCGCCCCAGGCGCTGCGGCTGGTTCGACGCCGTGCTGGTGCGCCAGTCCATCATGATCAACGGCATCGACGGCATCGCGTTGACCAAGCTCGACGTGCTCGACGGCACCGAGGAATTGAAGGTCTGCACCGGCTACACCATCGATGGCGAGCCCATCGACCATTTGCCGGCCTCGACCGTCCGCCAGGCCAAGGTCGAGCCGGTCTACGAGACCATGGACGGCTGGACGGAGAGCACTTTCGGGGCGCGCTCGTGGGCCGATCTGCCGGCCACCGCCGTCAAATACATCCGGCGCCTCGAGGAACTGATCGAGGCGCCGGTGGCGCTGCTTTCGACCAGCCCCGAACGCGAGGACACCATCCGCGTCCACGACCCGTTCGCCGACTGATCGGCCGGGCATCGGAAGGCGCACGGCGAGTCCAGCCGGGCGTTTCGACGCGATTGTTGTTTTTCAATGCTTTACCTATTAGAATCGAGTGTCCAGCTGGGTTTGGGAGCCGTCGCCGCAAGGCGTCGGCCGTTCGAGCCGGCGAAGGTTAGGAACAATGGCAGAAGCCACTTTGGAAGCGGAAGAAGCGGGTCCCGTCCCGCCTGCAGCTCCGGAACCGCCCGCCACCGCGGGCCCACCCCCTGAGGCTGCACCACCACCGGCCGCCGGTACCGGCGGCGGACCGGTGTTGGTTCGCGACCGCTATCTGATCGATACCAACAAGCCCCTGCCCGACCTCGATTCGCCGTCGGCCAAAGCCTACGCGGTCGAGGACCGCCGCGACCTCGGGCGCAAGCTGTTCGGGTTGATCTGCACACCCGGGCTACCGGTTCGCACCGGCGCCATCAAAGCCGTCAAGGACGCCGACTTTCCGGGCATCCTGCCGCTCGTCGACTACGACGTCGCCTATTGGCCGCCGTTGGGCGAGTCGACCATGGTCATCATCTATCAGTTTCCGCGCGGCGGTCGCGTCATCGACCGGCTCGCCAAGAAGGAGATCCGGATCACCGAGTACGACCTGCCCAGGCGCATCATCGATCCGCTGATCCAAGGCCTTCAGATCATCAACGACCAGGGCGAACCGCATCGCGCGATTCGGCCCAACAACATCTATTTCCTGGACGAGGAAATGACCGACGTGGTGCTCGGCGACTTCGTCACCTCGCCGCCCGGCTTCGACCAGCCGATCATCTTCGAGCCGCTCGAGCGCGCCATGGCGTCGCCCGGCGGCCGCGGCCTCGGCGTCGTCCGCGACGACATCTATGCGCTCGGCGCCACCGTGGTGCCGCTCATCCTCGGTCACAACCCGGTGGCCCGCATGAAGGAAGTGGATATCATCCGGAGCCGGCTCGAGATCGGCAGCTATTCGACCCTGTGCGGAACGTCCAGGGTCCCACTGCCGCTTCTCGACCCGCTGCGCGGCCTGCTGCACGACGACCCCAAGCTGCGTTGGGACCTCAGCCAGGTTCTGAAGTGGCTCGACGCGCAGCCGCTCGATTCGCTCCCCAAGACATCCGATCCGAAAGCCACCACGGCGTTTACATTCAAGGGCGGCGACCACCACCGGCGGCGGACCCTGGCCTACGATTTCTCCCGCTATCCGGCCGACGCCGCCAAGGCCATCAAAAGCGAGGAGTTCATGAATTGGGTGCGCCGCGACCTCAACGACACGACGCTGGCCGACGCCATTCAGGGAATCATCGAGAACGCCGCCTTCCACAAGGACGACTACCAGGGTTCGGACGACTACGTGGTCAACCGGGTGTCGATCCGCATGGATCCGAACGCGCCGATCCGATACAAGGGCCTGGCTTTCATGCCGGACGGCTTCGGGCCGCTGCTCGCCGTCGAGCTCTTGCGCAAGGGAGACGCCAAGGTACCCGTCGAGATTATGAGCCGCGATATCGCGGCGCCCTGGTTCAGCGCGCAATCGACGCCGTTCCCGGGAGCATCGGAGTTGCAGCGGTTTTTTGCACAGATCAAGGGCTTCATGTCGATCAAGGATCCCGGCTACGGCGTCGAGCGCGTCCTTTACGAATCCAACCCGAGCCTGCCGTGCCAAAGCCCTCTGGTCGCCCACGAATACGTCGTCAGCGTCAGGCAACTGCTGCCGGCCCTCGACCGCACCGCCAACAACACGGATATGTCGAAACGGCCCATCGATAGGCATGTCGCCGCCTTCATCGCGGCCCGCTTCAACGAGGATATTCATCCTCACCTCAAGGCTCTTGCTTCGCCGAAGGACGAGACCTCGATCATCGGCGTCCTCAGTCTGCTCGCCTTTCTGCAATGGAAGATGCGGACGCCGGCGGTGCTGGGGCTGTCGAGTTGGGTCGGCGGCCTGCTGGGACCGGCCATCAACTCGTACCACAACCGCAACACCCGCCGCGAGATCGAAAACGCGATCCCCCGGCTGGTTCGTCAGGGCAGCCTGCCGGAACTGTTCAACCTCGTCGACAACGCCGAGAAACGCCACGCCGACATCGCCGGCTACGAGGCCGCCAAGGCCGAGTGGATCGCCGCCCAGGCCGAGATCCAGGACATCGAGGGAGCCGGCGACGAGCGCCTGACCAAGGCCGAACGCTCCGGCCAACAGGCGGCAGCGGTGATTTCGATCACCATGTCGATGATCTTCATCATGACCCTGATCATCCTTCAGACGCTGTAGAACCGACGGCGGACGGAACAAACATGGCCGAGCCCCAAGCAGATATCACTCCGGGAACCGACCCGGCCGGCGGTTTCAAGCGCTATATCCTTTGGGGCGGCGTCGTCGTCGTCATGCTGATGATCGTCTCCCTGCCGTCGGTGATCATCGTCGGCGTCGGCATGCTGCCGACCATCGTCGCCGCCCTCATCGACCGCACGGAGAAACGCTACGCCTCCTTCTGCGTCGGCGGCATGAACCTGAGCGGGGTGTTCCCGTATCTGCTGACGATCTGGACCGACGACCACTCCGTCGGCGCCGCCGGCAGGATCGTTACCGACGTCTTCTCGTTGGGCGTGATGTTCAGCTCGGCCGGCTTCGGGTGGCTTCTGTTCATAGCCATTCCGCCGGTTATCAGCGCCTTTCTCAACGTCATCGCCGAAAGCCGAATGAAGACCCTAATAACCAATCAGAAGAACATCCTCGAGGAATGGGGCGACGACATCGCCGCCGGCAGCGGCGAGGGCAAGGCGGCGCCGAAAACCGAACCGGAAGAAGCGACCGAGGCCGATACCGGGGCGGCGCCCCCGACCGCGCCGACACCGCACACGGCGCCGGCTTCCGAACCGTTGCCGGAAGGCCTGGCGCCACCGCCCGGGCCCGGACCCTGAGGAAGCGGTCCGGCCCGGGCCGTCGGCGGTGCGAAGGCCGATCTAATGGGCGATATGGCGCTCGATAACGGCGTTCTTGACCGATTTTTCGAGTTTCTGGAAGGCGCGCACCTCGATCTGGCGAACCCGCTCACGGGAAATCCCGTAATGCTGGGAGAGGTGCTGCAGGGTAGCCGGTGACTCCTTGAGGCGCCGTTCCGAGATGATATGGCGCTCGCGGTCGGTCAGGTTCTTCATGGCGTTGGCGACGAGCTTGCGGGACTCGCCCAACTCCTCGGCATCGGCCAGCAGGGTTTCCTGACTGTCGCTTTCCTCGACCAACCAGTCTTGCCATTCGCCGTCGCTGTCGTCGCGCAGCGGCGCGTTCAGCGACTGGTCGGGTCCGGACAGACGCCGGTTCATGTTGACGACTTCGAGCTCGGGCACGTCGAGACGGGTGGCGATCTCCTTGGCCTGGTCCGGGTGCAGGTCGCCCTCGTCGATCGCCTGCATCTCGCCCTTCAGGCGGCGCAGGTTGAAGAACAGCTTCTTCTGAGCCGCCGTCGTACCCATCTTGACCATCGACCACGAGTGCAGGATGTATTCCTGGATGGCGGCGCGGATCCACCACATGGCGTAGGTCGAAAGCCTGAATCCGCGGTCGGGATCGAAGCGGTTGATGGCCTGCATCATGCCGACGTTGCCCTCGGAGATGAGATCGCCGAGCGGCAGTCCGTAGCCGCGAAACCCCATGGCGATCTTGGCGACCAGGCGCAGGTGGCTGGTCACCAGCCTTTCGGCCGCCTCTTCGTCGCGGTTCTCTTTCCAACGCCGCGCCAGGTCGACTTCCTCGTCGGCCGATAGCATCGGATAACGGCGGATGCGCTGTAGATAGCGCGACAGGTTGGTGTCCGGGGAAAGGTCGAGATTGAGCGTCGATGAAGCCATGGTCTTGATGTTCCTCGTGTCGCAACCGGCGTTCGCCGGCTATCCCACGAACCGGACGACGCCGTTGTTATTTGAACCACAGCCATAATAACTAACTAAATTAGTCGAGTATAGAAGAATTTTCAAATCCCCTCCAAAAAACCTATTAATATCTTGAAATAATTCGGTAATTTGCTTTCAAAGCGTAATTTTTTGCCTGACAATGGGTGCTTAAAACCCAGTAAATATGCGTGCAACGCTTGGGAATGAAACCGTGTGAATTCTTGCAGGATATCGGGCCCCGCGCCCTTCAGCCGGGCTCTGGCGCCGCCGCCGTAGACCGGGTCGCCGATCACCGGGCAACCGATGTCGGCCATGTGGACGCGGATCTGGTGCGTCCGTCCGGTCGAAAGCCGGCACTCGACCAGACTGGCCCGCCGGCCGACCGTTTCGAGGGTCCGGTATTTGGTCAACGCCGGTTTGCCGCCGCGCCGCAGCACCGCCATCTTCTTGCGATTGGCCGGGCTGCGGCCGACGTTGCCGGAAACCTCGCCGGACGGCGGCGAAGGCTGCCCCCAAACCAGCGCCCGGTAACCGCGCTCGAGGCTGTGGGCGGCGAACTGTTCGCTCAAGTCGAGGTGCGCGCGATCGGTCTTGGCCGCCACCATCAGGCCGCTGGTGTCCTTATCGAGGCGATGCACGATACCGGGCCGGGTGACGCCGCCGATGCCCGACAGACTGCCTTCGCAGTGGGCCAGCAAGGCATTGACCAGGGTGCCGTCGGCGTGTCCGGCGGCCGGATGGACGACGAGGCCGGCCGCCTTGTCGACGACAATCAACTCGTCGTCCTCGTAAACGACGTCGAGGGGAATGGCCTGGGCCCGCGGCCGGGCCGGCACGGCGGCCGGAACATGCACCTTGAACGTTTGACCCGCGCGCACACGGGCAGACGCGTCGGTGGCCGGGGCGCCGTCGACGGCAACCAGGCCTTTCGCGATCAGGGCCTGGATGCGGCTGCGCGACAGCCCGTCGATGGCGTCGGCCAGATGGCGGTCGAGGCGTAGGCCGGCCTTGTCTTTGGAGACCGGAACGGTGTATGTGGTGGCCTTGCTCAACGGGCCTCATCCTCAGGTGGCGGCGGAACGACGATACCATGCACGAACGGTTTCTGAAGAGCATCGTTATTGGCCTCGGCCTGCTGATCGTTTTCGGAGTCGGTTTCCTCGGCTACGCTTTCTACCAGAAGAGCATCAACCCGGCCTGGCGGCCGTTCGGCGGAACCCCTGGCACGGCGGCGACTACGGTCGACGCGCCGGCCGCCATCGGCGACGTCAACCTCGACTTGCCGGACGGCTGCCTGATCGGCCGGGTGTGGCCGCACGGCCGGCGGCTCTACGTGAAAATCGGCCCGAAGGGGCCGTGCAACCGGGTCGTCGTCCTCGAGGCCGCCACCGGCCGCATCCTCGGCACCATCCGGTCTGCGCCGTGATCTCGCTGCCGCGCCCGCTGCTGGCCGTTATCGCCGGAGCCGCCGAGGCCGCCTATCCGGAGGAGTGCTGCGGCCTGTTGGCCGGGCGCCGGGCCGACGACGGCGCCATCGTCGTCAGCCGCGTCCAGCCCAGCCCCAACCTCAGCGGCGGCGACAAACGGCGCTCTTTCGAGGTCGACCCCAAGGTCCGGTTCGATTTGATGCGGGAACTCGAGGCCGACGCGGCGGCCGGCGAGGAGATCGTCGGCCACTATCACTCGCACCCGTTCTCGGCGGCGGCGCCGTCGGCCCGCGACCAGGAAATGGTCTACGAGCCCGACATGGTGTGGCTGATCATGTCGGCCGAAGGCGGCCGGGCCGGCCAGACGACGGCGCACCTGGCCGATCCGGAAGGCGGCCGATTGCACCAAATCGAATTGCGCCTCACCGAGTGAGACGCTTAAGTTGACAGCCAGACTAAGAGGGCATCGATGAACTTCGCCAGCGACAACGTGACCGGGGCGGCGCCCGAGATTATGGCCGCCCTCGAGGTCGCCAACGACGGCGCCACCATGCCTTACGGCAACGACGATCTGACCCGGCGGGTCGAGGCGCGGATCGCCGACGTCTTCGAGACCGACGCCGCCGTCTTTCTGGTGGCGACCGGGACGGCCGCCAACGCGCTCGCCCTGTCGGCCCTGACGCCGCCGTTCGGGGCCGTCTACTGCCATTGGCAGAGCCACGTCTACGAAGACGAATGCGGCGCCCCGGAGTTGTTCAGCGGCGGCGCCAAGCTGGTGCCGGTCGGCGGCGATCACGCCAAGCTCGATATCGCCGAACTGGAACAGCGCCTGTTCGAAGCCGGCAACGTCCACCACCCGCAGCCGACCTGCGTCAGCTTGACGCAGGAGAGCGAGTTGGGCGCCGTCTACGGACTCGACGAGGTGGCGGCGGTCTCCGAGCTGTGCCGCCGGCACGGGCTGAAACTGCACATGGACGGGGCGCGCTTCGCCAACGCCGTCGCCGCCCTCGGCTGCTCGCCGGCGGAAGCCAGCCGCAAAGTCGGCGTTGACGCGCTTTCCTTCGGCGCCACCAAGAACGGCGCCCTGGCGGCCGAGGCCGTCGTCTTCTTCGAGCCCGAACTGGCCCGTGACTTCGCCTACCGGCGCAAGCGCGGCGGCCACCTGTTCTCGAAGATGCGTTTCCTGGCCGCCCAGTGGGATGCCTACCTGACGGACGACCTGTGGCTCAAGCACGCCGGCCACGCCAATGCCATGGCCGGACGCCTGGCCGACGGGCTGGCGGCGGTGCCGGGTGTCGAGCTCGCCCATCCGGTCGAGGCCAACGAGCTATTCCCGGTGCTGCCCGGGGCGGTCATCGACGGTCTTAAGCGCGACGGCTTCACCTTCTACGAGCGCGGCGGCGGTCTCGCCCGCATGGTCTGCGCCTTCAACACCCGCCAAGAAGACGTCGACGCCCTGATCGCCTCGGCCCGCCGCCACGCCGGCGCCGCCGCCGCCGAGTAAGGCGGGCTGACGGGTGACGAAACGGCGGCGACCTCAGTCGCCGCCGGCAGCTTCCGCTTCGGAGTCGATTTCCGCTTCTTCGTAGCCCGTGATCATTGCTCTGATATGGGCCATCGGCGTGTGGCCGGTGGTGGCGAAGTAGACGTGAACGACGAAAAAGATGACCATCAGGAAAGCGGCCAGGGTGTGGACGAAGGCGACGGCGGCTAGCTCCAGGCCGCCAAGGCCCAAGGCCTCCCATTGCGGATAATAGAGGTAGAGGAGTCCGCTGATCCAGATCATCGGATTGATGGCCAGCTTGACGAACAGGTAGGCGAGGCGCTGCAACGGGTTGTGCTTGCGCAACTGGGTTTGGCGAAACGGGTGTGGCGCGTGGACAAAGATCCCGGTCAGGTAATAGCGCATCATCGCCAGCAGCTTGTCGGTGGTCGGTATGTACTGGCGCCACTCGCCGGTGGTGAAGTGCCAGAAGATGGCGAATGCCCACAACCCGATGAGCAGCCAGGCGGCGAAGGTATGGACCTCCTGCGCCGTCTCGTAGCCGAGCCAAGAATAAGTGCCGTGAATCTCGAAGCCGGTGAGCGCCATGACGATGATCAAGGCCGCCTGGGTCCAGTGCCAGAAGCGCTCGAAGCGTTTGAAGATATAGATCCTCTCTACGCGGTCGGTCATCGCTCTCATCCTTCTCTCAAGTGGAAGTAGTAGCGCAGGGCGCCGTGCCCGAGAACGCCGGCCACCGCCAGCCCGGCCAACAACCAACCGATCTGGTCGAGCCACGCGAAGCGGTCGCGTCCCGGTATGTAGAGCCCCGGCACGCCGGCCAGCCGGCTGGCCAAGTTGTGGCATGCGACGAAGGCGTCCTCCTTCGGCGCCACCATGTGGGTAATCGGCCAGGCCATTTCGGTTTCGACGAAACCAAGTTGGCCGCTGAACTCGGCGCCGACCGCCTTCATGCCGGCCTCGATCGCCTTGTTCCAGTCGTATTTCCGCCAATAGGCGCTGTCGTCCTTGCCGAAGGTATGAACCGCGGCCAGCGTATTCAGTTCCACGTCGTAGGCCTGCTTGCCGCGCATCACCTTGAACGGCCAGATCCGCGAATTGGGATCGCCGGGCGCTCCGCCGTATTCGTTGATGGGTACGATCCGACCGGCGTCAACCTTATCGCCGAACAGCGTGTACTTGACGGTGCCGTCGAACCAACGGTACTCCGGCGTCACGTGCTCGCCCCAGCGGAAATCGCCTTTCATGCCGCTGTAGATCTCGAGCCCGCGCTTGTCGTGGACCTTGATCGGCTTGCCGTTCTCGAGCCGGCCCGCCGTCGACCAGTCCCACCACATCTTGGTGAAGTAGCCGCCGCGGGCGAAGGCCGGGATATGACAGGTCGGACAGGCGAGGACGTCGGTATGGTCGTTGAGCTTGGCGTTGGCGGTGGCCGGATGCGGAGTCAGACCGTGGCACGATTCGCAGGTGGCGCGCGAATCGTCACTGCGTCCGGGGATGTCGATGCCCGTCGTATCCTTGGCCTTGGGCGTGTAGCGGCTGCCCTTGACCATATGGGCGTCGCCCTTGTGACACCTCGAGCACGAGAAGTCGAGCCGCTGCGGACTCATGTGAACGTCCAGGTAGGGACCCGGCTGCAGCAGAGACAGGTCGAGATCGCCGTGCTTGACCGCATTGCCGCCACCGCCCAGGAAGTGGCAGGTGCCGCAGTTACGACGGCTGGTCGGACCGACTTTTTGAGCGATCTCGGTAAGATTCGGCGGCTGCATGAAACGGCCGCTGCCGGGCGGCCACTCCTTCGGTTCGTAGACCGGGTGGCCGGCGCCGGCCGGGAACTTGCGGTACTTGGCGGTGGTGTCGTGGCAGACCAGGCAGTCGACATTCTCCTCCTTGGTGAAGTCGAAGCGGCCGTCCTTCCAGCCGTAGCCGATATGACAGCTGGTGCAGCGCGATTCGTTGGAGACCACGGCGCCGCAGAAATTGTTGATCACGTTCTTCTTGCCGAGGCGGCGACCGGTCGACGGGTTGACCACGTCCCATGTCCAGTGCTTGGTCTTGTGGATTTGCTTGCCGGCTTCGGTGTGGCACTGCAGGCAGGCCTTGGTGACTTCGGGGCCGCTGGCGAACGGGCGCTGCAGCTCCTTGAACTTGCCGTGGTCAGCCGTCGAGGCGCCCGTGCCGGTCGCGGCAACGGCCGGCGCGGGCGTCAATGCGGCGGCGAGGAGGAGGAATACAGCCGCCAGCAAATTGTGTTTGACGCGTTTGATGTTCATGGCGATTTCCTCGTCTTTGGTCAGGTCGGCGCGGCTCCCGCTCCGGGTCGCGTCGGCCTCAGCATCCGCCCAGATCCTGGAGGCCGCCCTTGCCGGTGCCGCCTCCGCCGCCGCCCGGCTTGACCCGGATCAGGGGCGGTGCCGGCTTCGACGGATCGAACGTGATGAACTTCTTTTGGTCGGCGGAAACCTTGTCCATGATGCCGGCCACCATGCTGCCGAACAGCTTGCCCATCAAAGCGGTGTTCATCAGTCCGATGTAGATCTTGCCGTCGGCCTTCTCGTAGACGGTGATGGTGCACGGCATGAGGATCGACAGGATGCGGGTCTGATCATCCTTGAGAATCGGTTTCGAGTAATCCGGTTTGCAAGCCTCGACCAGCAGGACGTTGGGAACCGTCGCCCCCAATCGGCGGATGGTATTGGACGGGCTGCGCAGGCCCGACAGGCTCCAACCGGCCGACTTGATGTTGTGCTGAATGCGGGCGGCGGTCTCTTCGAGTCCGAAGGGGCTGGGATGCTCCTGGATCATCAATCCACCGGCGAATTGCCACGCCCCGACTCCGACAAGGATGAGCGCGGCGATAAAACCTATTGCTATCTTGGTCACGGCGGGAACTCCCCTTTTTTTATATTCGAGGATTATATTATATTTTTCTCGAATGTAAAACCAAGTTGTTGATTATTCGTAATAAATGAGTAATTTTCTCATATATTAAGCCCCTTGAATTCGCCCCAAATCAGGTGAGTGGGCGGACATCGAGCGGGGCCGGGGGGAGGAAGAAAATTGGCCAACCCGATACCCAGGACGATGTTCGGATCGGTTGCCGTCGTGGTCCTGTCGGCAATGCTTTCGGCGCCGTTGCTTGCCGCCGCGCTGGACGACGCGGCGGCGGTGCCGCAACTCGGCAAGGCCGGTCGGGCCGACTACCGGGGGTTCCTGGTCGCCGACGGTCACCGCGCCTTCGCCATATCGACCGGCGGCGCCTGGGGGTGGGCGTCCGATCAGGTCTCGCCGGAAACGGCGGAGACGGAAGCGCTCCGGACCTGCGCCCGGTTCGCCGGCAGGCGCTGCATCACCTACGCCCTCGACGACCGGGTGGTCTTCGAGCCGGACGACTGGGCGGCGCTTTGGAGTCCCTATCCGACGGCGGCCGAGGCGGCGGCGGCGGCGACCGGAACGCGGCCCGGCGATCGCTTCCCGGACCTGAGCTTCACGACGCCCGGAGGACGATCGATGACGATGGGCGGACTGGCCGACAAGGTCGCTTTCGTACATTTCTGGGGCAGCTGGTGCCCGCCCTGTATCGTCGAGTTCCCCCACCTGCAACGTCTCTACCGAACCGTTGCCGGCGATCCGGGGATCGCCTTCGTGCTGCTGCAGGGTCGCGAGGAGATCGCCGTCTCCCGACGTTGGGTGAAACGCCGTCGGTTCGACATGCCTCTTTCGGATTCCGGCGTCGTCGGACCGACCGATCGGCGTCTGCACCTAGCCGATGGCGGCCGCCTCGACGACCGCCGACTTGCCCCCGTTTTCCCGACCACTTACATCCTCGACCGCCGCGGTATTGTCGTTTTTTCTCATTCGGGGCCGGTCGTTGACTGGCTCGGTTACGTTCCGCTTATTCGTCACCTGATCGCCGCCGAGTGAGACGGGCGCTCAGAGGTTCGGCAAAGCGTTGGCGGATCGGGCGAAAACGCTTGATCCACGGCCTCGCTTGCTTTTAAAGATGGGCGGTCACGCCCCTATGCGTCCCCTTCGTCTAGTGGCCTAGGACATCGGCCTCTCACGCCGAAAACACGGGTTCGAGTCCCGTAGGGGACGCCAATCTTTTCAACTTGTTGGGCTGACGAACATTTTAGTGTCTCTACTATTTCTCTACTAAACACCTGTGCACGGTGGCGCACAAGGGCCCTATTTTCTGCCCTTTTCGCCCTATCTCGGCGCCAGCCGGATGCATTTTTGAATGGTGATCGACGGGCCGATCAATGGAGCCAGCTTCAGGGCCTAATACCAGGCGACATTGATGGTGACTCGAAACGGGATTCCCATATTTTGTATT
>CAYFMP010000024.1:0-47335 GCA_964344215.1 uncultured Thalassospiraceae bacterium | reverse complement strand
GAACGGCCTGGCGATGGTGACGCGGTGGACGGGGCGCTCCGTCGGCTTGCCGCGTTCCGAGCCCATGACGAACGAGCCGGCCGGCACCACCACCAGCTCCGGGCAGACGTCGCAGTCCCGGAACACGGTTCCCGGCGGGAAGGAATTCACTTTACCGGCCGCGGTGCTTCCTCCGAGGACGCCCGCGGCCATCACCGCTGCCGCCAAGGCGGCGCACCAGCGGGGGAGCATGGCGAACCTCCTATCATCGTTCTCCGCACTCTAGCACAACCTAAACGGAAGGAAACATACCGTGAGTAAATACTTTCTGACCATCTACGCCGACCCCGAGGGGCCGGTCGGACACTTCTCCGTCGACGTCGCCGGACCCGGCCTCGACAACCAGGCCTGGGGCAAGTACGCCAGGGACGGCAAGCTCGGCATCGGCAACCTTGAGGCCGAGATCCGCGACGACACCGAGCGGGTGCGCGGCGGGGAAATCATCCATAGTGATATCGAACTCACCGCCGGGCAGGCGGCCAAGGTCCAGGCCTACATCGACCGGGCCAAGAAGGACCCCGGCAAGTACAACATCACCACCGACAACTGCGTCGATTTCGCGCAAGGCGCCCTCGACGCCGCCGGCCTCGACCGGAAGCTCGCCAGCGAGTTCGACAAGAAAGACCTTCGCAAGATGGGCTGGATCGGCAGCGCCGGCGGCGACGCCCTCGCCAAGGCGCGCGGCCCGCAGCCGCCGCTGGCCGACAACCCGATCGAGGGCGAGATGGGCGGACCGGCCGCCGAGGGCGGTTTCGCGCGCATCGTCGAACAGCAGAAGAAGGACCGCGCCGCGAGAAAGCGGGAGGAAGACGGCGACGAACAGTCGGCGACCGACAGCCCCGAACCACCGGCCTCCGGCCAGCCCGAAAAGACCGCCGCCGCTCCTTCGTCTCCCGATCCAGACTCCGAGCGAGAAGCGGAAACCAGGCGCGACACGCCGGAGGCGCGGGCCTTCGTGAAGAAGGTGACCGAACCGGGCGATCCGGCCGACGACATCCTGCTGAAGCCGGTCGGCAGGTGGACCGAGGACGAGGCCCGCCAGGTAATGCAGGCGCGGCTGCGGCTGAACGCCGGCGACGCCCGCCGCGCCGAGCTGTTCGAGGCCGAGACGGCTTTCTTCGAGGACGTCTACGGCACCGAGCCGGTCGGGCGCGACGCCACCGGCCGGATGATCGAGCCGACGCCGAAGCGCCCCGTCGCCCAGACGCCGAGCCCGGCCCTGGGCCGCGACGGCCGAACCCTCGACGACGGTCTGGAGCGGGTCGCGCGGCGCATGGTCGAGCGTTCCGATGGGCGGCGCTTCACCGGTCCGGTCAGGCAGTTGCAGGACGGCCTTAACCTGCTGGCCGGGACCGGCCTCGACGGAGAGGACCGGCGCACCGAAGAAATGCGGCCGCGCCGTCCTCTCAAGACCGACGGCGTTTTCGGGCCCAGGACCCGCGCCGCTCTGCGCGACGCCGTCGTCCGCCACGGCCCCGATCGCATCGACGAGGGCACGGCCCTGGGCCGGTTCCACGAGTTCGCCCGGCAGGCGCGGCGAAGCGGCGACAACGCCCGCCTCGGCGACGCGACGGCCGACGTCTTCGGGCCTTTGTTCCGCGATACCCGACGGGGCGGGCGTGGACGCTGGCCGGGCCGCCGCGAGGAGGCGGTGGTGTTGCAGGAGACCTTGAACGCACTCGGCCCGAGGAGCGCCGGAGGCGGTTTCCGGCCCCTGAAGCTGGACGGCGTCGTCGGCCCCAGGACCCGTGGCGCCTTCGATCTCGTCAACAAGAGCGCCGATCCCGACCAGTTGACCCGGCGTTACGGCAAGCTGCTCGGCTTCCTGGCGTAGAAGCAGGAGCTGGAACGCCGGGTCAGACGATCTCGCTCAAGTAGTAGTGCTCGGCGCTGTCGAGAAGGCTCAGACGCCACTCCACGGGCGTGCCGTCGAGAGTCTCGGCGAGGCGGTCGATCTCCAGGAGCGGCGTGCCTGCCGTTACGCTCAGGTGCCGGGCCACGTCGCGCCCGGCGGCGACGGCGCGAAGCTGCTCGACGGCGCGGTGAATGGTGACGCCGTAGTCCTCCTCAAAGAGCTGGTAGAGCTCGTTGGGCAGGTCTCCGTCGTCGCCGAGGCCGGGGAACAGGCGCGCTGGAACGACGATGTTCTCGAGGATGACGGCGTGGCCGCCCAGATCGCGGACCCGGATCAGGTTGAATACGCGGGCGCCCGTCGGCAGCCCGAGCCGGGCGCATTCCCCGGCGCTGCCACGGCGTCGCTCGCGCCCAACGATGCGGCTGGTCACCGGTAGCTGGCGCGTCCCGTCCTCGCCCGCAATGTGGAAGAAGTGAAAGAGTTCGCGTTGCGGCGTGTGGGCGGCGACGAAGGTTCCGCGGCCCTGGTGACGTACGACCAGATTGTCTGCGACGAGCGCGTCGAGCGCTTTTCTGACGGTGCCCTGGCTGACGCCGTATTCCGCCGCCAGTTGAGTCTCGCTCGGCAGACCATCGCCCGGCTGCCAGCGGCCGTCGACGATCGCCGCCACGATCGCCGCATGGACCTGGGCGTAAAGCGGACCGGCACCCGATTGCACGGTTGGAGCCTTCATGTTCTCGTTATCTCATGACCCAGGTCGAAAGTCAAAATTCTTATATAAGAGTTATAAGAATTAGTTGACTCTCACGGACCCCGGGCGTAGGTTGCCGACAAAGGAATTCTTAAAGAGAATCCAGTTCAACCGTTGCGGCCGGAGGAGGATCAGTTGGCAGCACCGCATTTCCTTGTCCACGACAAGAAGGACACCGTCGGCGTCGTCGTCGTCGAGGGCGTCAAACGGGGCCAAGCGTTGACCGGATGGGTCATGCAGGGCAACAGGACGATCAAGCTCAAATGCCTGGATGCGGTGCCGATCGGCCACAAGGTGGCGTTGGGTACCATCGGAGATGGCGACACCGTCATCAAGTACGGCCACGACATCGGCCGCGCGGTGAAGGCGATCAGCAAGGGCGGCCACGTCCACGTCCACAACGTCAAGACCAAGAGGTGGTGAGATGGCGAGGAAACCGAAAACCGCGAAACGGGTGCCGCGCGCCGTTCCGGCCGGGTCGCCGAAGGTCCCGCAGCTGGTCGAGCGAGCCAGGCTGATCGTTCCCAAATCGCACGCCGCCAAGGCCCGCAAGCGCGGCGCCAAGCCGACCTTTATGGGCTACCGGCGCGAGAACGGCCGGGTCGGGGTCAGAAACCACGTCGTCATCCTGCCGCTGGACGATCTTTCAAACGCCGCCTGCGAGGCGGTCGCCCACAACATCAAGGGCACGATGGCCCTGCCGCACCCTTACGGCCGGCTGCAGTTCGGTGAGGACCTGGAACTGCACTTTCGGACCCTGATCGGCACCGGGTGCAACCCGAACGTCGCCGCCGTCGTCGTCATCGGCATCGAGCCGGCCTGGACGCAGCGCGTCGTCGACGGCATCGCCAAGACCGGCAAGCCGGTCGCCGGCTTCGCCATCGAACAGAACGGCGACCATAAGACGATCGCGGCGGCCAGCCGCCAGGCCCGCGAGTTCCTGCACTGGGCATCCGAGCTGCAGCGCGAGAAGTGCGGCGCCAACGAACTGTGGGTGTCGGTCAAGTGCGGCGAATCAGACACCACGTCAGGGCTGGCGTCGAACCCCACCGTCGGCAACTTCATCGACAAGATGGACGCCTGGGGCGCCACCACGTGTTTCGGCGAGACCTCCGAGATCACCGGCGCCGAACACGTCTGCGCCAGCCGCGCCAAGACCAAGGCGGTCGGACAGAAGTTCCTCAAGACCTTCAACGCCTACATGAACGAGGTCATCGAGCCCTACAAGACCTCCGACCTTTCGGAAAGCCAGCCGACCAAGGGCAACATCCAGGGCGGCCTGACGACCATCGAGGAGAAAGCGTTCGGCAACCTCGAGAAGATCGGCAAGAAGACCAAATACATCGACGTCCTGGGGCCGGCCGAACAACCGCGGAAGGGCGCCGGGCTCTACTTCATGGACACCTCATCGGCCGCGGCCGAGTGCGTCACCTTGCAGGCGGCGGCCGGCTTCGTGGTGCACCTGTTCCCGACCGGACAGGGCAATATCATCGGCAACCCGATCGAGCCGGTGATCAAGCTTTCGGCCAATCCGCGGACGGCGCGGACCATGCCCGAACACCTCGACCTCGACGTTTCCGGCATCCTTCGCCGCGACATGAACCTCAACCAGGCCGGCGACGCGCTGATCGACATCTGCATCAGAACCTGCAACGGCCGGCTGACGGCGGCCGAGGCGCTCGGCCACCGGGAGTTCGTGTTGACCAAGCTCTACCGGAGCGCCTGATCCAACCAAGCCGGCGTTGTCAGGAACCCGACAGTCGCCCGCGTTAGACTCGAAGAGTTGGATTTGGGCCGTTTGCGGGAGGTGGGCCGGTGAGCCCCTTTCATCGCCTATTGATTTGGCTCGGTGCCGGTGCCGTCGTCCTGTCGGCCGGCATTGGCCTGTTGGTGTGGCTGCACAACCGCGACCTCGCCGAACAGGCCGAACTCGGTGCAACGCAAGAGCAAGTCTTGGCCACTCGGAAACTTTCCGAGGTGCCGTTGGAGCCGGTGGCCGTCTATGTCAAGGCAGGCGAATACGAGGCGATCACCAAGTTCGTCAGCATCAAACTGGCGTTCGAGGATCCCACCCTGGCCCGGATCGTCTGCTCCCATGTGCCCCGAATCGTAGCGACGCTGAACGCGTCGCTCGGCGACCATGTCCTGAAACGCGTGGAGTGGCGGAACATCACCGGCGCAGTGACGGCGGCGAGACTTCGTGAAAAGATCAATCGCGAACTGCGAAGCGATTATGTCGAAGAGGTCACGGTCGTCCGCGGCCGCGTCGACAACAGCGACGGTTGTGGGTAACGCACCGGCACCGGTTGCCGCTCGCGAGTGACAGCCGGTCGGTTCTCTCTAGTTCTTCTTGGTCCATGCGGTGGCCATATCCATGGCCCGGGCGACCTCGCTGTCGTTCAGCCGATCGCTGAGAAGGTCTAGATTCTGCCCCGCACCCGGGTAACCCTGCCGGGACGCCAGGATAAACCATTTATAGGCATCGACGAGGCTGTCGGTGCTGCCGACGGAACTCAGCATCAAACCGGCGTCATACTGGGCGCCAACGATGCCTTTGTCGGCGGCGGCTACGAAAAGCTGCAACGCCTGCGCCGGGTCGGATTCGACGCCGCGGCCAGCGGCGTACATCTTTCCCATCAGCGCCTGTGCGAAGCCGTGACCGGCGTCGGCCGCTTTCTTCAACCAGCGCACCGCCTGGCGGTCGTCCGGCGCGATCGCTCCGCTGCCGTGGTAGTAGAGGAAACCGAGGCTGAACTGAGCGTCGGTGTAACCTTTCGTGGCCGCTTTCTCGAACCATTGCGCCGCTTTCGCGTCGCTGCGTTGAACGGCCAGGCCGTCCGAGTAAAGCGAGCCGAAGTAGTACTCGGCCTTGGCCTCACCGGTCTCCGCTAGTCTGCCGAGCTGGTCGGCGGCGGTGGCGTAATCGCCGGCCAGATAGGCCTGCCAGGCCGCATCCGTTGCGCCGGCCCCGGCGCCGTAGGCGACCGTCGGGACCAAACAGACGCCGCTTACCACCGCGACCGAAAGCCATGTTCTGAGGATCGATCTGCTGGTCATGGCACTCTCCCTATCCAGGTTTCGAGGGAGGGCGACCGGGCAGGCGCGCCATTTCGGGGAAACCGGACGTCGCCCGGTATCCCTCAGGGTAAATGTAGGCTCCTAGGGAGTTTGCGCAAGGGGGGTGGAGAGTGTCTCCGGTCAGCCCGGGACAAGCTTCGGTTTTCCTGGTGAAATCATGATTTTCTGTTTAAAATCAATTGTGTAGGCGGGAAGAGCGGATGAAGCTCTCGCATACGATTTCCATCTACTTAGGCCTTGTCGCCGCGATTCTGATGGCGGCCATATTCCTCATCGTCTGGTTCCATGGGACGGACGAGTTGTCCGAGTTCGACACCGCGTCGGCGGAAATCGAGGAGGTCGAGGATTGGAACCCGCTTGAATTGCCTCTGGCTCCGCTTGCCGTCCTGGTCAAGTCGTCGGCCTATACGGCCACTTCCTCACAGGTGACGGTTCGCATCGTCCTCGCCGACGAGGCAACCGTCGATATTGCCAACGAACATTTCGACCTGGCGAGCGACATTGTCGATGGCTCCTTGCGAGGGAATGGCCTGACCCGGACCGAGTGGCAGAGCCTGCCGAAACCCTATTTCGCCGAACGGCTGCGCCGGCAACTCGACGTGGCTCTGGGTGGAGGCCAGGTCGACCAGGTTCATCTCGATCTCGGCTATCATATGCGGCCCGGCGTCGGCCGCTGCGGATCACCGGCGGGGGGCTTCTACCGCCGGACCCTCCGGCCACCGGCGATCGGCCGGGCATTATCCCTGGACCCGGCGCCGAGCCGGCCGCCCAGCCGGGCGGCAAGGCGACGCTCCTACCAGTAGCTGATGGCCTCTTGATATAGACCCGTAAGGGTCTCCTTGGTGATCTCCATCGGCGCGTTGTCCAACAGCCGTTTCTGCGGAAAAGCGCCCTCGGTCAGCGGGCCGATGTCGGCGGCGTTGTAGCCGACGCCGCCGATGCCGTTCGGCATGTCGGTCGCCTTCATCATCTGAATGAGTCGCTCGGAAATGACGTCGCCGGCGTCGTCGTCGCCGGCCCCGCGGTTGTCGAAGCCGAGCCAGGCGGCGGCTTCGAGATGGCGCTTGGCGGCGGCCGGTGCGGTCAGGCGGAACACCGCCGGCGCGTTGACGATGACCGACATCCCGTGTGGACAGATCGGGGCGTCTTTCGGGTAGCCGTCGGGGAAGAAGTCTCGACACAGCCCGGCCACCGAATAGGACATGCCGTGCGGCACGTGGACGCCGGAGTTGCCGAAGGCGATGCCGGCCAGCGTTGCCGCCCACATCAACTGCTCGCGCGCTTCCGTATCGCCCGAGTCGGTGACGGCGCGGACGAGGTATAGACCAAGCAGCCGGAGCGCTTCGCGGCACCCCATGTCGCTCCACGGGTTGGCGCCCTGGCTGGCCGGCCGTGCCGACGGGCGTTCGGGCGCCGGGCGCCTCGTGAACGGTCGGGCGGTGTACGATTCGAGTGCGTGGCTAAGCACGTCGAACGCGCTGGCGGCGATGACGTTCTTGGGCAGAGTCGCGGTGCACGCCGGATCGACCAGGGCCAACGTCGGTTTCAGGTGCTTCGATACGATGCCCGTCTTGGCCTTCATCTCCAGCAGGTCGAACACCGCGATGCCGGTGCATTCGCTGCCCGTTCCCGACGTCGTCGGACAGGCGACGTGGGGTTTCAGCGGACCGGGCGGTTGCCGGCCGCCGCCGATCGGCGCGTTCACGTAGGTCAGGAAATCGGCCGGGTGGGTGGCGTAGAGATTGGCCGCCTTGGCGGTGTCGATGACGGAGCCGCCGCCGACCGAGATGTAGCCGTCGAACTCGCCTTCGCGGGCAAACCGGGTGGCGGCTTGAAACGACTGATCGGTCGGTTCGATCCGGACTTCGTCGTAGACGACGACATCGACCCCGGCCTCGGTCAGGGACGCCTTGACGGTGGCGACGTGCTCGCTGGCGACGAGTTGGGCGTCGGTGATCAGCGCCATGCGTTTAAGGCCCAGGGACGCGGCGTTGTCGCCGGCTTCCCGCAGGCAGCCGCGGCCGAAGGTGATGGTGTTGGCATTGACGGTGAAGGCGTCGTCGCCGCTTTCGGTCAAGGCATAGTGGTGGCAGCAGGCCATGGTGTCGATCTCCCTGGTCGGTGGGAAAGTCTAACGCCGTTGCTGACAAAACAACAGACGTTGCCGCCGCCGCCGCGGGTCTCGATAATACGGGCGAGAGACAAGGAGACCGGATCGATGGCGGAGGACAAAGCGGGAGCCGGCCGGCGAAGGATCGCCGTCGTCGGTGCCGGTATCGTCGGTGTCACCTGCGCCTATCAGTTGGCGAAGGAAGGACACGCCGTCACCGTCGTCGACCGGTTGGCGCCGGGCGAGGGGTGCTCGTTCGGGAACGCCGGCCTGTTGGCCCGCTCGTCGTTCGTGCCGCTGTCGGTGCCGGCAACGTTGGTCGACGTGCCGGGATGGCTGTTCGATCCGCTGGGCCCGCTCGCCATCCGTTGGTCCTACCTGCCGAAGCTGGCGCCGTGGCTCGTGCGCTTCGTTCTGGCCGGCCGGGCCGGGCGCATCGAACCGGCGGCCAGGGCGTTACAGACGCTTTGCGATCCCAGCGTCGATCTCTACCGTCAACTGGCCGATGAGGTGGGAGCCGCCGAACTGATCCGCGAATCGGATTACCTTCAGGTCTACGAAAGCGAAAAGAAGTTTGCCAGGGACGGCGACGAGATGAGGTTGCGCGAGAAGATGGGCGTGCGCATCGAACGGCTCAAGGGCGATGTCGTCCGTGAGATCGAGCCGGCGCTCGGGGAGCGTTTTCGCTTCGCCTACCGGTATCCGGATCATGGCTTCACCGTCGACCCGGCGCGCCTGGTCAAGGTTGTCGCCGAGGCCCTGGTCCGGGCCGGCGGAACCGTTCGACAGGCCGAAGTGCGGGATGTGGAAATCGGCGCAGACGGCCCGAGTGCGCTCGTCACCGACGCCGGCCGCGTCGAATTCGACACCGTAGTCATAGCCGCCGGCGCCGATTCCGGCCGGTTGGCGGCCAAGCTCGGCGCGGCGGTGCCACTCGATACGGAACGCGGCTATCACGTTACCCTGCCTGAGCCGGGCGTCAGTCTTTCGCGGCCGGTGATGGCCGGCGAAGCCAAGTTCCTGGTGACGCCGATGGACATGGGGCTGCGTTTGGCCGGGACGGTCGAGTTCGGCGGTATCGAGGCACCGCCAAACTACGCCCGTGCCCGGGTCCTGCTGGAGCATGGACGACGCATGTTGCCGGGGCTCTCGACGGCAGGATACAGCGAATGGATGGGACGTCGGCCGTCCTTGCCCGACAGCCTGCCGGTAATTGGGCGCTCGCCCAGGTTCGCGAACGCGCTGTTGGCGTTCGGCCATCAGCACGTCGGCCTGACCTGCGCACCGAAGACGGCCGGTATCGTTGCTGACCTCGTGGCCGGTCGCGTCCCCAATATCGATATCGCGCCATTTGGCGCCGGACGTTTCTAGCCGGCCACCATGGCTTGGAAGCAGAGCATTGATTTTCAAGAAATTCGTAGCCGTTGGCCCACCCGTTCTTGCGCCGTTGGCCCTTGTTTCGGTGGGGACGGTTTGGGACCGTTCGCCCGTACCGGACCGGCAACGGGAATTGCCGCTTCGTCACAGGTTCAAAGGGGGGAGCAACTTTATTGACGGGAGTAGCGAATTTGCTTCACACTTCCTTCGATAAATAAAACCCCTTTGCACACCAACGCAAGGAATAATCAGGGAGTATCAAATGACACGCAAAACAAGATCTCAAACCTCGTCCGCATCGACCCAACGGGCGGCTAAAGCATTTACCCGCCGGACCGTCGTCAAGGGCGGCGTCGCGGCGGGTACGGTCCTCAGTGTGGGGCCTTGGTTCATCAAGGACGCCTTCGCCGCCGGCGAAGTCAACGCCATCGTTTGGACCAACTATCTGACCGAGGAATTCCTCAAGGGCTTCACCAAGAACACCGGGATCAAGGTCAACCTGACGCCTCTCGGGTCGAACGAGGAACTCATCAACAAGATGAAAGCGACCAAAGGCCGCGGTTTCGACGTCATCACACCGACCTTGAACCGCAAAGGCCAATGGATCGACCTGAAGCTGACCCAGCCGTGGGATTTGGGCAAGATCCCCAACCTCAAGAACGTCGAGCCGTCCTTCGTCAAAGCCTCCGAGGCCTGGACCTGGGGCGGCGGCCAGCATCACTTGCCGCATATTTGGGGCACCGAGGCGATGTCCTGGCGCACCGACCTCTATGAGACGTCGTATGGCAAGCTCAGCCTGGGCGACCTGTGGATTCCCGAGATGAAGGGCAAGGTCCAGGGCCGGCCGCACTCGACCATGGCCGGAATCGGCCGCCACTTGGCCGAGATCGGCAAGCTTCCGCCGTTCACGGATGCCTACAAGAACGAAGAGAACATGCGCAAGATCTGGGAAGAGGTCACCAACTTCGCGGTCGCCCACAAGCCTTGGATCAAAGCGTTCTGGAACGACCACAACACCCAGAAGTCGAACTTCATGCAGAACGGTTGCGTGATCGGCCAGACCTGGGACGGTCCGGCCATCGAACTCATGAAGGAAGGCAAACCGATCCAGTACATGGCGCCGAAAGAGGGCGCGTTCGCCTGGCTCGACGGTCTCTGCATGCCGGTCGGCGCCAAGAACAAGGCCGAAGCCTACGAACTCGTCAACGCCATCTACACGGTCGAGTCGGCCGCCGATTCGGCGATCAAGACCGGCTACAACGGCACCGTCAAGGGCTACGCCGATCACTTGGACGAGAAGTCCAAGAACGCCTTCAACACGGCCTATCCGGGCGACGCCCTGTCGAAGCTCTGGTGGTGGCCGGACGAGCCGACCTGGTACGCCGGCATTCGCGCCGAGTACCGCGACAAGTTCGTGGCCGCTTAAAACCCGGTCTCGAGCCAAAAAGAACGTTTCCAAGGGCGGTCCCCGGAATCTCCGGGGCCGCCCCGGCGAAACCCAACGAAGAACCAGGGACGGGGCCGGTCCGGCATATCAGCAACTCGGCGAAGACGCGGATCAACCGGTCGCAAGTCTCCTGAATGTGTCAGGGATAGCTCGAACAGGGGGCCGTCATGAGCAGCGTTGAACTGGACCACATAACCATTCGTTTCGGTGAATTCACTGCCGTCGACGACTGCGATCTCACCATCGAATCGGGCGAATTCTTCAGCTTCCTCGGACCTTCGGGCTGCGGCAAGACGACCATCCTTCGGGCCGTTTCCGGCTTCAACGATCCGACCGAGGGCCATGTACGCATCGGCGGCAAGGACATGTACGGGATCGGCCCCAACCAGCGCCCGACGGCGCTGATTTTCCAGAACCTGGCGCTGTTTCCGCTGATGAGCGTCGCCGACAACATCGCCTTCGGCCTCGAAGTCCGCGGCGTCAAATACCAGGAACGCCGCCGCCGCGCCGAAGAACTCCTGAACCTGATCGCGCTGCCCGGCCAGGGCGAAAAGATGGTGTCGGAACTTTCCGGCGGCCAAAAACAACGTGTCGCCATCGCCCGGGCGTTGGCCGTCGAGCCCGGCGTCCTGCTCCTCGATGAGCCGCTGTCGGCTCTCGACCTCAAGCTCCGTCAGCACATGCGGACCGAGCTCCGCTCCATTCAACAGCGTGTCGGCATCACCTTCATCTACATCACGCATGACCAGGGCGAGGCGCTAACCATGTCGGACCGCATCGCCGTCATGAGCGCCGGCATCGTCCAGCAGGTCGGCGACGGCACCGAAATCTACAACAACCCGTCGACTTCCTTCGTCGCCTCGTTCGTCGGCGAAAACAATCCGTTCCGCGGCAAAGTCACCAAAGCCGACGACAATCAGGCCGTGATCGAAACTCACTTCGGCCCGATGCGCGGCATCAACGATCAGGGGTTGAACGAGGGCGACGACGCCATCATGTTCGTGCGCCCCGAAAGCCTGCGTCTGGTCAACGGCAGTGACGAAACCGACAACACCTTCGAGAGCGATGCCATCAAGGAGGAATTCGAAGGCAGCTTCGTACACATCTTTCTGAAGGGCGAAACCGCCGACAAGGACATCAAGGTGGCGATGACCAACGACGGCGCCATCCCGGCACTGCATACCGGCGACCGTGTCAAACTCGGTTTCGACGTCGAGCGCGCCATCGCCTTGCCGTTTGGAGAGATGGCGGATGAATAAATTGGACACCCCGCACCAGATGCAGGTTGCCCAGCTCAAGATCAGTCCGGGCATGGGCCCCATCGATACGCCCAAGGAGGAACCGGCGCCCGAGGCGCCAACTCCGGCTGCTCCTCCGGCCGGAACCTCCTCCGGCCCAGTCGTCGTCACGCCGAAGATGGGCGGCACCGTCGCCGGCCCGCCGCCGTCGTCCGAACCCGCTCCGGAGGCAGCGCCGTCGCCGGTCTCGGGCGGTGGTTCCAACCTCAACATCACCATCACCAATCCTGAAAACCTGCCGGCCTTGGCGCCGGGCGACACCGAATTGAAGCTGGTCATTCGGAAGGATGAACCGGCTGCGGCCGTGGCGCCGCCGGAAGACGGCATCGGTTTCGTCGAGGTCTTTCTGGCCCTGGTCGCCGCCCTAGTGGTGGCGCCCTACGTGCAGAAGGAAGCAGGCAAGTGGGTCGCCAACCTCAACGCCATCAATTTCGTGCGCAAGAACGGTATGGTGATCTCCATCTACCTGCTGGCGTTCACGTTCGGGTGGATGCTGTTCATGATCGTCCTGCCGCAGGTCTACATGCTCGATTTCTCGTTCCGCTTCAACCTGACCCCGGACCGGGTCGGCGGCCCCGAGGACGTCTACACGCTCAAGAACTACAAGTACCTGATCCTCGGCCGGGTCGGCGGCGACGAGTTGCTCAACTGGCTGCATCTGAACGTCTTCTTCAAGACCATCATGGCCAGCGTCATCGTCACCGTGCTCGATTTCCTGCTGTGCTATCCGCTGGCTTACTACATGGCGCAATCGGTCAAGGGCGGCAACCAGCGCCTGCTGTTCCTGTGTCTGATCCTGCCGTTCTGGGTCAACGAGATCCTGCGCGCTTTCGCCTTCAAGCTGATCTTCGCCCAGGCCGGCATCCTCAACACCTTCCTGACGGCGATCGGGGTATTCGATACGCCATTCGATTTCTTCAAGGCCGATGTCGCCCTCTACAGCGGCCTGATGTATGCCTACCTGCTACTGATGATCTTCCCGCTCTACAGCGCCATCGAAAGCCTCGACCACAACCAGGTCGAGGCCGCCCGCGACATGGGCGCGTCCTGGCTGCGCATCCACCTGCGCGTCGTCATGCCGCACGCCAAGCCGGGCATTGCGTCGGGCTGCACCATGGTCTTCATGTTGTCGGCCGGCGCGCTCGCCGCGCCCAATATTCTGGGTGGTCCGTCGAGCCTGTGGTTCACGCAGATCATCTACCAGTGGTACAACACCGGCGGCAACTGGCCGCAGGGATCGGCCTACGCCTTCGTCCTGCTCATCGCCTGCATCATCTTCGTCCGCATCATGATGCGCATCTTCAAGGTCAGCCTCGGGGAGATCGCCGGACGATGAGCGCCAGACATATCCACGCATGGGTGATCCGGGGGTACATCTTATTGTTCTTCCTGTATCTGTTCGGGCCGCTGATCATCATGTCGGCGTCTTCGTTCAACACCTCGACCTATCCGACCATCACGCCGTGGGAGGGGTTCACCGTGCACTGGTTCGCCGATCTCGCCGACAACAGCAAGATCATCAACGGGCTGATCAACAGTCTATGGATCGGCGCCGGGGTGGTGGCGCTGTCGGTGCCGACCGGGCTCGCCGCCGCCATCATGATGATGCAGGTACAGGAGCGCATGCGGCCGGTCTACTACACCGTCGTCGTCTCGCCGGTGCTGGTGCCCGGCGTCATTCTCGGCATCTCGACGGTGATCTTCTGGGACCGCTTCGGCGAGTGGGTGGGTCTCGACTACGAGACCGCCAGTGATCCGTTCTTCCTGACCATCCTCGGCCAGTCCACCTTCATCTCCGCCTATTGCATGTTGATTTTCATCGCCCGTCTGCAACGCTTCGACCACAATCAGGAGGAGGCGGCGCTCGATCTCGGCGCCACCCATGTGCAGGTGTTCTGGAAGGTGCTGATCCCGTTCCTGCGTCCGGCCATCCTGTCGGCCATTCTCTTGGCCTTCCTGACCTCGTTCGAGAACTACAACACCACCGTCTTCACCATGGTCTCGAAAGGCACCCTGGTGACCGAACTGGCCGGGCTGGCGCGATTCGGCGTCAACCCGGAAATCAGCGCGCTGGCCGTCGTCATCATGGGGCTAACCCTGATCGGCGCCGTCATCTACGAGGTCAAGAAACGGCGCGAGGAGAAGGCCGAGGAGCTGCTCAAGACCCGCGCCAAAATGAAGACGATCAAGGTCGAGGTGGTAACGCCGTAGGGGCGTACTGGCAATAGGATGGAGCAGTTAGGTCGAAACGACCGTTGGAAGTGGTGATTTCAAATGTTAACAGCTTGCTGTTTTGGCAAATTGGCGTCACCCATCACTGATAGTATCTCATCGAATGAATGCTCAAGAACGTAATCCGGCGCGACATGTTTTGCGGCTTCTTTCAGCCTTGCCTCGCGAGATACGTCCGCTTCAGTCCAATGCGTAATTCGTACAAGTTTTTCGTATAATTCTGGGTCGTGTGTTGCTCCATACCTTGCCCACACAGCCGTTACACCAGCTTGTTTGGCCATAGAGATATCTCGCGCAATACTGTCCCCAACATACCACGTTTCCGATAGTGGTACCCCCAAGTCTGAACATATCTCCAGAAGAACCGATACATCAGGTTTCCTCTGATGTTTCGACAATTCAGTAACTCGTTCCATTGGAAAGTTGGCAAACCAGTTCTTCGCTTTTGCGTCGTCTGGGTGCGTAGATTCCCCGCGCTCACGACAATAAATACGCTCAAAAAACCGGACCAGATCGAGACGCCGAAGTCGGTCGATTACAGCGTGAAGCTTACTTTCGGTGTGCGCAACGAGAGTAATGTCATTTTCTCGCAAGATTTCGAGCCCCCGAACTACACCGGGGTAACAGGCCAGGATCCTTTTTCTCGAAGAATTGAATGCGTAGAACGCTTCATCAAACTGCTCTTTCGCTTGTTTTGCCCCACCTTTCGTCGGGAACTCTTCTTTTACAAGATCAATCTCCAGAAGCGAAAACGGATGCTCGGCATCGTGATGTTTTTGGTGAACCCGCTGAAATTGACTGAGCACCTCTTCCCTATCCCACTCCGTTATATCGATCAGTCTATCGATCATCGCATAGAACGATGGCACGAAATACGAAACCCAGTCATACAACGTGTTGTCGAGGTCACAGACTAAGAGGTTGGGCTTGTTATTCATTCGATACACCAAGTTATTTGATGTCTTTTGTTTTCACGGTATCGCCTGGGCCTTCGTTCTGCATCTCAGAAGTTACTGCGGCATTGCTACCGCCAGGTACTGGATCGACGACTGGCCGTTCGATCTTTCCAAATGAGAACGTAACTATGAGTCCGATCAACAAGAGCGTGCCTATAAGAAGCACATAAAATGTTCTGATCTTCTGTTCAGCGTTTTTTCCCTGAGCTTCTTCGAATGTCTCCTTGTTCACGACCTCCTGTCGACTAAACAAAGAAATAAACTCCGTCATCCCTTTCGGGGTCTTCATTAGTTCATCTCGAAGAACCCCCTTCTCAAACTGTTCACCAAAAGTGACTGCGCCGCGCAACATTCGGTGATAAACACCGAGGTCGAGTCGCATTACCGCATATAACCCGAAAACTGCTACCAGAATGATTGGTCCAGTGACATGCGTACTGACTTGAACATTTGTGAAAGGGATCGGAAAGACTAGATCAAAATCCGATCCTCTCCCCATGAGAACGATCGAAAGCCCGAGAGCCGCGACAACGAAAGTTAGTCCGAGTTGTCTCGATTTGACGGACATCTCGTTAAAGTGCATCTGGGTGTCAACAGCCTTTTCCCAGATGGCTAGTTGAAGCTTAAGGCGCTCAATTTGATCTTCCATGAGGGATTCTCCGGCTGCACGTTCGTCACAAAACGTTCACCTCAATCAGCAACAGTATATGACAATATGATGTTCGTCAAATGTTCTCTCTTCTAGTATAGTCCGTACCGGTTAGAACGTGAGGAATTTGACCGATCGATTGATTGTTGTTTGAAGCAATTAGTTGAATACAAAATCCGAAATCCTGATAGAAATCCCCATGCCTATCCGCACCACAACCATCGGCGCCTACCCGAAACCCGATTTTCTCGACGTCGCCGACTGGTTCGACGCCGAGGAAGGCGGCCCCGACAGCACCGACCCGACCCGACGCTATGCCGACGACGTCGCGAAGCTGGGCGACGAGGCGGAACAGATGTTCGCCCGCGCCGCGGAGCAGGTCGTCGCCGACCAGATCGAGGCCGGCATCGATATACCGACCGACGGCGAAGTCAGGCGCGAGAACTACATCCACTATCATTGCCGTCACCTCGACGGCATCGACTTCGAGCGGCTGACGGAGAAAGTACTGCGCGAGGGCGCCTATGCGGCCCGCCTGCCGACCATCACCGGGCCGGTATCGGCTCGAGAGTCCTTCCTGCCGCACGATTGGCGCGTCGCCCAGGCCTTCACCGAGAAGCCCTTGAAAGTCACCATGCCGGGGCCGATGACCATCGGCGATACGGTGGCCGACGAGCATTACGGCGACCCGGTGACACGCGGCGTCGACCTCGCCCGGGCGCTGAACGCCGAAGTGCTGGCCCTGGCCGAGGCCGGCTGCGTCCACATCCAGATCGACGAGCCGCTGTTCGCGCGCAAGGTTCCGGAAGCGCTCGACTACGGCTTCGATCACCTGGAGATGTGCTTCGAGGGCGCGCCCGACAGCGTCGTCCGCACGGTCCACATGTGTTGCGGCTATCCCGACCGCATCGACAACCCCGATTACCCGAAAGCGCCGAAGGATTGTTATTTCGACCTGGCCGCCGCCATCGACGCTTCGTCGATCGAGGCGGTGTCGATCGAAGACGCGCACCGCAACAACGACCTCGGCCTGTTGGAGGCATTCAAGGACACGACCGTCATCTTCGGCGTTGTCGCCATAGCCAGGAGCCGGATCGAAACGGTCGACGAGATCAAGAGCCGCCTACAGGGCGCGCTCGAACACATCGACGGCGACCGGCTGATCGCCGCTCCCGACTGCGGTCTCGGTATCCTCGGGCGCGACTTGGCGCGGGCCAAGCTCGCCAACATCTGCGAGGCGGCCCGTTCGGTCGGCTGACGGCGGGAAGGGAAGGGGGCGTCAGTCCTCGGCCTTCGGGAAGAACTCGCCGAGGATCTCCTTCTTGGTATCGAGCGACACGTCGGTGACGGTCCTGGTCGGACCGGTCTGCACCCAGGCGATCTTCCAGTAAGCCGGCTGGTCGAGACGCAGGATTTCCATGAAGGCGGGATAAAAGGCGATATCCATGTAGCTGCTGGCGCGGTGGGTCTTGGGATCGCCGTGCGGCGGCGGCACGTCCGAGCCGTAGTCCTGGAAGGAGGCCGTGCCGATGTCGTTGTCGTCGCCGTCATAGAGGCGGACGATGATCGAAGTGGTCGGCGCGGAATCGCCGGACTTGTTGGTCAGAACCTGAACGGTGTGGTTCGCAACGCTATGGGTTGTCGACGGCATTTCACCCTCCGATCTTCCGAGCCTTCCCCGTTGCGCCGAAACCCCGGCCTCGGCCTGATTCGGTAAGGCGACGCGAGCCCGGACGGCACCCGCCAACATAGCGCAAGGCCCAATGGCACGCCACCGAAAGCCCGCCTCAACGGTATGACAGAAAACGACAATCGTTGAGTCCAGTTGGCCCGCGGACGAACCCGGCTGGCCGTCGAAGCGAAATTCGCCATTGATTTCTTCGCCGGCTTCGGCAGTCTTTAGGGTGTGATGACGGGAATAACCGGAACAGTACTTCCAATCCGCAGACGCGGCGTGTTTCGCCTCATATTGGCGTTGGCGATCATGTTCGCGGCAGCCGGCGGCGGAGCGGTCCGCGCCGACGACGCAGCTTTCGGCGAGGGCGCCAAGAAGTTCGTCGAAGGGATGGCGGACGACGCCATTGCGTCGCTGACCGAGCCCGATTTGGGAAAGATGGAGCGCCGTCAGCGGTTCCGGGAGATGATGCATCAATACTTCGCTTTCGAGGTCATCGCCAAGTGGGTTCTCGGACGTTACTGGAGGCGCGCCACGACGGCCGAGCGAAAGGAGTACATGGAGCTCTTCGAGGAACTTATGGTGCGCATCTATGCCGACCGATTCGAGAAATACTCCGGCGAGACCCTGAAGATCGCGCGCTCCGAGGTGCGTGACGGCAAGGACGCGCTGGTCCATTCGAAGCTGTTGCGGCCCGACGGCCTGAAACCGATCGACGTGGCCTGGCGGATACGATCGAAGGGCGGGGTCTACAAGGTTGTCGATATCATGGTCGAGGGCCTCAGCATGGGCCTCGCCCAACAGAAGGAATTCGCCTCCGTCATCCGCCAGAACGGCGGCAAGGTGAAAAACCTGCTGGTCGAGATGCGCAAGCGGATCGACGCCGCGACCTGATCGTCCGGCATCCGCCGCCCGCTCCGGCTCCATACCCATGATCTCTTCCGCCGCTTCCGTCGAAACCCCGTCCGGCAAGGACGTCGCCTATGAAAACTTCCCGGTCGGATCGTGGCTGTTGCCGGCCCGACTCCGTCCCCACGTCGCCGTCTTCTATCGCTATGCCCGGGCCATAGACGATATCGCCGACAACCCGGATCTTACGGCCGACGAGAAAATCGCCCGTCTACGGCGTTTCGAGGACGCCCTGGTCGGCCGTGAAACCGACGATCCGGCGCTGGAAACAGCGCATCGCATGCGTCGCAGCCTGGCCGATACGGACGTTGCCGCCGACCACTGTCTCGACTTGCTGGCCGCCTTCAAGCAGGACGCCGTCAAGCTGCGTTACGACGACTGGGCGGACCTGATGGGGTATTGCGTGCTGTCGGCGGCCCCGGTCGGGCGTTACCTGCTCGATCTACACGGCGGCTCGAAGGACGGTTACGGCCCGTCGGATGCGCTGTGCATGGCTTTGCAGGTGATCAACCACCTGCAGGACTGCAAGGACGATTTTGTGGCCCTGGACCGGGTCTATCTGCCGGGCGACTGGATGGCCGAGGCCGGCGCCGAGGTCGAGGATCTGAAGGCCGGCGCATCAAGCGCGGCGCTCAGAAAGGTGTTCGACCGCTGCCTCGATGCGACCGATTCCCTGCTGGCCGAGGCCCGGCCGCTGCCGGGCGGCCTGACGAGCCGCCGCCTGGCCATGGAATCGGCCGCCATACTGGCCATCGCCGACCGCCTGGTCGGGTTGCTGCGGCGCCGCGATCCGCTGGGACCGCGCGTCGAGCTCGGCAAGGCCGGGTACCTGTGGTGCTGCCTCCGCGGCGCCGTGCCGGCCGGCCTGGGGCTGGCGTGATTTCCGGCGTCCTGACCGCCTTCGCCTTTGCCTCGCTGGCGGCCTGGTGCGGGTTGATCCTGTTGCGGGGTGGATTCTGGCGGGCCGATCAGCGCATCGACGACGCTGATGACCTGGAGGTCTGGCCGCCGGTCGTCGCCGTCATCCCGGCCCGCAACGAAGCCCCGACCATCGGCCGAACGGTGGCCTCGCTCCTCGCGCAGGACTACTCTGGCGAATTCCGGGTCGTCGTTGTCGACGACAACAGCGACGACGGCACCGCCGAGGCGGCCGCCGCCTGCAAGCGCGTCGGCGTGATTGCGGGCGCGCCGCTCGCGGCCGGCTGGACCGGTAAGCTGTGGGCGATCCGCCAGGGTTTGGAGGAAGCCGGGCGACTGCTGCCGGGAGCGACGTACTTTCTGTTGACCGACGCCGACATCGAACACCATCCGGGAAACCTGCGCGAACTGGTTTCGAAGGCGGAGCGCCAGAGGCTGGACCTGGTTTCGCTGATGGTCAGGCTGCGCTGCGAGAGTTCTTGGGAGCGGCTGCTGATCCCCGCGTTCGTGTTCTTTTTCCAGAAGCTCTATCCGTTTCCCCGGGTCAACGACCCGGCGCGTCGGACGGCGGCGGCGGCCGGCGGCTGCATGCTGGTTCGGCGCTCTGCGCTGGACGCGGCCGGCGGGATCGAGGCCATCAAGGACCGGTTGATCGACGATTGCGCGCTCGCCGCCGCCGTCAAGCGCGGCGGGCCGATTTGGCTCGGACTGACGACGCGGACGGTGAGCCTCAGGGCCTACGAGACCCTCGGCGAAATCTGGAACATGGTGGCGCGCACCGCCTATGTGCAACTCAACCACTCGGTGACGGCGTTGTTGGGAACGGTGATCGGCATGCTGGTCATCTACGTGGCGCCGATTGTAGCGCTGATCGCGGCGGCCGTTCCTGGCGATGTCCGGCTGGCGGCGCTGGGAGCATCTGCGTTGACCTTGATGGTTATCGCCTATGCGCCGACCCTGCGGCTCTACGGGTTTCCGTTTTGGCACGGACTGGCGCTGCCGGCGGCGGCCGTTCTCTACACGCTGATGACGGTGTCCTCGGCCATTCGCCACTGGCGCGGCCGGGGAGGGGCTTGGAAGGGGCGCAAGTATTCCGCTGCCGATGGATGACGGGCGGGCCTTGGTCGTGTATCCATAGCGCCATGACTGCCGACGCCGACCGAACCGCCGCCATCGACCCCGACGCCAAAGCCTACGTCGAGGACGTGGTGCGGCGTTCGGGAACGTCTTTTTTCTGGGCCATGCGCCGCCTGCCGACCGACAAGCGCGAGGCAATGTACGCGGTCTATGCGTTCTGCCGCGAAGTCGACGACATTGCCGACGACGAGGGCGAGACAGGAGTCAAACTTACTCGGTTGGGTCAGTGGCGGGGTGAGATCGAACGCCTGTACGGCGATCATCCGCGCTCTCCCGTGTGTCGGGCGCTGGCTGCGCCGGTCGAGCGGTTCGGCCTGAGGAAGCAGGACTTCCGCGCCGTTATCGACGGCATGGAGATGGATGCCGGAGATTCGGTCCGGATCGCCGACATGGATGAATTGACGCGGTATTGCGACCGAGTCGCCTGCGCCGTCGGACGGCTGTCGATCCGCGTCTTCGAAGTGCCGGACGATCCCGGCGACGCCGTTGCCTTCGCTCTCGGCCAGGCCCTGCAACTGACCAATATCCTGCGCGACATCCGCGAGGATGCCGGGCGCGACCGCCTGTATCTGCCGATCGATTTGTTGGCGGCACACGATATGCCGGCCGACGATCCCGCCGCCGTCGTCGATCATCCGAACCTGCCGAGGGTATGCGAACTGCTGGGGAGTGTCGCCGAGCGGCGGTTCGGAGAGGCCCGCCAACTCATCAAGTCCTGCGACCCCGAGAAGATTCGCCCGGCGGTGATGATGATGGAGGCCTATCACCGGCTGCTCGGCAAGATGACCAGCGCTGGATACGTTCTTTCCGCGCTGCCGGTCCGTCTATCCAGGCTCGAGAAACTGTGGGTCGTCTTCCGATACGGGATGATCTGAGGATGAGCGGGCGGGTTCACATCGTCGGCGCCGGGCTGGCCGGCCTGTCGGCGGCCGTCGAGCTGGCCGGGGCGGGCTACGCCGCTACCGTCCATGAGGCGGCCGGCCACGCCGGAGGCCGCTGCCGGTCGTTCTACGATTCGGAGCTGGAGCGCATCATCGACAACGGCAATCATCTGCTGCTGAGCGGCAACTGCTCGGCGCTCGAGTTCCTGCGGACGGTCGGCGCCGAGGAGCGGATGACCGGGCCGGGTCGGGCCGCCTTTCCTTTCCTCGACTTGGCGTCCGGGTTGCGGTGGCGGGTCGAGCCGGACCGCGGGAGCATCCCGTGGTCGATTTTTTCGGCCGAGCGGCGGGTTCCGGGAACGACAATCCGCGACTACGCGAGCGTCTTGAAGCTGTTGTGGTGCGGGTCGAAAGCGACGGTGGCCGATTGCCTCGGCCCCGACTCGGCCCTGTTTCAGAGATTCTGGGAGCCGCTCTCGGTTTCGGTTCTCAATACAGCGGCCGATGAGGCGGCGGCGCGTCTTCTACGGCCGGTGCTGGTCGAGACCTTCGGGCGCGGCGAGGCCGCCTGCCGGCCGCTGATCGCGGCCCGGGGGCTTAGCGATAGTTTCGTCGACCCGGCCGTCGACTATCTCACCGAACGCGGCGCCACGATCTCTTTCGGTCGACGGCTCCGACGGATCGGCTGCGAAGGCGACCGGGTCTCGGACCTGGAGTTCGCCGATGCCGTCGTCTCCCTCGGTTCCGGCGACGCCGTCGTCCTCGCGGTGCCGTCGGCGGTTGCGGCGGACCTCGTTCCTGGTCTGCAGACGCCGAACGAATACAGGTCCATCGTCAACGGCCATTTCCTGCTTCCCGAGCCGCGCGACGACATTTCGTTTCTCGGGCTCGTCGGCGGCACGTCGCAATGGGTGTTCGTTCGCCGCGACGTTGCGTCGATCACGGTGAGTGCTGCCGACGAATTGGCCGACGAGCCATCCGAGGCCGTTGCCGCCGGCCTGTGGCCCGAAGTGAGGCGCGCACTCGATCTCGGCGAGGCGCCGCTCGGCCGCTACCGGATCGTCAAGGAGAAACGCGCCACCATCGCCCAGACCCCGGCTCAGATCAGACGCCGGCCGGGATCGAAAACGGCATGGGCGAATCTTGCGCTGGCCGGCGACTGGACCGATACGGGACTTCCAGCCACTATCGAAGGGGCGATCCGATCCGGTCAGTTTGCCGCACAATCGGTCAAAAAGGCGTTGTCGGCTTGATCATCACGGTCAATTTTGACAAAACAGGGCTCGTTGAAGGAATTTTTGGGGTACGCGAGGCTTTCGGGTCTTTTCCGAAATCGACCGTGAATTGGGGCAAACGCACATGGTGATGCTCGACCGGATGGCGACGCCGAGCGCTGACGCGCTCGTCTCCGATGACAGCGAGATCGACGGAGCGATCGAAGAAGCCAGGGCATGGCTCGTCGCGCGCCAGGCCGACGACGGTCATTGGGCATTCGAACTCGAAGCCGATGCCACAATTCCGGCCGAGTATATCTTTCTCAATCACTTCCTCGGCGATATCGACGACGAAATCGAGTCGAAATTGGCCGCCTATCTGCGCTCCATCCAAGAAGCCAAGCACGGCGGCTGGCCGCTCTACCACGACGGCGATTTCAACATGAGCGCTTCGGTAAAGGCATATTACGCCTTGAAATTGGTTGGTGACGACCCGGAAGCGCCGCACATGGTCAAAGCCCGCCACGCCATCCTGGCGCACGGTGGGGCCGCGAAATCGAACGTCTTTACCCGAATTGCGCTGGCCCTGTTCGAGCAGGTGCCGTGGCGGGCGGTTCCGGTGATCAGGGTCGAGGCGATGCTGTTGCCAAAGATATCGTTGTTTCATCTCGACAAGGTCTCCTACTGGTCGCGCACCGTCATGGTCCCGTTGTTCATTCTGACGACGCTGAAACCGAAAGCCGTCAACCCGCGCGGCATCGGGATCGACGAGCTTTTCGTCGTGCCGCCCGACCGGGAAACGGATTACATGGTCAATCCGACCGGCCATTGGATCGGCGAAGTTTTCTTGGGCATCGACCGCTTGATGCAGGGCGCCCAGCGGTTCATACCGAAATCCTGGGAAAGAAAGGGCGTCGAGAAAGCGATCGAATTCATCGAGGAACGCCTTAACGGCGACGACGGCCTCGGCGGCATCTTTCCGGCCATCGCCAATACGGTGATGGCCTACCATACGCTTGGCTATCCGCGCGATCATGAAGACTATGTGATCGCCCGCCAAGCCGTCGACAAGCTGTTGGCGCTGAACGGCGATGCCGGATACTGCCAACCCTGCCTGTCGCCGGTTTGGGATACGGGACTGGCGTCGCACGCCATGCTCGAAGTCGGCCTCGAAGGCGACGATCCGACCCTGGAAAATGCCGCCGAATGGCTTCTCGGTCGCCAGATTCTCGAGGTCAAGGGCGACTGGAAGGCCACCAGAGGTCACGTTAGGCCCGGCGGCTGGGCGTTTCAATACTGGAACGACCATTATCCCGACGTCGACGATACCGCCGTCGTCGTCATGGCTCTGCACCGAACCGATCCGGAGAAGTACAAGGAATCCATCGAACGCGGCGCCGAGTGGATCATCGGCATGCAGAGCAAGAACGGCGGTTGGGGTGCTTTCGACGCCGACAACGAGCACTACATTCTGCAGCACATACCGTTCGCCGATCATGGCGCGCTCTTGGACCCGCCGACCGCCGACGTGACGGCGCGCTGCCTCGGCATGCTGGCCCAGCTGGGCTACGGGCGCGACCATCCGTCGGTGGCCAAGGCGCTCGCCTATCTGCGCCGTGAACAGGAGGACAACGGCTCCTGGTTCGGGCGCTGGGGCAACAACTACGTCTACGGCACCTGGTCCGTGCTGTGCGCCTTGAACGCGGCCGGCGAGGATATGACGGCCCCCTACGTCGCCAAGGCGGTCGATTGGCTGAAGGGACGACAAAGCCCCGACGGCGGTTGGGGAGAAGACTGCGCCAGCTACTGGCAGCACCGCCGCGACGAGGTCAAGACCAGCACCCCGTCGCAGACCGCATGGGCCGTCTTGGGGTTGATGGCGGCTGGTGAGGTCGACAGTGTCAGCGTCAAGGGCGGCATCGACTACCTGCTCAAGGCCGAGCGCGACGGCGGCAAATGGCACGAGGAATACTTCAACGCGGTCGGGTTTCCGCGGGTCTTCTATCTGCGTTACCACGGCTACAGCGCCTTTTTCCCGCTGTGGACCCTGGCGCGGTACCGGAACTTGAAGAAGCGCAACGACAAGTTCCCGCAGTTCGGTCTATGAGCGATGCGTCTCGGAGTGATCACGGGCTTGACCCGTGAAGCCGACTGCCTGACCGACACGCCCGCCGCCTCCTTCATCTCCCTGCGCTGCACCGGAACCCGGCCCGGCCGGGCCGGGAAGATCGCCAACGAATTCATCGCCGAAGGATGCGACGGGCTGATCAGTTTCGGCACCGCCGGTGGGCTGGCGCCGCAAGTGCCTGTCGGCACGTTGATCGTTGCCGATGCGGTGGTCGATTCGTCGGGCCGGAGGTTCGAAACGGCCGTCGATTGGCGCAAGCGCCTCGTCGGCAGCCTGGAGAACGAAGGCAACCTGCTCGAAGGCACCGTCTTCGGTTCCGAAACCGCGCTGACGACGCCGTCGGCCAAAACCGCCCTATATGACGCGACCGGGGCGCTTGCCGTCGATATGGAAAGCCACGAAATTGCCGCGGCCGCGAACGAATCGGGCGTTCCTCTCCTGGTCGTTCGCGCCGTTTCCGACACCAGCGGCCAGGCCGTCCCTGAATGGCTGCTGGCAGGGATAAACGACGACGGCGGGATCCGTTACGGTGCTGTGATCACCGGACTTATGCGCCGGCCCTGGGATATCGCCGCCTTGCTGGCATTGGCCGGAGACAGCAATCGGGCGCTTCGAACGCTACGCCGCGTTGCTGGAGCCGCCGGCCCGACGTTCGGATTGACGTAAGGCCTCTTCCTCTTCGCGCTGCTGGGTCAGGGTCTTGACCAAGCCCTCGAACACGAACTCGGCCGGGCGCTGGTTGTCCAGCGGGATCTCAGGAGCCATCGGTTTCTCGGTGTCGATGCCTTTCAGGTAGACGCCAAACGCCTTCAACGGGTGGGCAACGGTATCGCTGACGGCGGTCGCCTCATACCCGCAATGAACCATGCAGTCGGCGCATTTCTCGTAGCGGCCGGTGCCATAGTCGTCCCACCGCGTCTCTTCCATCAACTGTTTGAAGCTGTCGGCATATCCCTCGCCCAGCAGGTAACACGGCCGCTGCCAGCCGAACACGTTGCGGGTCGGATTGCCCCAGGGTGTGCATTCGTAAGCCTGGTTGCCGGCCAAAAAATCCATGAACAGGGTCGACTGGCTGAACCGCCACTTCCTGTCGCCCTTGAGTCTGAAGATGTCGCGGAACAGCTGCTTGGTCCGCTGCCGGTTCAGGAAGTGCTCCTGGTCGGCGGCTCGTTCATAGGCGTAACCGGGTGAGATGGTGATGCCCTCGACACCGAGGTCGTCCATGGCGAAACTGAAGAACTCGGCCGCTTCCTCGGCGGTCATCTGGTCGAACAGCGTGCAGTTGAGGTTGACTCGGAACCCCCGTTCCTTGGCGGCCCGGATCGCCGCAACCGCCTGTTTGAAAACCCCGTCCTGATCGACGGCACGGTCGTGATGATGCTCGAGACCGTCGAGGTGGACCGAAAACGTCAGATAGGGCGACGGCGTGAACTGGTCGAGTTTCTTTTCCAATAACAAGGCATTGGTGCACAGGTAAACGAACCTCTTGCGCCCGATGATGCCTTCGACGATCTCCCGGATGTTCTTGTGGATCAGAGGCTCGCCGCCGGGGATGGAAACGACCGGCGCGCCGCACTCATCGACCGCATCCAGACATTCCCGGACGCTCAGGCGCTTGTTGAGGATATCGTCCTCGTAGTCGATCTTGCCGCATCCGGGACAGGCCAGATTGCACCGAAACAACGGCTCCAGCATCAGGACGAGCGGATAACGGCTGCGGCCGGCCAGGCGCTGTTTCATGATGTAGGCGCCGACCCGAAGCTGCTGGATGAGGGGAACGGGCATGGGCTATGCTCCCGCCGTCGCCTCGGCCGTCGCCTCGGCCAGCGCGCGCGGTAGTTTGAAGATGATACTCTCCTCCACCCCCGACAGTTCGTGCAACTCGACTTCGCCGAAATCCTTGAGACGTTCGATCAGCCCCTGGACCAATTCCTCCGGCGCCGAAGCACCGGCCGTCACGCCGACCGACCGGACGCCGTCGAGCCAGGCCGGGTCGAGCGCTTCGGCGTCCTCGACCAGGTAGCTCGGTGTCCCGAGTTCGAAGCCGAGGTCGCGCAAGCGGTTGGAATTGGAACTGTTGGTGGCGCCGACGACCAAAAGCAGGTCGACTTGCGAGACCATGTTCCGGACCGCCTGCTGACGGTTCTGGGTGGCATAACAGATGTCCTTGACGTCGGGGCCGACGATACTGGGGAAACGCTTCTTCAAGGCCTCGATGACGTCGCGGGTCTCGTCGACGCCCAGCGTCGTTTGGGTCACATAGGCCAACCTGTCCGGATCCTCCACTCGCAGTCCCGCGACATCCTCGACATCGGTGATCAGCAAGACGCCGCCCGGAATGCGGCCTTGCGTGCCTTCGACCTCGGGGTGGCCGGCGTGGCCGATGAGAATGACCTGACGTTCTTTCTTGGCGTGGTTCTGGCCTTCCTTGTGGACTTTCGAGACCAGCGGGCAGGTCGCGTCAATGACCGGCAGATTGCGCTGGCGGGCCGCGATTTCGACCGCTTCCGAGACGCCGTGGGCGCTGAACACGGTGTTGGCTCCTTCGGGAATGTCGTCGACCTCCTCGACGAACACCGCGCCCTTGGCCCGAAGCGACTCGACCACGTGCTTGTTGTGGACGATTTCGTGGCGGACATAGACGGGCGGGCCGTAAATCTCGAGCGCACGTTCGACGATTTCGATGGCGCGTTCGACTCCGGCGCAAAAACCGCGTGGGCTGGCGAGCAGAACCTTCAACGGCTTTTTCATGTGACGCTCTCGCGATGCTGTTCTCAAGGCTTGCCAGGGGGTGGGGCGATTTGCCACGCTTGCCCACGACAAGCGGTTAGATTTGAAGATAAGGTCTAAACCCCGAAAGGTGAAGGCCCGGCTTTCTAGCCCAACCGTTTCGGAAACGCCAGCCCGATCGACGGGGGAAAGAGTTCGACATGATCCTGGTTACCGGCGCCTCCGGCTTCGTTGGCTCGGCGGTCTTGAGAAAGCTCGCAGGAAGGGGAGAAGCAACGCGTGCTTTGGTGCGTCCGAGCAGCGATCGGCGCAACGTCGAAGGACTCGACACCGAGCTCGTCGAAGGCGATTTGATGGAACCCGGAACCCTGCGCAAGGCGCTTTCGGGTTGCCGCGGTCTGTTTCACGTGGCGGCCGACTACCGGCTATGGACCCGAGAGCCCCAACGCATGTTCAGCGCCAACGTCGACGGCACTCGGGCCATTATGTTGGCGGCGTTGGAAACCGGTGTCGAACGCATCGTCTACACCAGTAGCGTCGCCACCCTCGGCATTGTCCCGGGCGGCGACGGCGACGAGGATACGCCGGTCCGGTTCGAGGACATGATCGGGCCGTACAAACAATCAAAATTCATGGCCGAAAGGGAAGTCGACGCTCTGGTCGAGGCCGACGACCTGCCTGCCGTTATCGTCAACCCGTCAACGCCGATCGGCCCTCGAGATGTCAAGCCGACCCCGACCGGACGCATGATCGTCGAGGCGGCTTCGGGGCGGATGCCGGCTTATGTCGATACCGGATTGAACGTCGTTCATGTCGACGACGTGGCCGACGGGCACCTGCTCGCCTTCGACAAAGGAAGGATAGGGGAACGCTACGTCCTCGGCGGCGACAATATGGAATTGCGCGATATTCTCGCTGCTGTCGCCGACATCACCGGCGGCCGCGCCCCGAAGATGCGAATTCCGCACGCTGCAATCATGCCGATCGCGCATCTGGCCGAGGCATGGACGCGGATCAGCGGCGGCACGGAGCCCTTCGTCACCGTCGACGGCATCAGGATGGCGCGTAAGAAGATGTTCTTCTCCAGCGCCAAGGCCAAGCGCGACCTCGATTACACACCCGGCCCGGCCCGGCGGGCTCTCGAAGACGCCATCACGTGGTTCCGCGAAAACGGCTACCTCGGGTAAGGCTGCGCTTGCCGAACCGTGCCGGGGCCACTATGAATCGCTCGCGAAAACGGAATAGTCGGTCGGGTTTCCGATGAAAGCTCTGATGTTGGCTGCCGGTATCGGCCGGCGGCTCTATGGCGACGACAATTACGAGCCGCCGAAGGCCTTGCTCAGGTTCGACGGCAAGACGCTTTTGCAGCGTCATATCGAATTTCTCCAGGAGTTCGGCGTCGACGAGCTGGTGTTGATCGTCGGTCACCGCCGCGACGATCTCCTGGCCGAAGCCGACGCCCACGCACCGGAAGGGTTCGTCCGATCGATCTTCAACCCGCGTTTTGAGGAGGGACCGATCCTGTCGCTGTGGACGGGCGCGCCGGTCCTGCGCGAAGGCGACGATGTGTTGTTCATGGACGCCGACGTTCTCTATCACCCGATCGTTCTCGAACGCCTCGTCAAATCCCCGCACGACACCTGTTTCATCTACGACCGCAACCTGGAACCCGGCGAGGACCCGGTTAAGCTGTGCATCCGCGACGGCATCGCGGTCGATTTCGGAAAACGGGTCACCGAGGCGCACGACGTCGCCGGCGAGTGGCCCGGATTCTTCAGGATGTCTCCCGACATCGCCGCCAAGATTGCCGACCGCACCGACAGGTTCGTCGAGGACGGCGAGTTGGAGGTGAACTACGAGGAAGCCTTCTGCCATGTTCTCAAGAACGAACCACCGGGGCGTTTCGGTTGCGAGGACATCACGGGCCTGCCGTGGATCGAAATCGACTTCCCGAGCGACCTGATTCGGGCCGAGAACATCATCCTGCCGCGACTGGCGGAAACCTTCGCGGAACCCGCCGGGGCCCCCGAAATTCGCGAGCGGGCATCCGGCGACTGACCGGCCTCAAAGCGCCTTGCTGGCCTGTAGCAGGATGACACCGGCCGCGACCAGGGCGGACGCCGCAATGCGCCGCCCCCCGAAAGGCTCGTTCAATATCCGGCTGCCGATGAAGGCGGCAATCACGACACTCGTCTCGCGGAGCGCCGAGACGTAAGTCATCGGCGTGATCGACAGCGCCCAGATCACCATCGCATAGGCTATGAAGGCCAGCACCCCGCCGACCGTTCCGGCTCTAAAATCGGTCTTTAATCTGCCGACCGGCTGATGTCGGGCCAAGTAAGCGACGACCAGGCAGAACGGGATGGCGTCGATGAAGTTGAGCCAGGCGATATAACCCCACACGTCGCCCGACGACCGGCCGCCCAGGCCGTCGAACAGCGTGTAGGTGGCGATGATCGACCCGGTAACGAAGGCGATAGCGACGGCCCTGACGTTGGTGCCGTGGCGGCGCTCACCGAACGCAAGGCTGAGAATGGCCAAGCAGATGATGGTGACGGCGGCGACGCCGTAGGGCGTCAGGGTCTCGCCGGCGAACAGATAGGCGCCGACGGCGACCAGGAAGGGCGCGATGCCGCGCTGGATGGGATAGACCTGCGACAGATCGCCGTACCGATAGCCGAGGCAGACGGTGACGAAATAGATCTGATGCGCGGCGGAGGAACCGAGCAGGTAAGGCCAGGCTCTGGCTTCCGGGACCGGGAAGAACGGTATCATCGCCAGGCCGCAGACGCCGCTGATGCCGATGGTGATCCCCATCCGAACCCAGGGGCTCGGTCCGCTTTTCAGCAAGGCGTTCCAGCTGGCGTGGCAGACCGCGGCGCTCAGGACCAGGACCAGGACAAGCGGGTCCATCTCGCCGCTTCCCTCCGCGCCTAGACGCGGAAGACGTATTCCTTGTCGGGGACGCGGTCGATGTCCGGCGGGTAGCTTTCGTGTTTGTCGGCGTAGTAACGGGCGAGATGGTCACCGGCCGATAGGCGGTTGTAGGTGGCGAAGTAAAGGCGCCGGATCTTGTCGCTCATATTGGGTTCCGAACCGTGCGGCGTATAGCAGTCGAAGAACACGACATCGCCGGGCTCCGTCGGCACATGCACGAACTCCATTTCCGCCATGTCCTCGTCGGTCAGGGGTTCCCACATCCGGTACAGGCCGTCCCGGTGGTGGCCGGCGCACATCTGTAGGCAGCCGTTCTCGACGGTGGCGGCGTCGATACCGACCAATACGCTGATGAAGAAGTCGGCGTAATCGTCCCATCCGGCCTGCGAATCCTGGTGCGGCTTGAAACCGTCGCCGCCCGGCATCTTGAAGTTGATCTTTTCCTTGAACAGCACCGCCTCCTCGCCGAGCAGTTGGCCGACGGCCGGTTTGACGGCTTCGCTCAATTCCTTGAACCCGGCATGGAAAGGGCCGATGTTCTCGATTCGCGAGACCAGGTCCCTGCCGGCCTCCTTCATGCTGGTCTCGTGGTAGACCCAATGTTTGCCGCTTTCCTCGGGCAGCGCCAACAGCTCATCCGTCCAGGTCTGGAATTGCGCCGCTTCGGCGGCCGAGAAAGCGCCGCGGAGGACGAGAAAGCCGTCGCGTTCGAAGTCTTCGACCTGAGGGTCGGTAAGAGCGAGTGAATTCAACATGGTCTTCCCCGAATTCGTGTCGCAAATCGTGCGGCGCGCAGTCTACGCCCGGCGACCGGGTGCATCAACACCGCGATCGGCGACAATAGCGTGACCGCGCGGCGCGGTGTTTTGACCGAAATTGGTGCATGTGGAGGCGTGGACTTGCCGGTGCCTTATGATATATCGCGCCGTGCAACGTTAGGGTTCTGTGACAGTAACGACCACCACGACCATTTCCGCGGAGACCGCCAACCCATGCTTCTTCATGCCAACCAGTTGTCGTTGGGAAGCTGTTCCCCGATCACCAAGGTTTCGGGACGGAGGACGTCCTCGACCCCCGCCGACCTGATTGCCGCCGGCAGGTTCCTTTGATCGAGGCCAGGGAGTTTCTCGGCGCCGGCCGGCGCCAGGGGTTGACCTTTTACGCCGGCGTCCCGTGCTCTTTCCTGACGCCGCTGATCAATCAGGCGATCACCGACTCCCGTCTCGATTACGTGGCCGCTGCCAGCGAGGGAGAAGCGGTGGCGATCGCCGCCGGCGCCTGGCTGGCCGGTCGCGATACGGTCGTCATGTGCCAGAACTCAGGCTTGGGAAACGCCGTCAACCCACTGACGTCGCTCAACTACCCGTTCCGCATTCCGACACTGCTCATCGTCACCTGGCGGGCCGGTCCGGGGCTTGAAGACGAGCCGCAACACGAACTGATGGGAAAGATCACCCCGGACCTTCTCGATCTGATGGCCATCGAACGGGCGCCATTTCCGGATTCCGGAGACAATGTTCAATCGACCGTTACAGAGGCCTGCGAACGCATGCGGGCGAGCGGCCTGCCGTACGGCCTGATCATGCGGAAAGGCGACGTGGCGCCGAGCGAGCTGGAGGCCGAACCACCGGCTGCGCCGGCACCGGGCGACGTGGCCAATCTGAGCGGTGGCGAACGGCCCGCCCGCATGGCCGCCTTGGAGAGGTTGCTGTCGGTCCTTCCGGCGGAAGCGGTGGTCATCGCCACCACCGGCAAGTGCGGGCGCGAACTTTTCACCCTCGAGGACCGCGACCAACACCTCTATCAGGTCGGTTCCATGGGATGCGCCGCCGGCATGGGCTTGGGGGTGGCGCTGAACGCCGACAACCCGGTCGTCGTCGTCGACGGCGACGGCGCCCTTTTGATGAAGATGGGGACGCTCGGCACCATTGGCGCCTATGGTCCAAAGCGGCTCGTCCACGTGGTCCTCGACAACGGGACCTATGATTCGACAGGCGGTCAGCCGACGGTTTCCGGGAGCGCCGATTTCGCCGCCATCGCCGCCCATTGCGGTTACCGTTCGGGCTACCGTTGCGACGGCCTCGAAGGGTTCGGGGATGCCGTCTCTAAGGCCTTGAAAAGCCGAGGCCCCAGCCTTATCCATATGCGCATCCTGCCGGGCTCCATGGAGAACCTGGGGCGGCCGACGATCACGCCTGAGCAAGTGGCGCGCCGCCTGAAGGCCTTCATTGCGGCCCGTAAGAAGACTTGATCACCGATCCTGGGGTGCCGGATCATGAGCCATAACACCTGGATCCACCGGATTGCCCGAGCTGCCGTCGTCCGGCCGTTGAGAAATACGCCGGTGACGCCCAATCATCTGACCACGCTCCGTCTCGCCGCTGGCATCGGGGCGGCGGCGGCGCTCGCCGTCGGCGTCGAACGGTGGGCGCATATCGGGGCCGGTTTGTTCGTGGTTTCCATGGTCTTGGACCGGGCCGACGGTGATTTGGCCCGCCTCACCGGACGGACCAGTCCGGGCGGTCACACCTACGACCTGATCGCCGACGCCGCTTCCAACACACTGATCTTGGTCGGGCTCGGAGTGGGTCTGCGGGACAGCGACTACGGAGTTTGGGCGCTGCCGATGGGCGTCCTCGCCGGCGCCGCCATCGCCGTGATCCTGTGGCTCGTCATGCGGATCGAGGAGGTCGAGGGCTCGCGCGCCGCCGAGTTGCCGAGTTTCGCCGGTTTCGATCCCGACGACGCCATGCTGGCGGTGCCGATTGCCGTGTGGTTGGGCGCATCCGAATTGCTGCTGGCCGCCGCCGCCATCGGCGCCCCCGCCTTCGCCGTCTTTTTCTACTGGCTATTTCGACGCAAATTGGCCGAAACGGGATAGGAAGTGGTTCCCGGTCCTAGTCTTTGCGAAGCCGCAGTGTCGCCAGCGACCAGCAAGTCCACAGGCAGTAAATCGTGGCGCCGATGCCGGCGGCGACGAAAAACGGCAACAGCCATCCGGCCCAAGTGATCGGCGCGATCAGGTAGATTCCGTCCTCCAACTCGAAACCGGCGAAACCCGGATACCCGACCGCGTCGCCTTCGCCGGCCTTACTGACCTTGTCGATGCCGAGATTGGTGAACATGGAAACGACAGCCGACGCCGTTCCAGCCAGGCCGAGGGCCAAAGCCCATCCGCCCAATTCGGAGCCACGCAAGCCTATCCCAATACAAGCGAACAGGGCCCCGTAGCTGAGCCCGCCGGCGACGTAGTCGAGGTAATAGCCGAGTTTCGACGACATGCCCTTCTGGCGCGCCAGTTCGCCGTCGAAGTGATCGAGGAACCGGGCCAAAACGAAGAGACCCGCTCCCCAGTTGGCGTGGACCGGCTCGCCGGTTGCCATCAACCCGGCGCCCGCCAACGCAAGCACCAAGGTGAACACGGTCAGTTGGTTCGGTGTCACCGGGCTGTTGACCAGCGGTCTGACCAGAATCCGTGCCGCGCGTTGGTCCCAAGGTATCTTGGTCATGAGGGTGCCGCGGGCTTTCGATGATCACGGGGACGAGACGCCGCCAACCTGTTTCACCGGCCCTCCGAAGTCAAGCCGGAACGGGGGCCGATCGGGAGTTGCCGCCACGGTGACTTGTGGCATTCCGGGCAACAGCGCTATAAGCGGCGCGCGCGTCGTCCGTACGACGCCGACGACCCGCCGTCGGGCGGGCTCCGAGACCTGAAAGGTAGGCCGATCCGTGCTCGACGCCGCCGCCAAATCCTACCGCGATGCCCTAGTCCGCTGGACGGAATGGGTTCGGCGCGGCGCCTGGCTTGTGATCGCCGCATCGCTGGCGCTCACTGTCGTGTCCGCGTTCTATTTTGCCGGCAATGTCAGGATCAGCACCAGCACCACCGACATGCTGTCCAAGGATTTGCCGTTCCGCCAGAAAGCGCGAGCCATGAGCGCCGCCTTTCCACAGTTCTCGGACAACATCCTGATCGTCATCGACGGCCAGACACCGGACCTGGCCGATGACGCCGCCCTGAATCTTGCCGCCGAGCTCCGCCGCCAGCCGCAACGGTTCGGCAGCGTTTACGATCCGGCGGGAAGCGATTTCTTCCGCAAGAACGGTCTTCTCTACCTCGATGTCGACGAGCTTTACGACCTCAGCGACCGCTTGGCCGAAGCGCAGCCGTTCCTTGGAACGCTTTGGCGCGATCCGAGCCTGCGCGGGTTCGTCCACATGCTCGGGCTGGCTATCGACGAGACGATAGAAGGAGAAGGCGAGGCGCCGATCGAGATCGCCCGCGTGCTGAATTCGATCGCCGAGGTTGCGGAGGCGCAAGCGGCAGGGGAATTCCGCCACCTGTCGTGGCGGCGATTGATGACGGGAGACGAGGCGGAGGAAAGCGGGAACCGGCGTTTTCTGCTCATTCAACCGGCCCTGGATTTCACCAGCCTGCAGCCGGCGACCGAGGCGATGGCATCCATTCGCGCCCTGGTCGGGAAGCTGGAGTTCGACGCCGGTCATGGGGTGACGGTGCGCCTGACCGGATCGGCGGCGCTGGCCCAGGAGGAATTGAAGAGCGTCGAGAAGGGGATGGGGCTGGCCGGCCTGATCTCGTTCACCCTGGTCGTCGGCCTGTTGCTGATCGGCGTCCGCTCGCCGCCCCTGGTGTTGGCCATATTGATCACCCTGATATCCGGTTTGCTGTGGACGGCTGCGTTCGCCATCCTGGCGTTGGGTTCGCTGAACCTGATCTCGGTCGCCTTCGCCGTTCTGTTCATCGGCTTGAGCGTCGATTTCGGCATTCACTACGCGCTGCGCTATCGCGAGGAAGTGCAGCGGGGCGGAGGGCGGGCGGAATCGTTGTCGAAGACGGCGGCCGGCATCGGCGGTCCCCTGACGCTGTGCGCGTTCAGCGCCGCCATCGCTTTTTATTCGTTCCTGCCGACCGAATACGTCGGATTGGCCGAACTGGGCCTGATCGCCGGTACCGGCATGTTCATCGCCTTGATCGCCAATCTGACGCTGTTGCCGGCGTTGCTCAGTGTCCTGCCGGAGCCGCGCCAATTGGAACCGGTCGCCGAGAGGCCGACGCCGGTCGTAGCCCTTCGCCGCCGCATCGAGCGCCACGCCGGCGCCATCTGCCTCGGGTCCGTCTTGCTGTTTGCCGGTTCCATCGCCGTTTCCACGCAGGCGCGGTTCGATTTCGACCCGCTCAATCTGAAGGAACGGGAAACCGAATCGGTATCGACCCTGTTCGACATCATGAAAGACGCCCGGAGCAGTCCCTATTCGATCGAGATACTGGCCGATAGCGTCGAGGCGGCCGCCGCCTTGGGCGCCCGTCTCAACGACCTGCCGGAAGTCGAGGAAACGGTGAGCGTGAAAGACTACGTGCCGACCGATCAGGAAGAGAAGCTCGACATCGTCAGGTCGACGGCCCTGTTCCTGGCGCCGGCTTTGGCCGGCACGGACAGCCGCGATCCGATCACCGATGTCGAGCGGGCGCAGGCGCTCGAAACCTTGAAGCATAAGCTCGACGAGCTCAGCGGCCAGCGGAAGAACAGCCGCGAGGCCACCGCCGCCGCGCGGCTGTCTGCGGCTCTTCGGCAATTGCCGGTCGCGGCTGGCGGCGAACTCGAACACAGGCTGCTGAGCGGGCTGCAGGGGCGTTTGCGGTCTCTCATCCGTTCCCTGGACGCCGCCGCGGTCAGCCTGGAGACACTGCCCGCGGACCTGCGTGAACGCCAGATCGCGGCCGACAACCGAGCCCGGCTCGAGGTGTTCCCGAAAGCGGATTTGCGCGACCACCTGGCCCTCGAGAAATTCGTCGATGCGGTTCGCGCCGTGGCGCCGGACGCCATCGGATCGCCGGTCGTCATCTTCGAGGCCGGCAAGGCGGTGGTCAGGGCTTTCTACGAGGCCGCCATCATCGCCGTCGCCTGCATCATGGTGCTGCTTGTCGTCGTCTTGCAGCGACTCGTTCCGGTCGCATTGGTGTTTGCGCCGCTGGCCCTGGCCGCCGTCATGACGGTGGCCGCTTCGGTGCTCCTCGCCATGCCGTTCAACTTCGCCAATGTCATCGTATTGCCGTTGCTGTTCGGACTCGGCGTCGCCGGCGCCATCCATCTGGTGACGAGGGACCGCGAACAGCGCGGCGAGACGGGCTTGAACGGCGTCATGCAAACCTCGACCCCGCGTGCCGTCGTCTTCAGCGCCCTGACCACTATCGGGTCGTTCGGCAGCATCGCGCTGTCCAGCCACCCCGGGACGTCGTCCATGGGGACGTTGCTGACGGTTTCGATCACGTTGTCGCTTCTCAGTACCTTGGTTTTCCTGCCGGCGCTGATGGTGTTGGTGCGCAGACCGGGCGGGACCGGGACATGAGCGCGATGCCACGAAAACCGTTGTTCCCGATGATCAGGCACATCTCCGGGCTGGTGACTCCGGTTCTCGCCAGGACGCCGCTCCGGGCCAACCACATCACCGCCGTTTCGTTGCTCATCGGGCTCGGCGCCGCATGGGTGCTGTGGCGGGACGGCCAGAGTTCGTCGGTTCCGGGCGCGGTTCTATTGTTCGTCTACTACGTCCTCGACCATTGCGACGGCGAGATCGCGCGACTCAAGAACCAGACATCGGAGTTCGGCAGACAGTTCGACACCTTCGTCGATTGGATCGTCCATGCGGCCTTCTTCACCGCCCTCGGCATCGGCCACGCGCGGCTGGTCGGGGAGAATGTCTGGATGTGGCTGGGTGTGGCGGCGGCTGTCGGCTGCACGATCAACTATGCGCTGGTGCTCGTTCTCGAACGCTTCGATTCCAACAAGACGGAACAGCAAACGGACGAAGCCGAATTACGGCCGAACGGGGCCACCGAATGGGCGCTGTTCTTCTTCCGCGAGCTGACGCGGGCCGATTTTTGGTTCCTGGTTTTGGCCCTAGCCGTGTTCGACGTATTGTGGGTTTTGCTGCCGGCTGCCGCCATCGGCGCTCAAGTCTATTGGATGGCCCTCGGATTCCGCCGGGTTCGCCGGTTCAGCACCTAGCGAGTGGGGCGGACATCGAACGCATGCGTATTCTGAAGCTCCTCTATCTGGCCCTGGGCGCCGTCCTGCTCGCCTACATCGTCGCCGAGACCGATCTGCGCGAGGTGGTAGCGCGGATCGGCGAGGTCGGATTCGGATTTCTGCTGTTGCTTGCCATTTACTTCGCCGCTTTCGCCATCGATTCGTTTACCTGGTTGATGACCCTGACGGCACGACCGATGGATCTTGTTTGGGCGGTCAGAACCTGGGCGGTCAGGATGGTCGGCGAGGCCTTCAACAACGTCATCCCGGCCGGCGGCTTCGGCGGCGAGCCGGTCAAGGCCATGCTGCTCAAGAGGCAATACGGCGTGTCGTACCGGGAGGGGACGGCTTCACTGATTCTCGCCAAGACCATCAACATGATATCCTTGTGCCTATTCCTGGTGGTCGGTTTCGGGTTCGTCATCGCCTCCGAGGCCGTTTCCGGCAGTGCCAAGGGACTCGCCGCGGCCGGGTTGGCGGCGCTTACGGTCGGCACGTTCGGGATGTTCGCCGTTCAGCGCTTTCGAATTTCTTCGCTGACCGGCACCTGGTTGAGCCGGATCCACTTTGCCCGCCGCATCGACATCATACTTCACCATATCCACGACATGGATGAACGGCTGGTGGCGTTCTATACGGGGCATCGCGGACGGCTCGCCTGGGCGGTCGCGCTGGCTTTCGTCAACTGGGTGTTGGGCGCCGTCGAGGTCTATTACGCGATGTCGTTGCTCGGTCATCCGGTTTCCTGGAGCGACGCGTGGATCATCGAGGCGGTGGCGCAGATGGTGCGCGCCGGAACTTTCTTCATCCCGGCCAGCATCGGTGCTCAAGAGGGGGCGTTCGTTGTCGTTTCCGGCATGATCACCGGCTCGCCGACGCTGGGATTCTCGGTCGCCGTGGTCAGGCGGCTTCGGGAGCTGGTCTGGATATCTCTCGGGTTCCTGCTCGGCGCCTGGTATTCGGCGAGGCCTGGAATGTTGGGCGAGAGCCCGCCATCGTAGCCGGCGAGATTTCGTTTCCCTATCCGGCGGTGAGGCTGTCGGCCTTATTGTTCAAAGTGTCGATCAGACCTTCGACGCCGCGGTTCTTCAGGATCCGCCGGTACTCCGAACGACGCACCGCGAGCTCGCTTATTCCCGTATCGAGCAGAACGTCGATGATCCGCCATTCGCCTTTGATCTTGCGTGTCACGTAGGTGAGGTCGACGTCGTCGTCGGAAGGATTGACGATCCGCGTATCGACCAGAACGGTCTCCTGTGGTCCGGGTTTTTCGCCGAGGACTTCGAAGGACTGGCCCGAGTAACCGTCGAACTGGTTGGCGTAGGTGCTGACGCTGAGGCGTGAGAACGCCGAAACCAGTCGGTCGCGTTGCGCCTCGTCGGCGTCCTTCCAGAACGAACTGCTGGCGACCTGAATCATCAGCGGCAGATGAAAGGCCTTTTCGATTCGCGGTTCGAGCTTCCGGTAACGCCCTTTGACGCCAAGGCTGTCGGCGTTTCTCATGGTCTCGAGCAGCGTCAGGTGAAAACCCTCGACCAATTGGCTGGGATCGGTATCGGCGCCGTGGCCGGGCTGCGGTAAGGCGACGTAGGCCGCGACAAACAAGAAACAGGCGAATCGAAACCGGCTCATAGTCTCTCCAGGCGAGAATCGGGGGCAATCGGGGGAGGGTTACTCCGACATAAGCTCATCGGCCTTTGCATTCAATAGGTCGATCAGGCCGGGAACGCCGCTCTTCTTCAAGACCAGATGATATTCGGAGCGCCGCACCTTCAACTCGCTGATGCCGCTATCGACGACGACGTCGATGATCCGCCAGCCGTCTTCGAATCGCCGTGAAACATAGGTGATGTCGACCGTCGATTTGTCGCTCTTGATCAGTTCGGTCATTACAAGTTGGGTGTGGCGGGGCCCTTCTTTTTCGTTCAACACCTGAAACACCTCGCCCGAATAGCCACTGAACAACGTCGCAAGGGTCGAAACGCTCATGCGTCGGAAAGCTCGGATCAATTGGATTCGCTCCTCCCGAGTCGCTTGATTCCAGTGGTTTCCGGCCGCGATCTGGACCATCAACGGGATATGAAAGCTGCTTTCGACGGTCGGTGCCAAGTGTTCGTAGCGCTGGCGGACGCTCGTTTGGTCGGCCTTTTTCATGACATCGATCAACGATGCCTGGAACGCGCTCACGTTCTCCGAAGCCGAATTCCCGGCCGCGCCGAGAGGTCCGCCCGGGATGGCGAAAACCAAGAGAAACGCTACAGAAAACACGAATGGGATTGGACGTAACATGCTCGAATTCGAAGAGTGAGTGATGTCGATTCTGGGTGATCTATCCAACAACGGAGAAGGAACAAATTCAGAATACCGATACTTAGCATTGTTTGGACAAAAAAGTCACAGCCTTGCAAATTTATCCGATATCCTGTTGCGGGGATTACGAAGTTGGCCTAAAACTTTATTCTTAAGAAAGTGATGGCCGGCACAGCGTTAGACGTTCGAACCGACCACGTTTTTTTTTTGGCAATATGGGTGGTTGATCCGTGTCGAGATTGAAAACTTATTTTCCTTCGTTCGGTTTTCTCCTGCTTGCCCTGGTTCTCGTCGTCGGATCGCCGGCACAGGCAGCAAGCACCCAATCCGATCTGGAGCCGACCGCCAATCTGTTGGTAGCGGCGAGCGATGAAGAAGACGTTAACGATCCCCTGGAACAGCTCAACCGCCTGATTTTCGAATTCAACGAGCTCGTACAGGCTTTGCTCCTGAAGCCGTTGGCGGGCGCCTACAACCAACTCGTGCCGGCGACGGCGCGTGTGGGGATCGCCAATTTCATCGACAACCTGGGAACGCCGGTAACGCTTGCCAACAATCTGTTACAAGGCGATGCCGAAGGCGCCGTCGAAACGGTCGGCCGTTTCCTGGTCAACTCGACCATGGGCATTGGCGGCCTTGGTGACGTGGCGGCGGAAATGGGCGTCGAGGGGCGTCAGGAGGATTTCGGCCAAACCCTGGGTACCTACGGTTTGGGCGAAGGGTTCTACCTGGTTCTGCCGGTCTTCGGTCCCTCCAATCCCCGCGACGCCGTCGGCAAATTCCTGATCGATCCCTATTTCGACCCCTTCGGCCTGTGGATGGCGAACACCGACCGCGACAACGAGGCGCTCTTTCGTTCGGCCGCCGAGGGGATTGTCGAGTATGCCGGTGTTGTCGACGAACTCGATCAAGTCAGGAAAACGTCCGTCGATTATTACGCGGCCATCCGCAGCCTGTATCGGCAGAAGCGCAAGGCTGAAATCTCCAACGGTGAAGAGCTCGAGCTGCCGCCGATCCCGGACCTCGGCTACGACCTGAACCCCGAGGATTTCAATCAGCCCTTGGCCGGCGCCGACTCGCTCAGCCCGACTGCCCAATAGACCAAGCGTTGTAGTTCGACATGATTGCAGCGGCCACAGAGTAGGCCGGTGCCGACGATATCGTGGCGCATGGGCATATCCGATTGAGAACAATACTGAAAATGTCAGCATCCTTGACATTTTCCCGGTTTCGTATATCATACACTTTAGATCGGTGCCCAAGTGGGGCCGGTCGACCATGGGTTCGACCACTCGGTGAACCAACGGCGTATTGCTTCGATTGGAGGGTATGGCCATGTGCAGGTGCGGCGTACAGACGTTACGTGTCCTTCGAGACAGCCTGAAGAGGAAAATCGGGCGCTATTCGCGCGCGGTGGAATTCGTTCGGGCGGATTAGTGCCGTTGGATCGAGTCGAAGCCACAATTTGGACACGGATGGTGGCCATAACGTGGCAATCGGGCTGGTGAAGAGACACGGAGTAAGGAAAAATGGCAAGCTTGAGTTTACCTGCGGTTCCAGTTGACGGTGGATTGTCGCGCTACTTCCGCGAGGTCTGGAGTTTTCCGATCCTCGAGAAGGAAGAGGAGCAGGATCTGGCGTTCCGTTGGCGTGACGACGGCGATACCGAAGCCGCACATAAACTGGTGACCTCCCATCTCAGGCTGGTCGCCAAGATCGCTATGAAATACCGGGGCTACGGCTTACCGATGGCCGACCTCGTGTCGGAGGGCAATATCGGCCTGATGAAAGCGGTCAAGAAGTTCGATCCCGAACTCGGCTACCGGCTTTCCACCTATGCCATGTGGTGGATCAAGGCTTCGATCACCGAATACATCCTCAAGTCCTGGTCGATGGTGAAAATGGGCACCGTCGCTTCGCAGAAGAAACTCTTCTTCAGCCTGCGCAGCTTGAAGGGACGCCTCAATATCCTCGACAACGGCGAACTGACCCCCGAACAGGCCGGACAACTGTCCGAAGCCCTCGATATGCCGGCCGAAGAAATCGTCCACATGAACCGACGCTTGTCGGCCCGCGATTTCTCATTGAATGCGCCGATGTCGACCGACGAGGAGGGAATGGAATTCCAGGATTCGCTCGTTGACGACAACCCCGGCCCGGAGAAACTGGTCGCCGACAGCGAGGAGTTGCATTACCGGCGCGGCATCTTGCACAGCGTCCTCGAAACCTTGCCGGAGCGTGATCGCCATATCTTCATCGAGCGCCGGCTGAAGGACGATCCGGTCACCCTTGAAGAGCTCGGTAAGGTCTACAAGATCAGCCGCGAGAGAGTTCGCCAACTCGAGGCCCGCGCCTACGAGAAGGTTCAAAAGGCGGTTCTCGAGGCGGCTGCCAAAGAGATTCCCGCAACCGGTTGAACGTCGCCGGTGTCACCACGCCTGTCGTTTCCGGTCTCAGTGCAGTTCGAGCAAGCCGTCGGTGAATCGAAACCGACTCGGCCGGATCAGCGCCGACGTCGCCACTTCGACCGAATGCAACCGGCCCTCGATGCGCCGCTCCCAAAACGACAGAAATCCGCTCAGTTCCGGAAACCACGGTGCCAGGTCGAGGTCCTGCCAGACGAACTCCTGTAACAGCCTCGGATAGTCCGGCAGGTGATAGGTGATGAGAGCGGTCGTCAAGCGGTAGCCGCTAAGGCGCTTGTTCGACAAGGTGTTCGGTTCCGAGGATCCATCCACTTCGCTTTCCATTCGTTCATTGTCTCCGATTCGGTCATCGCTGGCAATAAAAATCAATTATAACAATGTGTTAGCAGCTATCGACCGAGAGTGCTGCCAGTCCTTCGTGAGCCGCACCCGTGACCGGTGGAAACGTACCGGAACCGACCGTGTCCGACGACCATCCGCCGACGGTGGCACGCGCCTGCGCCGGATTTATCAACTGTTTCACCCGACTAAATGTTCTGCTATGAAATTGCGACTGGTTTGCCGAGATGCGCGGCGGTCACGGAGAACCTGGACAACCGGCCATGCGGCGACCAGGAGGGGGAGGTCGTGATTATTGCTGTGACAACCATCACGCCTGTTTCCATATAACAAGTGGTATTAGAAATTCGGGCGGCCTACAGGTTGGCGTAAGGCGAATAAGGCCTGTAAAGTCGAAAAGTAATTGGGATACTTCTTCGCTCTTGGGATAAAGTACCGAGTACATGGCGTTAAGAATCAAATTCTGGGGCGTTCGCGGAAGCATCGCCTGCGCTTCCCCCGAACATATGAAATACGGCGGGAACACCAGTTGCATTGAGGTGCAGGCCGGTGAGCATGTTTTCGTCATGGATGCGGGAACCGGCATCCGCAACTTCGGCAACGTCCTTCACTCGCTGGATATTCGTTCCACCCACTTGCTGTTGACCCATACCCACTGGGACCACATCAACGGTTTTCCCTTCTTCACTCCGGCCTACGACCCCAAGCGCGCCATCACCATTCATGCCGGCCATCTCAAGGACCAGGGCGGCGTTCACAACATCCTGTCGACACAGATGCACAACCCGATGTTTCCGGTGCCGTTGGAAGCCATGCAGGCGAGCCTGAAGTTCGAGGATTTCGAAGCCGGCGACGGATTCACGCTGTTCGGAGACGTCACCGTAAAGACCGCACCGCTGAACCATCCCAACGGCGCCACCGGTTACCGGGTCGAGTACGGGGGCAAATCCGCCGTCTACGTTACCGACACCGAGCACGTTCCCGGCCAGCCGGACCAAAACATCCTCGGGCTCATCGAGGGCGCCGATTTGGTGATCTACGACAGCACCTACACGGAAGAGGAATTTCCGGAAAAGATCGGCTGGGGCCATTCGACGTGGAACGAAGGCGTCCGCCTATGCCAGGCTGCCAATGTCAAACAACTGGCGATTTTTCATCACGACCCCGAGCATACGGACGATGTGATGGACGCAATCGCCGCCGAGTCGAAAAAGGTCTGGGACAGATCGTTCGTATGCCGCGAAGGCATGGATATCGTCCTCGACTGATCTCCGACAAATCGTTCGATTACTGCTGCGAAACGGCCCCGGGCAGCGGCGCCGTATTGCCGGACGTCGACAGGTCGGGCGGTGCGACTGGTTGGCCGGCCGCCGGCGGTTGGGCCTGAGGTACTGCCCCCGGCGCAGTACCGCCACCTTGGTTGTCGCCCTGGACCTTCTGTAGAAGCCGCTTGATTTCGATCTTGGCGAGGAACTCCTGACGTTCATCGAGCGACATCGGGTAAACCCGGATCGCGACCCGGCGGTTGATGGATTGGTTTTCCTTGATCGGCTGGCCTTCAGGATCCCGGTTCGGTACCTTCGGGCGGGTCTCCGCGAGTCCGACCGCCTTCATGCGCTCGGCGTCCATGCCGCGTTCGATAAAGAAGCGGATCACCGTCGTCGCCCTGGCCGCCGAAAGCTCCCAGTTGGAGGGGAAGCGGGCGGTATGGATGGGGTCGTCGTCGGTGTGTCCCTCGACCTCGATTATATAGGTAAGATAGCGTGGCGCCTTGATGACGTCGGCCATGCGGTCGAGCACGGGGAGCGCCTGTTCACGCATTTCGGCCGAACCGGGCTTGTAGAACGCGGTGCTCGACAGTTCGATGACGATGCCTTTGTCGTCCTGCGAAACCTTGACGACCTGGTCGGCTTGCATGTTGTAGACGACGTCCTCGACGTCGATCTTCAACAATTGAATGGGGCTGTCGGTCTTTTCTTTCTGGCCGATGTTGGCCTTGATGGCCTCTGCCGCCTCCTGGAAGGCCGGTATATCGTACTCGGCGAAGGTCAGCAACATGACGAAGAAAGCCATCAGGAGCGTGATCGCGTCGGCGTAGGTGACCAGCCAATCTTCCTTTTCTTCTTCAACGGGAGGAGGGGAGAGGTTCGCCAAGGACAGGCTCCTTCAACTGGTTTTTTGCCAGTGCGTGGCTTTCGCTTTCGCGCGCCGTCACTTCTTCATCTTGTCGATGTTGAAATGAATGGCCGGATCCAGGAAGCTGTTCATGCGGTCCTGGATGTAGCGCGGGCTCTTCTTGTCGGCCAGCAGCGCCAGGCCCTCCGCCACCAGAAAATTGCGGAACCGGACGATCTGCTCACGCTGGGTGATCTTGGTGGCGGCCGGCAGAAATACGAGGCGAGAGAAAAAAACGCCATAAAGAGTAGTCAAAAGAGCAAGAGCCAGCCCCTTACCAAGGTCCGAGGGATCACCGCCCATGTTGTCGAGCATGATGATGAGGCCGATCAGGGTGCCGATCATCCCAAAAGCCGGCGCCGCCCCTCCCATGTTCTTGAGGATATCGACCTGCACCATGTTACGTCCGAACGTGGTCTCGACCGCGTTGGTCATGATCTCGCGCACTTCCTCGCCGGTGTAACCGCTGATCACCATGTCGACGCCGAATTTCAGGAACTTGTCGCCACGGACCGACTTCGCGGCTTCCGCCTCGAGAGCGGGCGGGCCGCTTTTCTGAACCGTATACGCCCAGCGAATGATGCGGCCGACTTCGGTTTTCAGGACATTGCGACCGACCTTCGGCGAAATCACCACCTTGTAGATCAGTTTCAGCGACAACAGAACGTAACGCAATTCATAGGAAATTAACGCCGAAGCCATGGTCAGTCCGGCTACAATTACGAAGCTGGAGAGACTGATGAATATGATCCAATTGTTGGTGCTTAAAGCAATGGCGCCGACAACCATTCCAAAAGCGCTTAATACACCGATGATTGTTGCGAACGACATGCCCCATCCAGTTTGTCGCTTGAGCGGCGGCGGTGGTCTATTTCTTATCCACCGATTCCGGTTCCCCCCCCTGGGGATTCCTAACTGTATACAGAAACGTTAATAAATTCCAAACCGTTAGAGCGGTTCACGTTGATATGGAATCGCCGAGACGCGCTCTCCGGTCTCCTGGCAAGGAGCGGCTCGCGCGGCGATGCGGGGCCATCGGAAGCGGGCCGCGACGCCGTCCGGGGGGCCGGAGAACGCGCCCGCGGTCGGTTTTTCGACCTTCCGGCGTCGTCGAGGAGGCTCGCCGATGCCCCACATCGCCTTCGCATCCTCTCCTCGCCGGCACGCCGCAACACCGATCTCAGCCGCTTCCATATCAACGCGACCCGCTCTAGCGACCTCGATCCTCGTCAAGCCGTTATCGAACCGTTTCTCATTTTCGCTTAGCGTTCGCGGAAAGCTTCGTGACGCAGCTTGAGGACAGGACGGATCAGATAATCCATCACCGATTTCTTGCCGGTATGGATATCGACCGTGGCCTGCATGCCCGGCGTGATCGGCAGGTCTCCCTCTTTCAGGCCCAAATAGTTCTTCTCGGTCTCGACGACGACCATGAAGTAAGGCGTGCCGTCCTCCTCGGTGCTGGCGTCGGGCGCCACCCGCACCACCTTGCCGTCGAGGCCGCCGTAGCGGGCGAAATCATAACTGGAGATCTTGACCACGGCCGGCAGGCCGACGGTGATGAAGCCGCGTTCGGTCGGATTGATTTTCGATTCGATGACGAGCTTGCCACCGGTCGGGACGATCTCGAGGATCGGTTCGCCCGGCCTCACAACGCCGCCGATGGTGTTGTAGCGCATATTCTTGACGACGCCGTCGATCGGGCTCCTGATCTCGGCCCGGAAGCCTTGCTCCTCGGCCTTGGTCGTAAGCTGCTCGATACGGGCGATCTCCTGCTCGACCTCTCCCAATTCGTCCTGGGCTTGGCGACTGAAACGGAGCTCTTCCTCGTCGAGCCGTTGGCGAACCTCGTCAACGGCGGCCCGCGCTTTCGGCACGGCTGGCTCAAGGCCCTTCATCTCGCCTTCCAGGCTCTCGACCTCGGCTTCCAATTCCAGGTGTTCCATCTTGGCGGTCAGCCCCTCGGCCAGCAGCGACTTCGACATCATCAACCGTTCGCGGGCCAGGTTGTAGTTGCGTTGCACGGCTTTGCGCTTGGCTTCGAGTTCCTCGGTTTCCAGTTCCTTCTGTTTGACCTGTTCTTCAAGGACCTTCAGCGTCGAGGTCAATTCCCGTCGGCGCGCTTCGTAGGCCTGGCGCTGAGCGGCAACCTGCGCCGGACGGCGCTCGGCTACGTCTTCGGGGAACCTGAGCTGGGTGCCCTCGGCCTCGGCGATGAGACGGGCACGGACCAGGAGCTGGCTGTCCATGCGCACTTGCAGCTCCTCCTTGTTGGTCCCGGCCGACGCCAAGTCGAGCTGAAGCAGCGGGTCGCCGGATTTGACGGTGTCGCCCTCGCTTACAAAAAGTTCCTGAACGATGCCGCCTTCCAGGTGCTGGACGGTCTTGACCTTGCCGAGCGGCACGACCTCGCCGCTGGCGACGGCGACTTCGTCCAGCTCGGCGAAGTTGGCCCAGACCAGCAACACCGTCATCATGATCATGATCGGCCAGGCAAACAGACGCCAACTTGGAAGAGGGTGGCTATCCAGCAGCGCGTCCAAGCGGACCGAGCCGGTCGTCAGTTCCGCCTTGGCTGCCATACCGGCTTCTCTCCAATTCGAATTCGGCCAAAGGGTTTCATCGCCAACACTATTATTGTTCCTTCGAGGCGTTAATCAAATCCGCATAGGGGTCGTCGATCAGTTCGCGGGCGCTGCCGTCGAGCCGGAACAT
>CAYFMP010000023.1:23602-48303 GCA_964344215.1 uncultured Thalassospiraceae bacterium | reverse complement strand
AATACAAAATATGGGAATCCCGTTTCGAGTCACCATCAATGTCGCCTGGTATAATGCCTCGCCAAGGCGAACTTAGCCTCTGGGAAACCTGCCTCGGCCGCGGATGAAAATAGTTGTACCGCTTTCGGCAAATCTGGTCGAACACCTTGCCCCGAAATGTACATTGCTCCCAGGTAGTAGTCGGCTAGGCGTTCTCCGTTTCGAGAAGCTCGCTCAAAGAAACCCAAGGCTTCTCGGTAATCTGAACACTTCTCCGCTACGCAATAGAAGAGTTCTCCGGCGCGCAACTGTGCAATAGGGTGGTTCAGGCGCGCGGCTTTTTCAAACCACGGAATAGACTTCGTAACTTCGCCGTTTTGAAAAAACACCATTCCCAATTGAAAAAGCACTCTCGGATTGTCGGGTTCAAACCTCGCTGCTTCTCCACAAACTTTAAGAGCTTCCGTCACATCGAATTCGTTGTCGGCGGCAGGTTTCGTAGAGGGCTTGAGGTCGAACGGATTGGGTGCGAACACTTCGCACAACTCGGCCGAAGCATGGACGTGGTCGCTCACTAGAGAGATAGCAACTGCGATGACGGAGAGAAATGCTATCGGTTTCTTAAACGACGTTTTTAACCTTGTATTCGCTCCCATTCTTTGTCTCGCTCTTTCCGTCACAACAATCGTCCCGCAATCAAATTATTAAGAGAGTAGTTGCGGACGGTCATTGCCCAACCCTGTTCTACCTCAGCGTGTCCTTGTGCGCCAACGCTGCGAGTGTTGCTTGAAAAAGGTACGTCAATGGCGTATATTCGAATTTGACCAAGCTGGTCACCGTCGTCGAGACAGCGAACTTCGCGGCGCGGGCGAAACGTCTGCTCAGCGAGGCGCAGCGTCAGCGAATCGCGGTCATGGTCGCTGAAGACCCGGAGTGCGGCGAAACCATGGTCGGGACGGGCGGTTGCCGCAAGGCCCGATTCGCGTTGCCGGGGCGCGGCAAGAGCGGCAGCCTGCGGTTCGTCTATCTCAATTGCGGAGAGGACGGGCCGGTTTTTCTGGTCGCTCTGTTCGCCAAGAACGAGAAGAGCAACCTATCCAGAGAAGAACGCAATCGTCTGGCCAAGGCCGCCAAAGCCGTCTGCCGGACCTACGGAGAAAGTAAATGAGCAAGGCATTCGACAACATTCTGGCCGGCCTCGAGGACGCCCGGGCTTATGCCGAGGGCGACGAGAGCCGGGGCAAGGCCCGCGTCGTCGAGGTCGTCGACGTGAAGGCGGTCCGCGCCAAGACCGGGTTGTCGCAGCCCAAGTTCGCCGCGCTCTTCCGAATCTCCGTCGGCACGCTGCGCAATTGGGAACAGGGACGCCGCCAGCCGGACGGGCCGGCCGTCGCCCTGTTGCGGGTCATCGAGCGCGAGCCGGAGACGGTGATCCGCGCCCTGCACGCCTAATCGAAACCCCTACCCATCTACCAGGGGCGGGAATGACGATTGCGAGGAGTCCTCGTCATGAGCAGGGCCGAAGGCCCGTGTCGAAGGATCGTCGGGGTGGCCCCATCGTCCCGCCACCCGCATCCGGCGAACTTCTTTCAGCGCCGCGCCCGACTCTTGCAGAACACAACATGAAAGCGGAGATGATTTCGTGTGTGAAAACAAACGCTTATAAAAAACTCTTGCGCATAAGAACAAAACATGTACCCTGATCGCGAATCGGCGGCGCCACCGGGGCCGTTTGCATCCCGAGACGCCATATGGAATAAGAGAGGATACGCCCATGTCGAACAACTCGAACGCGCCCCTGAGGGTCGTGGAAAAGGACAACGTGGACAAGAACAAGGCGTTGGACGCCGCCGTCAGCCAGATCGAACGCGCCTTCGGCAAGGGCTCGATCATGAAGCTCGGGCAGCGAGAAGTGGTCGAGACCGAGGTCATCTCGACCGGCTCGATCAGCCTCGACATCGCGCTTGGCATCGGCGGCCTGCCGAGAGGCCGCGTCGTCGAGGTCTACGGCCCCGAGGCGTCAGGCAAGACGACGCTGGCGCTGCATGCCATCGCCGAGGCGCAGAAGGTCGGCGGCGCGTGCGCCTTCATCGACGCCGAGCACGCCCTCGATCCGGTCTACGCCAAGAAACTCGGCGTCGACGTCGACGAACTGCTGATCTCGCAGCCCGACGCCGGCGAGCAGGCCTTGGAGATCGCCGACACCCTGGTCCGCTCCGGCGCCATCGACGTGCTGGTCGTCGATTCGGTGGCCGCCCTGGTGCCCAGGGCCGAGCTCGAAGGCGAGATGGGCGATCACCACGTCGGGCTTCAAGCGCGGTTGATGAGCCAGGCGCTGCGCAAACTGACTTCCTCGGTCTCGAAGTCGAACACACTGATCATCTTCATCAACCAGATCCGCATGAAGATCGGCGTCATGTTCGGCAACCCGGAGACCACGACCGGCGGCAACGCCTTGAAGTTCTACTCCTCGATCCGCATGGAGATCCGCCGCATCGGCGCCTTGAAGGACCGCGACGAGGTGGTCGGCAACCAGACCCGCGTCAAGATCGTCAAAAACAAGCTGGCCCCGCCGTTCAAGATGGTCGAGTTCGACATCATGTACGGCGAGGGGTTCTCGAAGGCCGGCGAGCTCCTCGACCTCGGCATCCAGGCCGGCGTCGTCGACAAGTCGGGATCCTGGTTCTCGTACAATTCCGAGCGCATCGGCCAGGGCCGCGAGAACGCCAAGACCTACCTCAAGGAGAACCCCGAGGTCGCCAACCGGATCGAGGCGCTGATCCGCCAGAACGCCGGCCTGATCTCCGAAGAGATGATGGTCGGCCACCCGGCCGACGCCGAAACGGGCGAGGGTGAAGGCGACGTCGGCAAGAAAGGCGAGGCGGCGGCCGGCGAATAGGCGGCGATCTCCCCGATCACCGAAATCCCCCCGTCCCGGGCTCCCCCGTCGTTGTTTTGACGGGGACACCCCGTAAGCCCTCCGGGACGTCCGCCGGGAAGCGCGGCCTTTTTCCCCCGAAAGGCCGCGTTTTCCGCGTTTCCGGCTTGTTCCCTAGAAACCCTTTCGTTCCCGACCGTTGCCGCCTAAATTAGCCGCCATGCAGACGGTCAACGACATCCGCAAGGCGTTCCTCGACTATTTCGCCGCCACCGGCCACGAGGTCGTCGGCTCGTCGTCGCTGGTGCCGACCAACGACCCGACGCTGATGTTCACCAACGCCGGCATGGTGCAGTTCAAGAACGTCTTCACCGGCTTGGAAGCGCGCGACTATAACCGCGCCGTCACCTCGCAGAAGTGCGTGCGCGCCGGCGGCAAGCACAACGACTTGGAGAACGTCGGCTACACGGCCCGCCACCACACCTTCTTCGAGATGCTCGGCAATTTCTCGTTCGGCGACTACTTCAAGGAGCTCGCCATCGAGCTGTCGTGGAACCTGGTGACCAGGGAGTTCGGCCTGTCCGAGGACAGGCTGCTGGTCACCGTGCACTCGTCCGACGAGGACGCCGCCGCCCTTTGGGCGAAGGTGGCCGGGCTTCCCGACGACAAGATCATCCGCATCCCGACCTCCGACAATTTCTGGGCGATGGGCGACACCGGCCCATGCGGCCCGTGCTCGGAGATCTTCTACGACCACGGTCCCGGCATCGAGGGCGGCCCGCCGGGCTCGGAGAACGAGGACGGCGACCGTTTCATCGAGATCTGGAACCTGGTCTTCATGCAGTTCGAACAGGTGACGCCGGACCAGCGCGTCGAGCTGCCGAAACCCTCGATCGACACCGGCATGGGCCTGGAACGCATCGCCGCCGTCATGCAGGGCACCCACGACAACTACGAGACCGACCTGTTCCGCGTCCTGATCGCGGCCTCGGCCGAGGCCTCCGGCGTCGATGCGACGGGCCAGCACAACGTCTCGCACCGGGTCATCGCCGATCACCTGCGGGCGACGAGTTTTTTGATTACCGACGGCGTTTTGCCGTCGAACGAGGGCCGCGGCTACGTGCTCCGGCGGATCATGCGCCGCGCCATGCGCCACGCCGAGCTGATGGGCTGCGAGGAACCGTTGATGTGGAAGCTGGTGCCGGCCCTGGTCGATCAGATGGGCCACGCGTTTCCCGAGCTGGCCCGGGCCGAGGCCCTGGTCACCGAGACCCTGAAGCTCGAGGAGACCCGCTTCAAGAAGACCCTGGAGAAGGGCCTCAAGCTGCTCGACGAGGCGAGCGCCGATCTCGGCGACGGCGGCGAGCTCGACGGCGACACCGCGTTTAAGCTCTACGACACCTACGGCTTTCCCCTCGATCTCACCCAGGACGCGCTCAGGGGCCGCAACATGAGCGTCGACACGGCGGCCTTCGACGCCGCCATGGAGCGCCAGCGCGAAGAGGCGCGCAAGGCCTGGGCCGGTTCCGGCGACGCGGCCGAGGAGGCGGTCTGGTTCGATGTCCGCGAGCGGGTCGGCGCCACCGACTTCCTCGGCTACGAGACCGAACGGGCCGAAGCGCAGGTCGTCGCTATCGTCGCGGCCGGCCGGCCGGTCGACGAGGCCCAGCCCGGCGCCGAAGCGGCGATCGTCGTCAACCAGACGCCGTTCTACGGCGAATCGGGCGGCCAGGTCGGCGACACCGGCGCCATTCTTCACGGCGATGAGGGCCGCTTCGAGGTCACCGACACCCAGAAGAAGGTCGACGACCTGCACGTCCATTACGGCACCGTCGGCCAGCACGCGATCCGTGTCGGCGACGAGGTCGTCCTCGAGGTCGACTCGATGCGCCGGGCCAGGACCCGCGCCAACCACTCGGCCACCCACCTGTTGCACGAAGCCCTGCGCCGCCGATTGGGCGATCACGTCACCCAGAAGGGATCGCTGGTGGCGCCAGACCGGCTGCGCTTCGACATCAGCCACCCAAAGGCCATCGAGGCGGCCGAGCTCGACCAGGTGGCGGCCGACGTCAACGCCCAGATCGCCGCCAACGCCGAGGTCGTCACCCACCTGATGGAGCCCGACGCCGCCGTCGCCGCCGGCGCCATGGCCCTGTTCGGCGAGAAGTACGGTGAAGAGGTGCGCGTCGTCTCGATGGGGACGGAGGCGGGGTCGGATACGGGCGCCGCCTACTCGACCGAGCTTTGCGGCGGCACTCATGTGGCGCGGACCGGCGACATCGGGCTCTTTACGGTGACCTCGGAAAGTGCCGTCGCCGCCGGGGTCAGGCGCCTAGAGGCGTTGACCGGGGCCGGCGCGCGGGAGTATTTCGCCGAAACCGAGCGCGCCCTCGGCGAAACCGCGGCGCTCCTGAAGATCCAGCCGACAGACGTGCCGGAGCGCGTCCGGGCGTTGCTCGACGAGCGCCGCCGGATGGAGCGCGAGCTCAGCGATGCGCGCCGCCAGGCGGCGACCGGAGGCGGCGGCCAGGCGGCGGCCGAAGTCAAGGAGGTCGGCGGCGTCAAGTTCACCCCGAAGCTGTTGGACGGGGTGCCCGCCAAGGAACTCAAGAGCCTGGCCGACGACCTCAAGCAACAGGTCGGCTCCGGCGTCGTCGCCGTCGTCTCGACGACCGACGGCAAGGCCTCGCTGGTGGTCGGCGTCACCGACGACCTGACCGACAGGATCAGCGCCGTCGATCTGGTGCGCGCCGGCTCCGAGGCTCTCGGCGGGAAGGGCGGCGGCGGACGTCCCGACATGGCGCAGGCCGGCGGCCCCGATGGCGCCGGCGGACAGAAGGCCCTGGACGCCATCGAGACGGCGCTCGGCAAGGCCGGCTGAACCGGCCCGTCCTTCAATCCGCGAAGTATTTGCCGGGTGTCGTCCCGAAAGCCCTCTTGAACATGGCGATGAAGGCGCTCTGGCTGCCGTAGCCGAGGTCGAGCGCCACCGTCGTCACCGGCTGGCCCGCCGCCAGCCGCGTCAGGCTTTCAAGCAATCTCGCCTGCTGGCGCCACTCGCGGAACGTCATCCCTGTCTCGGCGACGAAGGCGCGGGTCAAGGTGCGGCCGCTGGCGCCGACCTCGCCGGCCCAGTCCTCGAGCGAGCGCGGGTCGGCCGGTTCGGCCGACAACGCCTCGACGATCCGCTTGAGCTTCGGGTGCGACGTCGTCGGCAGGTGCAGGGGCGTCCTCGGCAGCGCCTGGATCTGATCGATCAACACTGCTATCAGACGTCCGTCGGGACCGTCCTCGGCATAGTTCGGCGGCCTTGAGACGGTGTACAGGATCAGTTCGCGCAACAGCGGCGACACGGTGACGACCCGGCACTCGCCGGGCAGACCCGCCACCGTCTCCGGGTCGAAATAGAGGCTGCGCATGTTGATCGCCTGGCGGGTCAGCACTTCGTGTTCGACGCCCGAGGGTATCCAGACGGCGCGTTGCGGCGGCACCACCCAGATGCCGAGGCCGGTCGCCACCACCATGACGCCCTTGGATGCGTAGAGCAACTGGGCGCGCTTGTGGGAATGGCGCTCGATCAGGTGGCCTTTCGGGTAATCGCGGGCGCGGAAGGACACCGGCCGGGCGGTTCGGTCTATATCGATGTCGTCGGCCGGCCGGCTGCGGCTGACACCGGCCCGCAGAAAGACCGAACGCGCCAGGGAAGGCGCGCTCGACCCGGTCACGGCATTTCCGCCTTCCGGCCGTTTTGTCCGAAAATATGTACTTTTTGTCATTTTACTCTATATACGCCAACCTCGGCGGCGGGTAAAGTGCGGCTCATGATTTCGCCCGCGACCCCGGACCGGACTTGGCGGCGCCCGGAGGTGCTGCTGATCCTGATGAGCATCGCCATGCCGCTGGCGTTCTCGACCTGGCAGGCGCTGGTCAACAACTTCGCCGTCGAACAGGCCGGCTTCGACGGCGTCGACATCGGCTTCCTGCAGAGTCTGCGCGAGGTGCCGGGGTTCCTGAGCTTCGGCGTCGTCTTCCTGCTGCTTCTGGTCCGCGAACAGCCGTTGGCGCTGATCTCGCTGGCGCTGCTCGGGATCGGCACCGCCGTCACCGGCTTTTTCCCGAGCGTCGTCGGCTTCTACCTCACCACCGTCGTCATGTCGGTCGGTTTCCACTACTTCGAGGCGCTGCGCCAATCGTTGGCCCTGCAATGGTCGTCGCGGGAGGAAGGGCCGGTGGTGCTCGGCCGGCTGGTCAGCGCCGGCTCGTTCGCCGCCCTCATCTCGTTCGGCATCATCTACCTGTTCCTCGATGTAGCCGGGCTCGAGCTGAAATGGGTCTACGTGCTCGGCGGCGGCCTGGCGGTGGCCATCACGCTGTTCTGCTGGGCCGCCTTCCCGCGCTTCGAGGCCGAGGTCGAGCAGAACAAGAAGATCGTGCTCAGAGGCCGTTACTGGCTGTGGTACGCGCTGGTCTTCATGTCCGGCGCCAGGCGCCAGATCTTTGTCGTCTTCGCCGGCTTCCTGATGGTCGAGAAGTTGGGCTTCTCAGTCGCCCAGATCTCGCTGCTGTTCATGGTCAACATGGCGATGACCATCTATCTCGCCCCGAAGATCGGCCGCCTGATCCGCCGCTTCGGCGAGCGCCGGGCCCTCGTCGTCGAGTACACCGGGCTGGTCTGCGTCTTCGTCGCCTACGCCTTCGTCGAGGTGCCGTGGATCGCGGCCGGCCTCTACATCGTCGATCACGTGTTCTTCGCCATGGCCATCGCCATCAAGACCTACTTCCAGAAGATCGCCGACCCGGCCGACATCGCATCGTCTTCCGGCGTCAGCTTCACCATCTCGCACATCGTCGCCGTCTTCATCCCGGCCGTGTTCGGCTTCCTGTGGGTGGTTTCCAGCGCCTACGTGTTCCTGGCCGCCGCCCTGCTGGCCGGCGTCTCTCTGGTCCTCGCCCTGATGATCCCCGGCGACCCCAGCCCTGAGAACGTTTCCATCCTCGGTCGCCCGGCGACGCAGCCCTCGGCCGCCGAATAGACCGATGGGCGGCTCCCCGAGTCGCGGTTTCCGGGCCAAACGGCGATTCGCGCCGATTCCCTGAAACCCAAAGCCAGCAAGCTTTTCAGGCCGTCGCTTGGTGGCCCGAGCCCGGCTGCCGTATTGTTAAGGACGCCGGCCGGCGATGCCGCTTGCCGGCCCCGGGGGAGCGCTTGGAGAGACTGTTCGATCCCGCCTTCGTCGAGGCGAAGCTGGCCGAGGCCACGGCCTGGGCGCAGGCCCACGTCTTCGTGCTCTCGGCCGTCACCCAGTTCGCCGTCGTCGCCCTCGCCTTCCTGATCGCCTGGAGCGTTTCCGGCAGGTGCCAAGCCTGGCTGGAGCGGCCGTGGCCGTATCCGTGGTACCGGCGCTTCGGCAAGCCGGCCGCCGACGCCCTGGCGCCGTTGAGCCTGCCGGTCATCTGGCTGGTCGGGCAGTGGTTCTCGGTGTTCGCCGCCGAGAACGCCGGCTGGCCCAACCACCTGATCGAGGTCGTGGTCAGCCTGCTGACCGCCTGGGTCATCATCCGCCTCGCCTCCAGCCTGATCCGCAACAAGGCTTGGTCGAACGCGATAGCGCTGATCGCCTGGACCATCGCGGCGCTGAACATCACAGGCCTCCTGGATCCGACGACGGCGGTCCTCGACAGCATGGCGCTGAGGTTCGGCGAGGTCCGCATCTCGGTGTTGGGGGTCGCCAAGGGGATCGTCGCCGTCGGCGTGCTGCTGTGGCTGGCCGGCGTGCTCGCCAGGCTGGTCGAACGCCGCCTGCGCGCCATGCCCGGCGTGACGCCGGCGGCCGGCGTGCTGTTTGCCAAGCTGTTCAAGATTCTGCTGTTCACCATCGCCGTCGTCGTCGGCTTGGACACCGTCGGCATCGACCTGACCGCGTTCGCGGTGTTCTCCGGCGCCGTCGGCTTAGGGATAGGCTTCGGCCTGCAAAAAGTGTTCTCCAACCTGATCAGCGGCGTCATCCTGTTGGCCGACCGCTCGGTCAAGCCGGGCGACGTCATCGCCGTCGGCGACACCTTCGGCTGGATCAATTCGTTGGGCGCCCGCTACGTCTCGGTCATCACCCGGGACGGCACCGAGCATCTGATCCCCAACGAGGAACTGATCTCGCAGCGGGTCGAGAACTGGTCGTATACGCACCGCCGGGTGCGGCTCAGGCTGCCGGTCGGCATCGACTACGGGGCCGACGTGCATAAGGCGATGGAACTGACCGTCGAGGCGGCCAAGACGAGCGAGCGGGTGCTCGCCGACCCGGCCCCGGTGTGCCGGATGATGGGGTTCGGCGACAACTCGGTCGACATGGAGCTCAGGGTCTGGATCAACGACCCGCAGAACGGCATCGCCAACGTGCGCAGCGATATCCTGCTCGGCATCTGGGACAGCTTCCAGGCCGAAGGAATTCACTTCCCGTTCCCGCAGCGCGACCTGCATATCCGTTCGTCCGTGCCGTTGCAGGTCGAGGCGGCGGAGTAGGGGGGTGCGCCGGGAGTGGCGTTTGCGTTAGCGCTTCTCTATCATCATCGTTGGAATCGGCCGGCCCCGATCCGGAGGAGCGCATGGCCGAGCAAGGCCTCACCCGAAAGCTCGCAGCGATTGTCTACGCCGACGTCGCCGGCTACAGCCGGCTGTCCGGCGCCGACGAAGAGGGAACCCACCGCACGCTGAGCACCTACCTCGACGCCGTCTCCGCCCTTATCGAAAAACACGGCGGTCAGGTCCTGCACTACGCCGGCGACGCGGTGCTGGCCGAGTTCGCCAGCATTGTCGTCGCCGTCGGCTGCGCCGTCGACGTTCAGCGCGACTTGGCGGCCCGCAACGAAGGCTTGGCCGACGACCGCCGGGTGCGGTTCCGGATCGGCGTCAACCTGGGCGACGTCATCGTCGACCGCGACGAGCTTTACGGCGACGGCGTCAACGTCGCGGCCAGGCTGGAGAGCCTGGCCGAGCCGGGCGGCATCTGTATCTCCCAGAAGGTCCTCGACGAGGTTCGCGGCAAGCTCGACGTCGGTTACGAGTTCCTCGGCGAACAGTCGGTCAAGAACATCGAAAGGCCGATCCCGGTCTACCGGGTGGTGTTGGCGCCGGAAGCGGCCGGGCGAATCGTCGGCGAACCCGCCGCCGCCGGCGCGGCGTGGGCGCGTCCCGCCCTGGTCGTCGCGGCGGCGGTCGTGCTGGCGGTGGTTGGCGGCGTCGCGGCGTGGCGGCCGTGGTCACCGGATGTGGAACCGGCTTCGGTCGAACGCATGGCCTTCCCGCTGCCGGACAAGCCGTCGATCGCCGTCCTGCCGTTCGACAACCTGAGCCGGGACGCGGATCAGGACCATCTTGCCGACGGCATCAGCGAGAACATCATCGCGGCGCTGTCGCAGGTTTCCGGCCTGTTCGTCATCGCCCGCAATTCCACCTTCACCTACAAGGGAAAGCCGGTGAGGGTGCAGGAAGTGTCGTCCGACCTCGGCGTCCGCTACGTGCTCGAGGGCAGCATCCAGAAGTCGGGCGAGCGGATCCGCGTCACCGCTCAGTTGATCGATGCGCTTTCCGGCAACCACCTGTGGAGCGAGCGCTACGACCGCCAGACGACCGACCTGTTCGCGCTACAGGACGAGATCACCGAGCGCATCGTCACCGCCCTGCAGATCGAACTCACCGCCGGCGAACAGATGCGCGTGCATCGCAGGCACACGCGCAGCCTCGAGGCCTGGAAACATCTCAACAAGGGGGTCTTGCATTTCTACCGCCGCAACAAGGCGGACAACGCGGCGGCCCGCCGCTTGTTCAAAGACGCCATCAAGGCCGACCGCGGCTACGGTCTGGCCTACGCGCTGCTGGCCTGGACCCACTGGTTCGACGCCCAGTTCGGATGGAGCGACGACCGCAACAACGCCATCGAACGGGCCGCCTTCCTGGCCGAACAGGCGTGGTCCCTGGACCATGATTTGCCCGACGTCTACACCCTGCAGGGCGCCATCGACCTTTTTCACGGACGCCACGACGACGCCGTCGCGGCCGGCGAGAAGGCGGTCGCGCTCGCCCCCAACCACGCCAACAACTCCGCCCTGCTCGCCTTGTTCCTCCACAAGGCGGGGCGGCCGCACGAAGCCATCCGCATGATGAAGCGGGCGATGCGCTTGAGCCCCTATTATCCGGACTGGTTCCTCGAGGAGTTGGGATTCGCCTACCTCGACGCCGAGCAGCCCAAGGCGGCCCTGGCCGCCTTTGCGGAATTCCTCGAACGCACGCCGATGACCATCCACGCCGCCCACGCCCACATCGGTCAGGCGCTCGCCTACGCCGCGCTCGGCCGCGACAAGGCGGCGCGGGCGGCGGTGCGCTCGGCAACCGACGTCGACCCGACGATCTCGGTGGCGTCGTTCGGACATGGCATGATGAAAGCCGACGACGCCGGAAAAGGCGTTCTCTCCATCCTGCGTCGCCTCGGCCTGCCGGACTAAGGGACCAGGCCATCTCCGCCTCCGGTTGGGGCCACCGCCGACCTGCCGCCTGGTCGAGGCTGCGCCAGGGGTGGCTGCGCCCGCCCGCTCAGCCGGCCGGGTTGTCTTTGGGCGGCAGGCCGTCGTCGCCGAGGCTGGCGGCCAGCTCCCGCACCACGTCCAGGAAGCCGCGGCCGGCCGCCGAGTGGTCGACCGCCCGGCAGGCCAGGTTGAGAGCCGCCACCAGCGGCGGCGCGGCCCGGACCGGCCGGTAGGCGACCCCGGCCATCCGCTGTTCGGCATCGACAACGTCGTCGCCACACCCCACATCGACTACGTCAGCCGCGACGAGTACGAAATCCAGTTCAGCGACGTCTTCGACCAGATCGTCGCCTATCAGGCAGGGGCGCCGATCAACGTCATCGACACCGACGTACTGGAAGGCTGGAGCAATATCCGATCGACTTGAACCGTTTACCGGTTCCAACCGATCGGACGCCGCTCTAGGCAGGGGCGGTTCGGGTCGCCGAACGCAACCTCCCTCGAGGCTGTCAGCGAATGGTTCGCTCGGCCGGAAACCGGATCGTCGCCGCCGTTCCCTTGCCGGGCTGGCTCGTGAAGGTGAGTTCGCCGCCATGCATCTCCGCCAACGAACTGACGATCGTCAGCCCCAATCCGGTTCCGTCCTGGTTGCGGGTCAGGCTGCTGCCCAGTTGAACGAAGGGCTTGGTGATCTCCCCGAGATCATCGGAGATCATCCCGACCCCGGTATCCTCGACCGTAAGGGCGATGGCGCCACTTTCCCCGCGGCTGCCGGTGACCGTGATCTTACCGCCGGCCGGGGTGAATTTGACGGCGTTGCTGAGCAGGTTCAAAAGCATTTGTCTTAACCTCAGCATATCCCCACGGAGATTGGGCAGGTCGCTGTCCATTCGCGTCGCTACCTTGACGCCGGCCTCGGCGGCGCGTTCATCTATCATGCCGACCGACGACGTGATCATTTCGCCGACGTCGATCTCTTCGTCGACAAGCTCCAAGGCTCCGACCTCGATTTTCGAGACGTCCAAGAGGTCGCTGATGATGGAAAGGAGGTGGTAGCCCGAGATATTGATGTTCGATGCGTACTCCAGATACCGGCCATCGCCGAGCCGGCCGAACGTCTGCCCCCTGATCAGGTCGGAAAAGCCGATGATGGAGTTCAAAGGGGTGCGCAGTTCGTGGCTCATATTGGCCAGGAACTCCGATTTGGCGCTGTTTGCCGTCTCCGCCTCTTTTAACGCGTCGAGCAGGGCTTCCTCGGTGGCTTTCCTTTCGCTGATATCGCGGGAGAGACCTATCACCAATTCCTCGCCGCCGAAATCCACGAAGCACAGGGATACCTCGACCGGAACGCTTTCTCCTCCCTTCGTCGAATAAGTCGCCTCGAAGACGTAGGGCCCGGTTGTCCTGACCCGCTCCCAGGCTCGTTCGAAATCCTCTATCGAGGCATTGTGGTCGTAGTCGGTTACCGCGAGGCCAAGGATCTCTTCGTGCGAATACCCCAACAGGTCGCAACTGGTATTGTTCGCATAGACGACGCGACCTTCCCGATCGAGACCGAGGGCGGCGTCTCCGGCGTTGTCGAGGGCGAACCGAATCAGCTCCAAAGCCCGCTCTGTCTTCTTGCGCTCGGTGATGTCGGTTCCGCTTCCCCGGTAGCCTCGGAAAGCGCCGTCGGCGTCGAAAACGGGCATGCCGCTGATGCGGGCACTGACGGTGCGTCCGCTCTTGGTTCGGAATTCATACTCGAAGCCCGTGAAGGGTCGCCGGGCCTCCAGATCCGCCATATGGGCGGCCCATTTCTCGGCGTCCATTTTCAACTCGGACGCATCGACGTACTGGGTGCGGGCGGTGCCGATCTTGTCTTCGGGGCGAAAACCGGTGATCTCGAAATAGCGTGGCGAGTGGTAGGTGAACAGTAGGTTCTCGTCCATCTCCCAGAACCAATCGGATGCCGTCTCGGCGATGTCCCTGAACCGCGCTTCGCTTTGAGAGAGCACCCGGATCATCCGGGCGCCGGTTTGGTATCGCCACCACGCCATGGAGACGAGAAGCAGGGCCACGACTCCGCCCATCACCCAGGCGACTCGGGCGGCCGTCCAGAACGGCACGGGGACACCGTACCACTTGGTGTAGATGCGCTGGTACTCGGGCGTGCCGATGAAACCCTCGACCGCTTTGTTGAGGATTGCCAACAGGACGTCGTCTCCCTTCCTAACCCGGATACCGCGCTTGACCTCCCGCAACGGCGGGCCGACCGTCTTGATCCGATCCTCGATCCCGCTCTTCCTCGCCAGATAGGTGAGGACAGGGGCGGGATAGACGAGGGCGTCGACACGTCCGGCCATCAGATCGAACAGGGCGCTTCGGACATCCTTGAAGACGTGAACGTCGATGTCCTCTCGCTTGCCGAACATGAACAGACCGACATTCCTCTCGACAACGGCCAAACTGCGGCCGACGAGGTCTTCGACGCCCCTGATGTCCTGGGTATTGGATCTAACGAAAATCGATATGACGAACGTCTCCAGGGGGCTGGTGAAGGAAGACGTTTTGGCACGCTCGGGTACGATGCCGCTGTTCGGGATCAGGTCGGCCTTGCCCTCGTTCAGCCATTTAACGGCCTCGAGGAAACTTTCGGCAACCAGGTACCTGACCTCGAACCCGGCTCGCTTGGCGATCTCACCCATGATGTCGATGGCGAAACCGAGCGGTTTGCCCTTCTCGTCGACATCGTATTGCGGCGGCCAATGGCGCGGCATGGCGGCGATCACGTATTCGGGCGCGGCCGTGGCTGGGTCCGTTTTCGTTGCCTGTGCCGCCACCGGCGAGGCGACCGCCGCCGCCAGCGCTAATGACAGGATGGCGCCGGCAAGGATCGCGGAAGCGAAAGTACATCTCGCTTCGAACCCTCGCGGCATCATCGGATCGGCCTTTGCATAATCTCCCCAGGAGCCGAATCATACCAGGAGATGAGTCGGGATGCCATTTCGAGGCGGCGCCAGCGCCGACTGCCGGTGACGACGCCACGATCACTTCCACATATGGGAACGTTGCCGTCGCATTCATAGACTGGATCGGGTGGCGGGCGTTGCCCTCGGATACGGGGATGCGAGGCCGACGCCCGGTATTTCAGACGATTTAACGCTTTTTGTTCTTGACAAATATGTGAAAAAGCCGTATATAGGAGAAAATAACCCTGTCGATCAACGGCGGGAGGTGCTCTTTGACATTGTGAATCTCTCGGGCGGATCGGTTGCAGGCAACGAAGCCCGGCGGCTGTGAAGCGGAGTTTTTGGGAGGTCCCTCCCATCCCATCCCTCTGCCGGTTGGACGGGGGACGGCCGGCTTCGGGCCACCGCCGTTCCTGCGAGAACCGGGGCCGCCCCCGGTCGAACAGGACAAAACCGGGCCTTCATGGACGTTTCCGGACACTTTCGTCGGCCCGGATGATAAGGAATGCTAAGGTTTTTTACCGGATCGAAGCAGCCGGCCACGCGCTATTTGACGTCGGCCGCAACCTGCATCTTGATGATCCTGTCGGGGTCGACGACGGTGCCGTTGCGGGCCTTGTCGCCGCGCTTGATCTTGCCGACGTGCTGCATGCCGTCGGTTACCTTGCCCCACACCGTGTACTTGCCGTCGAGGTAGGCGGCCTTGGCGAAGACGATGAAGAACTGCGAATCGGCGCTGTCGGGATGGCCGGCGCGGGCCATCGAAACGGTGCCGCGGACGTGCGGTTCGTTCGAGAATTCGGCCGGGATTTTGGTGCCGGATCCGCCGGTGCCGTTGCCCTTCGGATCGCCGCCCTGCGCCATGAAGCCGGCGATGACGCGGTGGAACGCGAGGCCGTCGTAGAAGCCCTGGCGGACCAGTTGCTTGATGCGCGCCACGTGCTTGGGCGCCAGATCGGGGCGCATCTCGATGGTGACGCGGCCGTCCTTGAGGTCCATGTAGAGCGTGTTCTCGGGGTCGGCGGCGGCGGTCGGCCGGGTGGCGGTCAACAGAACGGCGGCGGCCAGCGCCACGGCGCGGAACAGGGAAAACGGCATCTCGGTCCTCACGATAGGGGTTGGATTAAGGCGTCGGCGCAACCAAGCACGAAACGGCCGGGCGATCAATCGAACAGGGCGTCGACGTCGGCCTGCGACAGGCCCTTGCCTTCGAGTTGCGGGCCGTCGAGGAGTTGCTCGTCGTCGGTCTTTTCCGTGACCGGCTCGACCTCGACCTTGTCGAGTTCGTCCTTGCCCCAGATGCCGACCAGGGCGTTGACGCGCTCCTCGACGTAGGTGATCGACTTGATCACCTTGTTGACGCGCTGACCGGTGATGTCCTGGAACGAACACGCCTCGAAGACGTCGTTGCCGTTGTTGGAGATCCGATCCAACAACGCCACGTCGTCGGGGTCGGTGAGCTTGGCGCGCAGCTTGCCGATGGCGTCCTCGTTGCTGTCCATCGCGTTCATGATGGTGTTGGTGGCTTCCTCGGTGGCGTGGACGATGGCGTCGAGCTGGTCGCCCATCGAATCGAACCCGTGGGCCTCCTCGGCCGGCCGGTCGATGGCGGCGATTTCGATGCGGACGCGCTGGATATAGCGGAGCAGCCCGCCCAGTTCGTTCTTGAGATCGTCCAACCTAGACTCCCCCACAGGTGGCCTCCGGATACGTAGTTTCGGCTATCCCGCCCCCCCCATTTTCAGCCATCTTAACCAGTTGCGGAGAAATGCCAAGAACAAGATCGTATTCAGGGCGGGCTGGACCGGGCCGTGCCGGGCCGCGCGCCCTATCCGTCGTTGCCGCCGGTCGGGTCGAGGTTGAGGGTCTTCATGGCGACCACGTAGAGCTTTTCGCGCTGTTCCTTGCTCAACTCGTCGAAGACGCCGGTTTTCGAGCGCTGAACGGCGACCGCCTGGCGGATCAGGTCGGCGCGGCTCGGACCCGTGATGATGCGCCGTTCGACCTGGCGCTCGGCCTCGGCCAGGCTCTCCTTGATCAGCGCCTCGGTCTCGGCCCGGCTCAGGTTGTCGGGGATCGGGTCGGGACCGGGCAGGTCGGCAATCGAGGCGGCCATGCGCCGGGCGGCGGCGGTCGATTTCGAGGTCCCGGCCGGGTTGTCGGGCCTGGTCCGTTTCTTAGGCGCCGCCGGCTTCGGCGCCTTGGCCGGCTCGGCGGCGGGCTCGAGCTTGCCGCGCGCCTTCTTGTCGAGAACCAGGGGAAGCAGTGCCTTGGAAACCAGTTTCTTGATCATGCCTTTCTAAGGCCTCGGTTTAAGAGTGCGATCGTTTCAAATCCCGACGATTCGAATCGTGAATCGCCCTCCAGTTCATATACATAGGGGACTTATTCGCGTCTTACATCATATCACTCCAAGACGATAAGACCCTCGTCGGGTGAGCGCAGGGCAGAATACCCGATGCCGCCCCCAATCAACACCCCGGCCTGGCGCGAGGTTCGCGCGAATTGTGAAACATTTGTGAAAAGTCTGGCGGAAACAAGGGCTTACCCTTATGGTCATCGGGAAATGAGACGTTTCAGAAGCGCCAAGATCATCGCCACCCTGGGCCCGGCGACATCGGATGAGAAAACCATCGCCGAGCTTTTCGAGGCCGGCGCCGACGTCTTTCGCCTCAATCTCAGCCACGGCTCGCAAGACGACCACAAGCGCCGTTTCGACATCATCCGCAGTCTCGAGAAGCGTTACCGCCGCGCCGTCGGCATCCTGCTTGACCTGCAAGGGCCGAAGCTTCGGGTAGGCGAGTTTGAGAACGGACACACCATCCTCGATGCCGGCCAGTCGTTTCGACTCGACCTCGATACGATGCTCGGTACCAACGATCGCGCGCCGCTGCCGCACCCGGAGGTGTTCAGCGCTTTGTCGGCCGGCACCCAGCTGTTGATGGACGACGGCCGCATCCGCCTCAACGTGGTCGAGTGCGGTCCTGATTTCGCCGACACCGAGGTCGTCACCGGCGGCGAGCTTTCAGATCACAAGGGCCTCAACGTGCCGAGCGCAGTTCTCGATCTGACGCCGCTGACGGAGAAGGACCTGGAGGACCTGCGTTTCGGTCTCGAGCTTGGCGTCGACTGGGTGGCGCTGTCGTTCGTGCAGCGCCCGGAGGACATCGCCGAGGCCCGCAAGCTGATCGCCGGCCGGGCCGGGGTGATGTCGAAGCTCGAAAAACCGCAGGCATTGGAACACCTCGACGAAATCGTCAATCTGTCCGATTCGGTGATGGTGGCGCGCGGCGACCTCGGTGTCGAGGTGCCGCCCGAGGAGGTGCCGGGCCTGCAGAAACGCATCATCCTGGCTTGCCGCGAGGCCGGCAAGCCGGTCGTCGTCGCCACCCAGATGCTCGATTCCATGGTGCACGCGCCGACCCCGACCCGGGCCGAGGCGTCCGACGTGGCGACCGCCATTTACGACGGCGCCGACGCCGTCATGCTGTCGGCGGAGACGGCGATGGGCGAGTACCCGGTCGAGGCGGTGGCGATGATGGACCGCATCACCCGCACCGTCGAGCTGGATCCGCACTACCGCAGCCAACTCGAAGCCAACCGCCATGCGCCGGAGGCGACCGCCGCCGACGCCATCACCGCAGCCGCCCGCCAGGTCGCGCAGACCATCTCGGCCGCCGTCATCGTTACCTTCTCGTCGACCGGTTCGACGACGTTGAGAGCGGCTCGCGAGCGTCCGGTGGTGCCGATCCTCGGATTGACGCCGAGAGCCGACACCGCGCGCCGACTGGCCGTGGCCTGGGGGGTGCATTCGGTGCAGACCGAAGACCTCCACACCTTCCGCGATATGGTGGTGACGGCGATGGCGGCCGTCAAGGAAGAGGAGTTCGCCGAGACCGGCGACGCCATAGCCATCACCGCCGGCGTGCCGTTCGGGACGCCCGGCGCCACCAACATCCTCAGGATCGCCTGGGTCGAGTGACCGCCGACGGGGCCCAGATGCCGGCATTGGAACGCGATCGCAAGGCCGGTACGGTCTATGCGATCTCCGCTTTCCTGCTGTGGGGAGCGATCCCGGTCTATTTCAAGGCCGTGGCGTGGATGCCGGCACTCGAAATGCTGGCCCACCGGACTCTGTGGTCGGCGGTCTTCGTCGGTGTCCTGCTGCTCGCGTGGAAACGCCTCGGCGTCGTCCGCCTCGCGTGGCGCGACCGCCGGCTGATTGCGACCCTGGCGTTCTCTTCCGTGATCCTGGCCGCCAACTGGCTGATCTTCATTTGGGCGATCGCCAACGGTTTCGTTCTGCAATCCAGTCTCGGCTACTACATCAACCCACTGGTCAGCGTGTTGCTCGGCGTCGTCTTTCTGGGCGAACGGCTGAACCGCCGGCAGGTGGTGGCCGTCGGCCTGGCCACTGTCGGCGTCATGGTACCGCTGGCCGGGCTCGGCAAATTCCCGTGGATCGCACTGTCGCTTGCCTTCAGCTTCGGCGCCTATGGCCTGATCCGCAAGGTGGTGGCGATCGACGCCACCGCCGGTCTGTTCGTCGAAACGCTGCTGTTGGTGCCGGCGGCCCTCGCCTACGTCGCCTATCTCGGGTTTTCCGGCATCTCGGTGGTGGCCTCCGAGGGCGGCAGCGGCATCGTTGTGGTCCTGGCCAGCGGCCTGGTGACGGCGCTGCCGCTGATCCTGTTTACGGCGGGCGCCAGACGGCTGCCGTTGGCGACGGTCGGGTTCTTCCAATACATTGCGCCGAGCTGCCACTTCGTGCTGGCCGTATTCGTTTACGGCGAAGCCTTCACCACCGCCCACGTGATCACCTTCGCCTTGATCTGGGCGGCGCTCGCTCTTTACACCTTCGACATGATGCGGCGCGTCAGAACCCAACCGGTCGGAGCCAACCTGTGATCGCCACCATCTTCGGGGTGATCGCGCCTGTTCTGGTATGCGCGCTGGTCGGCCTGGCGTGGGCCAAACGTGGGCTCCCTTACGAAACCAACTTCGTGACCCGGCTGGTCACCTACATCGGCTTCCCCTGCCTGATCTTCTCGACCCTGGTCCGCATGCAGATCGATTGGACGATCTTCGGTCAGATGGCTCTGGCGGGGCTGGTGACGACCGCCGCGTTTGGGGCGTTGGCGGCTCCGGTTTTACGGCTGTCGGGGCTCGAACTGCGTTGTTTCCTGCCATCGATGATGTTCGCCAATACCGGCAACATGGGATTGCCGTTGTGCCTGCTGGCGTTCGGCGAGGCCGGGCTGGCCATGGCGATTTCTTATTTCACGGTCAGCGCGCTGGTCATTTTCCTGTTCGGCCCGGCGATAACCTCGGGCCGGGCCAGCTTGAAGGAAGCGCTGCGCGCGCCACTGATCTGGTCGGCCGTGTTGGCTCTGCTCGTGATGTATGCCGAGGTTCCGGTGCCGGGATGGATCATGAAGACGCTGGAGATCCTCGGTGGTTTCGCCATTCCGTTGATGCTGATCACGTTGGGCGTGTCGCTGGCCGAACTCGAACTCTCCAGCCTGCCGCGCAGCCTCGGCCTGTCGGTTCTGCGCCTTGGCGTCGGTTTCGTCGTCGGTGTCGGCTTCGCCGAGGTGATGGGACTGGAAGGGACGATGCGCGGCGTCGTCATCATCGAATGCACGATGCCGGTGGCGGTGTTCAACTACCTCTACGCCACGCTTTACGACGCCCGTCCGGCCGATGTGGCCGGTGCCATCGTGGTCTCGACGGTGATCTCTTTCGCTACCCTGCCGGCGTTGCTGTGGTTCGTGCTTTAGAGCGGTTCACGTCGATATGGAATCGCCGAGACGCGCTCTAAGCGCCTTAGCTCTTGGCGATGGCGTAGTCGCGCAGCACGTTGCGCTCGAGTTCGGTCAGTTCGAGCACCGTTTCCATGACGTCGCGCGAACTGATCATGCCGATCAGCCGGCCGTCTTCGATCACCGGCAGGTGACGGATGCGATGCTGGTTCATGACGGCCTGGGCCTTGGCGGCCTCGTCGTTGGGGCCGCAGGTGATCACCTTGGTGGACATCAGTTCCTCGACCTTGAGTTCGCTGGTCTTGCCGTGATGGGCGGACAGCGCCCGTACGATGTCGCGTTCGGAAAGGACCCCGACCAGACCGTCGGCGCCGTCCCTGACCGGCACGGCGCCGATATTGTTGGTGGCCAGCACCGTCGCAGCGGTTTCGACCGTATCCTCGGCCCGCACCGTAATGACGGACTTTCCGGACCGTTTGAGAAGTTCGCCTACGTTCATGCTCGCCTCCTGGAAATTGAGCGCGCGGCCGATTGGCGATGTGTCCGGGGCCCATCCTTTGTAGCGCGTTCACCGCGCCACCGCCACCTTTTACCGCAGCCCGTCGGAGCGAAGGGAAGGCAGGGTGGGGATCATATCGTCTTCGCTACTCGGCCGCTTCTCTTGTTCCGTCGCCGCCTGACTCGAACTCGGCCATGAGCTGCTGTTCGCAGGCCCTGGCGGTTTCCATGGCGGTCTGCTTGACGTGGCCGAAGCCTCGGATCTGCAGCGGTAGTCCGGCCAGATCGCAGGCGATCGCATGGTTGTCCGGCGACAGCTCGGCGATCACCCTTTCGATCGTCTTTTCGTATTCGGTGACGAGCCGTCGCTCGGCGCGGCGCTCGGCGGTGCGCCCGAAAAGGTCGAACGGGGTACCACGCAGCGCCTTGAGCTTGGCCAACAGGCGGAAGACCGTCATCATCCAGCCGCCGAACTCACGCTTGATCAGGTGCCCGGTGCGTGGATCGCGGGCTGCCAGCAACGGCGGAGCCAAATGGAACCTGAGCTTGTAGTGGTCTCCAAACCGTTCGCGCAGACGCCACTCGAAGCGGCCGTTGGTATACAACCGGGCCACCTCGTACTCATCCTTTATCGCCAAGACCTTGAAATAACCTCTCTCGACGGCGTCGGCGAACCCTTCGAGACCGGGCGCGCGGGTTCTCTCGGCTTCGCGAGCGCGCTCGACCAGATCGGCGTAACGTCGGGCATAGGCCGCATTCTGGTAATCGGTGAGGTGGGACACCCGGCGGCCGAAAAAAGTATCCTCCTCGGGTCGCTTTACGCGGCCGGGCCGGGGCTTGGGCTTGACCAGCGCGGCGACAGCGGTCGCGTCATGGGCGGTGCGGCGTCCCCACAGGAAAGCGTTGCGGTTGAAGTCGACGGCGACGCCATTCAGCTCGATAGCGGCTTCGATGGATTTGGACGATACCGGCAGGTAGCCTTTCTGGTAGGCGTAGCCGACCATGAACATGTTGGCGGCAATCGAGTCGCCCAGCAGCCGCGTCGCCAATTTGGTGGCTTCGATGAAATCGCACGGGCCCGTCGCCCGGGTAATGTTGTCGGTTAGCTCGTCGGTCGGGAAACGGGCGTCCGGGTCGCCGGTAAAATCGGCCGTCATGGTACGCTGCCCGTTGATTACGGCGCGTGTTACGCCGTCCTGCATTTTGCCGAGCGTTTCGGCGCCGCCCGCCGTCACCAGGTCGCAACCGAGGAGCAAGTCGGCGCCGCCGGCTGCTATGCGCACGGCGTGCAGGACGTTGGGATCGTCGGCTATTCGGACGTGCGAATAGACGGCGCCGTTTTTCTGCGCCAGTCCGGCGACGTCGAGCACCGACACGCCCTTCTCTTCCATGTGTGCGGCCACGGCCAGGACGGCGCCGATGGTGACGACGCCGGTGCCGCCGATACCGGTAACGACGATGGAGTAGGGTGCCTCCGAGGGCGCCGGGGACGGCTCCGGCAGAGTCGGGAAAGGAAAGCTGCCCGGCGCCGTTTCCTCATCGGCCGGTTTCTTGGGTTCGGCCCCCAACACGGTCACGAAACTGGGACAAAATCCCTTCAGGCACGAGTAATCCTTGTTGCAGGACGATTGGTCGATGGCCCGTTTGCGGCCGAGTTCGGTTTCGACCGGCAGCAACGAAACGCAGTTGGAGACCTCGCCGCAATCCCCGCATCCCTCGCAGACAGCATCGTTGATAAAGACGCGGACCGGCGGATCCGGGAAACGGCCGCGCTTGCGCCGCCGCCGCTTCTCGGCGGCGCAAGTCTGGTCGTAGATCAGCACCGAGACGCCCGTCGTTTCGCGCAAGCTTCGCTGTACCGTGTCCAGATCGTCGCGGTGATGGAATGTTACGCCGGCGGCAAAGCCGGCACCGATCGGATACTTGTCGGGTTCATCGGAGACGACGGCAATGCGCGTGACACCCTCGGCTTCGACCTGGCGCGAAATGATCGGCACGTCGAGGGGGCCGTCCATGGGTTGGCCGCCGGTCATGGCGACGGCGTCGTTGTAGAGTATCTTGTAGGTGATGTTGACCCCGGCGGCGACGGCGGCGCGAATGGCCATGATGCCGGAATGGAAGTAGGTGCCGTCGCCGAGATTGGCGAAGATGTGATTTTCCTTGGTAAACGGCGCCTGGCCGATCCAGTTGGCGCCCTCGGCTCCCATATGGGTGAAGGTCGAGGTATCGCGGTCCATCCAGATCGCCATGTAGTGGCAACCGATGCCGGCGGCGGCGCGCGATCCTTCAGGAACGCGGGTCGAGGTGTTGTGTGGGCACCCCGAGCAGAAATAGGGGATACGCTGGATCTTGGTCTGACGCTCTTCCAGAGCGCGTTCCTTGGCTTCCAAGAATGAAAGCCGGGCCTGGATCGCGTCGCTTTCGTGAAAGCGCGCGATGCGGGCCGCGATGACACGGGCAATGCGGGCCGGCGTCAATTCGCCGGCCGAGGGAAGGATCCATTCGCCGTTCTCATCAAACTTTCCGACCACCCGCGGTCGCACGTCGGCCCGCCAGTTGTAGAGCTGCTCCTTGAGCTGGTTCTCCATGACGGCGCGTTTTTCCTCAACCACGAGTATTTCATCCAATCCTTCGGCGAACTGGCGCACGCCTTCCTTCTCCAGCGGCCACGGCATGCCGACTTTGTAAAGCCGAAGGCCGATCTGTTCGGCCTCGTCGGCTCCAATGCCGAGGTCGGAAAGGGCCTGCAGGGTATCGAGATAGGATTTGCCGGTCGAAACGACCCCGAAACGCGGCGCTGAACTGTCAATGGAGATGCGATTGAGGCCGTTGGCGCGGGCAAAAGCCAGCGCCGCATAGATCTTGTGCTTCTGGAGACGGTATTCCTGGTCCAGGGGCGGGTCCGGCCAACGGATATGCAGACCACCTTCCGGCATCTCGAAATCATCGGGCAGGACAATCCTCACCCGCTCGGGATCGACGGCGACGGAAGCCGAACTGTCGACGTTGTCGGTGATACACTTCATGCCGATCCAGCACCCGGAATAACGCGACATGGCCCATCCGAAGAGACCGAAGTCGAGGACTTCCTGAACGTTGGCCGGATTGAGGACCGGGATGTTGGCATCCATCAGGGCGTGTTCGCTCTGGCTCGGCACAGTTGACGATTTGCAGGCAGGGTCGTCGCCGGCCAGCAACAGAACGCCACCGTTTTCCGACGTGCCGGCCATGTTGGCATGACGGAAGGCGTCGCCCGAACGGTCGACGCCGGGCCCCTTTCCGTACCAAAGTCCGAATACCCCGTCGTGGATGGCGCCGGGGTAGAGATTGACCTGCTGGGTGCCCCACAGCGCCGTCGCCGCCAAGTCCTCGTTGACGGCCGGATGGAATGTGATTTGGTGGGAATCGAGGAACGGCTGGGCACGGCCGAACTCGCGATCCACACCGCCCAAGGGCGAACCCCTGTAGCCGGTAACGTAACCCGCCGTATTCAGGCCGGCGGCCAAGTCGCGTTGGCGCTGCATCAGGGTCAGGCGAACCAGCGCCTGGGTGCCGTTCAAGTAGACCCGGCCTTCTTCCAGCGCGTATTTGTCGTCGAGCGCAACAGCTCGAAACGCCATGAAGCCATCTCCCGTTGTTATCGGGTTATCGTGCTTTCTTCCCTAGAATGTAGCTCTCCGGCGCGAGCCGTACAAATCTCGGTCGCGTGATCGGCCCCAATTCGCAAGGATCGGAAACGGAAAGCCGCGTTCCCTATCCAGTTGTTGCGCCCGTTAGGGCTCGGAAGAAACAGCTAGAAAAGGTAGCGTACGCCGATCGGATAGCCGCGATCGGGCTTGTAATAGCTGGCATGCAGAACGGTCGCGTTGTCGATCATGCAGATTTCGCCGGTGCCGTGGGGTGCGTTCCAGGCTTGTTCGAGAAGAATATTGCCGATTAACGGCTTGAGGCGAATGTCGTTGAATATCTTGCATTGGGCCGGCAGCGGTACGGTTCCGGCGCCGGTTTCGCGAATCAGTTGCAGGTAGGCGGCAACATTGTCGACGATCAGCGTTGACGATTGACGCGGCTCCTGCTGGATCGAATCGAAGGGATCTCGGGTAAACAGCGAGTAGC